>JAPXKJ010000010.1:0-33969 GCA_033810155.1 Bacillota bacterium | reverse complement strand
TGGGTTCTTCACACAGACGGCTACTACTACTTTAGGTACTATTTAACCCAGGGACAGTATTCCAGCCCATTGTTAGCAAGTGTCTCCTTTACGGCATTGGGGCCTGAGTATACCGGTAAGTTTCTTACCATCAAAGTTGTGGCAGAAGGTGTTCAGACTACGCATGATGCTTGGAAGGAGGTGTGGGGGCTAGACACATTACCTTTTACTCCAGATCAACCCTATGTTCCTGGTCCATAGTTTCGATTTTCCGGTTCTTTGATTTAGGTACTAAACTTTGGCAAACTTAGGGAAACCTAAGGACGCAAAGCTATAGGGCCTCTCCCTTTAGGGTGGCAGCCTGGCCGCAAAAATAAACAAAAAGGGAGAATATCCTCGATGAATAGAAAGAATCTTCTGATCGGTTCCGCATTGGTTCTAGCAGCCCTTCTTGTTGTAGGTGGTACTATGGCATGGTTCACTGCAGGTGCCGGACCTGTCACAAACACGTTTACTGCCGGTACGGTTGAGATTGAGTTGCATGATGTTACCTATGACGACCTGCAGGCGTTAGTTCCCTTCCCGGAAAATGGTATACAAAACGTCAACCCTGGCGATGACTACACGAAGATCGTTTATGTAGAAAACACAGGTTCGAAAGCAGTATATGTTAGAGTCAAGTTGAGTCCGGAATGGAGCGGTGACCTCCCTAACGTAGTAACAATTGCTGACGAAGACTATGTAATGGCTGACTTTCCAATCCTTGATGGCTGGGAGTACTACGAAGGCTGGTACTATTATACAAGTCCAGTGGCGGCAGGCGAATCTACCGCCCATCTAATTGAAGAAGTGATATTCGCCGGCAAGGAAATGGACAACGACTATCAGGGTGCAACGTTCACCTTGGAGGTAGAAGCCGAAGCCATCCAGGCGTCCAATGGTGCGGCTTTGGATCAGTGGGGAGTCGACCCGTCAACTTTGCCAATAGCTCCTTAGAGTAATGATGGGATGTATTGTTTGGTCAAGTAGGGTCGTTCCCAATGGTGACAGAGAAGCAGGGAGTTGAATGTGTGGACCGCAGTGTTCCAGGGGTGCATTAGGGGTGCTGCGGCCCATAAGGAAAAGATCGGGTCAGATCGGAGCGAGGATTTAGTTCATGGTGAAAGCGAAAGACTCGACCGAAAAGAGTTGGTGGTTTATGGAGCTAGCATCAAGGGTTTTCAAAATAACTGGGTTTTTCCTGCTCATAGCTAGCCTTGTGTTTTCTCTAGGCTTATCTACGGGCTACGCTCAACCAGAGGAGTCGGCTACGGTGACTGTCACGGGCACTGGTTCCGGGCTTGAGGTATCGCCGTCTCCTGCTGCTTTGTTCGATTTGAACAACATGAATCCTGGCGACTATGTGCAAAAGACCCTGGTTATTAAAAACAACTATTCAAGGCCCTTTACGTTATATCTAACCGCGCAGAAGGTAGTTCCGGAAGAGGGAGAGAAGGATCTATCCGAGCAACTGAAACTGCGGGTAACTCTCAGAGGGACCGAGATATATGATGGGGGTATGGATGACTTTGCAACATCAGCTGTGGAGCTGGGGATATTTAATCCTGGAGCGAGGGAAGAACTTGTGGCTACCGTAAGTCTTCCCGGGCCTGAAACAGGGAACGAATATCAAGGTGCAACAGCTACCGTTCTGTGGACGTTTACTGCTCAGTCTAGCGGCGAAGAGCCCCCGGAGTATCCTCCTGAGGAGGAGGAAGAGGTTCCGGAGGAAGAAATACCCGAAGAGGAAGTTCCTCTGGTTCCGCCTGAAGAGGTGCCGGAAGAGGAAGTGCCTGAGGTTCCACCAGAAGTAATAGAGATACCGGAAGAAGAGGTGCCAAAGCAAGAGCCTAAGCCTCTTCCCAAGACGGGCGAGATTTCACATTGGTTGTTCTATGGAGCAGGTGGAGCCATGGTACTTTGTGGGTTAGTATTGGGCCTTAAAAAGAAGCAATAGAGGATGATGGACGAAGAGAAGCTGAGCTAAACCTCGGCTTCTCTTTGCCCTGATCTAGGAGGGAACTTTGCTTTATGAAAAGGGTTTGTTCCATTGGTTTGATACTGATAGGGTTCTGTGTCATTGCCTATCCCAAGGTAAGAGATGCATACTACGACAAGAAAGAAGCAGAGATCTTGGATGCTTGGGAGAAAGTTTCCTTTGAACTGGAGCAGAGGCAGCCCGATGAGGAACTTCCCTCAGAAGATGTGTGGGACAAAATAAAGCCTGAAGATATAGACGGTGTGCTTGAGATCGAAAAGATCAACCTGAAAGAACCGATCTTCAAGAAACTAACTGAGAGTAATTTGTATCTTGGCGTTGCAAAGATAGAAGAAGGAGTAGAGGCAGGGGCCGTTGGGTGTTACAGCGTTGCAGGTCATAGAAATCGTACATACGGCAGGCACTTTAACCGACTTGGTGAGATTGAGAAAGGGGACATCATTAAGATCACCACAGCCCAAGAAATTTACACTTACGAAGTTTATGACGCGCTCATCGTAAAAGCAGAAGATAGTTGGGTCATAGAGGGCAACGGAGAAGACAGTCTCATAGCATTGGTAACTTGCGATTACAGCATGAAGCCAACAGCAAGGTTAGTGATAAGAGGCAAACTAGTTCCTACGGAAGATGGTTCGGAGTAGACTCGGGGAAAGACAGTAAAAGTCCAGTCTCTCCCCAAACTGTCCGGTTATTCCTACTTCACAACATGCACCATATCGTAGACCAGTAAATTACCGGATTCCGGTTGGTAGATGTACTCTTCATGCTCATCAGAAGGGTTACCTGCGAAGATTATTAGGCAATCATCGTTGAAGCCCACCACCATTGCCCAATGACACTCAAACTCTCCGAATTGGGTGACTTGAGAGCCGTCAAACAAGAAGAACCCTTTCTTTCCTTCATCCGTATCTACGAGGCCTACTACAGCGTTTCCGTATATAGGAGGTTTTCCATCTATCCAGTCGGTCCAGGGGCCATCGATAACTTTGCTCGGCGCCTCCGTCTCTGAGAAATACCAGGTTCCGTTGTCATACACATTGCAAAACACTCCTGAACTACAAGCATCGAACACCATCTGCGATATTTCCATATAGTCGCCTTCATCGTTCTTGGGTATATCTCCGAGGTTTACCACCGATGCCTGCTTTCCGGATATTCTTGTGATCCACACGCTGTCAGACACTACTGGTTGGTACATCCAGTCGCCTTCGCTCTCTTCATTTGGGAGACCTGCCAGAAAGGCCAGAGTATCTTGGTTGTGTGCCCATACGAAATAACGCAGATATTTCCCTTCTACCGTGACATTCTCTACTATATTTCCATCAGTATCTACGATTGTTATTGAGGAGCCAATACCCAATGGTCCGTCTTCTCCTTCGAAAAAGAGATAATCTTGCCATGAGGTACCCGTAGATCCGGGCTTTCTTTCCAAGGTGTATGCGGCGATATACTTGCTATCATACGACCAAGCCGGATAGAAGCTAATGGTATCTCCTGTCGCCAAAAGAAGGCGTTCGGTCCTTGTCTCTGTGTCAAATATGAATATTCCGCTTTGATCACCTTCGTTGACTTCATACACATAGAAACTTCCGTCAGGTGAAAGCATCGGCTGTCTGTACAGGTAGTCTGGAACGTCGTCTTTCAGCACCGACAAGGATTTTTCTGAGATATCGAATTTCCACATGGTCGTGTTATTGTTCATGTAAATCGCATTTTTCTCAGCGATGACTCGAATCTGAAGCGAGCTGTCGTAATTAGGAAGAGGAACAAATACTAATTCTTCTAGGGAAATTTCGGGTTTCTCTCCGCTACTGCCTTCGGTTATCGTCCCCAAAACGACACATGATCCTCTTTCGCCTTTGTGGGCGCCCGAGGGTTGCCAGCCCATTTTCGCATAAAGAAACTCGGTGGAAGATAGCCAATCAAGCGCTCTGTAGTCGAACCATGTGTCTTTGAGCCACTCTTTGGACACTGAGTCCACTGAGATGGGTTCGGATATATCGCCGATGATTGGGATGAGCAGCATATCGCTGCCGCCGGTACCTGTCCTTGCAGCGAGAAGAAAGCGTCCGTCTGGAGAAAGTACTTCCGAAACAGTATCCGAAGTTACTATCATGCCGTCTACCGGAATGGTTTTTTCTAATCGCGGGTCTACCGCAACAGTTGGTGGCTCTGGCCCAGGCTCGTCATCGTGAAAACATCCTGTCGCAAAAGCTGCAAAGCCGATTATAAGCGTAAGAAGAAAGAGAGAGCCAGAGGTAGCCCAACGTCTAGATTTGTTGTCCAATTGCATGCCCTCCTTTTCAGGTTACAACTGGTGAGGCACAAGTTGGTATACTTCTTTAATAGTATCAGACACCTCAAAGGTTGGATTTGTTTCAAATAGCAGTTCTTTGTATCTGTAATCTTTCCACAGTTTGAACTGATCGTCGTAGTGAGGCGACATTGGATCTTCTGCCTGGCCTCCGGGTAGGATTCCCCATGATTTGATGGGTTCTTGAAGGCTTACGACCATCCGCCAGCTTGGCCCATGTGTCGAAGGTTCTTTTCCGCCCGATGCATTTGGTGTGCGAGAGTTGCCATCCGCAGGATATGGGCCCCTATCCAGTACTTTTTGCTCCAGAAGGGATGGGATCTTTCGCGTATGGTGTTTGCCCCAACTCCAATCGTCAGCATTAGGCCCATATTCCCCCTGTAAGTAACTGATAGCTTTTGCAAAAGAGCCAAGAATCACTTTGTCCTTGTTCCTGTCTTCGGAAAGCACAGGATCGTAGAACCAAGACTGGGGTTCTCCTCCCGGGTACAACGCTGCTTTGTAAGTTTCCGGATCGGGGGATTCGGTTGTCATGACTTCCAAAGATTGAAGGAAGGCGCCTTTCCAACCGCCTGAAGGAAAATGAACGTTTTCAAGACTATATCTTCTCAACTGGTCTAACCCGGAAAAACGCCACCACGGTCCGAAAACGTCTCTGAAATAAAAGGAGAGAAAAGCGTCCCAGATAAGAGGCGCTGACTCATCGCGATTCATGTTGAAGTCCCATGATGCCAGGATGTTTGCGGCAAGCTCGACCCCTTCGGGAAGCGTCGCAGATGAGGATTCCGATTTGAGGCGGTGAACCAGGTTCAAGACGACAGGAACCATGGACTTTGCTAAAGAGTCGAGGTTACAGGCTTGAAGTTGTTCCATGCTCCGCCTTTTTAAGGGGTGATGGGAGGCATCGCTCAGAAATGAGTTGATCGTCTGTCCTCGCCACCCTCCGCAGAAGGAATTGTCAGATGAACCTATCTTGTAAGCGTAAGTTCTGCCCACCTGCCGTTCGTTTGCCGAAGACGCATACTTCCTTTCAGGGTTCATGGTTGAAGGGACGTGTTCGTAGGGAATAAGGCCAGCCCAGTCACATTCTCCTGTTCCCGACAGCAAGAGCCATGGTTCTCCGTCCTTGAGAATCGGATAATAGCCTGGAGAAATTATGCCGTAATCCCCTTGGGTGGTGGCGTACGCGAAGTTCTGAGTCGGACTGCCCCAGTGAGATAGTGCTTCTTTTATATCATCTGCGTTCTGGGCGCGATTAAGATTATAGATTGACTGCATCAGATCTGAAAAGAGATTGCCAGTGTACGCCATGGATATGACCTCATCCTTCTTGATTCCAGGGAAATTGGGAAGAAGCCTGCTGACTACGGGTCCGTGAACAGTCCATGGTATACTAATGTTTTTAGCAGGCTCGCCTTCTACGCGAATGACAAAGTTGCAGTATGAAAATGGTTTCCAACTACCGTCGTGGTAGTACATTTGAGGATGCTCAGGGTCTGTCTGTTCCTTGTAGTAAAAGGTCTGAATGTTTTGGCCGTTAGTTGGGCTCCAAGCCACACTGGAGTTGTGTCCTATTATGACGCACGGAACTCCGGGGAAATTGACCCCATAGACATTAAGCGTTGGACAGCATAGATGGATTTCATACCAGATAGAAGGCAAGGTAAGTCCCAGGTGTGGGTCGCCCCCTAGATAGGGTTTGCCGGTGTCTGTCACTTCGCCGCTAACGACCCAGTTGTTGCTGTTACCCAGCGAACCGTCTCTTTGGTCACAAAACCCGAGAGTGAAGTCTTCGTTAAGCGTAGGCCGGTGCCCATTTTGCTTCTCAGGAACAGATGGCTTTTTTTGGTCGTTATCCCCGACCGGGTTACTCGTTCCTCCTACGCCTCGTCCGGGCCCAAGGCCCAACAGCCGCCTATGGAGTGCTTCTTCGTCACAGTACGGATTGTGAGGATAAGGGCCCTGATCGTATGGAAATTGGCTTTTGTAGGGCCACTCAGGAAGGATCCCGTCGGTTCTTGTCTTGCCTAGGTGCTCTTCAAGGCTTCTTCGATCGAGCTGACCTACGCCGAACGCAAGGTCTTGAGTGATTAATCCTTGGACTATGAGAGTGTCGATGGGGGCCCAAGGCGCAGGTTCATAGCCGGCACTTTGGAAGAAGGCAGGCCACCCGCCACTTTCCCGAAGGACATCCATATACGCGTTCACACCGGATGCGTAGCTTTGTATGACTTTGAGCATGTACGAGTCTGTTTTTTGGTATTCACGCAGCTGCGCCTCGGCGGTGAGGGAAAGACCCATCGTAAGTTCGAACCAGTCGGACTCTATATGCTTTGAACCGAAGATTTCGGCTAGTTGTCCTTTGCCCTTACGGCGCATGAGTTCCATTTGGACCAGTCGATCCTTGGCAGTTATGTAGCCTTGAGCAAAGAAAAGATCTAGTTCATTTTGTGCAAACACGTGCGATACTCCGTAAGAATCTTGATTTACAGTAACAGGGGCTTCCAAGCCCGGCATGGGGATTTGCTTCAACAAGAAAACCTCCTAAATTCAGGTCATATTGAAGTACCAGTGACTGGATTGTATTGCAAAAATCGCCTCATGGTCAAGGTAAGAGCGTAGAGAAAGCAGCGGCAGCGCCTCTGGCGAGAACGAAACCTCGAATTGTGATATCATTACTACGTCTGTAGAAATAATCGATCACAGGACCATTTGTGATTGTGTATCGTTTTGAATTTCTGGCATCGGCAGTGCTGGAAATACGCGAGGATGCGCGGAATTGAGGGTGAATGGGCGAATGGGACACAGAGGCAAATTGTTTCGGTTTCAACAGAACGCGAATCTTTATTTGAAGAGCATAATGATGGGTTCTTTGGCACAAGGTGCTTATGGAGTTATCCAAGGTCTTTACATTTTGTCCTTGGGGTTCGATGAGACTATTCTAGGGACAATCCTCTCAGCAAGAATGCTTGCAGCGGCAGTAGCATCGGTTCCCGCAGGGATAATATCGGACAGTAGGGGGCGCAGGCCAGTACTCATCGCAGGTGGCATATTGACCACAGTTGGATACCTGGGTATGGCTGTTTCTTCGTCACCTCTTACCATGATCATATTCTCGTGTGTTGTGGGGATCGCACAAGCGTGTCAGATGACCTCGGGAGCGCCTCTTATGGCAGAGAGCAGTTCGGCCGAAGACAGGCCTAAGCTCTTTGGCGCAAACTTCAGCCTCTCCATGTTTGCCAATATGATGGGTAGCCTAATAGGGGGCTTCCTTCCGCGTCAACTGGGCGTCTTCGGTTCAGTTACTGCCTTTCGAATATCCCTAGCATTGTTTTCTCTCATAACTCTTGCGGGAGTGTTTCCCGTCTACAAGATAGTTGAGGCAAGCCGACATACCGTCAACGAGACTATCTCGGATAGTTCTGAAAAGGAAATCGATGGTGCAACTTTGGATGAGAAGAAAGAACCAACTTCCAAGAGCGCTTGGGAGGAGATTCTTGGGTTGGTTGACGTCATGCGAAATAGAGACGTGTGGAACCTGCTGGTTTATAGCGTTTTGATCGGATTTGGAGCAGGCCTTGTTGTTCCTTTTTTCAACGTATTCCTGTCAGGCAAACTCCAGGTCGACAGCGGAGTTGTTGGACTTATCCTTTCGTTTAGTCAAGGCGCGACCGCTATTGCGGGATTACTTGCTCCCGTGCTTGCTTCAAGATATGGCAAAGTAAAGACTGTGGTTGGGACTCAACTCGCCTCCATTCCCTTTTTGCTCCTAATTGCTCTTCCTCCTAATATATATTTGGTATCATTCGCGCTTTTTATGCGCTCTGCCCTTATGAATATGTCAAATCCTGTTGCGTCAAACTTTTCCATGGAGATCGTGGAGGCAGATAAGAGAGGAAAAATATCTAGCCTAATGAGGATATCTGACAATGTCGCAAGAGCTCTTAGCGCCTACGCGGCCGGCTACATAATGTCAAGGTATAACTATGAGGTGCCGTATTTCATTACAGCAGTTCTTTATCTTCTCGCCAGCATCGCCTACTGGAAGGCGTTTGGAGGTAGGGAAGAGGAGATCTTGAGCAAAGAGTCATAATATATGTATGGTTCGTCTGGGCCCTGGGCGGTTTGCGGTATATAGTGCGTTAGGCAATGTAGCTAATCTTTCGTGTTTCGTTTGTAGTTATCTTAGCTGCCAAATGGAGGAGGTGATCTGCGTCTATGAATGAGACCATTGAGGTTATAAAGAGAAGAAGGAGCATTCGCAAATACAAGCAAGATCAGATACCCGCCCAGGCACTTGAGGTTATAATGGAATGCGCTCTTTTGGCTCCAAACGCAATGAATCAGCAGAAATGGCATTTCACTGTAATCCAAAACAAGGAAATCTTTGCGAGAATTACTGAAGTAGCAAGGGAGAATTTGCTCAAGTCTGGTTCTGAGCGTATGGCTCAAAGAGCGTCCGATCCCAACTATAGCCCATTTTTCAATGCTCCTACTGTTGTTATCATAAGCGCTGACTCTCAGTCTCGATTTGTCCAGTTAGATTGCGCCTTGGCCGCTGAAAACATCGCCTTGGCTGCAGAATCTTTAGGGATCGGTTCATGTATCATGACATCTCCGGAACTGATCTTCCGGTCAGACAAGGGGCAAGCCATTGCCAAGGAATTGAAAATCCCTGAGGGTTACAATCATGTGTGTACAGTAACGTTAGGCTATCCGGATGGTGAGAGACCGGCGCCAAAGCCTAGAAACAAAGATGTGATTGACTATTTTGCGTAGCGTAGCGCAAAGACGTGATTGCGAAGACGTCATTGTCTTGTGAGTAAATAAACTACCGGCAACGGGATGTTGCCGGTAGTTTATTGTCTAAAACTCTATTTCTCATCCATGAATGGGTATTTGTACCCTACTGCCGGATTGAGATTTTCTTTTATTGCCCGTGCGCTAACCCAGCGCATCATGTTTATCTTGGAGCCGGCTTTATCATTTGTACCCGAAGCTCTTGCGCCGCCAAACGGCTGCTGAGCGATAACTGCGCCGGTGGGTTTGTCGTTAATGTAGAAGTTACCTGCCGCGTGCGTGAGACGCTTTTCAATCTCTACTATAGCTTTTCTGTCTTGAGCGAAGACTGCACCTGTTAAGCCATAGATTGAAGTCGAGTCGCAAAGATTTAAGGCTTCTTCGATATCTTCATCTTTGTAGACGTATATGGTAAGGACAGGCCCAAAGATTTCCTCTTGCATGGTCTTGAAGTGTGGGTTGGTGGTTACAATGACAGTGGGGTCTATAAAGAACCCTACGGTATCATCGCATTTTCCGCCGCAGATTATCTCCGCTTCTGGGGATTCTTTAGCATACTCGATGTAGCTCTTGATGGAACGGAATGCCTGAAGGTCAATAACAGCCCCCATGAAGTTCCTGAAGTCCTCTACATCCCCTACTCTTATGCTCTCGACATCTTCGATCAATCTTTGTTTTAGCTTGGGCCAAATACTCTCCGGGACATAAGCGCGGGATGCAGCGGAGCATTTCTGTCCCTGGAACTCAAATGCACCTCGTACAAGGGCTGTGACAAGCGGCTCCAAATCTGCGGATGGATGAACAAACACAAAGTCCTTGCCGCCCGTTTCGCCTACGAGTCTAGGATAAGTTCTGTAGTTTGGTAGGTTTTCGCCCACAGTCTGCCACATTGACTGAAAGGTGGCGGTAGACCCAGTAAAGTGTACTCCCGCAAGCCAGGGATTCGAAAGTACTATGTTTCCGAGCACGTTTCCGGGACCGGGGATGAAGTTTATGACTCCATCGGGCAGACCCGCTTTTTGAAGTACGATCATCACATGATATGCAGAATATACTGCAGACGAGGCAGGTTTCCATAGAACTACGTTTCCTGCCATAGCAGGGCTTGTAGGAAGATTGCCTGCGATGGAGGTGAAGTTAAAGGGCGTTACCGCAAACACAAATCCTTCAAGTGGCCTGTACTCCATACGGTTCCAAGCGTCTTTTGTAGACTCCGGCTGTTCTTTATAGATCTCATTTAGGAAATAAGCGTTGAACTTGAGCATGTCGATAAGCTCACAAGCAGCATCGACCTCAGCTTGATAGGCAGTTTTACTCTGGCATAGCATGGTAGCGGCATTGATCGTGCTACGATACGGACCCGAGAGCATCTCTGCGGCTTTGAGGAAGATAGAAGCTCTATGCTCCCACGGCATTGCTTCCCACTCGCTCCGCGCGGCGAGGGCTGCTTCGATGGCCTGGGCTACTTCGTCCTCTCCAGCCATGTGGTACCTACCGATAACAGTTTCTTTATTATGAGGGATTATGCACTTGCCTAACTTCCCAGTACGCACTTTCTTGCCACCGATTATAAGGGGTATCTCAATCTCCTGATTCCTAAGTTCAACCAGACGAGCCTTTAGTTCTTTTCTTTCTTTCGTCCCCGGCGCATAGGACAACACCGGCTCATTCTTTGGCTTTTCTATCTTGAACACAGCATTGGACACGGTCGCTCACCTCTCATTCAAGTATTGTCATTTCAATTCCATAAAGCGTGTCGCTTCTCCTGCTTGAATAGGGAAGCAATGGTATTGCTTGTCTTGCGCGGCCGTCTCTATCATGCTGCTAGAGACGCTTACCTCGATTTTGTGATCGCCATTTGGAGCAAACTCAAAAATTTACTTGTGAGATTACCACGAAGGCTCGTTTCTAGTCTTTCAATGCAGGAGTCTGCGGCTTTGGGTGCGAAGATTTAGACAGGTAATGGATATTTCAGGATGATCAAACGATTAAGAGGGGGTTTTGACGTGAGTCTTTGGCTGACGAATTGTCGTTTAATCGATGGTATTGCAAATCGGCCCCAGGTCAATATGTCGTTAGAGATTTGCGGTTCAAGAGTGGGAAGGATTCTGGAAAGCGGCGCACTGCAGGAAGGTAGCGTTTTGAAGCAAGAAGACCACGTTATTGACCTGAAAGGAAAGACAGTTTTACCGGGACTATGGGATAGTCACATGCACCTCACTTTTTTCATAAATCCGAGACAGGATTTCGCACGCGTGCCGGACCTTGCTGTAAGAGCAGCTCAAAGAGCAAAGGAGTTTCTGGAAGGCGGAGTTACTTCGTGCAGGGTTTTGGGCGATGAGGCAGGAGTGGATTTTGCGCTCAGAGATCTGGTGTCATCAGGCGAATTTCGCGGGCCTAGGTTGTTCATATCCGGCGAACCTATCACGACTACCGGAGGTCATGCTTACGACTCCTCAGGCGTCGAGTGTGATGGCCCGTATGAGGTCAGGCGAGTAGTCAGGCAACAACTCAAGCGAGGTGCCGATTTCATAAAGATAATGATGACCGGAGGGATAATGGGTGAACATGAGGGTTTCGGATCTACTCAGATGACCCCGGACGAAGTCTTGGCGGCTACACAAGTTGCTCATTTTGCAGGCAAACACGTGGCAGCCCATACAGGCGGAGCGGAAGGAGTGGAAATGGCTATCCTAAATGGGGTGGACACGGTTGAGCACTGCTATTCTCTGGATGAGAGGGTCTCCAAGATGTTAGCCGAATCAGGAGTGGTGTGCGTGCCTACTCTTGTGGTTACAGATTCGATTTTCCTCTACCGTGAGCATGGCGCTAAGGAATTTGCCTTGAAAAAACTGGAATTAGCGCGTGAGTATCACAGGAGAAGTTTCCAATTTGTGCTTAACGCAGGTGCTAGGTTTGCAGTTGGGTCAGATTTGCCTTCCGCAAAGGTGAAGGGAGTTATTGCTACTGTCAGAGAGATGGAGATAATGGTGGAATTGGGTGCACACCCGATGACAGTGATAAAGGGAGCAACCGCTCTTCCGGCAGAACTGTGCGGGCTCAAGGATGTTGTAGGCACTTTGAAAGAGGATCGAGTTGCCGACCTGCTTGTTGTCGAAGGTTGCCCCTGCCAGGATATGAAGGTGTTAGAGAACCCTATAGCAATAATGAAAGATGGGCAATGGATCAAGAACGTTATAAGTTAATCAACTAGGCACGTGGCGACAGTCAGAATCGATTGTCGCCACGTGTGATCATCGTGAAGTCCCTGTGAAGCGGCATACGTAGAGATTGTTTGCGAATACCATGGGGGCTTGCTCGCTGGGAGGCGTGCCCGTGGGCAAATCGATAAGGTTAGACTGTATGTAAAAGATAACTAGATGGATTCCGGGGAGGTGTAAACATGTGGGAATCGTTCATCGCCTTTTATGGCACCAAGGACATAGAAGAAACTCATAAGTTCTACGTAGGTGCCTTAGGTTTGAGTCTCTACCAAGACCAAAGAACCTGCAGGATCTATGAAGTTACACAAGGTGGGCTAATAGGCTTCTGCGAACACCTGGATGTTGCCATATCCGGGAGAAGCCCTATACTCACGTTGGTTACCGACAAAGTAGATGAAGTGTACGAGCGCCTTGTGCAATTGGGATTTACCCCACACGATCGACCTAAGGTCAATCAGCAGTTCAACATATATCACTTCTTTATAAGTGATCCCAACGGATATAACGTAGAGATTCAAAAGTTTCTTAATTAACATTCATCGAGAGGTAAGACTCTTTGCATCAGCGAGCCTTACCTTCTCTTTTTAAGGAGTCCCAAGAGTCATTGCCCTAGAGACCCTTCCATTCGTTGGGAGCATTATCGGCCATATACACAAACTCTCCGCCGAGAATCGTCGCGAGTACATTGGTCTCAAGCAATTCGCGAGGGTCTACCGAGAATATGTCTCTATCCAGAATTGCCATGTCTGCATACAGGCCCCGAGCTAGAGATCCGCACTCTGTATCTCTATACGCCAAGTATGCACCGCCTTGGGTGAATGAACGTACAGCCTCTTCTACAGTCAGGGCTTGATCTCTTCCGAAATCCAATCCTCCCAAGGTTTCTCTCGCTACTGCTCCATACAAGGTAACAAATGGGTTGTATGGTCCTGAAGGTACGTCTGTGTTGATAGCTACCCTAATACCGCGCTCCAAGTATGCCTTTGCTGGCTTGAACCATGCAAATTTCTCTTCTGGTATGGCTTGTGGATAGACGTCCCCTTCGACATAGATGAACCCCGGTTGAAGAGATATCCCAATATCGTAATCCGACATCACCTTTAGTGCATATGAGGTGGGCAGGTAGCCATGAATAATGTGATGTCTTTGGTAGGGGAAGGGTTTACGCTTGGAAATGGCATCAGCGATATGAGATAGGCAGATGTCTTGCGCTAAGTCCCCACAACAGTGAACTCCTACACCCCAGCCTGAAAGGTGCGCGTCTGATATGTAGATTCCTAGCTTGTTGAGATCTACCCTTGCAGGTATGGTGGACCGGGTTCCATCTATGAAAGGATCGTGCATCATGGCAGTTTTGGTCCCTAGACCCCCATCTATAGCCATTTTGAGATTGCCAACTCTGAAGCGCGAATCACCCAAACCGGGCTGTAAGCCTGCTTCGACCATAGGATTGATGACATACTCTCCATGTATGGCAGACTTACCGTGCCAGGTAGGCATGGCGCTTACCCTCAGAGGGAGTTTTCTCTGGGCCCACAAACTGGTGTAGGCGCGCATAACAGTTCCTGTAATACCGGGATCTAGCAGAGATGTTACGCCGTACTTAAGGAGCTCATGTAGGACCAACAGGATACGACTTTCCAATACTTCCTGACTCGGTCCCGCCGCGCCCTTCTCAATTGCATGTGTGATGAGTTCTTGAGAAGCTTCTCTTACAATACCGTTTGGTTCGCCGGATTCATCCAAATCGATCCTTCCTGCTTTGGGAACGAATCCCTTGTATATCCCCGCTGCTTCAAGAGCCTTCGAATTAACTGCACATAGTCCGAATAAACGCGACAGGCACACAGGATTGTTAGGAGCAGCTTCGTCCAGGTCATATCTATTAATCATGCGTTTCTCTTCAAATTGGCTCTCTATCCAACCTGCACCTGTTATCCATTCGCCCTTTTCCTTTTCTTTGGCTTTGCGAGCCACGGCTTCTTTTACTTCCTCTATCGACTTCAGACCGAAGCAATTTACGCCTTCCAACAAGTCTGCTGCGCCGAGCACGTGGTTGTGCGAGTCAACAAAACCTGGTATCACTGTTTTCCCTTGAAGGTCCACGATTTTTGCGGAAGAGGTCTCAACATCCCCTATCATTTCCAGAATCTCAGATGTAGTCCCCAATTCGGCTATCGTGCCTTCCTCTACCAAGAGGGCTTCTACTTCCTTTTTTAGATCTGTAAACACTCTTCCGTTGAGAAATACAGTTTTGTTCCTCTCCATGATAACTCCTCCTCAACTGCAAATACCCCTACGCTTGGCTGGAAGTTCGCTGCAGCGGCGAGATTTTCCTTTAGCGTGAGGTACTAATGTTCCATAGACACATCATTTGCGAAAGCCTTGTTCCATAAAGCAGGTAAAAGAGTACACGGCGGAGTAATATAACATCAAATTCCGTGCTACTTTTGTATAGAGGCTAGCACTAGGTACGAAGCCATACCGCTAAGCAAGTAGAGTTTCAAAGGAGCTTGAGTGCTATGATGAGACCCAAACCTTCCGCGCCAAAAAGTGGGGTTTACGAATCGTTGAGCAGGGATAGGCTAACCTCACCCGAAACCATCAAGGCTTCAAAGCACGCGCCGGCTACAGCCAAAAAACGATACACTACCTCCGGATTGAGTCCCGGTGTAAACATAACTGGGTTCTGGAGATTGTACGAAATTGACAGGCTCATAGCTGCGGGACGCTACCCCAATTGTTCCTATTTGGCTGAACATCTCGAGGTCCACAAAAGAACTGTTGAGCGTGATATTGAGCGTCTTCGGGATCAGTTTATGGCTCCCATAGAATACGATCAAGACCGAAAAGGCTACTATTATGCGGATCAGTTTTCGCTTCCTGCTATCAAACTGCAAGAAGGGGAAGCCATAGCATTGTTTCTCGGCCAGAAACTCCTGATGCAGTGCAAAGGAACTCCATTGGAAGATGCTTTGAACAGGGCGATGATGAAGATCCGGTTGCTTTTGCCGGAAGAGATAGAAGTGGACCTTGAAAGGGCGGTCGAGGCAGTTTCTTTTCACGTAGATCCAATGCGTGGCGATGAAATCGAAGTTGCTCAAGCCTATCAGGTTTTGACGGAGGCATTGGAGAAACGAAAAACGGCGAGTATTGAGTACTATAGCGCTAGCCGCAACGAACACACCGTCCGTGAGATCGATCCATACCATCTAAGGCTTGTAGAAGGGTCTTGGTATTGCATTGCTTTTTGCCATGAAAGAAGAGAAGTGCGTATTTTTGCGTTGGACCGGATAGGTTCGATCAAGATGACAGACAAGACCTTTGAGATTCCGGTAGACTTTTCCATTGAGGAATACTTTGGCGATAGCCTGACCCTCGAAAGAGGCACACCTCAGAAGGTCATAATTGAATTTGATAGCACTCAAGTGCCATATGTTAAAGACAAAGTGTGGCATTCAAGTCAACAAATCGAGGAACTGCCTGACGGAGGGTTCAGGCTAAGTCTCACTACCGGAAGCCTTGGCGAAATAATGAGATGGGTAATGAGTTTGGGGAGTCATGCGGTGGTGGTTGAACCGGAGATCCTAAGGCAGAGAATAATCAAAGAACTGAGGGAAGCGATGAACAAATACAGTCTGGTTGGTGTGACGAACAATCAAGATCTATAGATACAAGATAAGGGGGCAACATTCATATGGATTCATGCAAGAAGTCAGACAAAGTGGCAGTAATTACGGGTGCCAGTAGCGGGATTGGAAGAGCGTGCGCGTTTCGTTTCTCCGATGAAGGATACTCGGTTGCGCTTATTGCACGCCGATTGGGAGAACTTTCTGCGGTTGCAGAAGAGATTCGGTCCAAAGGCGGTAAAGCAGCTGTTTTTCAAGCAGACCTTACCGATGAAAAACAAATCGCAGCGGTAATCGATAGAATCGTGGCAGAACTTGGCGGCATAGATGTCTTGGTGAACGCGGCAGGTGTAATTGCAAATGGGACCATAGAGAACACTAGTATTGAAGATTGGGACCGTCTTATGAACATCAATCTCAGAGCACCTTTTTATATGCTACGATGCGCGGCCCCACACCTTGTTGAACGAAAAGGCAGTGTAGTAAATGTCTCTAGCGTAAATGGACAGAGGGCTTTTCCCAACGTACTTGCTTACTGTGTCAGCAAAGCGGGCGTAGACCAACTCACTAGGTGTGCCGCCTTAGAGCTTGCAGCCAAAGGGGTGAGGGTGAACGCGGTAAACCCTGGTGTGGTAAGAACGCATCTCCATCTGACCAGCGGGATGACAGAGGATGAATATCGACAGTTTCTCGAGAAGAGCAAATTGACACATCCCTTGGGGCGCGTTGGTGAACCGGAAGAAGTGGCAGAGTTGATTTTCTTCTTGGCATCTGATAAGGCAAGTTGGATTACCGGGGAAACCATCTTGATCGATGGCGGCCGAGGCCAGACCTGCGCAAGATGAGACAGACGTGGCCGTTTCTTATGATTGCCACATCTTCACACGTTCCCTTAATAACACATCGGGGGGATAGTTTTGCGTATCCTGCACACAGCTGATTGGCATCTGGGCAGACAAATCGAAGGGCGCTCTAGGTTGGCAGAGCAAGAGGAATTCTTAGACACTTTGTGTGAGATCGTTGACCGAGAGCACGTGGATTTGGTTCTGGTGGCAGGGGATGTGTTTGATTCCGCCAATCCGGGAGCACAGGTTGAAAGACTGTACTATCACTCGCTCGAGCGATTGGCCGGAAACGGAAACAGAGTTGTTGTGGTTATAGGTGGCAATCATGACAGTCCCGATAGGATCCAAGCTGCAGATCCTCTGGCCGTAATGCATGGGATCTCGCTTGTCGGCTACCCCAACGAGCATCTTCCGACAGGGGTAGCGCCCACAGGAGCGGGCCGAGTTGCTACGGGCCCTGGTTGGATGGAAGTGTTTTGCCCCGGTTCAGGAGAATCTGCGGTAATATGCGTGCTCGCATACCCATCTGAATCTAGGCTAAGAGAGGTTTTTACAGAATCTTTAGACCAGGAGAACCAAAGAACTGCGTATTCGGACAAGGTGAGAGCTCTAGTCCGCGGCGGAAGCACGCATTTTCGCAAGGATGCTGTGAACCTTATACTAGGTCACCTGTATGTGATAGGAGGAGAAGAATCCGATTCTGAAAGGCAGATACAGTTAGGTGGGGCTTTCGCGGTAGAGCCAAACGTTTTTGGAACTATCGCGGATTATGTATCCCTTGGACATCTTCATAGGCCTCAGCAAGTCAGTGCGTGTCAAGTTCCTTGTAGGTATTCAGGTTCGCCGATGGAGTATAGTTTTTCCGAGGCCGGGCAACAAAAAGAGGTAGTGATAGTTGAAGTCATTCCCGAAAAAAGGCGTTCCTGGCCTCGAGAGCCACACCCTTTTCATGACGAAATGCACCTTGATGAGACTCATGAGGCCGAAGAAGATAGCGTGTCAAGCGCTTTTCGCTTGGAACGTATCCCTCTTTCCTGTGGAAAGCCACTCAAAAGATACAGAGCATCTACAATTGAAGAAGCTTTCCAATGGTGCTCAGATCCTAGAAATCACAGCGCATGGGTGAGCTTGGAGATCGGATCTGATGAGCCCCTTGGGACTGCCGAAGTGGCTGCCCTTAGAAAAGAGCACCCGTCTATCGCGACCATCCGTTGGACTGGTGCAAGGGAAGTTTTCGACCCTTCTGAAAAGCGCATCTTTGAGATGCCCCTCGTTGAGAGGTTCAAATTGTTTTGCCAACGTCAGATGGGACAAAACCCCGAACCTGAACTCGTGGATCTTTTCTTGGAACTTGTACATGAGGAGACGGACGATTCAGATGCAGTGCAGCCTGGGCCCGGGGGAGGCTTTCTCCTATGAAACCGGTGAGTTTAGAATTTAGCGGAATTCATAGTTACAGGGAACGACAAAAGATAGATTTTGAAGAATTAGGATGTTTTGGTCTCTTCGGCATATTCGGACCTACCGGTAGCGGAAAATCTTCAATCCTCGATGCGATCACTCTTGCTTTGTTTGGAGCGGTTGATAGGGCTCCTCGTAAGACATATGGGATCATAAACCAGCTAGAATCTGCCGCTGAGATTTCGTTCACGTTTGAATTGGGAGGGCAGAGATACACCGCTCAGAGAAGGTTTGAACGCGTTCAAGGTGATGCTGAGAATGTTAAGACTAAGTATGCGAGGGTGATAAAGCGTGCGGCTACTGTGGAAGGCACAGACGAAGTCTTGGCCGACCGACCGGCAACTAGTGATGAGTGTGTGCAAGAACTTCTAGGTTTCGGTGCCGACGATTTCTTGCGCGCAGTTGTCCTACCGCAGGGCAAATTCGACCAGTTTCTTAGGCTTAGGCCGAATGAACGCGGCGAGATGCTAGAGAACATTTTTGGGCTGGAGAGGTTTGGGGAAGAACTTAGAACGAAGGCGAAACAGAGGGCAGAAGCATATAGCACTGAACTCTCGAAAATCGAAGCAGGTCAATTGGAACTTGGCGACTGTTCTGCGGATGCCATAAAGAATGCTCGGGTTCATGCAGAAGATCTTGCCAAAGACCTTGAATCGGCTAAGGAGCGTCTGAATGCGGCAGAGGCGGCCTATGGGGAGCAATTGGAGCTTAAGAACCTATATGACGAGATGACAAGCGCATTGGAACGGCTAGAAGGACTTGATGTTCAGAGTAAGAGCATAGGTGAGCTGCGTACCGTGATAGAACGTGCCGGCAAGGCGGCTCCTTTCATAAGCCAAATTGCTCAGGTTTCCCAAGTTCAAAGCGAGGCGCAGGAAAAAAGAGATCGCTTGTCTCAACTTGAGGAAAAACTCAAAGAAGCAGAAGATGGCTATCACCATGCACAACAGACTTTGGAAAAAGAGCGGTCTATCGAAGGAGAAGAGATTCCCAACCTGTTATATAAGAAAAATGAACTTGAACGAGCGCTCCAAGAAAAGAAGAAACTGGAGACCCTTACGAAATGCTATGACAGCAGGGCAGAGTCTCTCGAGAAGATCGATAGAGAGATCGAGGTGGAGACCGGAAAGAAGCAAGAACTAGATAGTTGTCTCTCAAAATTGTTGCAGGAGCAAAGCGACCTTGGACTTAGCGAATCGGAAGTTTCTGTAGAGCCTCTATGGCGGGAGACTACAGGACGTGCATATCAGTGCTACCTGGATCTTAAGACCAGTATAGATAGGGTAGAGAACATCGAGAGAGACTTGCTTAAGAAGAAGCGAGCCTTGACGGAGTCCAAATCTATGGCCATAGAAGTGTTCAATCAGATATTTGACATATCGGCTTCCCGGTATATCCTGTCAGATACCTACGAACTTGAAATGAGCCGGATAGTTTTGGACGATCTCTTGCTGAAGGAAGGAACGATGGGGCAGATTCCTATATGTCTTGGTGAAAAGTCCCATCTAGATGAAAAAGACGTCTGCTATTCACACGGCGACAAGTTCTCGGATCCGGTTTTTTGGGGTGACATGGCCTTGTGTGTCTCATTTGACAGAGACTACCTATGTCAAATAGCAGAAAATGAAAAGAAGAAGGCCGAATCTCTTCTCAAGGGATGTCGGGCTAAGAAAGAGGAATCTCTTATTCGCCACCAAACTTCTTTGCTGGCTCGAGAGCTTGAGGATGGAAAACCCTGCCCTGTATGTGGGTCCTTGCATCATCCTGCGCCTAGTGTGTCCGAAGACTCTGCCGAGATTATCTTTGTAGCTCAAACTGCCGAGGAACTGGCATCAGATTGTCTAGATGCCGTTCAGACGTGGTACGCGAATCTGATGGGATGCATACAATTGTGGGATAATGCAGTGATGAATCAAAAGGAGCTGCTTGATGAGTTTTGGGATGAATACAATAGGTTTGTTTGTAAATGCACTTTGTTTTTGCACAAGGCAGAGCCAATCCTAGCACCCGATGTCATCGGGCAGATATACGAGAAATTAACTGGCGATGGTCGGACACGGGCATATCGAATTCTCCGTGAACCTGAAGTGCCTGGCGTTGAAGAGACTCTCAGAGTTTTAATCGATGGCCTAACTGATTGCGTCCATGCCATTGAGAAAAAGGATATAGAGAGACAAGAGATCAGAGAAAAAATGGATGTGATCCGCGCCTCTATTGAGGCGATTCAGAAGAAAGCCCAGGGAGTCACAGAAGCATTGGGGAGATTAGGCGCAGATAGGGGAACCGAAATTGGATATTTGAATGCCTTGCAGTCTCAGATCACAGTCCTAAGAGAGAGCGTATCAAATATCTGCGGCGAAAGAGACCCGGAAGGACTGCTGGAAGAAACCGTATCAAGAATTGATTCCATTCAAAACGATTATGAGAATGCTGTCAAACTCGCACAATCGGCTCAGGAGGCGCTTTCAAAGGTACGCCTGGACCATCAGGCGGCAAAGTCCGCCCAAGAACAAGTTCAGACCAGTTTGTGCAGTCTGCAGCGGTACTTGGCAGAGCAGTTGGCCGTCGCAGGATTTGAAAGTGAAGAAGAGGCTAAAGCGCACATCCTTTCGCCTCAAGATATGAGTAGAATACAAGGAGAGTTAAAGGACTATGACGGTGCCCGCATTGAAGTGCAAGCAAGAATCAAGGACTTGAGGGATAAAATCGACTCAAGGGAATTCTCACAGGAGGTTTTTGAGGCAGCGATGGCGGCTTTAGAAGTGGTTAGGACCAAGGAGAATGAATTGAGGGAGCAGGCAGCGGTAGCAAATGCGGACCTGAGAAGATTGGCGGAAACGCGAAAGAGATGGGATGAACTCGAGGCCCAGCGTCAGGAGATGGAAAGAGCGAGAGCCGTGGCATTCAAGTTGCTCAGTCTGGTGACGGGAAGACGATTTGTGCAATTCCTTGCGCAGGAGCATCTAAAAGACATGATTCGAGAAGCATCTATCACTTTGGGCAGCCTCACAGGGCAGAGATACGCCTTGGAGCTATCGGATAGTTTGGAATTCGTGGTGCGGGATGACTTTAACGGTGGCGAAAGGCGATCGGTAACTACCCTATCAGGAGGGGAGACCTTTCTTACTTCCTTAGCTCTAGCCTTAGCGTTATCGTCAAACATTCAGCTCAAAGGAAAGTATCCTCTGGGCTTCTTTTTCCTTGATGAAGGGTTTGGCACTTTGGATAGCACGAAACTAGATTTAGTAATGGACGCTTTGGAACGCATAAGGGACAAAGAGCGGATGGTAGGGGTCATAAGCCATGTTAAGGAACTCAAAGACAGACTTCCTTCATACCTAGAGGTCATACCTGCCGCGGACGATGGTACAGGCAGTCAGATTAAGGTAGTAGGGGCGAAAAAGTAGCCCGTGTACTTAGTATTGCTTAACTACACGGGCTAAGCTGTGTTCCTACTTTGTCTTTTTGTTTTCTGGCGTTCGTCCACCTCTTTCCATGTAATCTCGTATATCTTTCTTTATCTTCTCAGGGATCTCTTTGTCGAACGGGAATTTTCCCGCATTAGTGATGCGTTCAGTGAATTCTAGGACTATATCGCCGAGGAGTGCAAGGTGATCCGCGTCAATATGTTCGATTGTATCTCCCGGGGTGTGGAGGTATGCAGTGGCTCCGCCTCCACGAGAAAAGGTAACTGATGGGATGCCTTCGTACCCCAATGGTATACAGTCACCCGAATATATGGACTGGCGAACTCGGAGTCCACTGCCAAATTCCGAGCCCATCACATCTAGATAGCTTACCAGTTTATCTGAACCCATGACTGAGCCGGAGTTGTTTCCGATTATTCCGCCTGCAACATCTACATTTACCATGAATATGTAATTGTTGGTTCTTTCTTTTTGCTTTTCTACATGGGCCCAACTACCCATAAGACCCATCTCCTCGGCGCCAAACCAGATGA
Organism: Bacillota bacterium; assembly: GCA_033810155.1. GTDB lineage: Bacteria > Bacillota > Sulfobacillia > Fermentithermobacillales > Fermentithermobacillaceae > UBA3907. Next base: position 11,718 of record JAPXKJ010000010.1, on the reverse strand, counting down.
ATCGCAAGGTTCTTTTGGGTGGGTTTTCGGCGAAATGCCTGGCAAGTTCCATGATGGTAGCAGCCCCGGCTCCATTATCGTGAGCTCCTTGGTTCTTGTACACGCTGTCAAAGTGAGCTCCTACCACGATGGTTTCATTAGGCTCGTAAGTGCCGGGTATGTCTACTACCACATTACGGGATTCAGACCATTCTTCGTTCTGAAGTACTGTGAGCCGTACCCTCTGCGCACCGTTTTTTATCATCTCTAGCGCATCTTCGTATTTCACATATGCTGTAGGAAGGGTTCCCAGCTTATCCCTAATACATCTGTTCATCGCTATGTTTGGAGTATCTCTACCTGCGCCGCCTATGAAAATCCGGCCTACAACTCCCTCTTGTTTTGCTTTTTCAAAGCCCTTGAACCCTCCTCCTTCGCTTGCAAGGATTACGGTTCCCCTTACATCGTGCAGATATTCTGGCTGCCCGGTTTCTACGTATTTGACGGGTGCCTCAATGCCCTCGGCAGGTGTTGTACCGCTTAGACCCAAAACAGATGCTTCATACCTGGCCTGATACGGTTCTAGTACTTCAACCAGGCCCTCATCATCTGAGTATGCCAGCAAGTCGAATTCTTCAATCTCAGGTTTGAGATCTAAAGCCCTCAGTTCCTCGTAGATTATCTCAGCAGCGCGTTGTTCCTGTGGTGTACCTGCACACCTCGTAAACGCGATCTTTTTGAGAAAACTCATTGATCTTTCGCCGCAAAACGCCACCTCATGTCGCTCCTTTCTTTTTTGGGTACATTGTTTGTTGATTGATTGTTCTAGTGCGCAACGGCTATCGCAAAAGAGAAATGCCAACCTTGAGGTGTATTCGGGATGAAAGAAGATATAACCTTCTGGGGAATTCCACTGGGCATGGATGAAAAGCATATTGAAGAAAATTGAAAAACTGAGCTTTATTTTACCTAACTGTAAGAGTAAACTGAGATAGGCATTGCAGTGAAACACTGAGACAAGTCTTGAATTCTGGGCAAAGAGGCAGGTGAGGAAAGTGGACAAAGATAACGCTGACCCTGGACCGAGTAGAAATCGAGTGACCAAGGGAGTAGGGTCTACTTTCCCGCGCAGTTTCTTGAAGCCCGGAGAATGATGTGTCTTCATCCGAAAAGAATCTAGTGTGGTATAAGGCCGCGAAGTATGTCCCTCCTTCCAAAGTGTTTTATGTGGTCACAATAGTGTAGATCATTTAACTCTCGCGAAATGCAAGTGAAGGGGGCGATTCCCTTGAATCGGATAGATCCTTCTACCGACACCTTTGTCTCTGATGTGTCCAAGGTCAAAGCAATGATCCTTGCACATAATTGGGCTGCTGTGCGCAATCTTTTGGCTGAATGGCGTGCGCCCGATATTGCCGATTTATTATTGGAGATGGACAAGCCTACCCGAGTGCTGCTCTTTAGATGTTTGCCTAGGAGGATGGCAGCAGAAGTTTTCTCCGAACTCGAAACAGAAGATGCGGACGCTCTTTTAAGAGATCTCACAGACTATGAAACACAACTTCTGTTGTCGCTTATGCGTCCCGACGACAGAACGGAGTTGCTTGAGGAGCTTCCCGGCAAGGTTACGCAGCGGCTTTTGAATCTCCTAAAACCAGAAGATATGGAAGAAGCTCGAATGCTTTTGGGCTATCCGGAAGGAAGCGTAGGACGGCTCATGACTCCTGACTATGTTGCAGTGAGGCCGAGCTGGACAGTATCTCAGGCCTTACTGCATGTAAGACGCAGAGGGAGAGATACTGAAACCGTAGATGCTATTTATGTAGTTGACGATGACTGGAAATTACTAGGGGTAGTATCGTTGAGGCAGCTCATATTGGCCGATCCCGACGAAATCGTTCGAGATATAATGACGACCCCTCCGATCTACCTGTCCGCCTTTGATGACCAGGAAGAAGCAGCCAGAGTCATGGATAAGTACGACCTTTATGCATTGCCTGTTGTTTCGTCTGATGGTACCCTAGTTGGGATCGTTACCGCTGATGATGTCTTTGACGTATCTATCGAAGAGGCGACTGAGGACTTTCACAAGTCCGGAGCTGTTTCACCTCTCAAAACAAGTTATCTCCAATCAAGCTTGGGGGTTCTCTTGAAAAGCAGGATCGGGTGGCTCGTTATTCTCGCCTTAGTTGACCTCGTTGGTGCTGAACTTATGGCCCAGTTTCAAAACGCCATATCTCAAGTAGTAGCGCTTGTGTTTTTCTTGCCGCTTATCGTTGGATGCAGTGGAAATGCAGGGTCGCAATCGTCAACACTTGCCGTGAGAGATATAGCATTGGGAGAGATCGATCTAGAGGATTTACCTCGACTTACTCTGAAAGAGGCACTTGTTTCTGCCGGTTTGGGGATCACTGTGGCATTACTCGTGTGTGTGCCTGCGATCTTTCAGGGTGGATTCGGTGTAGGTGTTGTCGTGAGCGTAAGCACCGCGGTAACCGTATTGGTTGGGGGAGTTATTGGCATGATAATGCCTTTTTTGCTTAGAAAGTTTGGATTTGACCCAGCGACTTCTAGCGCGCCATTGATAACATCAATTCTCGATATCATAGGGATCTTGATCTATTTCGAACTAGCTACACAAATCCTAAACCTATGACCCTGTTGGGTGAGATTGGATAGGATAGGGTCAATCTCGAGAGGAGGTTAGGAGGAACATGGAACATAGGAATCTTGACCGTGATCAGCCACTAAGCGGCAGGGATAGAAAAGACAAACCTATTCCTGTAGGTGAGGCTGTAGAAATGGGAGTGATAAAAAGCCTCATAGATGCTAGAAACTGGGATGGTTTGAGGGATTATTTGGTTGAAAACCTGCCAATCGCAGAAATCGCCGATCTTCTTTCTGACTTGGATAAAGGAGACAGGGTTTTAGTATTCCGAGTCCTTCCAAGAGAAATAGCAGCGGAAGTATTCGCGTATCTAGAACCGTTTGAACAAGACGACCTCTTAAGAGACCTTACCGACGAAGAAGCTCGTCATATCATGGCGAACCTTGCTCCTGATGACAGGACCGAGCTCTTGGAGGAATTGCCTGCCCAAGTCACTGCCAGGCTTCTAGAGCAGCTTAGCCCCGAAGATCTGGAGGAAGTGCGCTGGCTTCTGGGATATCCGGAAAAAAGCGTAGGACGTCTCATGACCCCGGACTATCTGTCGGTGCCTCCAGATTGGACAGTGGGCCAAGCCCTTGACCATGTGAGGCAATGGGGAAGAGATAGCGAGACTGCGAGCATAATCTATGTGGTAGATAGTGCCGGCAAGCTTATAGGCGCTGTTTCGCTGAGGCAGCTTGTTCTGGAGACTCCTGAATCCAAGATAGGGGATATAATGAAGACTTCTGTTATCAGCGTGAATGCTTTTGATGATCGTAGGAAGGCCTACGAACTGATGCAGCGTTACGGTTTATGGGTCCTTCCGGTTACGGATTCTGAAGGGGTACTATTGGGAATTGTCACTGGGGATGACGTGCTTGAGGTCGCCACGGAAAGGATTACCGAAGATTTCCACAAAAGCGCCGGCGTCTCGCCGATAAGGGTGAGTTTGGCCGATGCCAGTCCTTTGGTTCTATATCGAAGCAGGGTACTTTGGCTCGTTCTTTTGTCTCTGATGTACCTTCTTTCGGGTGGGGTAATGTCGTCTTTTGAGGGAGCGATCGCCAGCACCATATCTTTGGTGTTCTTCCTTCCCCTGATTCTAGACTGTGCCGGAAACGCCGGTTCTCAGTCTGCGGTCCTTGTGGTAAGAGATATTGGCGTGGGCGATGTGACTTTTCATGACTGGCCCAAGGTCTTTGTTCGAGAATTGGCGGTCTCGAGTATCATTGGGCTCATAGTCGGAGCGTTGGTTATGGGGGTAGGTACGGTTTCTCAAGGGTTTGATATAGGCGTGGTTGTTGGGATCGCTATGTTCTTTAGCGTGGTTACTGTAAGTTGTTTAGGAGCTATGGTTCCTTTTGCATTGATGAAACTTGGCTGGGATCCTGCTTCGGCAAGCTCACCCTTGGTTGCGTCAATCGCGGATATATTGGGGGTAATCATCTATTTCTTTACTGCCAAAGTGTATCTTGGGATGTAATATTCTAGCTCAAAGGAGGCTTTCGCACATGGATGTCCTTGCTATAGCGGGTAGCGCCAGGCGGAACGGGAATTCGGAAAAGCTGTTGGATGTTTTTGTAGATGAACTAACCTCAAACACTTCAGACTGGCACGTCGAGAAGATTGTTTTGATTGATGGCAGCAAAGTTTCACGGAAGGCAGAAGAAACCGGCATGCTGAAGGGGTTGGACATACACAGGTATTCAAATGGTGAGAGCTCGGTAAATGAATATGTCTGGAATATAAGGCCGTGCTTAGGTTGCGATTTTTGCGTTAGCGGTAAGTGTGTTCAGAAAGACTCGATGTGGGACATTTATGAAAAACTAAAGGTCGTGGACCTTCTGGTCTTGTCAACACCTGTGTATTTCTATGGAGTTCCATCGCATGTTAAGGCCATTATCGACCGGTGTCAATTATTCTACAATAAGAAGTACATACGCAAAGAAAAGTGGCGGGATAAGCCAGGTACGGGAGTGCTCTTGTGCTGTGGCGCGACTCGTGGAGAGAATTTGTTCACTGGCATCTCTGCAAGTGCCAGATTCTGGTATGACGCCATTGATTTCGAATATGCGGGCAAAGTTCTAGTAAGAGGCGTTGATAAGCCTACTGCCATGGATGGGCGCCAAGAAGTCGTGGAGGAAACAAGGGCGTTGGCAAGAAACATTATTGCAGACAGAATTTGACGCCTTTGATGCGATAATGGACTTGTCCCATCAATATAACTATGTTTGGCGATTTGTTCCACTATTCCTCATTTCGTAGATTTTTTGAAGTGTATTGAGATGCAGCGACTTTTCATAATTGGCGTTGATATACCATTCAACCAGTCTATAGCCAAACATGAGGAGAATCAGCTCGTATACGCAATTATCTGTGATATGGGATATGTCCGCATACTCTGAGAATCCTTTGTAGTACGCCGGGACACATCTCTCATAGTATTCGACCATGTGGCACACATCAGATTCATCAGCGATAAGGCTTGCGATGTCCTCGCCAAGGTAACCCCAACCGGTCGTATCCCAATCAATGAGTACAATGCTATCGTCCAAATAGAATATGTTTGCCACCCAGAAATCCCTATGGCAGAGCACGATAGGCAGCCTCTCAATGCGCCTAAATACTTCATCCGAGTTTTCATCAATAGCGATGAGCATTTCACAAATATGTTTGGGGATTTCACAATCTTGCGAGCGTATATAGTCGTACACTACAGGCCACGACCTGTAATGGAGGTAATAATTCTTCACATAATCGACACTACTCATATTGGTCAGGTTCTTCAAGAAAGACGGTTGCTCTGAATACAGTTTGCCTTGAAAACGCCCTAATTCCTTGGCTGCTCTCTCATACATATCTGGGGACAAACTCGAACCCGAAACGCCGTGGATATACTCCATCCACAACTGTATCTCATTTTCATCGTCGTTTATCTCGGCATGGTAGCACTTTGGCCAGCGGAATGTTCTAGTGAAAGCAGTATCTAGGCCCGACTGATAAAGATCGTATTCTCTGCGCCATGAACCGGGATCACCGTATCGTTCCCATTTCTTTTGCGTTTTCCAGACGATTTTGTATGGCAGTTTGTTACCTGAAGCAGCTTTTGCTATACCCGTAACGAGCCTAACAGTGCCCAATGTTCCGCCATGAAGTTCCCGGGATTGGTATTCTGCCTGGACTATGGTTGTGCCAAGGGCTTTGCTTAAGGCACCGGTTAATACTTCGCCTCTTATGTTCATTTCTTAGAACCTCCGTTTTTCTTCGTCTCCTGGGGCCTATATGGGACTCATCTATTACCATCATGCCCATGGGGGAGCATGAAAAACGGCATAGCCCAACACCAACGGCTATGCCAGATGTTTTAGGAATCACGAATTCCTTTTGCTATGCCATTGTGGTGGTCAGTTTCTCCAAAGGCCGTGAATATTGCAGTATTCTCGCACTTTTATGGGTTTGCCGGAGAGTCTGAACCGTGCCACGGGTTTATCGTTAGGAGTGAGAAACTTCACCTGAACCTTGCCGTTGTCTTCCTGTACTTCTATCCATTCGATATAGTGCTGTTCGGTCATTGGGTGTTCTACTGAACCTACTTTTACCGTAAGGACTTCGCCTTCTTCTAGTACAGGTACATGTTTCTCCAGTCCCTCATCAACAGAAGTTTTTTCTTGAAGTAATGTCATTGGTTGACCACAACATACCAGTTGCCCTTTGCCGCCGTGAAAGACATTGACGATGTTCCCACAGATTTCGCACTTGTAAATCTCATGAACGCTGGCCATTTCAATACCCCCCGCATAGTTTTGTTTTGGTATTGGAACCGATCCCAAGGAAATTGTTTAGTTTTTTGGACGTCTACTAAACAAAGTTTCTCATAAAAGGGCGATCAATGCTAGTGAGGATGTGTTCCCATTTGTGTAAATCTGATTCTGTTTGGCATACTAGAGGCAGGACATATCGCGCAAAGAATGGTACTTAGAAATGATATGAATCGTTGGAAGGAGGCAGATGCGTGACTATCTCAGATAAGGATATAGACCGCACGGGTTCAGACTTCGGTCAGCACCTGGTTAACATGGCTCTGCATATGGGCGCGGATGATGCAGTACAGTTCAGTATTGAGGATATCGTGTTTGATCCAAGAACCATATTGAAGTGCGCGTTTGGCTGCGCCGATTGGGGTTTTGGGCACACGTGCCCTTCCAGGCCAGGATCACTTAAGCCTTGGGAATACGAGCAGGTGCTCAAGAGGTATTCATGGGGTGTGATAGTACACTCCCAAGATAAACGCGTATCCCAGGATGTATCTTTTGCCCTTGAAAGAGAGGCTTTTCTCAAGGGGTATTATTTTGCGTTTTCAATGAGCGATTGTGCACTTTGCAGGGAGTGTGCAGGTTTTCACGGGGGTCCGTGTATTAACCCCAAGAAAGCCCGTCCTGCATTTCACAGCGTAGGGATAGATGTATTCAAGACGGTAAGAAAATTTGGTCTACCTATAGATACGCTCAAGAGTGAAAATGACCCGGTGAACTGGTATTCTGCCGTTTTTGTGGAGTAGAGCAGAGATTAAGGGTAGAACCAAGGAGGGGAGACAGCGGTCCCCTCCTTGGTTTCGCTAATCAACCGGGAGAATTACTTCTTTTTCGCCGGGCATATACTTGCGCAGTACGCTTGGAATGACTACACTTCCGTCTCTTTGCTGATAATTCTCGAATATAGCTACCAGAGTTCTACTTATAGCAATCGCTGTTCCATTGAGCGTATGAACAAATTGTGTTCTGCCGCCATCTTTTGGCCGGTACCTTACGTTAAGACCTCTTGCTTGAAAGTCTGTGCAATTGCTGCATGATGTTATTTCCCTGTATATCCCCTCATATGGCCGCCAGAACTCAATATCATATTTCTTGTAGGCAATAGGACCTAGGTCTCCCGTACATATTTTTACAACCCGATAGGGGATCTCAAGGGCCTGGTAGATTTGTTCTTCCAACGCAAGGATGTACTCATGCATTTCTTCTGACTTAGACGGTTCCGAGAAGATAAACATCTCCACTTTATCGAACTGATGTACTCTCATTAATCCTCTGATATCTTTGCCACCGCTTCCGACCTCGGTTCTGTAACATGGCGAGAAACCTGCGTATTTGACCGGCAGATCGTCTTCAGAGAGCAGTTCGTCTGCGTGAATAGCAGCCAGCGGGATTTCTGACGTGCCTACGAGTCCCAGGTTTTCCCCTTCAATCCTGTAGATCTGATCTTTGAAGAATGGGTAGTGTCTTGTCCCCAGCAAAATCTCTTCTCTTACCATAACCGGCGGAATAATCGGCACGAACCCTTCGGGTTCTAGGATGTCTAGGGCAAAACGCACCAGGGCGAATTCAAGATGCACGGCGTCTGATTTCAATAAGTAGCCTCGCGAACCCATGATTTTCGTACCTCGTGCGATATCTATCGCACAGAGCCTTTCGCCCACATCTACATGATCAAGCGGTGTAAACCCGAAATCTCGTGGGGTTCCCCACCTTTTTATCTCAACGTTCTCCGAGTCATCTTCTCCATACGGCACGTCAGGTGCTATCATGTTTGGCATATTGAGCAGTAGTTCATTCAGCTCCGTCTCGGTCTGCCTTAGATCTTCTTCTAACTCCAAAATACTTTGGCGCAACTTTCGGTTCGACTCAATGAGCGCCTTTTTCTCGGTTGCATCGGAGCATTTAGGTATGCTCTCGGTGATCTTGTTTCTTTGCTCGCGCATCTGATTGATTTTTCTTACAAGGGTGAGCCTTCTATCGTCGAGAGATAGTATTTTGTCAAGCGGTGCTTGGACCTTTCGTCTTCTCAGCATATCCTCAACCGATTTTCGGTCCTGGCGTATTAACTCAACATCGAACATAGTTTCATACCTCCTTAATCAGTCTATATTAAAAAAGGAGCAGTACGTCTCAAGGACGAGACTCAACTGCTCCCGTGGTGCCACCAAGATTCATTCCGGGCGAAAACACCCGAAACCTCATCTCCATATAACGGTAGAAACCGGCATAGCATAATTGAAATGAGTGCAGACGCACCACAAATCGTTCTGCCTGCACCTCCAGGGTGCTATCATCTGCTTCAACGCATCGCCTTGCACCTTTCGGCGACTCTCTATAGCGTGTCAGGAGACGACATGTCCCTTTCATCGGCTTTGGGAAAATATATCAAGTTCCTAGCAAAAAGTAAAGTAGACGAAGGAAAGTGGCGAGGGATAGTTGACATCCATCGTAACTTGGTTCAACATTGGATACAAGAAGTATCTTCGGGGCGAGGTGCAATTCCTCACCGGCGGTATAGCCCGCGAGCTGTTAGTTGATGCTGACCTGGTGGAATTCCAGGGCCGACAGTAAAAGTCTGGATGGGAGAAGATGCGGAACTCATAGAGAATCGTATACCCCGAAGCCTAGTCTTCGGGTTTTTTTGTGAGTTCCTTCGCCTCCGCCTCAGATGAGAAGTCATTAGGAGGGAGTTAGATGAGAGACAGTGTTGAAGATGCTGCAACAAGACCCGAAAAAGCAGGTGGCACCCGCAGCGCAGAAGTGACTAAAGGGCGTTTGTCGACGAATGCCTTGGTCAAAATCGCAGTGTTAGGAGTAATTGCATTTGTTCTTATGTTTCTTGATTCGCCAGTATGGTTCGCTCCGGTTTTTTTGAAACTCGATATCTCGGGTGTGCCTGCGTTGTTGGGTTCTTTTGCCATGGGTCCTGCGACTGGTGTATGGGTGGAGCTTATCAAGAACATCCTGAATTTTGCGATGGAGGGCTCCACGACGAACGGGATAGGCGAGTTGACGAATTTTCTAATAGGCAGCGTATTTGCCTATACGTGCGGGTATGTATATCAAAAGAAGAAGACCTTTAAAAACGCGGTGTTGTCGTTAATAATAGGGGTTCTCGTTATGGCTGCTTTTGCAACCCTAAACAACTATTTCGTGATGTTTCCTCTGTATGCGAAGGTTTTTGGCTGGGAAGTGAAGAATCTTATCGAGATGGGCAGCAAGGTCAACGGTTTTGTTGTGGATTACAAGACTTTGATGCTCTATGCAGTGTTACCTTTTAATTTGCTCAAGGGGATTGTGGTATCTATCATAACTATACTGGTGTACAAGAAGGTTTCACCGGTACTTCACAGATAATATTCATGGAGATTTGGGTGCAGCAGGTGATTTTGCGCCGCATAGTAGGAGGGTCTGCGATGGGGCTTCAGGATGCGATATTGGTACGCACTTCAAATACGCTCAAGTATAAAGATGACAAAGTGACTATGTTAGACAGAAGGCGTTATCCTGAGGAAGAGGTCTGGCAGACTTACTCATCCTATGAGGAGGTTGCGGCCGCCATAGAAGAAATGGTCATTCAGGGGGCCGGAAGCGTGGCTTTTGCTGCGGGGTTAGGACTTGCTCTGGCTGCTCGGACATTCGATTACCTTCCGCAACCGGAGTTTGATAGGAGCATTGAGATAGCCGGCGAAAGATTAAAGAGGACACGCCCTACAGGAGAGTATCTGATTCCGCTTGTAGATAAGCTGGTTTCGATCTGCGTAAAAGCTCGGGCAAAAAACATGGATCCTGCTACTGCTATCGTAAAAGAAGTAGAGAGGTTGATGGAGGAAGACGACCTGATCACAAGGCGCTGTGGGTACTTCGCTGCGACTCTCATAGACGATGGGGATGGCATCCTAACTCATTGTTACCCTGGAGGCGCACTTATTTACATGCTGGATGAAGTCGGGAAGCAGGGGAAGGAGGTAGCGGTGTATTGCAGCGAAACCCGCCCCTATCTTCAGGGTGCTAGATTAACAGCTCAATCCGTCTCCAAACTCGGAGTAGAGACAAAGATAATTACCGACAACATGGGCGCTCTTCTTATGTGGCAAGGAAAGATCCAAAAGCTTATAACTGCCTGTGACAGGATCACTATGGACGGCCATATAGCAAACAAGATAGGTACCTATCAGTATGCAATATGTGCCGGATACCATAAGATCCCGTTCATTGTATTGGGATACGATGGTCCTCAGGTGTTTACTCCCGACGCTTCGGGTATAACGATTGAAGAAAGAGACCCTGATGAGGTGCTTTACTGTAGGGGTGTAAGGACCGGCGCACCCGGAGTAGGCGGGTATTATCCTGCTTTCGACATAACTCCTCCAACACTTATATCTGCGATAGTAACCGATCGGGGCGTGTTTTCTCCCCTCGCATTGAGAGCTGCTTATAGCGACAGATTCCCTGTGGAAAGTAATTAGAAAGAAAGTGCCGGACAGATCTAGATCTGTCCGGCTTCATGTCAGATTCACAATCTTGCTTGATTGATCGTCTGTTGCTAGTCGCTATCGGCCGCAACACTACTAAAAGGTACTGTAACTATTTCGTATATTTCTGGGACGTCTCTTTCCATTTCAACGCGCTTTACTTCCAAATCGCTCAAGCTGATAAGACCAAGAACCAGGTTCAACAGGCTGTCTACACTGTAGTCATGCTTCAGAACAAGAGGATCCACTTTCTCAATCTTCACATCTCCAATGAGCTCTGAGATTGTACTAAGAAGATCTTCAGGCAACCTACCTGTATAGTCAACAGTGACTTTTCCTCTCATGCCTTTATCCTCCTTTCTGTGGACTATAGGCACTCCTCGCCACATTGACTATTATCCTGCTAAAGTTCAACTCAAGTCAAGCGAATTCAAAATTATCCAAGACCATTGACGGTGCGTACCTGGTTCCTAAGAGCAGTCCCTGGTCGGTTTCCTGTAACCGTTTGTTCTTTAATAACAGGGACACCATTTACAAACACCCATTCTATTCCTTGCGGGTATTGCCACGGATCTTCATAGGTGCTCATGTCCTTTATCTTTGATGGATCGAAGATAACGAGATCTGCCATATATCCTTTTTGTATAATTCCTCTATTAGTGATACCGATTTTTCGAGCAGGCAAGGAGGTAGATTTGCGGATGGCTTCCTCCATGCTCAAGACCTTCATTTCGCGCACGTATGTTCCAAGCAAGCGCGGAAAGGTGCCAATACTTCTAGGGTGAAGATTGCCTTTTTCTGGGAC
>JAPXKJ010000009.1:0-36388 GCA_033810155.1 Bacillota bacterium | reverse complement strand
AGACGTGCAGTATAAGCGGATTATCTGGGGGCCTCCCTTTAGCCTCGAATATCTTTGCTACTGCGTCAGGATCGAGGCCGTTTGCGCCGATCCCATATACAGTCTCAGTAGGGAACGCTACCAGGCCACCCCGCAAAATTACCTCTGCGCATTTGGAGATTATCTCTTCATCAGGGTGCAAAGGGTCTACCTTGTAAACGACTGTATCCAACGCTAGTCTCACCCCCGGATTCGTCATCTTCTCTATTCTACCATCTAGCGACAAAACATATAACTTCGCAAGAACTTCTCCTCAAAAGGCCTGCCCAAAATGCGTTCTCAGGGTATACCTGAACATATCTCACGTAAAAAGGAGCAGGGGCCTCCTCTATCTGATAGCCCCTGCTCCTTCGTTCTTGCCGCAGTTACTGCATCATCCGCAGATAAGAGACTCCAAGTCTCTCGGATAGTAAGTGAGCATTTCGATACCAGTTTCAGTAACCAATATCGTATCGGAATGCCTAAATCCTCCAAGACCCATCACGTAAAGCCCTGGTTCAACGCTAAACACCATTCCTGGCTTGATTATGGTATCATCTGCTACATCGAAGAAAGGCGCCTCGTGACCAAGTAAGCCAAGAGCGTGGCCCGTGTGATGTCTCCAGTAGTCCCAAAGATTGTGCTTCTCATAAAAAGCGGACACAGCCGCATCAACCTCTGAACACTTGCGGCCCGGCTTTATGTTATCAAAAGCTACTTGTTGTGCCTGCATCATCAAGTCAAAGTACTTCTTCTTCTCATCGTCGGGTTCACCTACAAACATAGTCCTTTCCAGCTCACTGTTATATCCAAAAACTCCCGCACCCGCACCTGTAACCAAAACATCCCCGGGCTTAAGGACAGCGTTTATCGACATGGCATGAGGCAAAGCCGAGTTAGGCCCAATCTGCCCTCTAAAACCGGCGCTAGCGCCACCGCGCCCTATGGTGGTCGGATCATAAAGCTGCCCCAAGGTGTTAATCATAGCTATCGTGGCTTCTAGGGAAGCTCTGGCTGAAATTTCATTCTCATAGGCTCCAGGCTTTGAGTAAAGCTGTAGGAACTTGTGGGCAAGATTCCCCCATCTGCAGCTTTCCTTTATGAGTAAGATCTCCTCTTTGGACTTAACCATTCTCATGTTCTCTATAAGGTAGGGATCGATGAGTATCTCCGCCGAAGGCAAGACTTCAGACAGCTTGGGTCCTCGATAGCCCGAGGACGATGCATATCCGCCTCCGTCGCTTCCGATCTTACCCGTACCTAAGCCCATCTCTTCTAAAAGTTTTCCTAACTGCTTCATTGGATGCGTCTTACCCGGATAGTCAGGATATGTCCTTATATCTGCTACCTCAGGACATTCTCGGGCATGCTCAAGCTCCAATCTAGGCCCGAAGATCGTTTTTTTGCCATCTTGGGACAAAATGAGGCACAGCGGTCTCTCTGTTGGTATAAACGCAAACCCGGAAAGATAAAAAATACTGACTGAACTCCAAAACACAAAGCCCTTAATGTCCTTACCCTTCATTTCTTCGAGTACAACGTCAGTCCGCCTCTTGAATTCGTCTGGAGAAACCCGAAACTTGCGCATAGTTACGTTCAGTCTCCTTTCTTTGAGCAAAAACTTGGCCAACATCCGTCAAGTACCATCAAATACATTCTTCTTTGAAAGAGAATTCACCTTCGTTCCCTAGAGTGTTACCTTGCTAGGAAACCCGGTTAGCAATCTAGACTTATCAGGCTCGCTTAGTTTCAAGAATTCTTCCATAGTCTTGAGGCTAACCCTTGGAATAGAAAAAATCAGTTCCGTGAAATCTTTCTGGCTGTATCCCAGTTGCTGCTCAAGGTCTGTCAAACGTTTCATTCCATAGTAATAACAGGTGAAATAGCCCTTCATGAGGTTTTGAGCCAACACTTGACCTGATGCAACTTTCCTTTCAAAGCCAAGCTCTTGGACATATAGATCAACCACATCGTCAAAGGGACGCCCAAAATACCTGAGCCACAAATCTGCTTTTATCCGCACCGAGGTATGGTGACGCCTATACGCCACAAATAGCGGATAGAATGGATCATCTGGATAGATGAATTCCATAAGACGTTCTGACCTGTGGGCGCTGCCCTCCAGAGTTGGAACCCCGCGAGCACCAACCTTAACTGTCTCAGGAAGAGGATCTAACACCGAGCGCACCCATTGAACGTGATGCCCTGGATAGCACTCGTGTACCGAATTCATCCTGATCCAGCCGTCGGTTACAGCTTTGTAATTCTCAACGTTAAGGAATGTTTCGCCCTGAAGAGGCCTTCTCCTTGGACAGCCTCCTCCGTATCCTCCCCAAGGATAGTGCTTGACGAGGGTATCTGGCGTAGGAACCACCACAACACTTTCTTCCGGAAGTTTCACAAACTCGCGCGTGGCCTTTTGAGCCCTGTCTAGATAATCTCTCATCCTAACGAACATCTCGTCAGGCTCGTCACACGGGCCCTCGAACTTGTTCAATATCTCTACCACATCTTCTACTGAATCTACCTTTGGTAATCCTGGAACGTTAATACCATTAGCGATTTCGAACATCTCAGATCTGGTCTTTTCGATTTCTTCCTCATGCCAGGATAATATCTGGTCTAGGTCCACTCCGAACTGATTCAAAAGTAGATACCTGTATTCTTCGATGGGATCCTTCTCTGACACTACCTCCTGCTGTCCGGAACCACCCTTTCTTGATTCCACAAATTCCTTTACCTCTTCTTCCCAGCCCTTTGCCCGTTCAGATACCCGTTCTAACTCTGACTGTACTTCCTGAATGAGTTTTTCTGACATGCCGCTATATAATTCGGGAACCCTAGGGACCATCTTTTTTGCTACCGTAGAAAGAGTGTCACATACATCTGCCATCTGCGATACTTCATCTATCGCAGTAGAGGGAAGAAGTTTTCTTACACCCGACCAAACCGCGTCTATGTTGTTCAACCTACTTAGAAGGATCTCTGATCTTTCTAAACTGCTACGTGAGTCTTTCCTTGAGTAGTAGTCAATTGTGTTCGATATTCCGCTGATAAAAGAACTAGGTCCGGCAAACATCCCCCTGAGGTGGGACATTTGCTCGCGAATGAACTCGTCAAAATGATTCTTGAGTATCTCAAAAACAACATCAGGCGCCTCTAGTTCGCTGGCCTCAGCTAAAAGTTCTTGTAGAGCCCTCTCGGCGTTTTTTCGAGTTTCCTCAGAAGGTACATACAACTGCTTTTCGTATCTTCTGGTGCTTTTTATCTGATCAAGACAAGTAGCACATCTTTCGTCAAAGTCTCTGTACAATTGGACCAGCTTAACGCTATCTTTCTCACCCATTTCCAACCGCCTCCTTGATTGAGCTAATGCGCAACGAGGGCAGAAGCACACCCGTTCCGCTTCCGATCAGATTGTCTGATGTCTATACATATTGAGAAGGTTCTCCATAGCCAAGAAAACTCCTGCTTTTACGAGATTTGTTTCTATGCAAATCTCCTCAAACTAAGGGGTTCTAGGGGTATCTGCGAAGGTTGCTTGAGAATCATGTCACGCACCAAAACACCTGTAATAGGAGCTAACCCTATCCCATCGCCTTCGTGACCCGAAGCAACATACAAACCTGAAATGCCGTCTACCTCGGAGATTATAGGGCGATGATCAGGTGTGTAGGGCCTGAGCCCTGCATATGTCCTTATAACTCTAATGTCCTTGATGCAAGGAAAGAACCTCATGGCTCGTTTTGCCATGAGCGCTACAATTTTCGCGTCGCAGGAAGTATCAAATCCCACAAACTCTCTACTTGAACCTATAAGAAAGTTGCCGTGGGGGGTAGGTTCAAATACCATGGCTATGCCGTATTGCTCTGTTTCACGATCTACGCCGCGCCTGTCTATTGTTCCGAATTTTGCCATCAGATACCCAAATTCCTGAATCTTCCTACTACCAACGCTAAAAGTCCTTTCGGATACAATAATATGGCCCTTGCGAGGCAGGATCGGAATGCGAATGCCACACGTTTTAGCTATCTCCGGGGTCCAGACCCCTGCGGCCAATACCACGAATGGCGCCAGTATCTTGCCAAAATCAGTGTCAACTCCCGCAACACGACCGTCAGCGGTAATCAAGATGTCCTTAACCCTGGTAAACTCCTCTATGACCGCCCCATTTTCTCTAGCTGCAAGTACATAGGCGCGGACCAGCGCTATGGGGTTTAGTGAAGCGTCAGAAGCGCACTCCAAAAGTCCAAGGATGTCCTCGGCTACCCTAGGTTCGTATGAGTGCACGTCTGACGGTCCTATCAATCTGACATCAAGCCCTGACTCCCTCATGGCTTTTTCCCATTCGGCAGCCTGTTCTACTTGATATTCGTCCTCTACAGCCAGAGTGCTTCCAAGATGCCTGTATTCCAAGTCAAACGAAAGCTCCTTTTCAAGGGTTTCGAAGAGTTTTTGGCTTTCGAGAGCCATTCTTGAGTCAAAACCAGGCTTTTTGTCTATTGCAAGTATATTCCCGTCACAAGCCGATGACGTACCAGAAGCTATGTCCGACCTGTCCACGGCGATCACCTTCATACCAGCTGCCGATAAGTAATATGTTATGGCTGCACCTATCACGCCACAGCCAACTACTACGACGTCGCAGACCTTATTCATGGGCCGTGCCACCGGATAAGATCTCGAAAGTAACAGGGGATATAGGTGTCCTGACCTTGTCTGGTAATACCGCTTTGGGTTCTATCCCAAGTTCAGAAACTAAAATCTGCCTGATTAGGTCTTCACACGTTCTACCCTGGCAAATACCCATTCCCGCTCTTGTGCGACGCTTTACTCCAGCGATATCAAACGCACCCTCGGCTATTGCCTTTTTCACATCCCCAACGGTCACTTCTTCACATCTGCAGACGACCACATCATCATCCAAATGAAACAACTCTCCTTTCCCATGAGAAAAGGGCAATCTGGCATACTAGGGATGTCCAAATATTTCTCAGGATCCCGATGAATCGGACATATCGTGCCAACGGGATATCATATCTCGTTTGGCATCGCCTTTATCACGCATACACTTTCCGGATCTATTTTCCCATAGTCTTTCTCTCACCCTGTTACGATTTAAATCAACGTTTCTTTCCCAAGGGTTTTCCCTAAAAACTATGTCAAGACCAGCTAGACGACCCTCATCCTCAGCTATTCCTCCTTCTTCAATACCGGCGGCATCACCGACCACATATATGTTTTGTTTTGTAGTCATCATGTACTCGTCGTGCAGAGGAACCCAACCACCGAGTTGAGGGTAATACCCAAACGCACACCCTGCTAAAGAAGCAAGCCTGGCATACGGTTTAAGGCCCACTGCCATACACACCGTATCTACACAAATCCTTTGCCTATCGGAGTCTTTCCTGTTCGAATCGGCACCAATCCTGCCTATTTCTGCTGCTTCTACCTGGTCTATGCCCAAAACTCGTATTACAGTGGTTTCAGTCAGAATGGGAACTCCACATCTCCTTAGTTTGGCAGCATGCACGGCATATCCGCCTATCTCTTTAGCAGATTCAACAACACATGAAACTTGAGCCCCTGCCTGCAGAAGTTGATAGGCAACTATGAGCCCAACATTCCCTCCGCCTACAACGATGAAATTCCTTCCTGGCAAAACCCTTTCCAAGTTCATCATGGTTTGAACAGCCCCCGCGCTCATAACCCCCGGAAGAGTCCAACCGGGGAACATTGCCGGTTTTTCTGAAGCTCCTGTTGCTATGACCAGGTATCTGCACATAATGGTATAAGGATGCGCGGCGCGGTCAGCCGTTACTTTGGAAGCTCTTACGCCTTTTAGTATCTGAAGGGACAGATCGTTTGAAACAGAATATACTTCGGAGTCGAGCCATACCCTAACGCCGAGACTTAGGGCTTCCTCCAAAAGCTCTTGGGCTATCAGAATTCCCCTTGTACCCGCTCTGTGAGCGTTAGAACCGAAAAACTTGTGGATTTGCTTGTTCAATTGACCGCCTGCTTGAAGATTGGAATCCAAAACGATGACGTTAAGACCGTACCTCGCGCATTCTATTGCAGCCCCAAGACCGGAAGGGCCCGAACCGACTACGCAAACATCGACCTGATGAAACATCTCTCTAACCTCGATGCTGAACTGTTCCGGTTTCCACTACCATGCCCTCTTCAACCGGGGTAATACACGCTCTGATATTTGGAACGTTATTTACCGTGACCATGCAGTCACTACATTGTCCGATCCCGCAGAACACTCCTCTGGGCTCGGACTTTACTGGTGTATACCTCATCGTCCTTATGCCTTCCGCCATAAGAGCGGCCGCGATGCTCTCCCCTTGCCGCGCCACGATTTTCCTACCATCTACGGTAATCTCTACCCATTTAGCGTCTTGCATGTCTTCAAGCACAGGATGGGATATTACTCGCATGTTTCATCCCTTTCTCCGTACTTCAGATAGCCTTGAACCTCTTAGAGCATGAATCCATCCCGCAAGGAATCTTGCGGATCTACTACAAACGTATGAAAACCTGTAATGAAAGCCCTGCCTTCCACTTCGCATAAAACTCCAGGGATAGTACCTATCAAAGCTTCTTCGACAACTGACGCAAAAAACCTTGTGCCAATTATACTCTCGCTGAGAAAAACGTCCCCTTTCTTGATCTCTTTTTCAGAGTACATCTTAGAGAGCACTGCACATGTGCCGGTCCCGCATGGCGACCTATCTATATCACCGTTAGTTATGACCACCGCATTCTTTCGGCCAAACCGAGGCGTGTACATCCTTTCGCTAAAGCACACATGGGTAACCTGTCTGATAAAGGGTTTCTCGGGATGTACTACTTCAATCTCTTGGTTCACACGTTTCTTAATCTCGCTGCCAATCCTTTTTATCTCAGCGGAATACTCAGGCGATATCTTGATCCCAACATCTCCGGCATCCACTATTGCGTAGAAGTTCCCGCCATACGCTATGTCCAAGACTACGTTTCCAATACCGTCTATGTGAACGCATAGCCCTTTCTTATACACAAAAGACTCAGTATTCTTAAAAGTCACAGATTCTGCGGAGCCGTCTTTCACCTTGACCTTTGCCCGGACTAACCCCGCAGGAGTCTCCAAAGTTATAGATGTCACAGGTTCTGAAACATTCACCATTCCCATTTCTACAAGGGCTGTGCACACGCCAATAGTATCATGCCCACACATGGGAAGATAACCGCCTGTTTCTAGATATATAACTCCAATATCAGCATCGCGATGGCACGGCTCAGTCAGTATCGCCCCCGACATGACGCTGTGTCCCCTTGGCTCATGCATTAGCATGGTGCGCAAAGAGTCCATGTTTTCTCTAAAGTAAAGCATCTTTTCAGAGACCGTACTTCCGGGAATAGGGCCAATTCCGCCAGTTACAATCCGAGTGGGCTCACCGCATGTATGCGTATCTATCGCGGTAATCATCTTAGAAAACTTCATTGCAAGCCTCCTTTAGAGAACCCGGATTATTCGCTTACGCCTTCTTCGCCCTTGCCCAAGGCATATCTGACCAAATCCAGGTGTTCATCCATCTTCTGTCCTGAAAGGACCGGGTCACCTTCTTCAAGTGCGCGGACTATGGTTTGGAACTGCTCAACGGTCCGGGAAAAGGTGTACGGCAACGTCCTTAAGAATCTCTCACTATCTTTTGTGACTCGGTGTATCACTCCGTTAATGAGGTCTACCAAGACGCTGTTTTGACAGGCGCCTGCAAGAGTAAGGTGAAATTGCAGTTCTTTATCAAAAAACAGATCCATGTCACTATCCATGACTTCTCCCATTACGTCCAAAAGTTCCTTGAGTTTCTTAATTACTTCATCTGAAGCTCTTTCGGCGGCCAACTCGGCAGCACTAACTTCCAGTATGCGCCTTGCCTCCATAAGTTCAAAGGCTGAAGCCTTGTCCAAAGTGAACCTCCAATTTTCGGATCTAAGAAGAACATCGGAATCCGATGACAAAAAACGGCCTACCCCTGGTCTCGATTCGATTAGCCCCATGTACTCGAGACCTTGTAGCGCTTCCCTAACAGACGAACGCCCTACTCCAAATCCCTCGCACAGTTCCTTTTCCGTTGGAAGTTTATCCCCCGGCTTAAGCATGCCTTCTTCGATCATCTGTCGTATCTTATCTGTGATTATCTCCGTGATCTTATTTGGCTTCCTCAACGGACTCAAATTATCTATCAAATGTCTCCTCCCCCTGATATGTGTTTTCGCAACCGTCAGACATTTAAGTTCTGCCTACGCTCTGGTTAACCTGCAAGGTGTATCCCAAGACTAGAGCCTTCCGCCAAGACCAGAAGTCTCATATGGAAGGCTCTTAATAGCGATCAACCAGAGGTCGATCTGTCACACAGACTAGAAACTTGAATGTTCAGTTCGAGAGATTATCTCATCTTGAAGCGCTTTCGTCAGATCGCAGAAGTAATCACTGTACCCTGCAACCCGAACTATCAAGTCTCGGTATTTATCAGGGTTTTTCTGCGCGTCTCTGAGCATATCCGCACTAACCACGTTGAACTGAATATGATGCCCTCCCAAGGCAAAATACGCCCTGACCAGATGGGCGAGATTGTCGATACCTTCTTTTCCTTCCAAAAGCCTAGGCGTGAACTTCTGATTAAGCAACGTACCCCCTGTTTTTACATGGTCCATTTTGCTGCATGATTTTATGACCGCCGTAGGACCATCCCTATCCGCTCCTTGGACGGGGGAAATCCCTTCCGAAAGAGGCTCGCCAGAAAGCCTTCCATCAGGCGTAGCACCTGTCACAGAACCAAAATACACGTGACAAGTAGTAGGAAGCATATTGATCCTGTATGAAGAACCGGTAGGGGTAGGCCGTCCATCAACGCTATCGAAGAACATGTTGAACACCTGCACCATGATTTGGTCTGCCCTATCGTCATCATTGCCATATTTAGGCGTATGGTTCAAAAATCTGTGCCTTAAAAGCTCATAGCCTTCAAAGTTTTCTCTTAGTGCCTCTAAAAGCGCATCCATAGAAACAGATTTCTCGTCAAAGACATGGGTTTTAATGGATGCAAGACTGTCAGTGATCGACCCAATGCCAACTCCTTGGATATACCTAGAATTGTATCTGGCGCCCCCGGCATTGTAATCTCTGCCTTCTTGTATGCAATCGCTCACTATCGTGGACAAGAACGGGCAAGGCATGTACTTTGCGTAGAGGGTTTCGATCACGTTGTTCCCTTTTATCTTTACATCCAGGAAGTAGTTCATCTGCTTTTGGAAAGCAACCATGAGGTCTTCAAAAGACTGGAAGGCCCTTGGATCTCCGGTTTCAATCCCGATTTTCTTGCCTGTCCTAGGATCCATGCCATTATTTAGCGTGATCTCAAGTATCTTAGGAAGGTTGAAGTAGCCTGTCAGAATATACGCTTCTCTGCCGAAACAGCCAGTTTCCACGCATCCACTTGTACCGCCAGTCCTAGCGTCTTCTATGGATTTACCCTGTCTTAACATTTCTTGAACTACAACGTCTGCGTTGAAAATAGACGGTTGACCCCAGCCTTGCCGCACTATCTCCAAGGCGCGCTTTAGGAACCTGTCAGGACTCTTTTGACTCAGTTGTATATTCGTGCTAGGTTGCAGCAACCTCATCTCATCGATTACGTCAAGGATCAGGTACGTCACCTCATTGACCCCGTCATATCCCTGTGCAGTCAGTCCACCGTTATTTATATTCGCAAAATCGGTATAGGTACCGCTTTCTTGCAGAGTTATACCTACTTTAGGTGGAGCAGGCTGGTTGTTGAACTTTACCCAGAAACACTCAAGCAGCTCTTTAGCATCTTCTTTCGTTAAAGTGCCTTCAGCAAGTTCCTTTTTGTAAAATGGGTAAAGGTGCTGGTCAAGTCTGCCAGGATTAAATGAGTCCCAGGTGTTAAGTTCCGTTATGACACCTACATGCACAAACCAATACATCTGCAGAGCTTCGCGAAACGTCCTTGGGGCATTCGCAGGAACATGAGCACACACGCGGGAAATCTCAAGGAGTTCCTCTTTTCTCTTAGGGTCTATTTCCCTTTCGGCAAGTTCAAGAGCTTTTTCCGCGTGCCGTTTTGCATAGGTGATTATCGCATCGCACGAGATGTCCATAGCTATGAGCTCATCTTTCTTGTCACAGGCATGTGGGTCACCAAGAAAATCCAGTGCATCTATAGCTGCACTTATGTCTTTCTTGAAATCCAAGAACCCCTTGGTGTAGATCTTACCGTCAGCGACAGTATGCCCGGGGGCACGTTGTTCCATGAACTCTGTAAAGATGCCGGCTTCGTAGCAGTCTATCCATTCTGGGGTCATTTCTTCGAAAATCCTATGCCTCATTGCCCGCTCTTGCCAGAACGGGATAATCTCTTTTTCCTGGACTTCCCTCGCATGGGCGTTCACAGTGAAGAAAGTTTTTTCTCTGCTGTTTATGACATCAAAATCCTCTACACTATGGCAGCAAAGTTCAGGAAAAGTAGGTGTAGCTTTTGGAGAACTACCCCTTTCACCGACTATAAGCTCGTCATCACCTATAAAGATCTCTTTTTCTTCCATGAGTTTTTTGAAGGTAAGCGCCCTCAAAACCGGAATAGGCACTTTCCCCTCATGCTCTTTGTAGGCCTCAGTTACTAGCCGCGCTCTTTCGATAGAAAGACTTGGCACGGTATCCAAACTTGAGGCTCTTAATCTGGTAACTCTGTCTTTCACGTTCTATCCCCCTATTTTCACATTTAGTCCAAAGCGCTCAAGGTCTAATTTGATACTCAACATGTCCTCATCTTTTGGCTCGGGAACAAAGGACAACTCATATGTTTTCCCTAACCTTCTATACTTATCTATTCCAATATTGTGGTAAGGAAGTATATGCGCTTGCTTGACATTTATCTGAGACAAGCATTCTCCTATATCTCTAATGGTCTCAAAGTCATCATTTATCCCTGGAATGATTGGGATTCTCGCAATGACCCTTTTGTGAATCTCGGACAGTTTTTTTAAGTTCTCAAGGATCAAAGAATTTGAAACTCCTGTATACTCCACATGCTTCTTGGGATCCATGATTTTTACGTCATAGAGAAACATATCCACATAAGGCACTATATCCTCAATTTGCTTCCAAGGTGCATACCCTGATGTATCTACTGCTACGTTGATGTCTTCCTGTTTGCACATTTCGCACAACTCCAGAAGAAACGCAGACTGCATAAAGGGCTCTCCACCTGAAAAAGTAACGCCTCCCCCTGACTGCTCGTAAAAAATCCGATCTTTCATAACTTCATTAAGAACGTAATCGGATGATACTTCTTTACCTGCGATTTCTCGTGCGCCCGAAGCACATACGGAAACGCAATCTCCGCACGCAGTACACCTCTTTGTGTCTGTTACGACCGCTAAGTCCTCTGACCCTAGATCCAAAACCCCTTCTTCTACACGTAGCCCAGAATCCGCATGTACAAAACATATGGCATCCTGGGGACAAACCCTTATACAAAGACCACATTTGACGCATCTTGAATCGTACGTGACCAGCTCTTTTGCCATCAACTGCCCTTCGGGGTTGTGACACCATTTGCACCTCAAAGGACAGCCCTTGAGGAATACGGTGGTGCGTATCCCTGGACCATCGTGAACCGAAAACTTTTGGATATTGAAGATAGTTCCTTTCTGCATTTGATCGCCTACCATTTGAACTTCAACATTAGAAATGTCTGTTAGCATGTTGTCTGACATCTATCATGACACTCTTGTCGTCCTATTTCAACCCTGTGTTTCAATTTCCCCTCATTGGAGATTGTGAAGAGCAGGAATAATTACAGGCTTTGTAGAATGATAATCAGACATCAGACATCATCTACTACATATTGGAGGTGAAAAGCATTGTTGAACGAGGGAATGGGATTTGATCTTCTGTTCATCCTGAGTCTTATCGTTTGTGTAGTCTACATCATGGGAAAAACAAAGAAAAAGGGTGCGATGTGGAACATACGTAGGATTCCGGGACTAGATGCCATAGAAGAAGGTGTCGGCAGGGCGACGGAAATGGATCGACCTGTGTTTTATCTGCCTGGCGCAGGCGGTTTCGACCAGCCACAGCTCCTGGCCTCTATGGCGGTCCTCTCAGAGGTCGCAAAGATGACAGCTAGATACGATACACGTCTAATCGTATGCGTACCATATTCTGGTGTCTATCCTGTAATTCAGGAAATCGTAAAGCAAGCATACGCATCCGAGGGAAAGTCTGAGAACTATCGACCAGATGACGTCCGGTGGTTTTCAGACCACTACTATGGTTATGCATTAGGCATAATCGCTCTTATGTTTAAAGAACAAGTGGCTACAAACATAATGATCGGCGACTTCGCATTTGACGCTCTTATGTATGCCGAAGCAGGCAACCAAGCAGGCGCCATTCAAGTAGGCGGAACCGCCGCAATCACCCAAATACCTTTTTTCGTAGCAGCATGCGACTATGCGCTCATAGGTGAAGAGATATATGCCGCTGCAGCGTACCTTACCAAAGACCCAGTGAGGATTGCTACCATAGTTGCCGAAGACTGGGCGAAGTTTTTCGTGGCAGGCCTTTTGGTTTTGGGAGCGGTACTTAAAACCTTCGGTGGTCTGGAAGTTCTAAACTCCATATTGAACTGGTAGAAAGGAGAGTGGTAGCAGATGAAGACCCAGGTACCGTATATGATAACAGTGATCGCAGTAGTACTTATTTTGATTAGCGTTTTCTCTACTTTATTGCCTGGCGTAAGCGATGAGATCGACCAGTGGTACATAGTGGGAACAGCTATGGTCTGCTGCATAGGGCTTGTGAATCTTAGCACTGTCCATCTCAAAAACATAAAAAGAAAGGGCGAAGACTGGGATCTATCAATACTAATGTTAGTAATAACGTTCGGGTATCTAGCATATGGCCTAGTAAAAGGACCTACTGACGAACTATATACATGGATCTTTGAATCTACGGAAGTACCTCTCGGAGCAACGTTTTATTCTGTGCTTGCCTTTTACATCGTATCCGCAGCGTATCGGGCCTTTAGGGCCAAAACCCGAGATGCGGCCATTTTGTTAGTCGCGGCAATAATCGTGCTTATGGGTAGAGCACCTCTAGGAGAAGCTCTGTTCCCGTTTTTTGGCACTGCAACCACTTGGATAATGGACATTCCAAACACAGCCGCGCAAAGAGGGGTTGCCCTCTGCGCTTATCTTGGAGCGTTTATTACCGCAGTTAGGATCTTTTTGGGACTAGAAAGACCATATGCATCAACTGGCGAATAGGAGGTGAGCCAATGAATATTTGGGAACGTTTAGGAAGCCTCGATCGCAGAGTCTACTATGTTATTTTGATGATCGTTGTGGCGCTTCCAATCGTAAAGCCTTTAGGACTTCCGATCAAAGTAGGACAACAAGCTCAAGATTTCTTTGAAACCGTTGACAAACTGCCAGAAGGCGGGAAAGTTCTCGTCTTTATTAACTACCGAACAGACTGTGTCGTTGAGATGAACCCACAGCTGATTTGCATCTTCAAGCACGTTGCACAAAAACAAGGAAAGATAATCATGGTATCTGGAGTAGACGAGGGCGCTATGGTTTCCCAGTCTGTAGCAGCAAAAGTAGCCGAAGAACTCGGGCTAGAGTATGGGGTTGATTGGATTAACTTAGGGTACAAACCAGGCGGAGATGTCTTTATGAAAAAGATGGTAGATAACTTCTGGGAAGCATCCGCCTATTGTGACATGAACGGAGACCCTCTAGACAAATTCCCCATAATGCAAGGATTTGACTCACTAGCCAAGGCTGATCTGGTACTGACCCTGGTTGCAGTGGTACCTAGCCCAGCCGAAAAGCTACTTCAGATGGCGATAATTCCTACAAAAGTCCCTTACGCTGTAGGAACAACAGCACTTCAAGCTACTAGTGAAATGGTGTTTTATTCGTCCCGCCAATATCAAGGACTGCTTGCTGGGCTTAGAGGGGCTGCTGAATACGAGTTTTTGTTGGGAGCTCCTGGCGACGCGATTACGGGAATGGACTCCCAATCGTTTGCTCACATTTTGGTCATAGTTCTTATCATCCTCGGCAACTTAGGCTATTTCTTAGGTGAAAAGCGAGAGGGATAACTATATATTAGGGGGTGACACATTCATGGAACAGTTACAAATATGGTTAGCGGCCTTCTTTACAATCTGCATTTACAGTATGGTTCTCTATAAAGACAACAAACTGTTTCGTTTGGCCGAAACAGTCATGGTTTCGATCACTGCCGCAAACGGGATAGTGTTAACTTTCCACAACTACATCAAACCCGCAGTGACCGTTGATATAGTGAACAACAAGAAAGTCTGGTTGCTCATACCTATTATCCTTGGATTATTGATGTATACAAGGTTCATAAGATCCATAGCCTGGCTGGCCCGATTTCCAATGGCATTTTTCCTTGGAGTTGGCGCCGCATATGTTTTCACCAAGACGCCCGCTTTGTTCTTCAGCCAGATACAAGCTACTTTTCTCTCACTTAATACGATAAACAACATCTTGTTCGTGCTCGGGGTTGTTACAGTCGTAACGTACTTCTTCTTCACAGTACCTATAAAGGGACCGTTTATGAGAGGTGTGACCGATACAGGGCGAATATTCCTGCTCGTGGCGTTTGGCGCAAGCTTTGGAAACACTGTAATGTCAAGAATATCGGTGCTCTTGGGTCGCCTTCAATTTCTTTTGAGAGATTTTCTCAAGATAGCTTAGACCTATATTACAAGAATCTAGGTGGTCATGTGGCAAAACACCTAGAAAAACAGCCTAACAAGTCAGCTGATCAGAAGCCGGTTAGCCGACCGTTGGGCTGTTTTACGATCGATCAAAGTAGATCTCATTAACACTAACCTAGGCTAATTATCTTCAACCAGTCTTCCAGAAGGAATCTAATCCGGCCAATGAGAAGCGAAAGACGACCCTGAACAGTGTTGCCAAAAGAAGCTCCCAGAGCTACCATAATGGCAAACCGCCCGAACCATGACATATACTTCACCGACTTTGCTTTCTCATGGGATACAGTGAACAAGAAATACGCCAGGACACAAATAGCACATAAGAGAAACAGAACATTGTCGAAAGTGTTAAGTTTAAGGAATGTCGCTGTCACTTGAGTCAAAAAGGGTCTAGGATTGTATGCTAGAGTGTAACCAACACCATAGCCCACCCATAGCGACATTGGAATTTTGGCATACCACGATATTTTGCCAAAATACCTAGTATATATAAGAAGCCCTAGTAAGAGTGGTATTATGAGGTACCACTCCCCGCCTGGAATGTCTTTAGTAAGTGTCGGTTTCCAGTAGTTATCCCATGTCATCACCAATGAGTGAGCGGCCGCCAAACCTATCATGCAGTGTTCCGCAAATCTAAATATAGCGTTTTCTTTGTAAAGATAGGTGAATAACGCTAAAGTGCCAATGGCAGCCAAAGTTGTCTGTGTGGGTGTCATTCTTTACCCCCCTTTTTCCCGAATACCGTCCCAAGGTAACCAATATTCCCTATGATCAGAAAGACGATGATGGCAAGGTGAGCCATAGACTGACAGTCCATAAGCTGGGTTGCCGTACTCGGTTTTCCCATCAGCATCTCGTATTCTGCAGCACCGCTTAACCCTGGTATGAGACCCTTTTGCTGGCCTGATTGCAGCTGTGGCATCCTCGTTGGGACCTGCACAGCCACTTGCCCGCTCATCAGAATAATCCCCAAAGGTTCTGTCCAGTAAGTCAGATAGTCCCCATCGCCAGGGCTTCCTGACGAAAACACTATAACTGCTTTTATCGTGTCAGGGTCAATGACCCGAACTTCGGACATTAGCGGCAACTCTGACAGTGCAGTGCCATCTATGTCGACATTGGCGCAGCCAGCCCATACATCATGCAGGATAGTTCTAAGCGCAGCTACTCCGCCTGGTTTGTAGCCCAGGTTCACGTAGTCTACCCCATAGACTTTGCCCATTTCCTCAGCTATTGGATCTACGACGCTTCGAGCAAGAGTCGGACCATCCTGCCATAGGCTGAACACAATCACTCTTAGGTTCTTAGACATTGCGTGTCTGAACACAGCCGCCAGCTGAGGGTTAAGCTCTCCAGACGCGCCAGGGGAATACTCGCAACCGAACCACAAGATAGATCCCTCGGGCAAACTCTCCATCACCTCATAGAAAGCTCTAGTCGGAGGACTGATCGTCAACGGAAGTCCAATAGGTGCGAATAGAGGTATTATCAGGGCCAACGCCAAAACGAGAAATATGATCCTACGGTCAACCCGCTCTAGTTTTTCCAGCAAATGTGCCACCCCCTAATCCCGCGCGCCCAAGTGGGCACGTTCAAGACCTAGAAGAATGCGTAGGCTAGTAGCAAAAGCACCTATATAGGTTCCGATTGTTATTCCCCGAAAAGCTCCCGAATTGGGAACTGACATAAGCCAGTCTTTTACTTCTGGAAAACCGCTCCATAGAAACGACCCTATGGGAACGTTGCCTAACATCACAATGAGTGCGCTAATCAGTAGTACCGCAGACTCTAGGCTTTTAACCTTAAATGCCCGGTATGCTGCAGATGCGATGAAGAAAGCTACGACTGAGAACATCGTCGCCTCCATAGGCACTATAGTCGCTTCATATATCCACATGTAGGTAGGCCCACTGTTGCTCTGTATCAGACCTAGGATGAAAAATCCCCATAAGCATAGAAGAAGCGCGATCGAGTTATGATACCCTCCGCGCTTTCGCCGAATGTTAGTAGTGTGAATCCTCGTCAAGTTTATGGCACCGACCATGAATGCGGCCGCTTGACATATCAAGAAGTAACGATCTATTTTCCCTGTCAGTTCCTTTTCAGTTCCATAGAACGTGAAATTGGCAAATATTATGAATAATGCTACAACCGCCGTTAATATAAGCGGCAATTGCTTTTTCATCTCTAACCCCCCTAGTCCGCAGTTTATCTAACGTGTCCCAGATGGTGGTCTGAGACTTCCAAGAGAGTTTAGTTCCACATACCTGTTACAACCACTTGTGATCTTCCTTGTGTTACATCTTAAGAAGCGTTCTCAGCACGTTTTCCTCAGTCACATTTTCAAGAATAGTCCCTAAAATGATGATCACAAGGACTAACATCTTTCCTAGGTCCTGACCCACTACAGATCCAATTAGAACCGGCTCTTTAGAAATATAGGCAGAAGCCGCATAAATCTCTTCGCCGAGCAAGGTATAATCACATGAAGCAACAAAAAACGGGAGCTGAGTAGTGTTTGTCGTCCCTGCAATCTGAATCGCTCCACTAATGGCACCGGCCTCGGCAAATAGCATAGATTCAGCGTAGAAGTACCCAATCATGATGTTTGCTGCAGGTTGCTCACGTTCAAAAAGGCCAAGAACTCCAGTTGCATATGCAAACTGGGAATCCGATAGCCACCTGACATCATCAGGGTTATAGGCTTCCGGTCGTCCGGCTTCTAGGTAGGATTGTTTGATTATGTCTTCATTGATAGCATGAACCAGATAGTCTCTGTTGGTATTTATAAGCCGTGTATCATAACTTGCGCAGAGTCTTGCGACATA
Source organism: Bacillota bacterium (assembly GCA_033810155.1). Classification (GTDB taxonomy): domain Bacteria; phylum Bacillota; class Sulfobacillia; order Fermentithermobacillales; family Fermentithermobacillaceae; genus UBA3907. Next base: position 18,708 of record JAPXKJ010000009.1, on the reverse strand, counting down.
TGACAAAAACGCCCAGGCAGCGAAGGTGGCCGGATTAGAAACACCTCCTAGACCGGGGCTGAAGTGAACTGCACGCCCCATTTCTGTGGCTCGCCCGACCGCCTCGTCCACAGCATCAAGTCCTGGGATTTTCCGGATCTGTCGTGTGGGCAAACCTGCTTTTGCGCGCTGAATCATGATATACACGAGTAATAGCATGATTACCATAGTAAAGCACTGTGCCACCTTGCCAGGTGCAAGGAAACCTAGCACTGGTTTTGCAGATTCTTCCGCTGCTAACCAGAACATTTCGAAACCACCTACCTCTCCTTAACTTAGATACTGCCCATCTACCTCGTTTCGATGGTCCTATGAGTGAGCTATTCGAGATCAATTAGAAGGCTTACATGCAGGCATTAAACACACCAGGTGTGGGCTGTTTACATAATTCGTTCATGAGGGCGAATATGCTACAAGATTTCATTGCGTTACAGAATTGTGAGCTGCAATCTACCCGCGAAAGGTTCAAGAGGACAACCGCGTCAACGAGAAGACTCCCACCCCCTTTATGCGGTAAGGAAACCTTCTTTGCCTACGGCCACGCTTACATAGTGCATATCAATAAGAGATACGATTTAAGTATACGCCTGTGGATTTTGAAGTGTCAACATTTTATGAGGGTGCCCTCAGGAATCTTGTAAGATTGCAACCGGATTGTTGATGCATTCAACCAGACATCCCATATCTATCGAGCGCGCTCTCGACAATCGACCCAAGCAACTCAGCTTGACTCATACCGGAAGCTTTGGCAGCATACCCCATATACCCGTGATGCAACCGCATCGTTTTATCTTCTGCAAACTGCGATTCCATGGTAAGACCGGCAAATGTATTGAGTTCCAAAAAATAAGGCTCCAAGTGGTCGTCCAAGATCATATCGATCCTTGCGTAGTCTTTTGCGTTCAGCACCCTATAGATTAAAAGGCAAGTGTTCCGGATGTCTTCTTCAACTACAGAGGGCAAACGAGCAGGACAATAGATGGTTTCGCGATCGAACATCTTGTGCTCAAAAGTATTGGTGGTTGCAGAGTTATACTCAATCTCCACTGCCGGCAAAGCGACAGGATCACGAAAGCCTATGACTCCGACTGTGATTTCTTTACCTTGTATGTACTCTTCTATCAGTGCCGGTTGACCAACGCCATGGACGACTTTCGCTACCACTTCACGGATTGATTCTGGGTCAAAAACAATATTGTCTTCTCCAATCCCAGCGCTACCTCTGCCTGATAACGGTTTGATAAAAACAGGATAGCCAAACGGAATTTCCGGAATGGCGTTTTCGTCCTTTGCGACTACAAATCGAGGAGTCGTAAGACCATGATAGCCAACAACGGCTTTCCTGAACGCCTTATCAGTCGCTACAAGGCCTAGATCGGAGCCAACATATGGCAGTCCAAAAACTTCGCAGAAAGCAACTTCTTTGGTGCTCGAGGCATTGAAGATCAGATCAACTTTCTCACCTTCGATTTCGCGCATGGTTTCACAGCGCTCATCTCGCCACTCGATCAGGCATGTGTCATACCCTGCATCCCTTAGCCCATGGGAATATTGAAGCGCCTCAAGGTAAGCGTCGTCATAGATTCTCTCAGGCTCGAGGTTCATATGCTGCTCAACATTTCTAAATCTTCTCCATAATACTCCTATCTTCAAAATGAACACTCCTTTTCTAGTTCAGCATAGTCTGCATTTCCGCTGCGGTTATCTTAGTAACGTATCTGCAAAAGATATGTTAGTCATTTCTTTTGCGCAGCAAATACTCTCTCTATTCCGGCATAGTCGCATATGGTCCAACACTTGAGCCAAGGAGATTCGCAAGGTGCATAGAATTCAGTCTTTACAAGAAGATGAGGAGGACTAAGAAGCGTTTGAGGTCCCAATCCGCTAGTAACACTCGTCACTTCCCCTCTCTCTAAGTTCAAAACTTCGGAAGGACGCTCCACAGACTGAAACACCGCGTCAACACATGCATTTACTTGGCCATAGCCTATCTCAATCAGCAGATACCCTCCTGGCTTGAGAAAAGTAGGAGCCGATTTTATAAGCATTCGTATGAATTCGGTTCCATCGTCGCCGCCATCTAGCGCCAACCATGGTTCGAAGTCCCTAATCTCAGAAGATAGGTTAGCGATCTCGCCGCGAGGTATGTAGGGCGGATTCGAAACCATAATATCTACTTTTCCCCCCAACCCTTTTGGCCTGAGCGGTTCCAATCCATCGCCTTGCAAAAGATGCACCGCACTTGTTTGGTCTAACCCCAACCTCTTGGCGTTTTCGCAAGCTACCTGGAGTGCATCTGAAGAGATATCAGTAAGGAAACAAAATCCACCTTCGAGTTCCTTTGCTATGGAGAGCCCTACTGCGCCTGAGCCACAGCAAATGTCGCAGATGACAGGACGGGTCTTTTCCTTTATGAGGCGTAGTGCACTTTCAACCAGTATTTCGGTTTCAGGTCTCGGGATAAGGACTCTTTTATCTACTTTGAACTCCCTTCCCATAAAGTGCTTGTAGCCCAAAATGTACGCAATGGGTTCGTTTTCTACTCGCCTTCTCAAGAAAGATACATAAGCATCGTATTCTTCTGGTGTCACTATGCGCTCAGGGTGGATATAGATGTCTTCGAGACTGCAATTCAGGGCATGGGACAAAAGAAGCAGAGCATCTCTCGATGATCGTTCGCTTTTACCCGACAAGGCTTTTTGCCCTAAAGAAAGGGCCTCGCGTACCTCCATATTACTTCTTTTACACCTCGCCTTTTGCGGAAAATCATACCCGTAAAGGGCATCATCCTCGCACGGCCATGGCTTCTAATCTCTCGTTTTGTTCATTCTTAACTAACTCGTCTATTATTTCATCCAAGTCACCGTCAAGCACCTGAGGCAGTCTGTGAGTAGTGTATCCCACACGATGGTCGGTTATCCGGTTTTGAGGAAAGTTGTAAGTCCGTATCTTCTCAGAACGTTCACCCGTTCCTACCTGCGAACGACGAAACTCAGTGATCTCTTGGCTCTGCTCTTCCTCCATCATAGCTTTTAGTCTCGAGCGAAGGACTCTCATTGCTTTTTCCCTGTTTTGTATCTGAGACCTTTCATCCTGGCAGCTCACTTGGATACCCGTTGGCAAATGGGTCAGCCTTACTGCCGAATACGTAGTGTTTACGCCCTGACCACCATGTCCGGAGGCGCAGAACGTGTCAACCCTTATCTCTTTGGGATCTATCACCAAATCCACCTCTTCGGCTTCAGGAATGACTGCAACCGTAGCAGTAGAAGTATGGATTCGCCCGCTTGATTCAGTTGAAGGAACTCTTTGGACCCTGTGAACCCCGCCCTCGTACTTGAGCCGGCTGTAGGCTCCTTCTCCCTCGACCGCAAAAATGACCTCTTTGAAGCCACCCAAATCAGTTGGATTGCTAGAGAGGATCTCTGTTTTCCAACCCTTACCTTCAGCATACATGCCGTACATACGGAAAAGATCACCCGCGAAAAGAGCGGCTTCATCTCCACCGGTTCCAGCCCTAATTTCTATGATGACGTTTTTGTCGTCGTTGGGATCTTTGGGTATGAGGTCAAGTCTTAGCTGTTCTTCAACCTCTTTCTGTTCCTCGGTAAGGTTTTGGATTTCTTCTTCGAAAAGAATCCTCATCTCTTCGTCAGTTTCTTTCTCCAATACTTCCTTACTGTTCTCTATCTGAGACGCTATTTCCAAATAGCGCTTGTACCTGGTTACTACATCCTCGAGACGGGCCTTTTCCTTTGCCAGATCCTTGTATTTATGAGGATCTGAAAACACCTCTGGATCCTCCAAAAGCGCACTTACCGTCTCATACCTTTTCGCCAGGAGTTCAAGTTTGTCCAAAAATCCATTAGCCTCAACATCGAATGTGCTCAATAAACTCTCCCTCCTTTTCTTTTATCCAACCATTTACACAACCTGAGATTCTTCTTTAACAAGAAGCAGAAGGCTAGTTGCCGCCACCTCAAGTTGATCCTTCGAAGGTTCTTTGGTCGTAAGTTTCTGCATATACACACCTGGTGCCTTCAAAACATCCCACATGATACCTTCATGTATTGCTGAAAGCCTGAGGATTTCATATGCTAATCCCGCAACTAGAGGCAGTAACGCAATTCTGCTTAGAATCCTCAAAGGTAAAGAACTAGGGCTCACAAATAGGAAAACGAGCCAGGTTACCAGAACTACTATGAACAGAAAACTCGTCCCACATCGTGGATGGAGTCTGGATTCCCATTGAGCCTTTTCAACCAAAGACCCAACCGCCCTCTGAAAACCGTCGCTCCCATGGATTGCGCTTTCGCCTACTCCATCTACCGCTTCCTTAGAAGTCCCAAACTCTTCGGGATTGAACGAGTTCTTCTCGAGCGCCCATATGACCTTGTGTTCGGCTCCATGGTACTGAAGGATCCTCTGGATATCTTCCATTTGAGAGATTGCCAAAATGTAAATCACCAAGATGCTAAGACGCATTGCGGACTCAATAAAGCTCACCCAAGTTCCGCCCGAAAGAGAAACCGCTCTCATAATCCATTCGGTTGCAAAAGACGGCAAGACTATGAACAACCCTACAGCCAAAACAGCGGCAAATAGTACAGATATGGTTAGCGAGCTATCAGAAGGCTTTTCTTCTTCAGGCGATGCGATTTCTGCCGATTCGAGCAACATGCCAATCCCTAAGGATAATGACTCCCACAATGAAAGCATCCCACGGACTATAGGAAGACGAGTAAAGCTGTTCCTTTGAGATAAGGATTTGACTTCTTTGGCAAGAGATTTGATGTTTCCATCCGGATCCCTCACCGAAAGAGCCACATAGTTCGGCCCTCGCATCATGACCCCTTCTATGACTGCCTGCCCGCCGTAAGACGGGCGCCCTTCCTGGCTCACGCTACCCCCTGCCTTCCCTTCCGCGAAACTCCCTTAACACATACGGGCAAATAAAAAGGCAGAAATCCCGAAATACCAAAATAGAATTCTGCCGGTATTCTTAAATGTTCAGCTAGCGCTCTTCTTTTTTCTTGGTTCTTGCGACTTGAATCTCTTCGGGAGTCTTCTCCCCCTCAAGATAGCCGTATCTCTTTCTGAACTTCTCAACTCTACCACCGGTGTCTACGATCTTTTGTACGCCTGTGAAAAAGGGATGACAGTTAGAGCAAATCTCAACGCGTATATCTTTCTTAGTAGAACCTACGTGATAGACCGTGCCGCAAGCGCAGGTTATTGTAGTATCGTAGTATTCAGGATGGATACCGGGTTTCACATAAATCACCTCAATCAGATTGTAAAGCAAAATGACCATTCGATAGAAAGTATAGCACCTGACGTTATGTCTATCAAGGAAGCAACATGAAATGAAACGATAATGAGGGTCCAATTACCTACTTTTTAGATAGACTCGCTTCCTCCTTCGCTTGCTGCAGTTTGAGCACATAAGGACCCGGAGCGACGTATTACATCACGCCATGAGGCAAATTCATCATACCCAGCTTCTTTGATCAATTTGTTGGCAATGTCATAGTTCGTTCCCAATCGTGACGGACTATGAGCATCTGACCCGTACGTAGGTACACGACCGCCCATTTCCTTATATATTCTCAAAACTTCCACACTGGGTAACGGCAAAGGCACTGCTCTATGCAAAGTTGCTGCATTTAGTTCCAGCCTACAGTTCTTTACAATAGCATCCAAGGCTGCGATAAGCGCTTGCTCGAGTTCTTTATCGCGTAGTGGATCGGGCCATGTTTGGATGTATCGCTTGTAAATACCCAGATGTCCCACTATGTCGAAAAGCCCTGACAATGCTAATCTTCTTATTTGTTCGAAGTAAAGTTTCATTGCCTTCTTTGCAGCATCCCGATTACTACCCACATAACTTGCGTTGGCCGGATTCCAAAAGTCAATGGGCGGGGCATCATGGACAGAGCCTATGACTACATCAAAAGGGTAACGACTAAGGTAGGCGCGGATTTCATCCTCAATATCTGACCAGTACGTTACCTCTACGCCAAAAAGAATTCTGAGAGTTCCGTTGTAATAATCCCTTGCGCTTTCGCAAACAGACATAGCTTTATCATAGTCATACTTCCCGTAACAGGTATCTTGGGGTCTGAACTCCAAGTGCTCTGTGAAAGCAATTGCCTCAATACCTAGTTCACACGCTCTGTCGCACATTTCCCAAATGCTTGCATCGCTATCGCAGGAAGCCAAAGAGTGCACGTGCAAATCCGACACAGCCATCTTCGAATTATCTCCTCTATCATACCTCGAAAGGTACGCTACTTAGACCTTAGGCACCGATAGCCCAAGAGACACTTCTTACCTAACCAGAGACAGTCGTTTTCTTATGATATTCCATGCTTCTGGGTTTGTCCTTGTCTTGCTGAGAATGTCTATGAGGGCCTCGAGTACTTTGTCAGGCTCAATCTCATTGGTCATCTTGCGGAAAAGCCACATGGCTTCAAGCTCTTCCTTGCTTTGCAAGAGTTCTTCTTTCCTAGTACCTGAACGCTTGACGTCGATAGCCGGGAAAATCCTCTTCTCCGCAAGTTTCCTATCAAGGTGGACTTCCATGTTGCCTGTGCCTTTGAATTCTTCGTAGATTACGTCATCCATTCTGCTGCCTGTATCTACAAGACAGGTGGCCAGAATGGTCAGGCTTCCGCCCTCTTCGATGTTTCTGGCGGCTCCAAAAAACCTCTTGGGCTTGTAAAACGCAGCAGGATCCATTCCGCCTGTTAGCGTTCTACCAGAAGGGGGTTCTATTAAGTTATAGGCTCTTGTCATCCTTGTAATGCTATCTAGAAGTATGACTACGTCCCGACCCGTTTCAACCAGCCTCTTTGCTCGCTCTATAGCCATCTCGCTAACCCGGGCGTGATTGGTCGGCGGCTCGTCAAAAGTAGAGGCAATCACTTCGCCCCTTACGGACCTTTGCATATCGGTAACTTCTTCAGGACGTTCATCTATTAGCAGGACCATAAGGTAGGTGTCTGGATGATTCTTAGTAATAGCGTTCGCGAGGGCCTTAAGCAGGACCGTCTTGCCTGCTTTGGGAGGAGAGACTATAAGGCCTCTTTGCCCTTTACCTATAGGTGCCACAAGATCAAGTAGCCTTCCTGACAGCTCGTCTCTCGATGTTTCAAGTTTGAACCTTTCGTTGGGGAAAATAGGTGTGAGTCCTTCGAAGTTGGGCCGCTCCCTAGCGACCTCCGGATCCTGGCCGTTGATTGCCTCTATCCTAAGGAGTCCGTAATATCTTTCGCTATCCTTAGGAGGACGCACTTGGCCTGTTACTAGATCCCCAGTCCTTAGGTCAAACCTTCTTATCTGAGAAGGAGAGATGTATATATCGTCTTTGGACGGAAAATAAAAAGCCGGTCTCAAAAAACCGTACCCTTCATTGAGGATTTCCAACAAACCTTCAGCGAAGATAAGTCCGCCCGCACGAGTCTTAGCTTTTAAGATCTCAAAAATAAGCTCTTTCTTTCTTAAGGTCGAATACCCTGCGACATCAAGTTCTCTCGCTTCTTTTTGGAGCTCTACAAGGGTCATTTCTTCAAGTTCGGCCATGGAAGGACCAGAACCGGGCTTGGTTTTGGGAACCGCTTTCACCTGCTCTCTCGCCAAAGAGTCTGTCGCAACAGCTACAGACTTCGCAGCAGAATGCTCTGGCTTCGCCGCGACTACTGACGGTTTTTGCGCTTCCAAGGAGATCTGCGCAGAGGCGACGCTTGGGAGGGACTCATCGGACGATTGATCCTTTATAGACTCCTCTCCGAGGGCAGTCTCTTCTGATTTGGGCTCAGCCAACTGATCCACCATTACTTCCTCAATCTCCTCATTTAGTGCTTTCTCTGGGACTTCCTTTGGGGTAGTTTCAACTTTTTTGGGACGACCCGCTCTTTTTTTCGAAACGGCTTGTTCCACAGGAGCTTCCTGAGAAATACTCGGTTCGACTGTCACGCTCTCGGCTGGTTCTAGTTCTAAGAGGGTTTCGTCTTGCTTGGTCTTCTTGCGCACTGTACGCGTCTTTTTGGGCTTTTCTTCCTCCGGCTCGTCTTTCTTATCTGCCTGTTGGTTCTCTATTGTCTTCTTCCTAGGTCTTCCTCTTTTCTTAACAGGTTTTTCCTCGCCCCCTGGTGTCTCTTTGGAATCTTCATCCAGGGTTAGAGAGGTTCCGTCGGTTATCTCTCCGCCTGAAACAAGATGTTTCTCTTCAAAAGGAACGTCATTTTCAACCATGCTAACACCTTCTTTTTGTGTGGTAATATTCAATGCCATCGTAGATTGCTTTCGTAGACATTGGGAATTGTTACAGTTTCAACCTTCACCTTAAAGCACTTTATACAAGACTCTTGGGAAAATGATAAGCGCGTAAGAATGCAAAGAACCTATCTCGAAAACCCAGAATCACATTGCTTATTGATTACTAGAGGGTACGTCTTGTGGAAGACTACTGATTTTTACTCCCTCCTGAGGTTATCATAAGTATAAGTTGTTCGCAATATCATTTCATTTACGTTACCTCATATAAGTTCATTTTGAACTTTTGCCCAGTCGTCTAGAAATCTAACTATGCCAATGTCGGTAAGAGGATGACGTGTCATCGATTCTAAGACCTTGTACGGCACAGTAGCTACATGAGCGCTAATCCTGGCTGCTTCAAGGACATGCATAGGGTGACGAATAGATGCTGCTATTACTTTTGTCGGAAGGTTATAGTTTTCGATTAGGATTACCAAGTCTTCTACTACGTCCATTCCCTCATTGCCTACATCATCAAGCCTTCCTACAAACGGGCTCACATAGGTTGCACCCGCAAGAGCTGCCAAAAGTCCCTGATTAGCTGAAAATACGAGAGTAACGTTAGTTTTGATCCCTTCTTGAGAAAGGGCCTTAACTGCTTTAAGCCCTTCTATGCACATTGGTATTTTAACGACAACGTTAGAAGCTACCCGCGCCAATTCTCTGGCCTCTGTTATCATTTCTTGAGAATCAAGGCTAATGACCTCTGCGGAAACAGGCCCCGGAACCATGTCACAAATCTCTTTTACTAGAACCTTGAAGTCGCGCTTCTCTTTGGCCACAAGACTAGGATTAGTTGTAACCCCCGAGATGACGCCCCACGTAAGGGCTTCTTTGATCTCTTCTACATTCGCTGTATCCAAAAATAACTGCAATGCTGCACACCTCTTTTTGGCGTTTTCATCATAGACGGAGTAATCTTTTGCTCAAAGCGAAAGATTACTCCTCAAGTATTATAATTGTAGAACTATGTCAATCTCAAGAGCTTGCGCGCATCTTCAGGCTTTGCAACCGGACGGCCCAGTTCGTCTGCAAGTCTTGCCATTCGTGCCACTAGTTCAGCATTTGACTTGGCCAAGACACCCCTTGAGTAGTAGATGTTGTCTTCGAACCCAACCCTCACATTTCCTCCCAAGGTTATTGCCATAGCCCCCAGCGGCAGCTCATGCCGCCCTATGCCTGCAACAGTCCAGGTGCAGTCTTCGGGGATAAGAGAAATCATGTGCATGAGGCTTCTAGGATCGCCCGGAATGGCCCCGGGGACACCCATCACAAAATCAAAATGCCCTGGCATTGGCACTAAGTTCTTTTTCCCAAGCCTTATTGCAGTCTCGATCATGCCTACTTCAAAAATCTCAAACTCCGGCCTGACTCCGTTTTGTTGCATAGTTTTTGCGAAAAACTCGATATCCGCTTGTGCATTTGTAAAAATCCCGTCACCGAAATTGCATGTCCCGCACGTTAAAGTGGCCATTTCAGGCTTGAGGCTCACTGGTCCTACCCTCTCCTCTACGGTCATGCCTACTGCGCCGCCTACTGAAACCTGAATGATCATGTCAGTTTTCTTTTTGACAAGTTCGATGATCCTTGCGTATACGTCCGGATCTTGGGTCGAAGTTCCATCTTCATTTCTTGCGTGAATATGAGCAAGGCTTGCCCCTTCACACCACGCCCTGTAGCACTCTTCGGCAATTTCCTCCGGGGTGTAGGGGACGTTCGGGTTGTTTTCTTTTGTGACTTCGGCTCCTACGGGAGCAACAGTGATTATCAATGGATCCATTAGAAAAAAACCTCCTCTTATTCCTTTGGAATAACTACGGTGCCTCTGGCTCTCGCTACAAGGATAGGCTCATCTAGGACCCTGGCTTTGGACGGCCCTTTATCGTACTGGGGCTCAATAACCTTGTACGCTTCTAACTCGATCTTCCTAGAACGCCTGCCTACCTCAACGATCTTGCCCTTAACTTCAAGAAAATTTCCTGCGAAAACCGGAGCTTTGAACTCAACGCTGTCATAGCCGGCGAAAAGTCCTTCGTCTCCATCGTGCTTTATGCACAATTCGGTAGCTACATCACCGAAGTACTCCATAATCTTGGCTCCTGCAACAAGACCGCCACCATAGTGAGCATCTGCCTCGCTGACTCTTATGCGTAAAAGGCCCTCGACTGGTTGATTTGTGGACTGTTTCTGTTCCATAGTATCACTCCTTAGTGGGATTCAATTGGCAATTACTCTCGCGAGTAGGTACGCATTGACTTACGAAAATGGCAAAGTACCTGTGTGTTTCTAACCAAGATTTTACAATACGTTTGGCAGTTTGGCAACCTGATACCCTGAGTGAAAAGGACCAAACGCTCTCTCCATCTTGAGTTTGCCCTTCGCCTTCCTATACAATTGTTCAAGCAGCATCAGCAAGGATTTAGGGACAAGGCGGAGAACTATTAGAGACAACGGGTTTACCTGCAGGGAGGCTAGGGTATGGCCAAGAAATCAAAAGCATCAACTATTTTGTCTTCACTTGTGGTTATAGGGCTTGCATTTATCCTATTGATAGGACCACTTGAAAGAGGACTGTTCTTTAGGGAAGATTATCTTCCTTTTTTCCAAAAGACTGCGTGGTTTCTGATTGCGATAGCCGTAATCCTCGTAGTTCGAAAAGAGACAATCTTTGAGCCAATGCCTGATTTGGCGCTCATCATCTTAGTCGGCCTATACGGGCTCAGCATACTGTGGGCGCTCGACAAGCAGGGCGCAGTAGACGGAGCCCTTAAATATTGTACATATCTCGGTGTGTTCCTAGCAGCAAAATACGCCGCCAGAGACGAAAAAGCAAATAGATACCTCAGATGGGCAATTGTAGCAAGTGGGATAGCCGCAGCCCTTGTAGGTCTTCTTGCAGGTGCAGGTCTCATAGAGTATGAAGCTGCAGTTGTAGGAGGCAGAATCTATGGGAGTTTTCAGTATCCAAACTCCTTGGCAGCATACGAAATGTTTGCTTTCTTTGTGCTGTTTCACTCGTGGCTTGAGGCAGAGGAACTAGAGCAAAGTTGGGCACGTTGGCTTGCCAGAATTCTCTTTTCAGTATCAGGTTTTATGGTTCTCCTAGTCATCGTCCTTTCATATTCACGAGCAACGTGGATCATATTTGCTCTTGCGGTTGTCCTCTACTTCGTGTTCCTACCAAAGGAGGTAAGAGGAAGTATCCTTGTGCGGTTTGTGATTTCGTTTCTGCCTGTGTTGTTAGTAAACTCCCCAATATCTGCGGCGCTTCCCGAAAGCAACTACACCGTTGTTAGAAACTATCTGCTTCTAGGGATCGCCATATCTCTAGGTTTGGAATTAATAAGAGCTACCGTCAGTTCTTATGCAAAGGCCAAGGCACCGGCGGAAAAAGCCCCTATTGAAGATGTTTCTGAGTCTCATCGCAGGCATTTTGTGCCCTCCTACATATGGGCTATAGTAGGACTGGTACTCATAGCCGCCATTGTATTAGGGTTAACTACTGAGCTAGGGCAGAACCTCCTCAGCAAAGTATTCCCTGAATCAATAGTGCAGCGGTTCAAATCGATAAGCCTGACAGACAGAAACCTTCTATCAAGGTGGTTTGCAAGCCTAGATGCTTTTGCCATATCCAAGGACTATCCTTTCGGCGGAGGAGCAGGTGCCTGGGATGCCCTTTACCATAGGTACCAAACCACCCTTTACTGGTTCACAGAGCCACACAACCATTTTGCTCAAGTGCTAGTAGAAACAGGGTACCCTGGGCTCATCGCTTATAGCGCATTTTGGATTCTAGTGCTCTGTATGGCCCTAAAAGCATGGAGCCTAACGAGACGCGCCCATATGGAAGTTAAAGAAAAACTGCGCGCAAAGCCTGAAGCCCCTAAGCCTGCTCAAGAAGGAGCACAGACCGAAGCAAAGGCAAAGTCATCAAAAGGGAAAAAAGGCAAGAAGCGCATCCCACAGATAGCATACATAGAACCTGTCAGGGACATTTTGGACCCGTCAGCGCTCAAAAAGATCTCCCTTTTGCTATCTGAACTCATAGGCATAGCTTTTGCGGTGTTTGTCTTGGTAGGACATAGCGCCGTAGACTTTGACCTGTCTTTGCCTGCCATAGCCATAGCCTTATTCGCAGGAACAGGAAGCCTTCTGGGGTCATGCGAAGCAGTTTTGGGGAACATCACTATAAGGAATGTTCTTGGGCTGGCTTTCGAAGAAGATGTTTACGGAGAGAAAAGAAAAACCCTTTGGAGCAAACTATTTCCAAAACAAACCGTGGACAAGGAAGAAGAGAAGGCACTCCCAAAGACCAAGAAGCAAGGCCAATACGCCCAGCCAAGTGGGTTTTCCCAAAGCAAACACCTGATTCATGGAGCTTTAATTGTGTGTTTGGCCCTTGTAATCATGATTCCCGCAAATCGGTACTTTGAAGGTATGGTATACGGAAGCTACGGGATGTACGAGATGTCTCAAGGGAACTTCCCTAGCGGAAGAGAATACATGGCCAAGGCGATGCAGTATGATCCTTACACATCAAGTTACGCCATAGACGTAGCTAGGACATATATCCAGCAGTTCTTTGTAACAAATGATGCCCAAGACGCAGAAAAAGCCAAAGCCTACCTCGAACAAGCAATGGAAATCAGCCCTTACAGCCTCGACACTAAGGTGACATGCTTCAGACTCCTAAACGCTATAGGTTACTATGACGAGGCAGCAGACATAGCGTACGAGGTAAGCCATATGATTCCCTTAGACATTCAATACTATGAATCATTGGCCGATACCGCAAAAACTGCCCTTGTTAACCATGCGGCACAAATAGCATCGCTTAACCTCTCAGGTGAGGAAAAGGATCTCCACATAGAAGCCATGAAGAAGTATGCTGATTGGATTAAGGATATACCAAACCGCCTGGAAGAACGCAAAGCAAGGGTGACGGGCCTTCACCTAGAGATGTGGGATCCCAGCAACTTGAATCCCACCCCGGTTATCCATTTGGCCCTTGGCCAAGTATATTTCCTGGAAGGAAATGCCGGGTTGTGCGCTGAGACCCTAAGTCTGGCTACAGCAAATGCAGATCTTCTTGAGGAAACAGGAAACTGGCTGTCTGCGTTACGAACTGTCTCTCAAATCCAGGTAACGCTCCCTGAGGGGGTACAAACAGACGACGAGGCGGTTCAAGCAATAACACATCTTTTTGGATTGATGGCAAAATAGATTTCATGCAAACAACCTATAAAGTAAAGTGGGATTGAGAAGGTGAGTTCGTTGAACAGCAATGGCGAACACAAAAACCAAGAGAGAACGATCAAAGACGGAGCTTCTTGCGACGCGCGATATGATGAATATTCATATGATGACGAAATTGACCTTAGGGAACTCTTGGCGACGATATAGAAGAGAAAAAACATAATCATTGCAGTAACCATCTTAGCAGTTCTTGCATCCGGAGTAATCAGTTTCTTCATATTGGAGCCTGTATATGAAGCGTCTGCCCAGATACTGGCATCTAAGACTTCTGTTCCGGAAGAAGTCATCAAGAGCCCCTACTTCATGGAAAAAGTGATCGACGAGTTGGATTTGCCGTCAGAAGAAAAGTACACTCCATTTGCCCTAACTGAATCAGTAGCCGTTCAAGCAGGCAAATCCGCTGATATAGTGATAATCAAGGTAGAAGATGAAGACCCTCAGCGAGCCACAGATATAGTCAACACTGTGGCCCGTTTGTACATCGATTTTGCCCAAGAGAAGAGCTCTGAGGTATCGAGCTTGACAGTCTCTTTCCTGCAAGAACGTCTAGAGGAGACTAGAGAAGAATTGGATGCCACGAAGGCGAAATTCGACAAAATACGCCGTTCAGGGCAGCTTGAGATTCTCGAGGGCGAAGTAACACGTCTATCTGAAGAACTCAATGAATGGAAGGACACTGTAAGCAAAGGATAGGTTCGCAAAATTGAGCGAGTTATGGGTTTGCAAGCAAAGCGGCTGAGACTCAGTTCCAGGAAGTAATGTGGCAGAGGTGCCAGACCCACTTCACACGCAACATCCCCGACGCCTGCTCAAAACAACTGCAATCTGAATTTCACTTTCAACTTAAGGTGATCTGGGAGGCGCCGGACGTGGAAACAGCGAGGCAAATGCTTCAGAGGGTCATGGACATTCTGGAGCAGGGATTCGACAACGCGGTGGCTGTCTTGAATCTTCCTGAGCGGTATCGAAAGACTCAACGAGGAAGTGCGTAGACGAGAGAGAGTTATCCGTATCTTCCTCAACGTTGAATCGGCTACGCGGTTGCTAGGGGCTTTGCTCATGGAGAAAGACGAAGCCTGGTCAACCGACCGGCAATATTTCGATATGAGGGCGTATGTCGAGTGGAAACAAGAGCAAACGGCGATGACGACCAACGAATTACAACAGGCCACCGTCGCGCCGTGTTAGGCATGTGTTACATATCAGTCAACCAGAGGGCTTTTTACAGAAAAGAAAGGACTTGACCACAAATCCTTGATGTACATTGTTAGTAAACAAAATCTAAAGGTGTTACAATAGCAAGGAATGTTGTTTCTTTGTCTAGTTTCTATGAGGAGGAATCGTAATTGGAAGAGCAACAACAACTCATGGAAGATGAAATTGATCTAAGGGAGATATTCCAAATACTGAGGCGTAGAGCTAAGGTAATAATCGGTACAACTCTTGCTTGTGTAGTAGTGGCTGCACTTGTGAGTTTTTTTGTGCTTACGCCAGTGTATGAGGCAACCACTACTTTGTTCGCAGGGCGCGCTACTGTAACACCTGAAAATGTTAGCACCCCTCAAACCCTCCAGAGTGAGATGGCCATTGCAAAAGAACTGGTAAAGGATTACCAAGAATTGGCCACAAGTCGCGCAGTTCTTCAGCAGGTTATAAACGACATGAACCTGCAAATGACACCAGAAGAGTTAAGCGAGTTAGTAAGCGTCCAGCTTAAGAACGGCACTCGCATTATCATGATAAGCGTAAAGAACACCGACCCTAACATGGCAGCCCTGATAGCAAACAAATTGGCAAAAGTACTCATTAACGCAGTTCAGCAGATTCTGAATGTAGAAAACGTTCAAGTTATCGACGCTGCAACAGTGCCTGATGAACCAGTGAGTCCAAGAAAAACTCTAAATGCGGCCGTTGCTGCAGTGGTTGGATTAATGGCGGCCATAGTTCTGGCTTTTATATTCGAATACTTTGACAACTCGATAAGAACGCCTGAAGATGTGGAGAGGCACTTAGGTCTACCAGTACTCACCATCATCCCGGATTTAGGCAGTGAAGGAGGCAAGTAGAAGCATGTTTCCTGGCCCAGAATTAGTAACACTACACAACCCCGGTTCTTTAATAACAGAAAGCTACAGAGTGCTTAGAACGAACATTTTATACTCCAGCCCTGATAATCCCTTAAGAACCTTAGTAGTAACTAGTCCCCTTCCCGGTGAAGGCAAAACCACAACCTCCGGGAATTTAGCCGTGGTCATGGCCCAAGGCGGCAGCCAAGTTCTTTTGGTTGACCTTGACCTTAGAAGGCCGAATGTCCACCGCTTGTTTGGCATAAGCAATAGGGTGGGGCTCACGAATTTGCTGGTAGAAGACAGGTCCCTGGAAAGTGTGGTACAAAAAGACAGTGTTGGCAACCTAGATATTTTGACTACGGGCCCCATTCCGCCGAACCCAGCAGAACTAGTTGGGTCTAAAAAGTTCGCAACGTTCATTGAAGAAATGAAGACCGTGTATGACTACATCATTTTAGACTCATCACCTTGTGTCGCCTACACCGACTCAGTGTTAGCTGGAAGAATAAGCGACGGTGTACTGCTGGTGATCTCTGCCACTGTTGGCAGAATGGACGCTGCTATACAGGCAAAAAAGAATTTCGAAAAAGTGGGAGCAAAAATCATAGGAGTAGTTCTTAACGGGGTTAACAAAAGCCATCTCGGTTATTCCTCTTACTACTATTATTACTATTACGAAGACGACAAACAAGGCAAAGCAGTTCGAAAGAAAAAGAAAAGAACTCACGGTAGAATGTAAAAATGATTGACATCCACTGCCACATTCTCTGGGGTGTAGATGACGGCCCACAGTCACCTGAAGAAACAGATGCACTTTTAAATCTAGCTAAGGTAGAGGGGATAACGGACATCATAGCTGCATCCCACTACTCGCCCTATCTTGAACAGGTTTACGGGAAAAAGTTTGACGAAGCCACAAGTATGGCCAGAAGCGTCGGCATAAACCTGTACAGCGGGTGTGAGTATAAGTTCCAAGATGCTTTACTTTTGAACGACAGATTGATAACACTTGCCGGATCTGATTTTATCTTGGTGGAAATCACGTCGGGGGTGCTAGGCGATTTTGTCTACAATCAAGTGTATGATCTCGAACTAGCAGGTTACCAGGTTATTCTTGCACATCCGGAGCGATCCTTCGTGCCTGCTGACTTACCCAAGCTCAGAAAACTCGGTGATATGGGAGTCTATTTCCAAATTACTGCGGGCAGCATTGCTGGAAAGTTTGGCAAGCAGATTCAGGGATTTGCTTTTAAGCTCCTAGAAGAAGGGCTGTGCCACTTCGTTGCGTCAGACGCGCACAACCAATGTTCAAGAGCCTTCTTTTTTACTGAGGCAAGAAGTACTCTTCAAAAGAAAGAACTCATGCCTCAGGCTATTAACTTGCTATTCCGGGAGAACACATCTAAGGTCCTTAACGGTGAACCAAGCATAAAAAGCTTTCCTCGCAAACGGTCACAGCCCTCGCGCCGCAAACTATTCCCCGGAAGAAGGTTATTCTAGCTGTCTACAGCCCTTGGAACGTTATCTTTTACCATCTCTAGAACTTGATAGAACCACTTTCTTACAAAAGTAAGAAACGGCATCTTCAATCACAGTTTTCAACGGATCTCTACTGTCAAGCCTAGGAAAATGCTAAACTTCGCAGTGGCCGGAGTGCTTGGGCTTTTCGTATCAATCCTGGTAGTGTTCTTTATCGAGTATTGGCGTTCACCTCAGACCAAAACCCAATCATAGACGCGTTTGCAAGTAAATACGAAGGAACTCGGACTTTCTGTCCGAGTTCCCCTAATTGAAGGCAAGGCTTTTATCACCGTAATCATATTGTACCATTACCTGACCAAACTAGAAACAAGATGTTTGAAAACTCACATTTCGATCTGCTTTCTTAGAGCAAGAACCCCTGCCTCAAAGACTGCATCCGGGACATCGAGAGATTTGTCTAGCACTGCTCCATTTAGCATGACCACTTCTTTTTCGCCAATAAATCCTGTATACTTCTGCCCCTTGTCATTTAAAAAAGCCATCCATGCTGATTCTGTCTTGGCTCCAAAAACTCCATCGAGGTCACCTGGATCGAATCCCAAAAACTTCAGGCACTCTTGTAGGGCTAAGACGTCAAGACCTACTAGGCCTTTCTTAAGAGGTCTTTTGTAGATGACTCGCTGAGGCAATTGTACCGCTGCCTGTTTAACCTCTATGTCCGGTTTGAGTCCAACCCCAGCTATCCGCGTCCCCGAAGGTGTATAGTATTCAGCAACAGTTAGTCTGAACCCTCCTAGATTTTCGCCTAGAGATGCTACCATCTGAATACAACCCTTACCATATGTCTTGTCGCCCACAAGAATTCCTTTTCCCCTATCCCGAATTGCCCCCGCCACAATCTCTGAGGCGCTCGCCGTACCATTATTAACGAGTACTACCGTAGGGATGGGTACTGTATCCTTCTCGTTCTCTACCACTTCTAAATCACCTTTATACCTAATCTGAACCACAGGGCCCTTTGGTACAAACTCGCCTGCAACTTCAACAGCTGCGTCCACTAGCCCTCCTGGATTATCCCTCAAATCCAATACTATACCTTTGGCTCCGGCTTCTCTCAAGGCGGTCATAATCACCGACAGGTTCTTCCCGGTAGTCGAGGTAAACTGATCCACATCCAGGTAGAACAGTCCATCTCCCAAATCTTTCATGTCTATGGTATGCAAAGTTATAACTGCTCTCCTAAGGCTAAACACCAGATCCTGTCCTAGAGAAGGGCGGTTTACAGTCACAACGACTGTGGTTCCCACCTTGCCCCTCAGGAGCTCAGATGCATCACTCGGCGCCTTTCCCCTAAGATCGTGACCGTCTACTTCTACTATGATGTCGCCCGCTTTTATCCCGGCTCTTTCAGCAGGGGAATCTTTGAAAACGCTTACGACTGTGGTGTTGCCGTTTACTAGCTGCAAAGTCACACCTATCCCGCTGAATTCCCCTTCGAGACTCTGGGACAAATCCTTAAACTCTTCTTGGTTGAAGTATTCTG
>JAPXKJ010000008.1:0-37547 GCA_033810155.1 Bacillota bacterium | reverse complement strand
CCAGTCCGCAAATCGGAAGGATGTACTATTGCCTCTACCGCCGAACTTACACAAAGAACCACGTCGGCCTGTCTCAAGGCTTCCCTGGTGTCCGTAGTAACGTAAGGCGTTGTGCCAGAACGTTCCTCAACTGCACGTGCAACTTCATTTAGTTTATCGATATTTCTCGAAGCGAGGATAAGTTTGAAACCGTGGTCTGAAAGGATCAGCGAAAGAACACGCCCGATAGAACCCGTTGCCCCTAAAACGAGCACGTTGGCGTCATCCATATCGATTTCCATTAACTCTGCTGCCTTGAGGGTCGCCTCTATGGCAGTGTAGACAGTATAGCTGTTTCCGGTTGTTACTGCTATGTCTACATTCTTGCTGATTGTAACACCGGCATCGCCTACAACTGATGTGAAGGCACCTAGACCAACAACCTTGGCACCCAAATCTTGTGCAAGCTTCGCCGAATCTATGATTTTCGCCATTACCTTGTCTTCGGGCATGCTCATCATCATACGTGGCGTGAGCGGGCATGTCACAAAGTAGCCATTTGCGGTACCATATCTCGACCTTACGCCATTTATCTCGGATACTTTAAACGGCTTAAGATGGGAAATTGCTCTTTCAACAAGACCCGACGGTATATACCTACTTACGGGAAACTTTCTTGCTACATCGCTCACATCAATGGGATGAATGATGAAGGCAAATGTACCCACTAGCGCGTCACTTCCTTCGTGCTTCCAAATTTTGAGTTCATACTTGCGTCATCTCGTGCTCATGGGATTAAGGAGGGTGGGTTTAGCACCTCAATCCTAGGCTTAAAATTGAGCCTATCCAGAAGCTCGTTTATCTCGTCATCTGTGATCTCTTCAGGCATCTTCTTGAGAAGAGCGACGATAAGGGCTTCCATGACATTTGTTCCAAAGGAACGGCCGTCCATCTCAGGCGTAGTAGTTATGAGAGTGCTCAATCCCCGTTTGCGGAGCATATCCACATCTTCCGCGGTAACTGTGTTCGTGATAATCGATTTTCCGCTCATGTCCTCAGGCATGTGCTTTTTCACCAGCAAAAAGTCGCCCGCGATGATATCAGCTTCATTGTAGAACTTGGTATGCACCGACTTTTTGGATTGCACCGTGTCTTGCTTTTCCCCTGTGGGATAGAGCATGGAAAAAGGAAGCTTCACTACGATAGGAGCAACCGCCCTCGCTATCTTGTCAAGAGCGCTCAGGGACCTTAGAGGAATAGGAATATTAAGGATAAAGACGAGGTCGCCCAAAACTAGATCGCATCCTGTTTCCTGTAAGGCTTCGGCCATACCAAAACGGTCCATACCGCTGACCAAAAGCACCTTCTTCTCATCGAACGGAACGTTAAGCTCTCGGTCTAGGTACTGTATGACTCTTCTCTCCAAAGTACCCTTGAGCCTTGAGCCGTCTACGATGGGAGTTTTCTGTGCGGCCTGTGCGATAGGTATGGCGTCTTTTAGAATGTACCTCTTTTTGCCACACGATACGTAGAGGTCAATTCCACCCATTCCAAAAGCATCCACCTTGCCGTCTAGTTCCTTTATTATCTCTATAGCCTTTTCAATAGAACCGTCAGTTCCAATTCGCTCAACGATCGTTTTTTCGCCAAGAAACTCTTGTTCAGTGCGCTTATTTCTCTTTGATGAACCAAGGCTGACGCTTACTACGTGTTTCACCTAAATACCTCCCTTAACCCCTTATCTCTCTAATCATCTGCCGCAAAGATTCAGGATTTATCTGAACATCTCCGGTCATAGGCGACTTTCCGATTACTATAGAAAAAACATCTGTGCCTCTATCAAGAAGACCTCTCATGAGATCAAGGCGTCTATCCGAACCTATGAGGATGACTTTCTCATAGGTCCTTACCTGTGCAATAATCCAAAGAAGCTCGTTTAGAAGATCTGTCCCGCTTTTGCGTTTGACCCAATCCCACCGTTCTGTGTCGTTCATAAGCAGAGTGAACTCCACTCCTTCTTCCTTAGCCAAATCCCGAATCTCATCACAATTAGATATGGGGAAACCTATGATCGCAATTGAACCACCTTTGCGTACTTCACCCAAGGTTTCCAAACGCGAAATGAAGGTCCTGTCAACGCCTGTTTTGGCGGAAACTTCTGCCTGAGACATACCTTGCGCACGCAAGTTTATGATCTCATCAATGGCTTGATCTATTTTCTGCCTGCTCACCACTTTGTCCCCGATCCTAACGAACTCCAACCAAGCCACCGCCTTGTGCACAATATTGTGTACATATAATATCACTGTGTAAAGCACGCGGCAACAAAAATCAACGCTTCGAATTTGTCCGAAATGGCTAGAGACTGCGCGCTGTTTTAGTGGGGAAACCAACAGCAAATACAGATAGTGTTACCCGAAAGAGGCAATCTCATCTATAGCAGATAAAATGTCTGAAAGAGACGACGCACGATTGATGCGCTCCCTTGCCACAGGTGCGCCACGCATGCCCTTGAAATAGAAGCTGAGGTGCTTCTTAAGGTCTTTTAGCGCATATCCCTCTCCGTTTGCCCTTATTGCACGACTCAAATGGTCTCGAGCGCTCTCGATTCTCTCTGCATTTGTAGGCTGACGCGGCGTCTTGCCATCTAGTATTAGGTTAAGACGCCTCCAAAAAAACGGATTTCCTAAAACACCTCTACCTACCATAACCCCTGAACAACGGCTGCTCACAAGACGCGCAAGTCCTTGCTCAGGCGACTCAATATCGCCATTGCCAACGACGGGAACTTTCAATGAACTCGCAATTTCCGATATCACAGACCAGTCTGCAGTTCCGCTATATCCCTGAGTCACAGTTCTTCCGTGTATAACTAACATATCTGCGCCCGAGACAACAAGACTTTCCGCAAAGTCAAACGCATCCTCGTGTCTATCCCAACCTGTGCGCATCTTCACGGAAACAGGCAGGGAAGTAGCAGACTTTGCCGCCTCCACGATCTCTTTGGCTCTAGATACATCTTTCAAAAGAGCTCCTCCGGCTCCTTGGGAAACGATCTTCCTAGCGGGGCACCCCATATTTATGTCTATTGCTTCAAAGACGGCTCCTGAATCTCGTATTATCTTGATGGCTTGGGAGATTTCTTCGGGATCCTCCCCAAAAATCTGGACTGCGAGCGGTTCATCAGTTTCCGAATGATGTAAGAGGCGTAAAGTATTAGGGCCATTTTGAATTAGCCCTTTTGAGCTGATCATCTCTGTGTAGCAATAAGGGCAGCCAGCCTCCCTCAGAATTTCCCTGTATAACGGGTCAGTATAACCTGCCATAGGGGCAACAAGGAATGGAGGCCAGATAGATAAGTTGCCAAAATGTAAGGGATGAATTTCATTGAATTTCAGACTCGTCACCCGATATACCTGCTTCTACCATGACTTTTTCTTCCACATATATTGGAGCGGATTTTCTCAAAGCAACAGCGATGGCGTCTGAAGGCCTGCAATCGATCTCGATTAGTCTTCCGTCTTTACTGAGAACCAGAGATGCGTAGAAGATATCATCTCGAATGTCATTTACAACCACCATAACCACGTCTGCTTCAAACTCGTCAATTACCTTGACCACTAAATCGGCAGTCATAGGCCTAGGAGACTGGATGCCCTGAATCGGAAAGGCAATAGCCGTAGCTTCTGAGGTTCTCACCCAAATCGGTATGAAAGTGGTTCTCGTCAGATCTCCGAGCAAAATGACAGCTTGATCGCTATTCTGATCCAGTCCTATCTGATGCACCGTAACCTGGATCATAGGCGCCTACCCCCTTCACTCCCATTCTATCACGCCTACAGTAGGATGCTCGCTCAGTT
Organism: Bacillota bacterium; assembly: GCA_033810155.1. GTDB lineage: Bacteria > Bacillota > Sulfobacillia > Fermentithermobacillales > Fermentithermobacillaceae > UBA3907. Next base: position 33,708 of record JAPXKJ010000008.1, on the reverse strand, counting down.
TTCCCTCAATTACTCGCTTTATGCTTTCCAATTGCTCACAAGTGCTAGCCTCCGCTCTTAACACGAGGGCAGGTTGAGTATTTGAGACTCTTACTAACCCCCATCCTCCGGGAAAGACAATCCTTGCTCCGTCTACAGTTATTATCTCGTACTCCTTCCCAAGATCTCTTATAAGATCCTCCACTACATTGAACTTATCATCATCAGGGCAAAACACACGCACCTCAGGGGTTGAGTAGTACCGAGGCATACCTTTGACAAAATCGCTCAACCTCTTCTCGGAATTAGACAGCAGCCTGAGCAGCCTGGCTGCAGCATAGATAGCGTCATCGAAACCGTAGTATTCATCTTTGAAGAACATGTGGCCAGACATTTCCCCGGCAAAGAGAGCGCCGGTTTGCCGCATCCGCGCCTTAATCAAAGAATGACCCGCTTGCGTAAACTCAGGTATGCCTCCTAGTTTTTCCACCACATCAAAAAGAGCCTGAGAGCACTTGACTTCAATGAGGGCAAGAGCCCCTGGATGCTTAGGCAGAATCTCGCTCCAAAACACTGCTTGAAGCTGATCTCCCCACAGAGGATTACCCAATTCGTCGACAACACCTATTCTGTCTCCGTCACCATCAAACCCTATGCCTACGTCGGCTTCGGTCTCCTTAACTGCCTCGATAAGGGCGCGAAGGTTTTTTTGTTGCGTAGGATCTGGGTGATGGTTTGGGAACGTGCCATCAGGCTCAAGAAAAAGTCCGCGGTATTTCACTCCCAAACGGTCAAAAACAGCCTCGACAACCGGGCCCGAGGCGCCATTGCCCGCATCTACGACACAACGTACCTCTTTTGGACCAAGCGTAATGCGATTGGCAATATCGTCTACATAATCCGGTAGGGGATCTTTTTCCGTTAACTGTCCCGAGCCGCATTCAAACTCACCTGATTGAATAATCTCGTAGATGTTTTTGATTTCCTCACCGTACAGCGTGTCCGGACCAAACCCAAGTTTGAATCCGTTGAACTCAGGCGGGTTGTGACTGCCGGTTACCATCACTCCGCCTTCTATACCGTATTTTGCCCTGGCAAAATAAAAAAGAGGTGTTGTCGCCATACCTATATCCAAAACACTCACTCCACTGTCCATAAGAGCCTGGCAAATGGCCCTGGAATAAGCATAAGAGGATAGTCGGGGGTCTCTACCCAAAACGGCCGTGAAGATGTTTTCCTGCCTAAGAAATGTTCCGTAGGCACGTCCTATGAGGTAAACGGTGCTTTCGGTTAGATCTTCGCCTACAACACCGCGTATGTCATACTCCCTGAATATCTGGGGATTTACTTGATGTGGTTTGTACATAATAGGTCCCTCCCTGATCGCTACATTCTACCCTGCTCGGGCAAATCCTCTACGAACATCCCCGAGCGCAAGGCATAAAACACGTGCAGCCGGTCAGGTACATGCACCGCAAGAGGAATTAGAAGCAGGGGACAGCCCCTGCTTCTACTGGTTTTTATGGTATATTATGTCGAGCCCTTCTAGTGTCAAAGTTGGATCTACGACTGTGATAGTCTCAGATTCAGAAGCAACCAGCTGAGCCTGACCTCCCGTAGCTACTACTTGGTTAACGCTGCCTATCTCAGCTGCTATCCTTCTCACCAATCCGTCTGTCTGTCCTGCGAAACCGAAGATAACCCCCGCTTGCATACTCTCTACTGTAGTCTTTCCTACCGCATGTGAAGGCCTAATAAGTTCTATACGTGGCAGTCGAGCAGCCTTTTCGAACAAGGCGTCGGTTGCTGTCATGATTCCGGGTGCAATAGCCCCACCAAGGTATTCTGCATCTTTGGATATGGCGTCAAATGTAGTTGCTGTGCCAAAATCGACTACAATCACCGGTCCGCCATATTTGTTATAGGCAGCGACGGCATTGGCTATTCGATCCGGGCCGACCTCTTTCGGGTTCTCGTACTTTATGTTGATTCCGGTCTTAGTCCCCGGACCAACTACAAGGGGGTCTATTCTAAGGTATATGTCCATGGTTTTTTGAAGTACAGGAGTCAAGGGCGGAACCACAGAGGCGATGATCCCACCGCTGAGACATTCTTTTGAAACGCCTGCACGATCTAAAAGGAATTGAAAAATATGTCCGTATTCATCTTCTGTCTTTCTTCTATCGCTACAAATTCGCCAGTTATTCCTTATATCACCCTCGTGAATAAGCCCTATGACTATATGAGTGTTGCCCACATCTACAGCAAAAATCATCGGCAAAGCCCTCCCGCTTCAGCATAGACCCCAAAAACCAGGTTCCTTAAGCCTTGTTTTTCTAATCTACCGCTTGTCTCGCATGAACTTTGTGCTTCGATATATCAAATCTGTAAGTATCATTGCCACTAATGCCTCCGGAATCCCATGCATAACGCCTATAGCTGCAGCGGCTTCTACTGGGATGTACTTGAAGGCCACGCACAACCCCATGACCCCTATAGTATTCGTAAGGCTGCCTGCCACCGCTGCAAGAGCAGGACCAGGTACGCTGCTTCTTTTATTGATGAGATAAATCAAAGCGCAGCTCGCGGCGCCAAACAACACCGCTGCTGCCCAACGGAAAACCTGCGATTTATCTTCGAAAGCCCAATATCCTGTGTGCGCCAATGCAATTCCTGTCACTGACATGAGGGCGACCTGCCCCTTCTTGCCTTTGGCCATTGAATAGACGTAATGAGATGAGACTCCAATGAGAATACGAGGTACAAATGCCACAACCGGATTGGTAAACATGAGTTTCGCTACAGGATTGGCTTCGGTTTGAGCTCTCCAGAAACTGAAGCCTCCGAAAATCCCGCCTACAATTCCTCCCGCTACCGGCCCTTCGAATATGCCTGCCAAAATCGCCGGTATGTGCATAGTGGTCGCCGACCCGGCGGGTGTAGGAACCGGTATAAACCCGCCCACAGGCATAAACCCTAATGCAATTGTAATTGCTCCAAGTATACCTACTAAGGTAATCTGCCGAGTAGACATTTTCATTTCTGAATGCGCCTCCGTTCCGACTCCCATCTATTTGGGATGTCGTTCGAAATCACTAATACGCTCAATGGCAAATACTAACATTACATAGCCCGACTAACCTTGGAACTCTAACCCCAAATCAGTCATAGAAGGGACTCCGGCCAGACCTTTGCATGAAGTCACACCGTCCATGATCGCCCAAGCGACAGCTTCCTGAGCTGCCATACCTATTTGAGCTACAAGGGCAGCCCGAAGCTCCCCCGAAGGGACGACCCCCTCTTTATCGCGCTCACCCGTAGAAAGAACAAAAATGGTATCTCCATCAAAAGGCGTAAAGCAGGGCCTTACTGTTCTGGCCAATCCCCCCATGGCCATAATCGCCACGCGATGACATTCTTCCTTTGTTAATCCTGCGTCTGTAGCAACTACACCGATTGTCGTGTTTTTTCCGCAAAGTCCTCCCGCATCCATGTTTGGTGGAGAATTCTGAGGGAGTTCCGAAGAAAGGCCAACAAAACGCTTGGATTCCCGGTCATATGCCCCCGCAAGCTCACGTCCTGTTCTGAAATCAAACACGTTGCCCAGTGCGTTTACTGCTATTACGCACCCTATCTTGAAGCCATCGGGCACGCTAATTAATGAGTTCCCCAATCCGGATTTCATCCTGTATTGAGGGCCCATAGATTTGCCCACAGTTGCTCCTGTCCCTGCCCCTACGTTCCCTGATTCACTGGTGCCTTCTTCTGAGTTCACACATGCAATGTAGGCCATATCAGGGGTCGGACGTCCTAAAGGATCGCCTATGTCAAGGTCAAAAATCACAGCTCCGGCAACTATCGGAACTTTATGAACTCCGGTGTCAAAACCCACGCCTTTTTCTTCAAGGTATCTAACTACGCCCGAAGCGGCGTTTAACCCAAACGCGGAGCCGCCGGCTAAGAAAACGCCATGCACTTTGCTGACTGTAAAGGAAGGTCTCATCAAATCCGTTTCGCGAGTGCCGGGCGCACCTCCGAGAACCACAACGCTACCTGTAGCTCCCTTTTCGCATAGGACTACCGTAAATCCGGTCAATCTCTCACTGTCACTTATGTGCCCCACCTTGATGCCCAAAACATCTGCAATGCTGCTCAAGATGATCATTCTCCCTGGTAATAGTATGAACCAGCGGGCTGCGCCTTTGGGAGTTGCATGAGACGCAGCCCGAAAACAGCACCTTCACCTGATCCCTTAGAACAAACCTACAATGTTCCCATTCTCGTCAAGATCCATGTTTGCACCCGCCGGATTCGAAGGAAGCCCTGGCATTGTTCTCATCTCGCCAAGCAGAGGATACAAGAAGCCTGCTCCGACTGACGCTCTTACTTCTCTCACCGTTACGCGGAAATTCCTCGGACGCCCTTTGAGGTTCGGATCATGCGACAACGATAGATGTGTCTTTGCCATGCATATGGGGAGTTTGTCATAACCCAACCTCGTGTACCGGCGTATCTGTCTTTCTGCAAGAGGCAGATAGTCAACTCCGTCGGCCCCATAAACCTTGGTTGCAATGGTCTCTATTTTCTCTTTGATCGGAGCGTCAAGAGGATATAGGAAGTGGAAATTAGTGGGCTCGTTTTCCGTAACATCAATAACCGCTTGCGCAAGATCTAAGCCGCCTTCTCCACCTTTTGCCCAGACGTCGGACACAACCGCAGCAGAAGCTCCCATTTTCTTGGCCCGGTCTATAACAAACTGTATTTCCCTCTCGGTATCTGTTGGGAAGTGGTTTATAGCTACGATACACGGAACTCCATGCATCAGTACGTTTTCGATCTGCTTGTCTAGGTTCTCGCAACCCTTATCCAGCACTTCCATGTCCTCTTTCGCTAGTGCCTCGGTGTCAAGCGGTTTGCCGGGAACAACTTTCAAAGCTCCGCCGTGCATCTTAAGTGCTCTAATCGTGGCCACTAAAACCGCAGCATCAACCTTCATGCCGCTGTAACGGCACTTGATGTTGAACAGTTTCTCGGCTCCGATATCAGCACCGAAACCGGCCTCTGTAATCGTGTAATCAGCTAGTTTCGTTGCCATCATATCTGCCAAAATTGATGAATTTCCATGCGCTATGTTCGCAAAAGGCCCTGCGTGCACAAATACAGGCGTGTTCTCGAGGGTCTGGATCACGTTTGGCTTTATGGCATCTTTCATAAGGATAGCCATGGCACCACCGCATCTAAGATCTTCGGCGGTAACAGGTTTATTGTCATAGGTATATCCGACAACTATACGTCCAAGCCTTTCACGAATATCTTTAAGACCCGTTGTAAGAGCCAATATAGCCATAACCTCGGAAGCGACCGCAATATCGAACCCTGTTTCCCTAGGGATACCGTTTTCAGAACCGCCAAGACCAATCACAATCTTGCGAAGGGACCTGTCAGAAATATCAAGAACTCTTGGCCATGTGATCGTAAGCGGATCGATATTCAAAGGGTTCTTGTGGAGAAGACTTGCATCTAGAAATGCTCCCAAAAGATTGTGGGCGGTAGAAACTGCGTGGGTGTCTCCTGTAAAGTGAAGGTTAAAATCCTCCATCGGGACGCACTGCGAATAGCCGCCGCCTGCAGCACCGCCTTTTATCCCAAAAACCGGTCCCAAAGACGGTTGTCTTAAAGTATTCACAACTTTTTTTCCTAGTCTGCCCATCGCCTGTCCAAGCCCTATGGCCGTCGTAGTCTTGCCTTCTCCCAATGGAGTAGGCGTTATGGCCGTAACGACTATGTACTTCCCCTGTGGACGGTCTTTCAGGTCGTTTAGAAGATCTAGGCTGATTTTGGCTTTGTACTTGCCATAGTTTTCCACATAGTCATCTGGAATCCCAAGCTTTCTTGTGATATCAATCACCGGTAACATGTTTGCTTCTTGAGCAATTTCAATATCTGATTTCAACTAAGTTCCCCCTTTTGTTTAGGTTTCTGAGCCTTTGCCGACTCATAATTGACATAAACTGGTCACCTCGGAAACTCACAACCCTCAAGAATCTAGGAGGCCTGGCATCCCCGCCACAACATGGCCACAAGGAACCCAAGGATCAAGAACACGATGTCTAGGGTGCCACAACCTTTCTTCTTCTGGGTCTCTTCGTTCGCCTTTTTCCCTTTGGGCTTCACTTCTGGCTCTTGAGTCCCCTGCGAAGCTCTCCATTCCTCATATTGCTCAAATGCAGGGCGAAAGGCCTTCTCCAGATCTCCTTCTCTGGACCCTTCCAAATGCTCATCTCTGTCTTTATTCAACTTGCTCACCACCTGCAATTATAATTTGAAAACTGTGCTTCCCTCAAGGGTCCATTTTCGGGCACATTCAACCCCTGTTTCTCTCAACTACAACTTTTCCGCCCTTTATTACGGTATTTACAAGATTGGTACCAAACCTATAGGGTATCTCCCTATAATCTAAAGCATCAAATACCACAACGTCCATGGAAAATCCTTTACCTAGTCCACCGACCACCCCGCCGAGGCCTGAAGCCCACGCAGCGTTCCATGTAGAAGCAATAAAAGCTTCTTCAGGCGAAAACCCGAGCGTTGAGCAAGCCAAAGTCATGCAAAGAGGCATGGACATGGCAGTAGATGTTCCCGGATTGAAATCCGTACCTAATGCTACACACGCCCCGCTATCGAGCATCAAGCGACCGGGAGCGCCCGGAAATTCGCCTAGATAGCAGGAAGTTGCGGGAAGAAGGACTGCAATCGTATCTGAGGAAGCCAATCTATCGATCCCTTTAGGAGACACCTTTATGAGATGATCGCACGAAGTTGCCCCCAATTCGCACGCCAATTCGGTAGCACCGGTGTTTTCAAGCTCGTCAGCGTGGATCTTGGCGGAAAAGCCATGAGAAATACCCTGTTCAAGGATGTATCTACTTTCATCAATAGTGAAATTCCCTACGTCACAGAAAACGTCCACAAATTCAGCCAGGTTTTCAGCCTTAACGGGTTCAAGCATACCGACTACTTCTTTGATATAACCTTGGCGGTTATGAGCGAATTCGGGAGGCATCGCATGGGCACCGAGAAAAGTCGGTACTAAATCCACTGCGTGAACTCTGTTGCACTCTCTAACAACTTCGAGTTGCTTAAGTTCGTTCTCAAGATCCAGTCCGTATCCGCTTTTTGTCTCGCAGCTGGTAGTACCGTTGCGTAGCATCTCATCTAGAAAGCCCAAAGACCTCTCAAGTAGCTCTTCTTTGCTCGCATTTCTGGTTGCTCTGACCGTACTCATAATGCCTCCGCCGCGTTGAGCAATTTCCAAATAAGACGCTCCCTGACACCGCAACGCGTATTCTTCGTACCGCCATCCCCCGAAAACCAGATGTGTATGTGCATCCACAAACCCTGGGGCAACCACTCTCCTTCCGGCATCCACAACTCTAGCATTCTCCAAGAGATCCACTTCATTTTGAAGAGATGGATTTGGTCCCAGGGCCACAATCTTGCCATCTCTTGAGGCCAAAAAGGCGTTTTCCAGTACCCCTAGATCCCTTGCATCTTGGCCTCTCTTGGGACCATCGCCGGGAGCCATGGTGAGAAGCTGGCCGATGTTTATCAGCGCAAAGTCAGCCTCGGGTTTCCTATTGCTCTTCATCCTACCTCATCCTTTGCATATCGCTAATGTTAGAATAACTCGCCGCTCTCTTGAAGGACTGCCTCCTCCAATTTGCCAGACACTATTAACCGCCTGGCAGCCTCCAAATCCGGATTCAAAGGCCTGTCTTCCTCAAGTGAAGGTATTTCCTGTCTCAAAACGCCATAGGCTGCACGGCCGGCGGGCGACAGTCTTTCTTTCCCAAGGAACTCCACGCCTTGACATGCGCTCAAATATTCTGCGGCGAGCACATATGAGACATTTTCGGCAATATCTCGCGCTTTTCTCGCGGCAATCGTCGACATGCTGACATGGTCTTCTTGATCCGCTGAGGTCGGAACGGTATCGACGCTTGATGGATGGGCGAGAACCTTGTTCTCCGATACCAACGAGGCCGCGGTATACTGGATTAGCATGAGACCGGAATTCAGACCACCTTCTTTTGTGAGAAAAGGAGGGAGACCGCTTTTTACTGAATCCATCATCCTAGCTATCCTCCGCTCTGATATATTACCCAGCGAGCAAAGGCAAATCCCAAGATAGTCAGATGCGACGGCAAGAGGCTGTCCATGGAAATTCCCGCCAGATAGAATCCTGCCGTCTTCAAGGACTAACGGGTTGTCCGTGGCGGAACCGCTCTCTATCTCAACGATATTTGCAACGTGATTCAATCCCTGGCGAACAGCTCCGTGAACTTGCGGTATACACCGCAAGACATAAGAGTCTTGCACGCGGACCTGACCCGACACTGTAGATAGCCCAGATCCTTTTAAAAGGGTCCTCAAATTGCTCCCTACTTCTCTTGCCCCATCTTGGGGACGCAGATTCAGTATCCCATCATCGTAAGCATCGACAATAACCTGCAAAACCTGCCCCGTGAGCGAAGCAATTATATCCGCCGCTTTAGCCAATACCCGGCCTTGATCGACAACTAAGGAGAGCACCCCGTTGGTCATTTGCACACCGTTAGTAAGGGCCAAACCTTCTTTGGCCTCAAGTTTGCACGGTCTTATACCGGCTTTATCCAGAGCCTCTTTCCCAGGCATAACGTCGCCTTGGTAAAAAGCATGCCCTTCTCCGATGATAACCAGAGCGATATGCGCCAGAGGTGCCAAATCTCCGCTTGCGCCCACTGAACCCCTCTCGGGTACGCACGGGGTCACGCCCTTGTTTAGCATGTCTACTATAGTCTCAACTACCTCAACCCTTATACCAGACATCCCCCTCGCAAGAGCATTTGCCCTTAGAAGCATAGCAGCCCTCACTTCTTCTTGAGAAAACAAAGGGCCTACGCCTGCCGCGTGACTTCTGACTAGGTTTTCCTGCAATCTCGCAAGATCATCGTAAGATATGGGGGTGTCGGCGAACTTGCCAAACCCTGTATTGATACCGTATACTCTTTTCCCATCTTCAACCGCCTTGCCCATAAGGGTATGGGACTTAAGCATCTGTTCTTTAGCTTCTTGTAATATCGCTACCTCTTCCTCGTGTTTCGCCACCCTCACTATTTCCCCTATGGTCATATTCTTGCCGCTTATGGCTACGGTCATTTCGTCATCACCTTCCGTGTTTTTGCATTAACTCATGGCTTTTAGCGATAGAAAACCTACACTCACCCTTCGTTAGCGACAATAACGCTTACTTTCATACCTTGAGCGAGGCAATCCATACTCGCATCTATGTCTGATATATCAAGGCTCTCTAAGATAGAGCCATAAGAGAAGAGGTTTTCACCCAAGTTGGACAGGCGAATCTGGCTCATCCCGACAGATTCAAAAGAGCTAAAGACTGTTATGAATCTACCTAGGGCAGCCCTTCTCTTTCTTTCAAACTCTGCCGCATCTACTCCATCCATGCCAACTCTATTCACTTCTTCGAGAATCATCTCGTTTAGGACATCCGGGTTCTCGCTTTCTGCACCTACAATCGAAAAGGCGTAGTCGGGCCATGCTTCATAGGAGAAACTCAAATTGTCTGTCAAACCTTGCTTATGAACTTGCGCGAAAAAGTCTGAACTCTTTCCAAATGTGATGTCCAGAAAAAAAGCGCACGCCATCTCACGCCTGAGCAACTCTCGGCCATTTAAAAGATGATTGTCTTTCCAACCTATGTTGAGAAGAGGTGTAGGAACAGGAAGGTTTATCCGAACATCGCCAGATACGTCCGGAGGCTCGTTGGGCCTTATCCTGATTGGCGGCTCTCTTCCGACATCTACATGTTTTTCAATGACACTTTGAGCCAATTCCAAGATTTCATCTGGTTCAAAGTCACCTGCGATGAAAAGCGTCGCGTTCTCCGGGCAGTAGAAGTTCTTGTGACACATATACAGCAGATCTTCATCAATTGCCTGAATTGATTCATAAGTACCTGCAATGTCTAGACGCACGGGATGCTCTTTGTATAATCTGCCCAAAGTTTCTCGAAAAATGCGCCATTCAGGCTGATCTTCATACATACTGATCTCTTGAGCGATTATGTTTTTCTCTTTCTCGACAGACTCTTTGGTAAAATATGGCGCGAAAACTACTTCCATTAGCAAGGCCAGTCCTTTGTCATAGTTGTCGAGGGACCAGAATTGATAGGAGGTAGAGTTGTTGGTTGTGTAAGCGTTTGCTGAGGCACCAAAAGATGCAAAAGCTGAAAAAGCGTCGCCCCAGGGCTTCTCGAACATCTTATGCTCTAAGAAATGCGCCACTCCGGCAGGAACACTGACCTGGGCGTCCGAACCGTGCGGGATAAATGTGGTGTCATTTGAACCGTAATTGACGCAAACCTCAGCATATTGTCTCTGAAAGGCAGGTTTTGGCAGAATGAAAACATTCATACCGTAGATGCGAGCTGCGTGAATCTGTTCATCCAGCAAGGGATCTCTAAGTGTTGGGAGTCTACTTAGCAATCTAGCTATCACCTTCCGCTCTCAGAACGTACACCGCTTTTAGTTCTGTTTTATTTGCCAAGCTAATCACGTCATCTTTGGTCACTTTCGAGACACCACCTACGATCTCCTCACCTGTCCGAGCACCACCTAGTATCTCGTGGTTAAGCATACGATTGATGATAGTTCCCTGATAATCTGCTTCGGTCCTTAGCCGCCGTATCAGTCCTTTTCTTGTGTTATCCATCTCTTCGTCTGATATATCTCCGTGTCTTAGGACATCCATCTGCGAAGCGATTAGGTCTTCAACCCTATCTTTATCCCTATCTGAAATGCCGGCTATAGCGATAACAAGACCTCGCCACGCATCAACTATGGTATCTGCAAAATACGCGAGGTTCTCTTTTTCTCTTACTACGGAAAATATTTTAGAGTGTGGAAATCCTCCTAAAAGGCCATCTAGGAATAGCAGAACGGGAAACTCAGGATCTTTTGGACTCACACCTGTGTCAAATGCCATGCTAATTACAGTTTGGCGCCCCGGAAACCCTTCCTCTACACGGACTACCTCTTCAGGCGTAACCGGCGGCTTCAGTTCCTCGGAAATATCCACTATCTCCCTAAGCCTACCTGCCGGAAAAGTAATCCCGTTTCGAGAGACAATCTCGCCTACCTTGTCAGCGCCCTCCCCTATAGCGTAGATGCTTATCGGACAGGTAGAAAGGGTTTCCTTCCATACGTTCCAAGTAACCGCAGGGTCCGCTGATGCAAGCCGTTCCAGAGAGCCCCAAGGAGGAAGGCCCCTGCGATCTCCCCGTGAGATCTCTTCGATAAGTCGAACCACTGCATATGAGGGGGGATTGTTTATGAGTCCTATGATATCTCGTCTGTGATCCTCCCGCTCGACTTCAAACGTCCTCTCTGGATAAGCTTCATTCTCCAAGTAAGGATTGCCAACTATATCCCATAAGAAAGACCAGGTTTTAGCTTCGATTGAACCCAGTGCTTCTCCGAATTTCGCGGAATTCAAGTACTTAGGTGACGGTATTTCAATAGTAAAACGTATGACCTGCACGGGACCAACTTTGGAAGCATCAGATCCCAAATGCCCCCCGTACATAGACTCTAAGAATCTTGCGATGTGTTGGAGCGAAGGCAGAGAGCGGGTCCCATTGGAATTGAGCCTGGGAACAAGGGCAAGCGAGGTGAATCTCTCTTCATTGATAGGTATCTTTAAGAACACATTAATTGAGAGCGTCTTCCATTTTGACTCCGGTAAATATCTGAAAATCACACCTGGGGCAACAACCATTGGACCGAATTCGTCCGGTTGAAAACCGGGGCGACCGACTAGACTCACAATCTACACCACCTATTTGCTTCCTCTACATTTTGTTTTCTCGACCGGTTTGTAACAATCATAATATGCTCTCATGGTGACAGGCGAAGCCGCCTCTAGAGAGTTCGAATCATATGTTCCTACTATGACAAATCCTGCTTCTTCAAGCCATAAAGCAATGCTCTCCAGAGAAAAGGCTCGCTCTCGGTGGATCTCGTCGAACCTGTCCCAGTGGTCGCCTTCCTTTATAAATCCTGTCAAATTGACTTGCCACCATTGATTTCTCTTGTCCCAAAAGTCTTGCCACACCGCATAGTACCACGAACCGTCAAAGACAATAGTATCTTTGCCTACGGTTGATAATCTAAGATGGGTGTTAACGTCAAATACAAAATGTCCGCCTGGCTTTAGGGATTTGTAGACAGCGTGAAAACAAGATTTTACGTCCTCTGGCTCCAATAGATAGTTCAGACTGTCAAAAAGGCAAACCGCCGCATCAAACTGCTTCTCGCTTTCAAGGTACCTCATATCTTGCTGCACAAACGAAAGGCAAAGTCCCTCTCGGGCAGCTTTGTCTCTTGCCACATCCAGCATGTCTTTGGAACTGTCTACTCCCGTCACCTTATATCCACGTTTTGCAAGCCTTATGGCCATGTTTCCAGTGCCACATGCCAGATCGAGCACCGTCTTGGGGCGAAAACAATCGTGATCCCATATGGTTCTAATATAATTTAGCCAATCATCATATGGAACATCACACATTATTTCGTCATAGATTCTTGCAAAGCCCACGTATGGCTGCTTGGGTGTCACTTTTCTAATATCCCACCATAAACACGCATCTGATTTAGTCGAATTCTTCACAAAAACCCGAAAGTCCTTCTCTACCTGACTCTCTCGTTACTCCTGAAACTGAAACAGCCGCCCATTTGAGAGCGGCTGAAGCACATTCAAGTTCAAACGGCGACCTTCTTGTTACCGCACCTCAGGAACAGTAGCGGGTCTACCTCCGGCGGTCTTTGGTTCCCTCATTCGCGCTTTCTCGGGCCCTTCTTCGACACCGTCGAAAACCTCTTCGGCTACAGGCTCCTTATCCGGTTCTACTTGATCAACAGACTCACCCCGGACTAGCATTTCAAACTCCTTGCCTTTTAGCGTTTCCTTCTCCATGAGGGTCTCTGCCACAAGAATCAGTTTATCCTTGTTCTCGAGCAAGATGGACTTTGCCCGTTCATAACATTCATTGATAATGGTCCTTTCTTCTCGGTCGATTTCAGCAGCGACTTCTTCAGAGAAATCTCTTTCTCTAGCCAAGTCCCTTCCGAGAAACACCTGGCCTTCCTTCTTTCCGAATGTAAGGGGGCCAAGAGTTTCGGACATCCCAAACTCCATGATCATGCGACGCACCAAGTGAGTTGCCACCTCGAGATCATTTGCAGCTCCACTTGAGACTTCATCGAACACTATCTCTTCTGCCGCTCTTCCTGCGAGCACTGAGGTAACCTTATCCAAGATCTCGGATCTAGTTACAAGGTACCTGTCTTCTATCGGCAGTTGAAGCGTGTATCCAAGAGCCGCCCCACGCGGAATAATGGACACTTCATGCACGGGATCTGCATTTGGGAGCATCAAAGCCGCCAAAGCGTGACCCGACTCATGGTACGCAATGACTTTCTTTTCCTTATCGCTTATGAGTCTTGACTTTTTCCGAGGTCCGGCAACCACCCTGTGTATAGCTTCCTCGAGTTCCTGCATGCCAATACGCCTCTTTTTGCTTCGCGCTGCCAAAAGAGCCGCCTCATTCACTACATTCTCCAGGTCCGCGGGGGTAAATCCAGGCGTGGCTCTCGCCAAAACCTCAAGATCGACCTCTTTGGAAAGAGGCTTGCTGCGGGTGTGGAGCTTCAAAATCTCTACTCGGGCATTTAGATCAGGTTTGTCGAGAACTATCTGACGGTCAAATCTTCCCGGTCTCAATAGAGCCGGGTCCAACACATCAGGTCTATTGGTAGCCGCCATAACTATGATACCTTCATTAACGCTGAAACCATCCATCTCAACCAAAAGCTGATTCAGCGTCTGTTCTCGTTCATCGTGTCCGCCACCCATTCCTGCTCCCCGCATCCTGCCTACGGCATCTATCTCATCTATGAATACAATAGCCGGCGATCTTTTCTTCGCTTCATTAAAAAGATCTCTGACACGAGCAGCTCCAACTCCGACGAACATTTCCACAAAATCCGAGCCGCTGATTGACAAAAACGGCACCCCGGCTTCACCGGCAACGGCCCTTGCAATGTATGTCTTGCCTGTGCCCGGTGCTCCGAAAAGCAAGACACCTTTAGGAATCCTTGCGCCCATCTCAAGGTATTTCTTTGGGTGCTTAAGAAAATCTACAATTTCGCCTAACTCTTCTTTGGCCTCGTCGCAACCAGCAACGTCATCGAAAGTAACTTTTTCGTGCGCTTCAGATTGCAGCCTGGCTCTAGCTTTGCCGAATTGCATAACTTGCTTTCCACCGCCTTGTGTTTGCTGCATCATAAAAACAAACAGACCAACCATAAGAAGTGCAGGAAGCAAGTTAGCGATCAAAGTCAGCCACCACGACGGTTCCTGAGGCAATTTCAGTTCAACCACAACCCCGGATTCTACCATTTTCTGATAGAGGTCGGGATCCACAGGAATGGCCGTGAAAAACTTGGTTCCATCCTTTAGAGTCCCTGTAACAGTACTGATTTGTGATTTCTGGTCTGTGATAGTAGCATCAGCTATTCTTGAACTCTCTACATATGAGAGAAATTGGTTATAGTCTAGTTCGGTGTACTGATCCTTGGGGGCAAAAAGATCAGCGATAGAAATTGCCACAAACATGAGCACAAGATAGACTGCAAGGCTCTTCCATAGTTTCTTGTTCAATCAAATCCCCCTTTCATAGTAGGCAACTGCATATTTTACAAAACTGCCATGAGCATTGCCTGCTTCTCCTGCTTGCAAACAAGCAGTCAACTCGCTAAATATTAGCACAATTCTGCCTTCGTCGCAAGAAAGGTTCAATGGTCAGTTCAAGTATGGTTGAGGTACTTTTGGTGACCTTAAACTCGTCGCTCAATCGAAAACCGCCAACCCAGAAAATACGGTCGCCACACACGAATATTGGAACAAAATCTCTGTAGTAACGCGAAACCCCCATTGATACGAAGAAATCTTGCAGTTTCTTCTCTTTGCCGCGCATGCCCAGAGGTTTGAACCTATCTCCCGGTTTTCTAGTCCTAACCCTTATTACGTCTCTACATATATTGTAGTCTGCATAGGCAGTTAATTCCACCATGAATAGCGAGTCCGGGATCTCACCTTTGTTAGATCGATTGACATTCCTAACCTGAGGCGTAAAATCGCCGGGTTTATCAAACACTCTAGCTTTGATTGTAAGGCCGAGTTCAGAAACAGGAGTGACTCCGGGCACTTTGACTTGAACATCTAAAGCCTCCGGGGCGGGCGGATAAAAGCCTAGGTATCCTCCGTGTGAATGAGCCGTAACGCTTTCCGGAAGACTCAAGGTACGGCCTTCTTTCTCCATCAATCGGATCACGTGTTCTACGTTGAGACAGTCAATTTTTCCACTGCACTCACGCCAACTGAGTTCTAGCACCCTAGAACTTATTGCCTCCGGAAGTGCATCTAGGCTCGCTTCGTTCACCAAAGTCACCCGTCCTTCTTTGATTGTGACGTCTTCAAAAACGTCCCTCGCTGTGTTCTCGAGGAACTCCGCGTCCCATCTCAAGACTTCTGCAGTATCGCACAAAGTTTCAACTATGGACGGGTTAAACACTTCCTGCATCTGCGGAATTATTCTGTGCCTCACCAAATTTCGGGTATATCTCAAGTCAAGGTTGTACACATCCGTTATCACGGGAAGTTGCCTCTTTAGGCAATACTCCTCAATCTCGCTTCGCGAAACATAGAGCAATGGCCGTATAACCTTACCCTTGACCGGAGGTATGCCTGCCAAACCCTGGGTACCGGCACCCCGAGCCAGTCGCATTATGACGGTCTCTGCCTGATCATTCATATTATGACCGACAGCTATCTTGTTCGCTCCGACTTCCTCACTCAGCTGAAAAAGAAACCTATAGCGGGCTATCCTGCCTGCTTCCTCAATCCCGACCCCAAGATCTTCCGCCAAGCCAAAGACATTGGCGTGGCCTATAGTAACGGGTATTCCTTTTGAACTACAGAACTCTGCTACGACCGCCGCGTCTTTATCTGCCTGTTCGCCTCGCATATGGTGGTGAAGATGTCCCACGCAGATTTTAAAATTCAAGTCATGAGAAATGCGAAAAAGGCTATCCAACATACACATAGAGTCGGGTCCGCCTGACACGGCACAAAGAACAAGATCCCCCGACTGTATCATGTCGCGCTTTTTGATTGTCTTAAGCACCTTATCAAGAATCACCGCTTCTACATCTGAGGTCGTATAGATCACCTCACCAACTGCTGTTTCTATTGCCCATAGTAGCATAATTTGCAGGTCAAAAATGCATGTTAAAGTGAACGTCTGTGCTCTAACCCAATAAGGTTGGAAATTGGGAAGGTAAACGCAATTCCTTTCCCGGGTTCGCGGAGTTTTCCTGCCTCTACTACTGCTCCTAGTATCTGCTGCAGCTTGGCTTCGGTGCACAGGATGATTATTATCTCTTTAGACGCTTCAACGTGGAGGTGATGAAACATCCTCTGAAATTCTTCCTGACCGGTTCCTCTTCCAAAAAGGATAGTAGCTCCCCCTGCACCAAACTCTTTGGCCCTTTCTACAATAGGATCGGCTTTGCCTCGCTCTACTATGGCAACAATTGCGTGCGCTTCACTCATATACAATCTCCTCTCCATAACGCTACACAAATCAGTCCGCAGAAACCCTATGAAGACACAGAACTTGATACACTTATCACAATCTGCTGAGTATTCCCAGCAGTAATACAGTCACCATAGTGCCCAACGACGTTAGCCCAACAAGCCCAAATCCGTTGAGGAGCGGGTCAGCTCCTCCAAAGGCATATGCAAGGCCAATTGCGATTGCCATGTTTATCGGGATATTGACTGGCCCTGTAGTTGCACTAGCCGCATCAAAAGCGATCCCCACGAATTCCTCGGGAGCAAACAATACTAAAACCGCAGTTAGGACTAAAATCGGGATGATCATGTTCTTAGATGGGATACTGTTTAGTATCTTAAGGAGGCCAAGAGACATACCGGTCCCTACGCCCAACGCTACAGTGTGAATCAGGATATTCTCCTTAATAGCTCCAATCGAAACCTCTTCTACTTCAGCTGCCAGCGCTCGCAACCCTGGTTCTACCAGCGTCGAAGCATACCCTATCACAAAAGCAATGGCGATAATGTACGCTTTATTATCTAGAACAAGTAGACTCCGCCCTACTTCTTCTCCCATGGGGATAAGGCTTAGAGAAATGCCTTTTAGGAAGAAAAATAACCCCAATACGACAAAGACCAAGCCAACACCAAAAGTTCGCAAGTTGGGAATGGGTCTTTTTAGAATCATGGTTTGACATATAGCCAAGATTGCAATAAGTGGCAGCACGTTCCTAGCCGCCTGCCACAGGCTCTGCAACATATCTATAACAACCCTCATGGCACACTTCCTTTCCTGAGCATTTTTCCAAAGCCCCTTCTCCTACTTTCGGGAAAGAAGCGATCCGTGAGCCTTACCCACCGTATATATTGTATCTTCATTCGCATCCTTAGACGGAAAGAAGTTGGCACGTCTTATATTTCAGTCGCTTTTCGGGCCTTTTCGGTCAAAAGTTCCGTGTACTTCGAACCTGCGCCGGTGTTAAGGATGAGCACGGGATCATCTGATCCTACAATCCCTCTTTCACGAATGATCTTGGCTGCTCTTACAGCAGCCGCTCCTTCAGGACATATTAGCATGCCTTCTCGTTTGGATACTTCCTTCCATGTCTCGAGTATCTCTTCGTCGCTAACAGCTACGGCTGTACCGCCTGATGCTCTGACAGCATCTAGGATTAGAAAGTCTCCCAGCGCTGAAGGGACTCTTATCCCGGCAGCAATAGTGTGGGCGCCCTCAAAGAAATCCGCTCTATCTTTTCCCTCCGAAAAAGCCTTAACGATAGGCGAACAACCTTCCGCCTGGCAGACTACCATTTTGGGAAGATCCCCCTCTATGAACCCGGCCTCTTTAAGCTCCAAAAACGCCTTCCACATACCTATGAGCCCTACCCCACCACCCGTCGGGTAGATAATAGCTGCAGGCAGTTTACCCTTAAAGTCCTGGAAGATCTCTAGACCCATGGTTTTTTTACCTTCGATGCGGTAAGGTTCCTTAAGTGTAGCTACCTGGAACCATCCATGTTCTGACGCTAATTTATTTATGAACTTCCCCGCGTCAGATATTAGACCATCAACCAGGTACGTCTCTGCACCATATGCAACACATTCTGCTTGCGTAACTGAAGGCGCATCTTGAGGCATAGCCACAACCATGCGAAGTCCAGACCGCGTCGAATAAGCGGCCCAGGCGGCTCCTGCGTTACCTGCAGTCGGCATGGCAAGTACTTGAGCCCCCAGCTCCTTAGCCTTAGATACGCCAACCGCTGCACCTCTTGCCTTAAATGTTCCTGTAGGGTTAAGTCCCTCGTCTTTAAGGTACAGGTCCTTGATGCCGTACATCTTGCCCATCTGGGGCATTTCAAGTACCGGAGTCCCGCCTTCCCCTAAGGTAACCGCGTTCTCTAACGAGTTCACAGGCAGAAGTTCAAAGTACCGCCAAAGACTCGAAGGCCTCACTGCCCAAAGGCCGGGATCAAACTCTTTTTTGAAAGAATCCAGATCGTACGTAGCAAGAAGTGGCGCTCCACAAACGCACGTATTTTGGAGCACTGTGGGACTGTACGTCTTATGACATAACGGACACTCTAGTCCACTAAAATACGTCTTAGGAGGCACGACCCCACACTCTGAGAACACCCTAGATACGTCATTCATACATAACATCTCCCCTTATATGTCTTCCTCATTTGAAGCATTGCCTCATGATTTTTCTTGCTTAACTACCCTTTCTATATATCCCACAAACCCTTTGATGCTGTTTCTAAGGAAATATTCTTCCCTAAGGGATATATCCTGCGACAAGCTGCAAAACCCGCTTAGCAATGGGTCTTCAGATAGAAGCCTTTCTAGGATCCGGTCTATGAGCAGACCATCGTCGGCTTCTAATCTACCCGAACCTGCAAGCGAATATGCATCTGAGCACGAAGCACCACCCATCGCTTCTTCCCATATTATATCCTTCCAAAGCCCCAACTGATTCTCTTCTCTTAGCAAAAGGCCCTTGTCGTCTGTGTACCCAAAATGACCGTAACAAATGAGCGATGGTTCATATTGCTCTAGGTTCCTAAGTGAGTCTACATAGACGTCGTAAAAAAACCGAGGGGGAGTAGCCGGCCTCAGGTATATGTTATCGGGCGCTTTTTCGCATCGCCTTAGATGAGACGTGCAATTGGTTTCTCCTAGATATATGCCAGCAGCTTCGCCCGAAAATAAGACCGTATCAGCGCCCAAATGCACAAGATATGACTGATGGTGAGAAGCGTGTCCCTGCGTAGGGAGGATCTCTACCTCCTCGGGAAGAATATCGGTTTCCAAGATCACGCCCTGAGGTACTGGCTTTATTTGACCGTAGGCGTAAGCCAAATCTCCCAAAGTTTCAATGCTCCCTTTCCACAAGCTGGTAGGATCGACTAGGTGAGGCCTGCCTCTAGGATGAACTACAACCCTTGCGCGAGGGAAATTTCGAATGAGGTCCCCCAATCCTCCTGAGTGATCTATGTGAACATGAGTTAGAAGGATGAATAAGTCTTTCCCTGTTTCGTACTGGGTCTTTACACCCATTTCAGATAGGCTCTGAACCAAAGAAGGTATTGTCCGAGAGGGCCCAACATCTATGACTAAGACCCATCTTTCAGCGACAACCACCCACGACGTAAGAAAGTCTCGAAACCCAGGCAAATACGGCAAAACCCCATAATCTGAACCTGACAGAGTAGGAGGCGGCAAAACCAAACGGTACACCTCACCTCCGGAAGACTTCAAAACTAGTTCAGGCAAACAATGCTCAACCGACATGTGTATTCAATCACCTCTTATCTCAGATCGGCATCCGTTGAAAGCACTAATTCCAACATGGGCAAAACGGCTTCAAAAGATTCTTGCCACATAATCGATCCTGGTTTAAGCTTATTAGCACAATCTTTCGAACGCAACATGAAAACCAGACTCATTTATATATATCGCAACCGTTACATTGACTTCGAGCTTCCGTACCTAAGTAGTAGCCTAATCATGTTAAGGAAGTGAGATAATGCATGGTGTAGTCATCGGTCAAGGTGCGGCAGGACTTACCGCTGCCTTGGTTCTAGCCCAACAAGGAGTCGAGGTTACTTCCATATCAAAAACCCAGCCTGGCAAAGCCACCTCTACAATATACTCGGGCGGAGGATTCACGTTAGGGGTAGGCGGACTCAGTCCTGACGAACATAAAGACATGACTCTCCGAACAGGCAGAAATCTTAATGCCCCCGAGCTTTTGGAGGTTTTTGCACAAGAAGCTCCGTCTATTGTCACATTCCTCCGCAATTCAGGCGTGCCTTTTGCCGTCCATCACGGAACGATAAGCCTACAAAAAGACCCTTCATTCCCTCTATTAGGTGGCAAATCTCTCATTGACGCACTCTACAAAATGTGCGTTGATAGTGGAGTCAACTTCCTACCCAACGCAATAGTCACCAGACTTCTAACCGACTGTAGAGGGATTTGCGGAATAGAATGGCTGCAGCGCAAAACAAAAGAAATCTCGATTCTCAGCGCAGATTCTGTTGTGATGGCAACCGGCGGTGGAGGGGCTATATATGAACGCACTGACAACCCGCCAAGAATTACAGGGGACGGATACATGCTAGCCTTGCATGCAGGCTGCCATCTCGTAGATATGGAATTCGTTCAGTTCTACCCAATAGGTATCGATATCCCAGGTGGAGCACATTGGTTCATTGACTTAGGAATAATTGACATTGCCAGGCTTACAGATGCAAACGGGGAACCTTTCCTACATACCTTACTCAAACAAGAAGGTCTATCTTCGGGAAGAGATGCTAATCTCTTCGCAAGAGACAAGTGCTCAGTTGCAATTGCGCTTCAAAATAGAAAGAGCCAGGCTTTTCTTCATCTTGAAGACATCCCGAGAGAATCTTGGGAAAATGACGAGTACCTAAGAACCATCATGCGCATGTTCCCCAAGTCTAGCCCCCCTTGGCAAAATCCAGTGCCTGTGAGTCCCATTCAGCACTACTTCCCCGGCGGGATAAAGATAGGGCCAAATGCGGAAACGGAGGTACCCGGTCTTTTTGCTTGCGGGGAAGTAACCGGAGGCATTGACGGTGCCAATAGAGTTGGCGGAAATGCCCTTACAAACTGCATAGTCTTTGGAATAAAAGCAGGAAAATCTGCTGCTGCCTATGCAAAGGGTATGGGGCCCACATCTATTAAAAGTAAGGAAGAAGTCTGTGAAGACGAGGTCCGTATGCCCGCATCCATAGTTCCAAGGGTCACAGACTGTCAAAATAATCATGGCTCCACGGTATCTCCAAGATACGTGCGAAAATCGATCCAAGAATATTCATCCAAGTACCTTCTTCCGGTTCGCTCAGGAAAGGAACTAATAGAAGCCAAAGAAAAACTCTACGCATTAAGTGAACTCATTGGTGCACAAAAAGCTGAATCCGAAGCCGAACTGCTTCTTGCAGCAGAAAACGTAGGGTTATGGCATACAGCAGCATCTGTCACTTTTGCTGCGTACGCCAGAGAAGAATCAAGAGGCCCTCATTTCCGCACGGATTTCCCTAGAGAAAATCCCAGCTGGGAAAGAAATATCTATATTAGGATGGCCTAGGTAAATATATATGGACTTTGATGAGATGGATCTGTTAGCATACATTAATAGGATGAAAAGGTGAGTTAGGTCTTGGCACCTACCAGATCTGTTAAGAGCAAAGAAGGTGCTCACGATTGGAGCGTTGTGAATTTTGGATGAGCCGCGCAAACCCACTTCCAATGTGCTTTCGTCTTTTTACCGAAATAGATGGATAACGACAAACCTTGTAGGACGCGCGGCCCTCTATCAAGGCCTTTATTTGGCATCGATCGCGGCAATTGGATTTCCCCTCTGCGTTAAGACCTTGTTGAACGGTATCTTCCCTGAACAACGCACCGTTGTGATGCTGGCGCTTTTTGGCCTTATATCCTATCATCTGCCGGTGGCGCTTCCTTCGGGAATACAAATGAACCCTGGTTTTCCATTGCTGATGGCGACATTGTACTGCTACGGCGTTGCTCCGGCCCTATCGGTGATCGTACCATCTATGCTGTTGCACTTTTGGACCAGAAAACACGGGCTGGCAAACTGTATCTTTAATGCCGGGCAGTTCACACTCTGTCTTTATGCGGCCAACAAAGTAGGAGCATGGATGGGTTGGGCCCCGGGAGTTGCAGCCACCGATAAGGATATCTTCACAATTATTCTTATGATCTTAGTTTATGATGTAACCAACACAGTGTTCGTTACCGGTGCAGACCTGTTCGTCTCGAAGACCTCTTTTGTAGAATCTTTTGTCAAGAACTTTTTCACAGAAAGAAAGTCTGTAATGGCAATACGGGGGTTTATAACGCTAATGGGTACGGTGGTCGCATCGCACCTAGGCGACATGGCGTTTATGATTATCTTCGTGGGTGTGATGATGCTTCGACGCCAAAATGAATTCCAAAAAGAACTGCTGGAGAAAACAAAGGAGAGTCAGACAGACCCACTTACGGGCATTTATAATCTCCGTTATGTAAGAGAGTGGATCGACACAGAGTTTAGTCAGTTAGCGCTCAATAACGAGCATTGTGCAGTCATCTTCATAGATGTTGACCGGTTGAAACATATAAATGACCGCTACGGCCATGACACGGGAAACTCCCTGCTTTGCCATTTGTCCGAGGTCATGAAAGACAACATAAGAAATGAAGACGTGCTTGCCCGCTACGGCGGAGATGAGTTTCTCGTTTTGTGCCCAAAGACAGATACACCGGGCGGGCTAGCGGTAGGACAAAGAATTCTCGATGCTGCTCGCTTTGAAGCCATTGAGTCAGACGACGAAACTGTCGAAATGCGCCTCAGCATAGGAGTCGCATCCTGGCCCGAACACGGTGACACAGCCTACGATGTAATTCGTATGGCAGACAAGGCTATGTACATTTCGAAAAGGCGAGGAGGAAACGAAGTTACCTCCGCAGACAAACTGTGATTTAAGTCCATTATATGGCAGGTCAGGTCAAACGCTGCCCACGTGACACAACCCGTACTTTTGCCCCGAGATTTCCTTTGCCACTACTTGACACATTAGGTCTATCGGAATAGACTTACCGTAGTAGGTCTACCACAATAGAGCAAGGAGGTCTTAGCTTGGATCAAGAAAAACACAGATTGTTTGACGCGGAACACAAGTTCATGGATATCGTCTGGAATAACGAGCCCATTAATTCAACCGAACTATGCAAGATATGCAATCGGAAACTCGGATGGAAGAAGTCTACGACTTATACGATGATAAAGAAATTATCAGACCGTGGTATCTTAGAGAATAAAAACGCCACCGTGCGTTCGCTGGTCAAGCGGGAACAAGTTCAGCAATATGAAATTGAGGCGCTTCTCGAAAGATCGTTCGGCAACTCCATTCCAGCTTTTATAACAGCCTTTCTTGACAGCAAGATTCTGTCTCAAAAAGAAATCGATGAGATAAAGCGAATTATTGAGGAGGCAACGAAATGATAGGCGCATTTTCGACGGTGCTAGAGATGACAGTAAAGGCTAGCCTAGTAGCGCTTGCGGTCATGCTTATACGCCCTCTTCTTAGAAAATCTCCCAGAGTATTCTCATACGTGCTTTGGCTGGTAGTCTTGTTCCGACTGGTATGTCCCTTCTCTATAGAAAGCGATATTTCAGTTATACCCGTCTCAGGGATAGGTACTCAGGTTCAGCAGATGATCACAGAGTCGACTAACCTTACAGATACAAGGCAAGATCTGTTGGCGCCTAACCCTGCACCCATCCCAGGCAACCCCGTCCCAGACAACAAAGATCCGATAGATGCGGTAAACCATCCTGAACATTCTGATGTGAACGTTTGGACCATGTTTTCTAGAGCATGGGCAGCCGGCGTAATCGCAGTCTTGGGTTATGGCATGTATTCTTACTTAAGCTTAAAGGCAAAACTTAAGTTCGCTACCTTAGTAGAAAGAAACATCTACGAAGCGGATACCATAGCGTCTCCATTTGTTTTGGGACTTATCTCGCCTAAGATATACATCCCTGTGACAGTGCAAGGAAAAGAGAGAGAATATGTCCTCAAGCACGAAGAGTGTCACATTAAGCGGATGGACCCTATAGTGAAAGCCCTTTACTTCCTGGCTCTCGCCATTCACTGGTTCAACCCTATAGTGTGGGTTTCTTTTTCTCTTATGACCAAAGACATGGAAATGTCATGCGATGAAATGGTGTTGGGCCGTTGGGGAAAAGACATAAGAGCTGATTACTCTACATGCTTGCTGAATATGTCTACAAATCATGGGTTCGCATCTCCTTTGGCTTTCGGCGAAAACAACACCAAAAGCCGCATAAAAAACGTTGCCGGCTATCGAAAACCTCCAGCGTGGATAACCATCATAAGTCTTCTAGTTGTACTCTCGGTCATAATCGTGCTCGCAGTAAATCCCAAGAAGCCTATATCATATGAAAACTCAGAATTAGGATTCTCCTTGGAATTTCCGTCCGAATGGAAAGAGCGATATGTCGTAGAAGAACACGAAGATGGCATAGTCATATACTGCAAAAAAGTGTACGACGAATGGGGACATGAAGGAGGCCGCCTCCTAACAATACAAAGACAAATCGGAGAACTTATAGATGAGGAAGATATTGCACAATCACCCGCTCCCGCAAAGATGTTGCTGCAGGGAAACGGTTATACCTACTATGCAACATTTGCATCCGATGTACAGTATCCCTCCGATAATAGCGAACTTGCGAAAGAATACTTATCACTCGAAGAGCAACTTGACCAGGTGTGTAGAAGCATTGCATTACTTGGAGACACACAACCCGTAGCGAAAAATGAAAGTTTCAAAGTTTTGGGAACAGCCTTCTTCAAACTTGAGGTACCTGACAATTGGAACCTCAAACGTGCCCAAAACCATCCTGTGGGTTGGGATATATGGGTAGATGAAAACAACATAGGACAAATCAAGATGATACCTTACAATGCAGAAGTCATCGTAGAAAACGGTAGCATCGATGATTACAACATCGCACGTTTTGCCGATGAATACCAACGTCAGGCAACCTTAATAGTAGACCGTGACTATGCAGACGATGCGATCATGGAAAAGATCAAAGACACATTTGAGTGGGCCGACGGCTATTTCACAGTGATAGATTTGATGTCAAACGCCAACATTTACGTTGAAAGAGGCGGCAAAAGGCTATTTGGTAAAATCGAAAACGTGACTGCAGAAGACTCTGGTCCCATATCCGTTGAGGTAATTCTTTCAGAGCGAATAGCAGACGATCAAAGCCCAACAGGTTACAGATTCGAAGACCTTAACGAAACAAAAACCCTAACAGCAGATTGGATACCAAATGTAGTACCGCTCGCCCCTCCAGATTACACTACCTATGGGAGATATGACATATATCTCCTAGACACAACATTTATCGAAGCCCATCCCGACTACAAAGACTTCTACTACGAATTCATATTAGATTCAGGAGGAAACCTGACCATACTATTTCAAGTCGCTCGCTGAAGCAAGAGGGACGGCACTTTCTGCTTCTTCGCGAGAAACAAAGAAGGCTACGGATTATCGGCGTAGCCTTCTTTTTCTACTCTACGTTATCAATTATCGATGCCTTTCGATAGCTGCTTCACGCTCCTTCTCAATGCACAGAAGAATATCGGCAACCCTACCATCGGGATAGATGGATTTGTACTTCTCTAATGTTTCGCTGAATTCGTCTGTCACATCATGCCAACAAACATCCGCTGAGGCAATTGCACGGCAAAGTTCAACTACGGCCGTATCATTTCCGCTTGAACCACCTCTTGCCTTTTGATCCCCGATTAGCGCCATGTAGGTCAAGACTGTATTTGGTGCTTCCATAAATCGTTCATAAAGTACCTCTGCGGAACCCTCTGAGCCGGCACCGTCAGTATGAAGATAGTAGGCAATAAGCTCGCCAAGAATATACTCTGAAAAATCAGGCATAGATACGCACGCAAGCTGGTCATCGGTAATGCTGTAATCCTCAGGATCTATGCTAACCACGCCCCATGAAATGTCTTCAAAGTCAGCCCTTATTATTGCCACCTTTCCAATCATATCTTCTCCCACCAAAGACCCATCGTCCGAGCCGGCCGGAGAGACGCAACCGCTCACCCCTATACACATCACTAGTGCCAAGGAAATTGCCACAACATTTTTCATTTCTAAATCAGCCCCAGACTTCTCCTCGGAGAATCGTATGAGTAACCCTGTGCTTCCATTTTTCGTTGCGTTGAATGGGGGTCCGGTTCTAGCCTATCACACAATGTGTAATATCTGTATTAGGCATAGCCTCAGAACTTAAGTTCAAAGGTAGACGAAAACATTGAGAAACTATACGATGTTTCAGACGATGATACGCTTTGCGCAACCGGTATTGGCATGGGAGTTTTCAATCCATGCCGTTCGATGAAAGCCTAGGGGGAGTCAGGTGTTTATCCAAAAAGACAATCTGGTAATTCGGGATGCCACTCAAGCGGACGCTCATATCTTGGGTAAGTGGTGGCGAGACGGCACCATCATGGCCCATGCAGGATTCCCACATGGGTTAAACGTAAGCGATCAGGAAATTGCATCCAGTCTTTCGTCTGACGCTGATGACACTCACCGCCGATTGATAATCGAGGCGGATGGCAAGCCTATAGGAGAGATGAGTTATCGAAACAAAGGAAACCGAGTTGCGGAGATTGGCATCAAGATTTGCGATAGCACTATGCAAGGCCAAGGATACGGTACTCAACTACTTCGCATGTTAATTGACGTTTTGCTCTATGAGAAAAGATACGAAAAAATAACTTTGGATACTAACCTAGAAAACACGCGAGCCCAACATGTATACGAAAAAATCGGTTTCCGAAAGGTTTCGATTAATCACCATTCTTGGAAAGACCAACTAGGCCGTCCTCAGTCATCGGTCGAATACGAACTAACAGAGACAGATTATGTTAGTCAGTCAGCGCCTCATGATGCTGACCGCGAATCAAAAGCGAACTGTTGACGTCCCTTTCGCCTTTGCTTATAATTAGGCTTGCTATACGTGGCGGCGTAGCTCAGTTGGCTAGAGCATACGGTTCATACCCGTACGGTCACTGGTTCGAATCCAGTCGCCGCTACCAATTTTTATGGGCCATTAGCTCAATGGTAGAGCATCCGACTCTTAATCGGGGGGTTACAGGTTCGAGTCCTGTATGGCCCACCAATATTCTTGCATGTAAATCCACCAATCTAACACAGTCAACTTCCCCTATCGTTCTGTATTCGAAGTATGCCATTTGGTAGTGATGCCGACCTACGAGTGTAATTTCAGGTGCACATATTGCTTTGAAGACTTCAATTCATTGCAAGGCGCAAGAGAATGATTAATCACCCCGGAACTGCTCTTAAATTGGGTTGAGAAACTATGGCATGTGTACGAGTTTAAGACGCTTAGAATAGTTTTTTATGGAGGAGAACCTATCCTTCGTAAAGAACTTCTTAAGACCTATGTTAAGGTCATGAAAGAGTGGGGCGCTCAAAATGGTGTGAGATTTTCTTTTTCTATTGTTACCAATGGCGCTTTATGTAGTGAAGAGTTCATTCGGGATATGCTGGAATATGGCTGCCGACAAAAGCAAGCATCTACGAAAGAGTATTGGCTAGAGAACTGAGTGTTTGTAGTTTAGCAGATAACGGTAAGGAGTAAGTTAAGTCATGTTGCTGGAAGTGCGAAACTTATCAAAAGTGTATAAGAAAGGTAACCGCCAGGTTAAGGCAAATGACAATATTACCTTCTCTGTCGAGCAAGGCGACGTACTGGGGATTTTGGGTCCGAACGGAGCTGGCAAGACCACTTTGATAAAACAGATTGCAACTTTACTGATTCCTGACCAAGGGGACATCCTGTACCGAGGAGTATCCCTCGTAAAAAAGCCTGAGGTGATAAGAGGGCGGTTCTCTTTTCTGTTGGAAGGCACGCAGAACGTATATCATTACTTAACCGGAGAAGCCAACGTTCTCTATTTTGCATATCTCAATCATGTTCCCACTTCTGTGGCCAAGAGCAGATGCGAAGAACTTCTGAAAAAGCTGAATCTGTATGATGTCAAAGATCAATATGTATTCACATATTCATCAGGAATGAGGAAAAAACTTGCAATTGCCACCTGCCTTATAGATGATCCGGAAGTGGTATTTTTGGACGAACCGCTTTCCGGTCTTGACGTAATTGCCGCTGCCGAACTCACAGAATCTATAAAGAGCTGGGTTAATGACAGGGGGAAAACTGTCATAGTTGCAAGTCATAGAATGGATTTTGTCGAGAAGGTTACCAATAGGGTTTTATGGCTCAAAGAGGGAAAAGTGGTTTTAGAAGGTAAAACTGAGGATCTTAAAAACTTGAGCAAAGAAGAAGAGTATATTTTATACCTACGAAATTCTGCTGAAGCAAGGGAAAAGTTATGTAAATACGATCTTCAGTTTGAGGTCTTATCGGATGTTACTTTGAAAACAACCTTACGATTGGGCCAAAAGGAATTGTTTTATTCAGTTTTTTCCGACCCTGATTTTGAGGTGTTAAACCTGGAGAAAAAAAGTCCGGATTTTGAGGCAATTTTCAGGAGGTTATATGGTGAGTATGGTGAAGGCAATCAAAGCCGAGTTTTTTAAGTTTTATTTTGATGTAAAGCGATATATATTCAACTACATTGTTGGCCTTATTTCTACCGCTATCTTTTTGAGCGGGCTATACTGGGGAGTGAATGCTTTATTTACGCAGGGCGGCCAGGCAGTAGCCTTTGTTGGATTGCTGCTGTGGCTTTTTGCTTCATCTGCATTATCTGATACCACAAATCATCTTTCAGAGGAACGATACCTGGGAACGTTGGAACGTATATCTGTAACCAAGACTCCTCTTATCCACATTCTGATTGCTCGCAACATCGTGCATTGCCTCTTTACTCTGATTCAGAGTATTGTGGTTGGTGGTATCCTTTATGTGGTGTTTAAGCCTGACCTTAGCTATATGCTTTCATCATGGAAGGTATCTGTGATGGTCGTAGTTATCGGTATACTGATAATTCTTACTCTTTATGCCTTCGGATTTTTCATAGCATCTTTAGGAATGATTTTAAAACGGGTTGGAGCATTAACATCCATTCTAGAATACCTTGTTTTATTCTTCTCAGGAATAGTCATACCTTGGAGTACCATGCCAGCTTCACTCCAAGCTTTTTCTAATATATTGCCCATGACCTGGGGAATAAAGGCGCTTGACAGCCTATTTAGAGGCAGCGGTTTTCTTGGGAGTCTTGTAGGTCTGATAATATATACGGTACTGATTACCATAATTTCTACTGGAACCTTCCGGTATGCCACGATGCTTGTTAAGAAGAAAGGGGAATACGCTTTCTATTAAATTAGCTTAGATTTCTCACGGTTGGTAGCGTTCGAAAAGGTCAGTCGAGAAACTGCCCTTACGCACCCGGGCAACTTGCAGGTTCAGTTCACCGACCCGGCTTTTGAGCAGTCTCGGCAGGTGCCCGTTGCGGTACACCTGCCGTTCCTCAGTACGCTCATAGGGCGCAGCCTTCAGCTGCTCTGTCGCCTGAGCCTCCAGGATCTGGTTGATCACCTGCTCAACTAGGCGAGCAAGGCCGTCATCCCTATTCTTATGGGCCATTAGCTCAATGGTAGAGCATCCGACTCTTAATCGGGGGGTTACAGGTTCGAGTCCTGTATGGCCCACCACTTATTTGTTCTTTGCATAGTAATCAAACCACGCCAACATTCTTTCGAATCGGTCAAATTTGTGAGATGGCTTCGTAAACCCGTGAAACTCGCCAGGGTACCGAACCATAACTGCAGTTTTGTGTAATCTCTTAAGAGACAAATAGAACTCTTCAGACTGGGAAATAGGACATCGCAGATCCCCTTCACCGTGTATAAACATGATAGGGGTCTTAACATTCTCCACATATGCTATCGCAGATCTCTCGAAGTAATTATCTCTTTTGTCCCATGGCAGACTTGCGCAATGGTGCTCCATAAACAGTGGGATATCAGTTGTCCCATACATGCTATATCTATCTGAAATTATGGCTCCTGCAATCGCAGCCCTGAATCTGTCAGTTTGAGTCACAGTCCAGCTTGTCATATAGCCACCGTATGACCAACCGGTAACAAAAAGTCTATTTGGATCAGCTATACCCATATCAACCACATGATCCACTGCAGCCATAATGTCTTTGAAGTCACTGCCGCCCCAATCTCCTACACATGCGTAAGCAAAATCTTGGCCGTAAGACTGTGAACCTCGCGGATTTGCATATACCACCGCATATCCCGAACTGGCAAATATCTGGCACTGAAACATAAACGACGAACCATATACCCCGTGAGGGCCTCCATGAATGAAAAGAACCATCGGATATCTCTTGCCCCTCTCATACCCTGAAGGATAAATCAACCACCCATCGATGTCCCAGCCCTCGTCCCCTTTGCAAACAAAACGTTCGCAGTTGCCCAGGTCTATTTCGCCTAGCCACAAATTTGACTCAAAAAGCGTGCTCAAGGACGACCCCTTCTCATCGCGATTTAGCAAACATAGGCTGTCTGTCTGCGATGGGGAACCTATTTGCAGGATAGTTCTACCTCCACCGACTCTTAACGCAAGGGCATTCTTCAGGGGGTCGCTCCATAAACTCGTCACCTCATACTTCTCAGAATCCTGATTGAATATAGCCTCATATAGACCTGTAGCCCCTTTATCACATACCAAAAGAAAAAGAGAATTATCGTCTATCCAAGCAAAAGGTACATCTTCACCAATGTAACTCATATCACAGCTAACGAAATTGCCAACAGGCCTATCCATCTCACGAGTCACGTTGCGAGCATCGCACATAGACAAGGGAGTCGGAGACGAAAAAAGTTCTCGCTTATCGATCTGCTGGAGAAACCCTTCTACCGGAAGAACCCATAGACTGTTTGTGGTCGAACTGCCGTATGAGCCATCAGTTCCAACAAAAGCAATTTTGCTGCCATCCGGCGACCATCTTGGGCACCCCAAATGCCCCTTGCCCTCCAAGACTTGGACCATGCGTCCAGTAGGTACTTCTATCAACCAAAGATCCTGTTTTTCCATGAAATCTGCATCTTCACTTCTCATAGCGCTAACTGCCAAGTAACGGCCGTCTGGAGAAAAGCTGAAGTCACCGTGATCATAATCGCCGGAAGTGAGTCTGCGAACATCGCCCTGGACCCTTCCAGATTCGGGTTGCACCTGGGGCACGGAGACCAAAAAGATGTGGTTTCTCAAATCGCCAAGGTAACCAACGCCATCGAAACGGTAGGTAAACCTTGTTATGACTTTCACATCCGAAACCCGCCCTCTATCGAGCCGCTCCTTTCCCTCAGGACGTTCATTGCGTGATAAGGCCTCTTTCGCCTGGTCTTCAGCACGCTTCCTATCCCAATCAGGCGCGCCTAGATAAGGGATCCATGGGTGAGTCTTGCTAAAATCTTTCGATGTGAAAGCAATATACTGACCATCAGGGGACCAAACAGGAACACCTGCAACGGATTGTTCGGTGGAGATAAGCCAAGGTTCACCCCCGTCGGCTTCCATGATCCATATTTGGGGCTTACCAGAACGATTAGAGACAAAAGCAAATCTCTTTCCATCAGGCGACCATCTAGGAAACTTATCCTTACCCGACGTGGTCAGCTTGTGTGCCTTACCTCCTTCAACATGTAACATCCAAATATTGGTTAGTTCCTGATCTTCCTCTTTATCGGCCTGAGCCGATACAAAAAGAATCCTCGAACCATCGGGAGATATTTGAGCATCTCCTTGATTTCTAAACCTATATATATCTTCAGGCACAAGCGTTCTAGACATGCGATTTCCCCCTTTAACCAGAAATCTCTTACGTCGAGGAACTTCGCCAAACTTTAGAATTTTCCTTGTGATGGGAAGCATTGCCTGTAAGCACAACGTGATTATTTCTTTGGACTAAAGTAGAATTATAGCAACCACGTAAGCACAGGAGGTCTTTTTAAATGCAAGAAGAATTCAGACTTCACCGCTTGTCCAGGCACAGGTTTGAAAGACAATCGTTCAACAAAGCCATCCTAGTCACAGGCGCCACTGAGAACCACGCATACCATCTGCCCATGGGTACAGACACATTCGCAGCCTATGGAGTTTCCGAAAAGACGGCTGCCAAGACTCCAGGAACCCTTCTCCTGCCGCCAATCCCATTTGGGGTCAGCGATGGTCTGATGCCCTATCCGTTCACCATAACCGTCACAGCAGAAACCCTAGCTCAGGTTGTTTTTGAGATAATGGAATCTTGCATACAACAAGGAATAAATCGTTTCCTAATTGTAAACGGACATGGAGGAAACAACTCTGCCATCGATATCGCTTCCCGAAAAGTGAGAAAGGCTTTCCCATCCACAAAACTTGCAGCTTCTATGGCATGGTGGATCTCCGGGCCCAAACTTTGCCCCCGCGGGACTTTCAGTGAAGATTATGGCATAGGACACGCAGGTGAGGCAGAGACATCCGCTGCCCTTTATCTAGTACCCGAACTGGTGGACATGGATAAAGCGGAAGGAGAATGGCCCCAATCACCTAGTGAAGTAAAACTATTTACAACCATACCTGAGATATCCAAAACCGGCGCTACCGGCGACCCAAGGGATGCGACGGCTGAAAAAGGGCGCCTGATGATCGAATGCCTGTCCGACTACTTAAGCAAGTTTCTCCTTGAGATGGATCGGACCGATTGGAATTTCACGCGCGAAGACTGGTCGTTTCTAAACCAATAGGCGATCAGTTCGATAACAGAGCCAATTGGCCTGTTGCGCAGACCATCCGTGGATAAGCGTGATCGATCAGAAGTCAGGTAATGGTGCCGGGGGCGGGATTCGAACCCGCACGGGCTCAAAGCCCAAGGGATTTTAAGTCCCCATTGTCTACCTGTTCCAACACCCCGGCTTCTCCTCACATTTCCCGGCGGGAGCCACGCCCTCCTCGCTTGGAGTCTACGTTCTTCTTGAGGTCTGCTTGACGTTCCTCGCTTTCCTTCATGAAGCGAGCAACCTTCTCTTCGAAATTCGCCTTCGCAAGTCGCGGCTCGCGGACAGGCCGTTTGCGATAATCCGGGTTTGCTTGTTTCATACTCAAACCAATCTTCCCCGAAGGATCAACGGACAGAATCTTCACTCTGACTTTGTCATTTCTCTTTACATAATCGTTAATGTCTTTTACATATTCGTCAGCGATTTCAGAGATGTGAACCAATCCTGTGCTTCCATCAGGTAAGGTCACGAATGCACCGAAATTTGTAACTCCAGTAACAACTCCCTCTACAATCGCTCCTACTTCGAGGGCCATACCTTTTACATTCCTCCCAGGGTATTTTGATAAAT
>JAPXKJ010000007.1:0-41197 GCA_033810155.1 Bacillota bacterium | reverse complement strand
ATTTGTAGAAGGCATCATAAACCTTAGGGGCAAAGTCATTCCCGTACTCGATCTGAGAAAACACTTTGGCTTTGAGAAAAAGGAAAGAGACGACGAGCAAAAGATCGTGCTTGCCGAATCTCATGGTGAGAGCATAGGCGTAATAGTTGATTCTGTGTCTTCTGTATTGAGAATTCAGGAAGACTCTATAGAACCGCCCGCTTCCGTCATAAAAGGAGATGGCGTCGACTACATAGCAGGTATTTGCAAAATGAACAGTTCTTTGATCGTGCTACTTGATCTTACGAGAATAATATCCGATGCGGAAAGCCGAAGCCTTAAGGAAGTAGATCTGGCGTCTGCAGTGATGAAGTGAGTGGTGCCCTATGAGTGGAAGAGACAGAACCGAATTTCAAGAAGACTTACAGGTTTTCCTAGCTGAAGTTGATGAGATCTTGGCGGATACCGAAGAGAACCTGGTTGAGCTAGAAAAGGCTCCAGACATCGGTATTATCCAAGAAGTCTTCAGGGCAATGCACACGATCAAGGGCGGGGCTGCTACGCTTGGTTTCCAAGATGCTGTTGAAGTGACCCATACGATGGAGAGCATCATGGAAAAGGTCCGTTCGGGAGAGCAAGAACTCACCTCAGATATGGTGGATGCATTGTTTGTGGTGCTTGACTGGTTAAAGGCATGGAAGGTTTCTCTAGAAGAAGAGAGTGAGTGTCCATCCCGTGAGGAGGTCATGAATCTTATTAAGCGGTTTGCTTCTCATAGCGATGCCGAACGTCAAAGACCGCATCAGGAAGATTTGGAGGTTGTACAAGACGCAGACAGGGCTCTAGCGGAGAAACTTGATGGATATCTTTCGGACGGTGCGTCATTGTACGAGGTGAAAGTGGATTTTAACCCCGAAGCCGATCTTTTGTCCGTACGGTGTTTCCAAGTGTATACCCTGGTATCCGAGTTGGTAGATATCGTTGGCTCGAGTCCGTCAATCGAAGACATAGAATCCGATCGCGTAGGAAACACTGTAGTTCTTTACGTTGCTGGGAAAGACAGTGCGGAATTGGCGCGAGTAACTGCTCAGTCGGTACAAGATGTGACAGAAGTAACCGTAGCACCCTACAGGCCTGAGGCCAAAAGATCCTCTGAGCGTAAGACTAATGGCGCACAGGAGATTGTTTCGGCAGACAAAGCACCCAAGCGATCCTCACTAGGACGCACTGTCAGGGTTGATGTGGATCTTCTTGATTTTCTCATGAATATGGTAGGAGAACTCGTAATTGATAGGACTCGCCTTACTCAGCTGGCCTCAAGGTTGTTGGTGGATAAAAGCACCTCAGTGATTGGCAATGAGTTGGGCGCACTTGCTTCTCATCTGCAGCGGACTTCACAAGAACTGCAAGAAGGAATAATGAGGGCTAGGCTCCTGCCTCTTAAGAATATATTCACAAAGTTTCCTAGGATGACACGAGATTTGGCAAGCCGGTGTGGAAAGCAGATCGATCTACAGATTCAGGGGGAAGATACAGAACTGGATCGCACTGTCCTTGAAGCCATCGATGATCCTCTCATCCATATATTAAGAAATGCAGTTGATCATGGCATTGAGAATCCGGAAGAAAGAAGAGTCCGTGGTAAACCAGAGTACGGCACTATCACGTTATCTGCCTGGCATGAGGAGAATCAGGTTGTTATACAGGTAAAAGACGATGGCGCCGGGATGGAACCTGAGAAGCTAAAGCGATCTGCTGTTAAGAAAGGGCTTATAACCCCAGAGGATTCAGCAAAGATGTCTGATAAGGATGCCCTTGAACTTATCTTCATGCCCGGCTTTTCCACGTCAGAAGTTGCTACCCAAGTGTCTGGAAGGGGCGTTGGCATGGATGTTGTGCGAACTAACCTTGAACGGATAAATGGCAACATTGAAGTAAGGAGCCAGGTAGGTCTCGGGACTTCGTTTACATTGAGGTTACCGTTGACATTGGCCATAATGAGGGCCCTTCTAGTAGAGTGTTCAGAACTTACGTATGCTGTACCTACGTCGTCCGTGGAAGAAGCCATTGCTCTGAGAAGGGAAGAAGTAAAGACCATACAAGGCAAACCAGCTTTGCTTGTGCGGGGCAGGATTTTTCCACTTGTTTCCCTCGAAGGAGCTTTAAATGGGGATTCATGGACTCTGAAAGACAGTCTACAATATGCGGTTCTTACGAGGAGTAACGATGAGCCTCTCGCTTTTGGAGTAGATGACCTAATAGGAGAAGAAGAGATTGTACTTAAGGATATGGGTAGGATGTTGTCTAGGTTGAAGGGCATCACAGGTGCCACCATCCTTCCCGATGGTGATCCGGCACTAATTCTAGATGTTAATCGTCTGCTTTGAGGAGTTTTGCTCATCTGCATAAGGAGGAGCATGGATGAATACATTGTTTTTCCAGGAGTGTACTAAGCTTGGTGTAGAGAAGGCGAGATCAACTCTTGTTGCGCTTACAGGGATGCCTTGTAGGGCAGACTTCGGCAACGTCAAATGCACTGAAGTCGACCACGTACCGATGCTATCCGGGTATTCCGATGACATCGTGCTCAGCTCTTGGGTTTCCTTTACAGGTGAAATGGACGGTCAAATCATAATACTATTCAGGCCTGATTCGGCACATGACGTGGTTTCTTCAATGGTTCCACACTTCATCGAGGAAACGGATTCGGAAAACCAGCAAGAACTGGAGGAGTCCATTGTATCCGAAATTGCAAACATGATAGGGTGCTCTCTTTTAAGCGCTATTGCCGATACGGCGCAGATGACTCTTAAGCCGTCTCCACCTGTGTTAATTAGGGAAATGGCCGGCGCGATCCTCGAAACAGCGTTAGCGACAAGTTATCTTTACTCTGGCGAGGTGTTTGCATCCGACGTGAAGTTCTCCCTTGCCGGGAGCGAAGCTCTTTTCGAGATAGTCTTGTTGTCGAGTAGGTAAATGTAGAACAGATGGCAGCACTTAGGACGGAGGATCCAAATGGAGATGGACGGTTTGCGGGTCACCCCGGTGAAAATTGCAGAAATCAAAGTATCAAATAGCCAGGACGAAATTCTTGTTGCGTACTCTCTAGGTTCTTGCATAGGAGTTTGCTTATGGGACCCAGTTTGTTGCGCCGGAGGAATGGCCCATGTATTCCTACCGCGCCCTAGGCAATCTAGCTATGTAGCTGCTTCGGGAAACTCAGAGGTCATTCCTGGTTTCTTTCACCCACAGGAACCAAATGAACAACCGGGTAAATATGGGACCATGGCTGTCTCCAATCTGGCTCATTTGCTGGTGGAGATAGGCTGCAAGCGCGAGAGACTTATGGCAGCGATTGCAGGTGGGGCCAATGTTATTCCAGGTTTATCCTCTCCTTTTGGAGAAGTGGGAAGGATGAATCTAAAGGCAGTAGAGCAAGCATTGGTGGATGAACAGATTGAAGTGGTCGGACGAGATACGGGCGGTAACTATGGAAGGTCGATGTATCTATATGTTTCGAACGGAGTTGTGAGAGTTACTTCCACAACAGGACCCGAAAAAGAATTCCGATTCAAGGAGTGAAAGGTATGGCGAAAATCTTGGTTGTAGATGATGCGATGTTTATGAGAAACAAGACTTCAAGACTGCTTGCGGAGAACGGTTATGAGGTGGTAGAGGCGAGTAACGGCGAAGAGGCCGTAAAACGCTACTTGGAAGAAAACCCTGACCTGGTACTTATGGATATTACCATGCCGGTACTAGACGGAATTGAGTCTCTCAAACAGATGAAGGAACATGACCCTGACGCGAAGGTAGTAATGGTGACGGCACTCGGACAGAAGAGCATGGTGTTAGAAGCCATAAAAGCGGGGGCACGAGATTTCATCGTAAAGCCTTTCCAGTCTGACAAATTGTTGGAAGCAGTAAGAAAACAATGCGAGGCGTAAGGTAGTTGTATATGACCGATGAGAAGATAAGGGTTTTAATAGCAGACGATTCCTTGTTTATGCGGCGGATGCTCAGGCAGATGCTCTCTGGCGATTCCCGGATTGAAGTAGTCGACGAAGCGGCAGACGGCGTGGAAGCGGTTGCTAAGTGCATCTCGCTTAGTCCGGATGTGCTTGTCTTGGATGTAGAGATGCCCAAACTTGACGGGATCTCTGTTCTCAAAAACATAATGAGCAACCGGCCTCTGCCGGTAGTAATGTTCTCGTCACTGACCCAGCGCGGTTCTCAGGTGACGTTGGAGGCTCTTTCTATGGGGGCAGTAGATTTTGTACCTAAACCTGCTTCTAGAGATGGCGTTACTTCGGTTGCCTCTGAGCTTTGTCAGAAGGTCATCCAAGCTTCTAAGGCCAAACTCAGGATCGGGGAGCCGATGCGTCGTCATGAGAAAGAAAGAGCCAAGAGGAGGAAATCTTCTGCAGGCGAGGAGACTTTGGAATCTTTGGTCGTGATAGGTTCTTCTACAGGCGGACCGCAGGCTTTGGAGGAAATCGTATCTCATCTTTTGCCTGATCTATCTTGTGGAATTGTCATCTGTCAGCACATGCCCAAAGGCTTCACAACTTCATTTGCTCAAAGGCTCGATAGCCTGTCTTCTTTGACTGTGAGAGAGTCCGAGCAAGAGGATGTGCTCGAGCCGGGTGTAGCGTTAGTAGCAAGGGGAGGATACCATCTTCGCCTTGACTCGTCAATTATAGATGGACGACAGTCTTTCCATGTATATTTAGATGAAGGTACCCCTGTTCATGGAGTAAGGCCGTCTGTGGACATAACTCTTTTTGATGCTGTTTCTTTATTCGGATCCAATCTTATGGTAGTGATACTTACAGGCATGGGTTTTGATGGCGCCAAGGGAGCATGGGCCGCAAAACAAAAAGGGGCAACTGTTATCTGCCAAGATCAAGAGACGTCTGTTCTATGGGGCATGCCCAAAGCTTGTTACGAAACCGGAGCTACCGATGTACTGGTTCCTATTACCGGCATCGCAAGTATGATCAATGAATTCGGTGGACACCAATCGAAACGGAGTCTTGGGCAATGATAAGAAACGAAGGTATGTCAGAGAATGATGTCAACTCCTATGGCACTGAGTACGCGTATTTCTGTAAGAAGGTAACGGATCTGTCGGGGATAAAACTACATAACTACAAAAGCCAGCAGATGCATCGCAGGCTAGTAAATTACATGAAAAGGAATCAGATACCGGACTTCCTCACATTTGCCAAGCGTCTCGAGAAAGATGAGCGTGAGCTGGCAAAGTTACTTGACTACCTTACTATAAACGTTTCGGAATTCTTTAGGAATTCCGAGCACTGGGATGTGCTACGCGGTGAATTCATTCCAGAACTAATTCGCTCGAGCTCACCTGCAAAGACCACACAGGCGTGGAGCGCAGGTTCCTCGGGAGGACAAGAGGCCTATTCGCTTGCGATGGCGTTTTTAGAAGCAGGTTGCCACAGAATATCAATACTTGGCACAGATATAGATGAAGGTAGCCTACAAAAAGCACAAGAAGGGCGGTATTCGGCGGATGAAGTGAAAGGTGTTCCCGAAGCCCTCATCTCTAAGTATTTCGATGTTGAGGGGGATTCATACATAGTCAACAAAAAACTAAAGAGATTGGTAAGGTTCGAAAAACATAATTTGTTGGGGACAGATTATCCCAAGAACATGGAACTTGTTCTATGTAGAAACGTTCTTATATATTTCACAGACCAAGGCAAGAATCATGTCATTTCGAACTTGGCGCGTTCAATTGTGCCAGGCGGCATCTTGTTCATAGGTGCAACTGAAGCTTTGTTTAACGCGAGAGACTATGGTTTTTTGCAGGTTCGTCCGTTTTTCTATAGACGTTGTTCCTAAGGGGATAGGAGGATTATCTAATGTTAAAAGCGAGCTTGGTTAACCCGTTTTTGGAGTCTGCTTACAGTTTCCTTACCCAAGAGTTGGGCGCAGAGGTGAGTCGTGGGCAACTGCGTCTCGAAGAATCAAGAGCTACGTCTGGAGAGGTCAACGTGGCCATAGGCGTTACGGGAGAGGCAGAGGGAATTGTCTTATACTGCATGTCGGAGCGTACCGCAAAAGCCATTGCGGGGGCACTGATCGGCGAGCCCGTACCTGTATTTGATAACCTTGCTGAGTCAGCAATTGCTGAGATGGGGAACATAATAACTGGACAAGCGGCTGTAGGGTTAGAAGAACACGGTTATACATGCAAACTATCGCCCCCTACCATAATTTCAGGCAAAGGAGTAGTGATTTCCACACTAGATATACAGAGGCTAATTATACCTTTGGATCTTTCTTTGGGCCATCTTGATATCTGCGTTGCCCTTAGATACCTTGTGACGAGGTAGTTTTGGTATGCGATAAGGAAACTAGTCATAGATTCTTCTCGTCATAGTACTATCAAAGATTGCCCAGACCATAGTAAGATTAAGTGACTAAGGGCGAGCAATCAAATGAAGCTACGCAGATTGGGAGAGAAGAATGCAAGAACACGGCAGAACTAGGCAAAGTACTAGGGCTTCGGCAAAGCGAGAAAAGTCAAGGGTAAGGTGGCGTGCTGTTTTCGGTACTCTCGTGGGGATTTTGCTTCTCACGGGAGTATGTGTTTTCTACGGTTATGGTGAGGGATCACTTAAGGAGTTTTTCCACCGGACGCATTCGTCTCCTGGTATCCCAAACCAAGAGCCAAATGGTGAGGAATCCCCTGATACCGAGCTTATTGAGGCGGCAAATGCACTTGAAAAAGCTCTCCAGGCCAGAGGCGTCTATGTTACTATGGATGTTTTTGGCACGCCGTCCCAGTTTAAAAGGGTGATAACGTTTGTAAGAGAAAACCCGGGACTGAACTGTTTTGTAGTGGACGTAAAAGACAATAATGGTAGGATCCCTTGTACTCCGGCAGGAGATTTCAACATACCCGCTAGGGTTGGAGGCTACGAGCATTTTTCCGCGTTGGTTGACGTTCTTGCCGAAGAAGACTACTACATGATCGCGCGTGTGGTGGCTTTTCAAGATCCCTACCTAGCAAAGCTCAAGCCTGAACAAGCCATAAGAAATGCAGACGGTAGCCTATGGAAAGACAGGGATGGAAGGTTATGGCTGAACCCTTACGACGAGAGAAACTGGGAGTTTATCAGAGATATAGCCCTTTGGGCGTGCGAAATGGGTTTTGATGAGGTACAGCTTGACTACGTGAGATTTCCTGACAGTGCCAGAGGATTAGAGCAGACTAGCGTCCTTATGCCTGGTTTCGATAAATATGATTCCAGAGGAGATGCTATCGCCGCATTTCTTGAATACATGGATGATGCCTTGGAAGGAAAAGGTTTTCTGAGCGCGGATGTCTTTGGATTTGTGACTATTGCTCAGGACGATATGGGCATTGGGCAGAAACTAGAGCAGCTTGCGTCTTTGGTTGATTTTATATCGCCCATGGTTTACCCTTCTCACTACTACAATGCGGGTATTTATGGATTCGAGGTTCCGGAAGCTCACCCTTCTGAGGTGGTGTACAAGGCCATGGAAGAGGCTATCCAAAGGACTGATGGCTTAAAAGCCAGGATACGCCCGTGGCTACAGGACTTTTCCATGAGGATCAAATACGGTCCAAAAGAGGTACAGGCGCAGATTGATTCGGTCTACGAGCATGGTATAGAGACTTTTATGCTATGGAACCCAGCTAATGTTTACACAGACGGCGTAAGGTATCTAAACGGTGAATCCATAGAACCCTAAATATAGATAGACTTATAAAAACAACCTGGAAGTGTGCGCTTCCGGGTTGTTTCTTTGTCGGATGTATCCAAAAGTTGCCTTAGCTTGAGAAAAGGGTGTAGTTTGGCGCCTCTTTAGTTATATAGACGTCGTGCGGGTGGCTTTCTCGCAAGCCTGAACTTGTGATCTGGACGAACTTAGCATTTTCGTGCAGACTCTTTAGGTTCTTGGCTCCGCAATAACCCATGCCTGCTCTTAATCCGCCAATCAACTGGAAGATAGTTTCTGATACAGGTCCTTTATATGGAACCCGCCCCTCGATGCCTTCAGGGACGAGTTTTGTTGAAGGCTCCTGGAAGTAGCGGTCGGCGGCCCCTTCCTTCATCGCGGCCAGAGACCCCATGCCTCTATAGACTTTGAAACTGCGACCTTGCCATATTTCCATTTCTCCTGGACTTTCTTCGGTGCCGGCTAAAAGACCGCCCAGCATGACAGCGTCAGCACCTGCGGCCAAAGCCTTAGCGATGTCTCCTGAGTATTTGATTCCGCCATCTGCGATAACGGGTACGCCGTATTCCTTGGCAACAAGTGCTGCGTTAAATATGGCGGTAATCTGGGGAACGCCAGTTCCTGCAATAACTCTGGTTGTGCATATTGAGCCTGGGCCGACGCCAACTTTTACGCAGTCGGCGCCTCTATCGATCAGCGCTTTGGCACCTTCGCCTGTGGCTATGTTGCCTGCGACTACCGTCTTTTCGGGGAATGCGTTCTTTATCATCTCTACGGCATTGAGCACTCCTACTGAATGACCGTGGGCGCTGTCTACGACTAGCACGTCCACGCCTGCGTCTACGAGGGCTTTTACGCGGTCTATAGTACCGGGTCCAGCTCCTACACAGGCTGCCGCCATGAGTCGGCCCTTTTCATCTTTTGACGCATTGGGGTACCGGCGTGTCTTTTCTATGTCTTTTAAGGTGATGAGCCCCTTAAGGTGGAATTCCTCATCGACTAGGGGTAGTTTTTCGATTTTGTGCTTTGCCATGATCTGTTTTGCTTCAGCCAACGAGGTTCCCACCGGAGCGGTTATGAGGCCTTCTTTGGTCATCACGTCTTCTATCAGTTTCGTGTAATCTTCTTCAAAACGGATATCCCTATTGGTTATGATTCCTACAAGCCTGTTGTTTTCTATTATTGGTACTCCTGAAATATGATAGCGTGCCATCAAGTTGAGCGCATCTTCTACGGTTTTGTCCGGTGACAGGTAAAAAGGGTCCGAAATAACACCGTGCTCAGAACGTTTTACTTTGTCTACCTCCTGAGCTTGTCTTTGAATTGACATATTGCGATGTATTACCCCGAGCCCACCTTCGCGAGCCATTGCGATCGCCATCCTGCTTTCTGTGACTGTATCCATCGCAGCGCTGACTATAGGTATGCTCAGTTTGAGGTTATTGCCCAAAACAGTAGACACATCGACATCTTTGGGGATTACCTCAGAATATGCCGGCACAAGGAGGACGTCATCAAACGATAGGCCATCACCTAGGAACTTATCGTCTTTTCTCATATTTGATCCCTCGCTAAACCATGAGAGTATTTACAAGAGTGTAACACTCGAGTAGTCGCATTACAAGGTACACTGAGCGCCTATGAGGGAATCTTGGAGGCAGCGTCCGGGGAATGGTGAACAGATCGCCAATTTAATGTATAGTAAAGTTGTAGAGATACAAACTCTTTTCAGGACCACATGCTCGTTTTTGATGAGATTGGTGCAACGAAAAGAGGGTTATGACTGAGCTAGGCGAAATTACTCATACCGATAGCATATCAACTCAACTTCGTATTTAACACGTATCCTTATAGTAGTTCATTGAAAATACTCTCAAGTTAACATTTCGGACTAGGAAAGGAGGTTGCGCCCTTGTTTCGAAGAATCCTAGCGGCAGACATTGGCAGTACCACCACAAAAACTGTGCTTTTCGAAAGGAAAGAAGATAAGTGGGCAGTTGTGGGAAAGACTTCGGTTCCTACAACAGTTGAAGCTCCTCATCTTGACGTAATGATCGGACTTAAGAGTGCGCTATCTAGGCTGCAAGAGCGCACGGGTGTCCATATTCTAGAAGATTCAAGGCTTCTTATCGGAATGGATGGGGATGCAGGCGTAGATGCTTTGGTAGGCACATCTAGCGCCGGCGGAGGACTGCAGATGGTTGTGGCGGGCTTGGTAAAAGAGCTCACGGCAGAATCCGCACACAGGGCAGCTCTTGGAGCAGGCGCTATTGTGGCCGATGTCATTGCGATCGATGATTCAAGAAGCACAATTGAGAAAATAGAAACTGTGAAACGGATTAGACCTGACATGATCCTAATAACCGGGGGCACTGACGGTGGAAACATCTCGGAAGTGGCGTCTATTGCGGAAATCGTCGCCATGGGAACGCCGGAGCCTAGATTTGGCAAGGATTTCAAACTGCCTGTCATCTTTGCAGGAAATGTTCAGGCACGTCCCATCATACAGAGGATTTTTGAAACCCAGTCCGAGCGTATGTACGTTGTCTATACCGACAACATACGACCTGTGCTTGAAAAAGAAGTGCTCGAGCCTGCAAGGAGAGCCATTCACGAATTGTTTCTAGAACACGTGATGATGCATGCTCCAGGCTATGCTACGTTAGTTGCGTGGACACAAGGTAATGTTAAGCCCACACCTGTGGCAGTAGGAGATGCGCTAACGTACGTGAGCGAAATAGCTCAAGGTGACGTACTGGCTGTTGACGTTGGAGGAGCGACTACCGACGTGTTTTCGGTTATTGACGGTGAGTTCTATAGAACGGTATCTGCTAACCTGGGCATGTCATATAGCA
Organism: Bacillota bacterium; assembly: GCA_033810155.1. Classification (GTDB taxonomy): domain Bacteria; phylum Bacillota; class Sulfobacillia; order Fermentithermobacillales; family Fermentithermobacillaceae; genus UBA3907. Next base: position 30,626 of record JAPXKJ010000007.1, on the reverse strand, counting down.
TGGGAAACGTACTGGGTGAAGCAGGCATAGATGCGATAATGAGGTGGTTACCTGGGAAGTGGGATGACAACATTTTGAGGAACTGGAATTTCAACAAAATGATAAGGCCGACCACATTACCTCAGACGCTAGAAGAACTTATGTTAGAACAAGCAGTTTGCAAAGAAGTCCTGCGGCTCTCAATGAATCACCATAGGATGCTTATTCGTGAGCTCAAAGGAGTACAGCGGCGTCGTACTATCGGTGATATGTTTTACCAAACAGCTGGTGGGGAAACCCTGGTCGATATGATGAAAGTAAAAGCTATTGTAGGCACAGGTGGCGCTCTTTCCTATGCTCCTCGACGAAATCAGGCTGCTATGATACTCGTAGACGGCTTTCAACCAGAAGGCGTAACCGATCTCTATGTCGACAGTCAGTTCTTGTTGCCGCACATGGGCGCCCTTATGGATATTGACAAAGAAATAGCTGCCCAGATGATGATGACTGAATGTTTAATTCCTTTGGGTACGTGCGTAGCGCCCATGGGACCACGCGTCAGTCCAGGTAGTGTCATGGCTCAAGTTAAAATCTTAGGACGCACCTATGAAGTGGTTGGAGGCGAGATCACGGTAATACCTGTCGACGGTGTGGATGCAACAACCATAGAAGTTATCCCTGGAAGGAACTTTGATGTAGGAACAGGTCCAGGTAAGCCCATGATGAAAGAGGCGGTAGGCGGAGTTACAGGCGTTATTCTTGACGGACGAGCTCGCCCCATAGTGTTTCCTGCGGCCAATGGCTACCAATATGGAGCTGTAGCACGCTGGTATAGCGAGTTTGACGCTTACCCTGCTGAATTCCTAGATGAATTGACAAGGAGGTGAGGCTAGTGGCTTTGATGTCTACTCTTAAAATACTTGATATAGCAAGAATTGAGAAAGAAAGGAAAATCCCTACCCCTGGTGAGGTTATAGTCAAAGTAGGTGATACTTCCGCCCCTGAAACTGTCATTGCCAAGACTGAATTCATAAGAGGAAACCCGTACGTAATTGATCTCAAATCAGAGCTCAAACGTCCGTTAGATATGGATTTGGTCGATAGCGTGTTGCTTAAGAAAGAAGGAGACCATGTACAAACAGGTGAGATAGTCGCTAGGTACCAGAAAGAGTTTTGGTCTCCTGTCATAGAGGTGAAATCGCCTTGTGACGGGTTCATAGAACATATCTCAAGATTGAACGGTCAGATAGTTATCCGTGAAGACCCTCGGTCGGCAAAGCCCTTGACCATCGTTGCCGCAGCGTCGCGGTTGTCTGTTCCGGCGCGCCTTCTTCGGATGTTTACAACTGTGAAGGAAGGTGAGTTTGTCAATGAGGGGCAGATAATCGCTGCTGCACCAGGAGTTGCGTCAATAGATTTTGTATATGCGCCTATGAGCGGCGTAGTTGAGAAGATCTGTACCCTTACAGGTACTATTACTATTGCTAGGGTGATCAAGCACATAGAGGTATTGGCGCATATCCCTGGAGTAGTTAAGAGCATTGTACCCGACTATGGTGCAGTTGTGGAAACTGTTGGTGCATATATCCAAGGTGTATTTGGCATAGGGTACGAAGCTTATGGGCAACTTTTGTTGCTAAGCGATGGGCCAAGGGAACCCATTTTGAGCGAAAGAATGGACAAAGAAGATGTACAGGGTAAGGTCCTGGTTGGTGGTTCTTACGCAGGTGATGAAGTGCTTAGAAAAGCAAAGGAGAAAGGAGCTGCAGGTCTCATTGTCGGCGGGGTAGACCAAAAGAGTCTGGTTTCTGTCCTCGGTAAGGAAATGTCTGCTGGTATCACAGGCTACGAAGAGTCCGATTTTACAGTCATCATGCTAGAGGGGTTTGGAGAACTTCCTATGAACGAACAGGCTTGGGATATCCTTTCAAGCCGTGAAGGCAAGATTGCGTGCATAAACGGTACAACTCAGATAAGGGCAGGCGTAATAAGGCCGGAGATTGTGATCCCTGCTGACGATTTTGAGAAGTTGCTAAGCGACCCGTCTATCGACCAAATTCCTGTTGTGTCATCATCTCAGTACGTCGAGTCCTCATCACATGTCATGTTTGCAGAAATCGAAAAAGGTGGAAGAGTAAGGTGTATAAGGCCGCCGTATTTCGGAATGTGGGGCTTCGTAGAAGATATAAGCCCAATGCCTGAACAGGTTGAATCTGAGATTACTACAGAAGTAGCCGTGGTTAGGTTAGACGACGGGCGCCTTGTGAAAGTGCCTCAGGCTAATCTCGAGGTTTTTCCTAATAGATCTCGGGAGTGAAGCTATGCGGATTAGAGGCTTTTTCAAACGCCAGCCTCCCATCTGGGAAACGCCTGAATGGGACGATATGTCGTGGGATGAGAAGATGGCTCTTTGGGAAAGGCACAAAAAGATAAACTTCGTTCTGGGCTGTATATTTGTGTGTTCTTTTCTAGGAAGCCTTGCATGGTATATTAGAGGTGAGGTCAAAGGAACAGCAGGTGCCTATGACCTCATCATAGCAATTGGTGTTGTCGCAGTCATGGGGCTCTGTTTATATTTGGCCAGAAACCTAATGAACTAATATAACAGTGATGAATCCCATGCTTAGGCAGCTGGTCCTTGGATTTCAGGGGCCTGCGGTATTATGATTGATGCTATAATATAGAATATGACAAAAGGTACTATCCGAGTGACAAGCATCAATAGCGCAGCTCCTAGGCGAACAAGCGTTTCATCTATACCGAAGTATTCCGCTATTCCTCCACAGACTCCAGATATCATTCTATTTGTCCGGGAGCGGTACAGTTTTTTCTTCATGTGGCGCCCTCCTTCATGGATTTGCCTACTACTGTTCTGTAATACGGATGGCTTGCGATTATGTAACGGTCAAAGTGGCGCATGGCTTACATGTTTTGCTGTATATCTTAGCTGTATATCTTAGGTGAAAAGATTGTTTTGAAAGGTCTTGCCTAAATTGTTTGACAATTTGATAGTTGGTTAATATGTTATTGCACAAAGGGGATCGTGATGATAGATTGGAGGCGAGAAAGTCTCTAAGGAGGTGAGCATGTGGTAGGAGAAGACATCGATGTGCTTATCAGCCAAGAGGAGATAAGAAAAAGGGTGAAGGAAATGGCCCTTGAGATATCCCGTGACTACTCAGGGAAAGATCTCCTCATGGTGGGCATATTGAAAGGGAGTTTTGTGTTTTTGGCAGATCTGCTAAGGAGTCTAGAGCAGGACGCCGCCGTGGACTTCATGGGGACCGTAAGTTACGGGGTATCTACTGAGTCTTCAGGAGAGGTAAGGATTACTAAGGACCTTGAACAAAGTGTGTCGGGTAGACATGTGCTTCTTGTAGAAGATATCGTTGACACAGGCTTGACCCTCAGGTACCTCTTAGACACCCTCAAGACTAGACAACCCGCAAGTCTCAAGGTTTGTGCCCTCCTCGACAAGCCCGCTCGCAGAAGGACCAGAGTGAATTTGGACTATTATGGTTTTATAATCCCCAACGTTTTTGTGGTAGGTTACGGATTAGACTATGGTGAGAAATATCGTGGGCTGCCCTACGTAGGAGTTCTCAAGAACCCATAGCCTACGGATCTGGCATCAAATGATAATCAGAGGTGCTAAAGAAGGGGGAGGAATTGTTGCTAGAAAGAATGTTCAAGCTCAAAGAGAATGGTACTGACGTAAAGACTGAGGTTATTGCAGGACTTACAACGTTTATGACCATGGCATACATCATTTTCGTAAACCCGGATATTCTAAGCGCCGCAGGCATGCCCTTCGGAGCGGTTATGACCGCAACCGTTCTATCGGCAGGGATCACAACAATTCTGGCTGGTTTGATTGCCAACTACCCATATGCTTTGGCAAGTGGGATGGGTTTAAACGCGTTTTTCGCGTTTGTCGTTTCGGCTCAAGCCGGTTGGCAGGTAGCGTTAGGCGCAGTGTTTCTATCTGGGGTTGTGTTTTTGATCCTTGCATTGACAGGTGCAATTAACGTGATAGACGCTTCTATCCCGAAGACAATAAAACAGGCGGTAGGTGTAGGGATAGGATTGTTCATCGCATTCATAGGGGTGAAAAACGCCGGCATAATTACGTCCGATGCTGCTACGATACTTACAAGAGGCGATTTGTCACTGCGCGGACCGGCCCTCGCCTTAATAGGCCTCATGATTACTGCAATTCTCATGGCGAGGAACGTAAGAGGTGCAATTCTCATCGGGATATTCATAACTACCTTAATCGGGATTCCTATGGGAGTCACGCACATAGAAGGTAGCATAATAGGGAAACCGGAATCCATAGCCCCTATTTTCGGCAAGATGGATATTAAAGGAGCTCTTGACCTTGGTTTCATGACGATATTCAGTTTTTGGTTTGTAGACGTATTTGACACGGTAGGGACTCTGATGGGTACTGCGGCAAGAGCCAATATGCTCGACGAAAAAGGTCAGCTTCCCCGCATAAGACAAATGATGACAGTTGATGCCATAGGTACGTGTCTTGGCGCGCTTCTAGGAACAAGTACCGTGACTACATACGTTGAATCAAGCGCCGGTATCGCCGAAGGTGGCAGAACCGGGCTCACCGCAATCGTAGTGGGCGTTCTTTTCTTGGTGAGTTTGGTGTTTGCACCCTTGGCCGGCATGATCCCTACTGAAGCCACAGCTCCCGCACTTATTATAGTCGGCGTGCTCATGATGCTTCCTGTGAGGGAGATTGACTGGTCCGACTTTTCAGAAGCTTTTCCAGCATTTATGACTATAGCGATGATGCCTTTTGCGTTTTCAATTTCCGACGGCATTTCCGCGGGATTCATCAGCTACGTGGTTGTTAAGGTCTTTTCTGGAAAAGCCAAGGATATACACTGGTTGGTCTACCTATTGGGTTTGATTTCAATAGTCCACATGATCCCTGGGTTGTTTTAGGGAGATTCTGTTGTGTATTTTGTATTGCCGTAGGGGGGCGTATTGCTAATGAGCAAAGAGGAGAAGATTCGTATTGGGGTAGTCTTGGGTTCTGCAAGCGATGTGGGCAGAGTTAGAGACCTCTTTCAAATACTAGATGATTTCGATGTTAGGTACGAACTTGCGATTATATCAGCCCATAGGACGCATGCCTTGCTCGAAGAGTACGCCCATTCGGCGATCTCAAGGGGCATTGAGGTTATCATAGCGGCCGCAGGTCTGTCAGCCGCTCTTCCCGGTGTACTTGCATCGCTTGTAGATATCCCAGTTATCGGTATTCCCGTAAGCGCGGGTACCCTAGGCGGAATGGATGCTCTTTTATCAATTGCTCAGATGCCGCCAGGGGTTCCTGTAGCAGCTGTCGGAATCGATGCATCGAGAAACGCAGGTCTCTTGGCCTTGAGGATCCTTGGTCTTAACGATGGGGACCTGGCGGAAAAACTGGGTCAATACAAAAAGGATATGGCCGACGATATCTCTCACAAATCACTTAACCTAAAGAAAGAAGGATACCCGATATGGGAGATCTGAGCGAAAACGGAATATCGGAAAAGTGCGGAGTCTTTGCTATAGTTGGCCACCCTGATGCGTCGCTCATGTGCTACTACGGTCTTTACGCCCTTCAGCACAGGGGCCAGGAATCCGCCGGCATTGCCGTTAGCGATGGAATCAGGATCCATACGGAAAAGGGCACGGGTCTGGTTTCTGAAGTTTTTTCTAAAGAAGACATCCTAGGTATGTTGGGTAGTGCGGCTCTTGGGCACGTGAGATATTCGACTGCAGGTGAGGGCGGAATCGAAGACTCTCAACCCATAACTGTTAAAATGTGGCAGGGCCAGATGTCTTTCGCGCATAATGGCAACTTGGTAAATGCCAGAAAGATACGGGCAGAACTTGAGCATGAGGGTTCCATTTTTCAAACCAATTCTGATTGTGAAGTAATACCTCACCTTATGGCGAGGAGCAATGAAACCGATCCGTTCAAGGCTTTTACCAGCATATTGCCCTACATCAAAGGCGCTTATTCCTTATGCATTCTTACGTCGACCGGTGTAATCGCGGCAAAAGATCCCAATGGTTTTAGACCACTGTGTCTAGGGCGATTGGACGACGCATATATTGTATGTTCTGAAACGTGCGCATTAGATGCGGTTGGTGCCGAATTTCTTCGTGAACTAGACCCTGGGGAAGCGATATTCATCGATTCTTCTGGCGGAAGGATCGAGTCCTACCACAGAAATCCAATAGATATTCAGCCATCTTTATGCGCTTTTGAGTTTATCTATTTTGCACGACCTGACTCGGATATCTATGGGTTGAATGTGCATGCGGCGCGAAAGGCTCTTGGACGTAGGTTAGCCGAAAAGGATTTTTGTAGCGCAGATCTTGTTACCGGAATTCCTGACTCATCGATTTCTGCGGCTACGGGTTACGCGGAAGAGGCAGGGATACCGTACGAAATCGGGCTTGTCAAAAACAGATACATTGGCAGGACTTTTATTACCCCAGGACAGTCCATGAGGGAACTAGGGGTAAAGATAAAGCTCAATCCTTTAAGGAGAGTTATTTCTGGAAAGCGTGTCGTTATGGTTGACGATTCTATAGTGAGAGGAACAACCTCCAAGTACATCGTGAACCTTTTTAGAGCGGCGGGAGCTAAAGAAGTACATGTTCGGATTAGTTCTCCACCATACAGATTTCCCTGTTACTACGGCATAGACACGTCCTCAAAAGGTGAACTAATAGCCGCAGGAAAGAGCGAAGAAGAGATTCGAGCGGCTATTGGTGCGGATACTCTTAGATTCTTGGAAATCCACGATCTAGAGGATCTATTGGGTGCAAAGGTAGGCAACGTCTGCACGGCTTGTTTTACAGGTCAGTACCCGGTTTTTGTCGAAGATATGGCTAGGCCTGGCAGAATTGAGTGACTAACATATATGCAATTAGGAGCTGAGAAATGATGACCTTGGGCAGATCGAACGAGTACAAGAAAGCCGGAGTCAATATCGATGCAGCCTCAGAATGGGTTCTGAGGATAAAGGAAGTTGCGGCACGATCTCATGGCGACGCGGTTCTGTCTGGAATTGGGGGGTTCTCAGGGCTTTACTCTATGAAGGAGTTTGGTTCTGACAACCTGGTTTTGGCAGCTGGAAGCGACGGTGTCGGCACAAAAGTGATTGTCGCTCAAATGATGGGTAAAAACGACACAGTAGGCATAGACTTGGTTGCTATGAACGTGGATGATGTGGTTACTTCCGGAGCAAAACCCTTATTCTTTTTAGACTATATATCCGGAGCGAATCTGAGCCCCAAGGTAGTTGAAGACATCGTTTCAGGTGTTGTAGAGGGATGTGTTCGTGCCGGGTGTGCTTTGCTCGGAGGTGAAACGGCGCAAATGCCCGATCTCTATAGTCCCGGAGAGTACGACCTTGCAGGGTTCTGTGTGGGAGCAGTTACGAGAAATGAAATCATAGACGGAAAGGGCATAAGAAAGGGAGATGTACTCTTAGGACTTGGTTCTAGTGGACTACATTCAAATGGATATACTCTTGCTCGAAGAGTTTTCCTGGAAACAGCAGGTTGGCAAATTGATAAGTATGTCGAAGAATTTGGAAGAACTTTGGGTGAGGAGCTTCTTGAACCTACCAGGATATATGCGCCTTTTGTTCTGAAGTTGAAAGAAGCCGTTTCTTTACGCGGCATTGTGCATGTAACCGGCGGGGGACTGATTGAAAACGTTCCAAGAATACTACCTGAAGGTCTCAAAATGAGACTCTCTAAGGACTGGGAGGTTCCCCCAGTGTTCGAACTGCTTCAGGAACTAGGCGGCATTTCTTCCGACGAAATGTATCGGGTGTTTAACATGGGAGTGGGTATGGTCATTGTAGTCCCAGAGACTGACGTAGACAGCGTCATTTCGATGAGCAAAGAATCGCGAATTCCGTGTTTTGTAGTAGGTGATATAGATGAGAGATGAAAGAACTAAGAGGCTCTCTCTGGGCGTATTGGTTTCAGGACGGGGTACTAATCTTCAAGCCATCTTAGATCAGTGCGAAGAAGGCGTTCTTGCTGCCGAAGTGAAAGTCGTCATATCCAATAGACCCGGTGTAATGGCGCTTGCAAGGGCATCTGCCAAAGGGGTTCCTTCTTTAGTTATAGAACCGAGGGACTTCGGCAAATGGCCAGACTGTAAGGAGAGATACGAAGAAAAGATAGTGCAAGAGCTAGAATCATACGGAGTCGACTTGGTCGTGCTAGCTGGGTACGACCGGTTGGTCGGGGAGACGTTACTCAATGCATATCGCATGAGGGTAATCAACATACACCCTGCCCTCCTGCCATCCTTTCCGGGACTAAATGCTCAGAAACAGGCACTAGAATACGGCGTTAAGGTATCTGGTGCTACTGTGTTTTTTGTAGACCTATCTGTAGATGGAGGGCCCATAATCCTTCAAGATACTTGCAAGGTCATGGACGACGATACGGTCGAGTCTTTGTCTGACCGAATACTAGAAATTGAGCATAGGATTCTGCCTAGAGCAATATCTCTTATCGCCGAAGATAGGTTGAGGATCGATGGAAGAAGAGTTAGAATCCTAGATCCATCTCAAAAGTGAAAAGGGGAGGCGCAAGCGTTGAAGCGTGCGATCATTAGTGTAGCCGATAAGACTGGAATATCGGAATTCGCCAAAGCTCTTTCGGAACTTGGTTGGGAAATAGTGTCTTCAGGCGGTACTGCGCGGTTCCTTAGAGAGCATGGCATCGATGTTGTGGAGGTAACCGAGGTAACTGGATTTCCAGAGATTTTGAGCGGCAGAGTGAAGACCCTTAACCCAATGATACACGGGGGCATTCTGGCGAGGCGTGATGTTTCGGAGGATATGCGCCAGATTGAGGAACTCAAGATTACGGCGGTTGACATGGTTGTGTGCAACCTGTATCCCTTTGTCCAATACGCTTCACGGCCTGACGTATCAATAGAAGACATGGTTGAGCAGATAGATATAGGTGGGCCAAGTCTAATGCGTGCTGCGGCGAAAAACTACCAGTGGGTGACTGTTATCTGCAAACCGGAAAGATACAGCGAAGTGATTCAGGAACTAAGGGACAAAGGCGATGTGCCTGAAAAACTTAGGCAGGAGCTAGCTCTTGAGGTTTTTAGACATACAGCTTGCTACGACGCTGCGATCGCTTCATACTTGGGTTCAACATGGGCGGGAATCGGATCTCAGTTCCCCGACGAACTTGCGTTAGGCTTTAACAAGGCATTTACTCTTAGATACGGAGAAAATCCGCACCAGAAAGCGGCCTATTACGAACCTATACTGGGAGGTATGGTTCCTTCCCTGAAAGGACGTCAGATCCAAGGGAAAGAGATTTCATACAATAACATAAACGACATGGACAATGCATTCCATGCGGTGTGGGACCTGGAATCTCCGGGATGCGTAATAGTTAAACACGCTTCTCCTTGTGGAGCTGCAGTTGGAGATTCTGCCGAAGATGCATTTGAAAAAGCTCTTGCCTCTGATCCTGTATCCGCTTTTGGCGGTGTTGTGGCCTTTAACTGTGAAGTAGACAGACTATGCGCGTCTGCGATGAAGAAATTGTTTCTTGAAGTTTTGGTAGCTCCTTCTTTTACGGAAGAAGCACTGGAGATTCTAAAGAAGAAGAAAGATTTGAGAGTAATCGAACTTGCTCCCTTCACGTCATCTGCAGATCGTTTTGGGGAGTCTGTGGCTTTGAGCATAAAGTCGGCTATGGGTGGGGTTTTGGTGCAAGAACGTGATATCTATCTCCCCAAAGATGAAACATGGAAGGTAGTCTCAAAGAGGGAACCAACTCCCGAGGAACTAAGTGATCTTCAGTTTGCGGTCAAGGTGTGCAAATATGTAAGGTCAAATGCTATCGTACTGGCTAAAGATCTCTTTACAGTAGGGATTGGGGGAGGACAACCAAACAGAGTTGACTCTGTTAGAATTGCTGTAGAGAGAGCGGGTGAAAGATCATTTGGATCTTGCATGGCATCCGATGCTTTCTTTCCCTTTCCCGACTCTGTCGAAGAGGCGGCGAAAGCAGGGATTACCGCTATAGCCCATCCCGGCGGGTCGCTGAGAGATCAGGAATCGATAGATGTTGCTGACCAGCTGGGATTAGCAATGGTTACTACAGGAACGCGCCACTTTTTGCATTGATCAGATAGGCAGCTACAGTGAGTTCGAGTTGGATTGTCTTGCGAGTAGGTAAAGACAAGGGGGCATTTTGTTGAAAGTAGCAGTTATTGGGTCTGGTGGAAGAGAGCATGCCCTTGCCTGGGCGATTGCTCGAAGCCCTAAGGTAGAGAAGCTTTGGATGGTGCCTGGAAATCCAGGGACTGAAATGATCGGGAAAAACGTGTCCTTGGATCCCCTGGACTTTGCAGGCATCTTAGAATTATGCAAAGAAGAAGCAATTGATTTGGTAGTTGTAGGGCCAGAAGATCCGCTGGCAGGAGGAATCACAGACTTTTTGTCTCGACACGGTATCTCGGTGTTTGGCCCATCGAGATCCGGAGCTATGCTGGAGGCTAGCAAAAGCGTAGCCAAGAATTTCATGGTAAGGCATGGTATTCCCCACGCCTCATTTCGCGTTTTCGAATCTTCTAAGGAAGCAGTTGATTACGTAAGGTCTGAGCCGGGTCCTTGGGTCATTAAAGCCGACGGTTTGGCAAAAGGTAAGGGAGTGACAATCACCGGGAACCTAGATGAAGCGGTAACAGTGATTGAGGGGCTGCTTTCGGGGAAACTCTATGGCGAAGCTGGACGGAGGATTGTTATTGAGGAGTTTCTTGAGGGTACCGAGGCTACAGCGATGGCTCTTTGCGATGGCAATAGCATATACTGTCTTCCCATTGCCAAAGACCACAAACGAGTGTGGGATGGCGATAGAGGTCCCATGACCGGAGGGATGGGAGTATACTCCCCGGTTCCATTTGTGGATGAAGACATGAAGGAAAAGATCTGTACCGATATTTTGAGAAAAACATATCTTGGCTTGAGAGAAGATGGCATTGACTATCGTGGAGTCATCTATGCGGGTTTGATGCTTACCGCCAAAGGACCGAAAGTGCTTGAGTACAATGTTAGATTTGGCGATCCGGAAGCTCAGTGTGTTTTGCCTAGGCTTTCAGGCGACATCGCAGGCATATTGAGAGCATGTTCTCGTGGGAGACTTCTTGATTTTCTTTGCGAAAATGAGATGAAAGTCCTAGATGAATCTGCAGTTACCATAGTGGTTGCTTCCGAGGGGTATCCTCAGAGATATACCACGGGTTTTGTCGTCGAAGGGATTGAGCAAGCAGAAAATATATCTCCAGGCAACGTATTTGTTTTTCATGCAGGTACTGCGAGGAATTCGCAAGGACAGATTGTGACCGCGGGCGGGAGAGTCCTTGCTGTTACTGCTCTTTCCGACACTATTGAGAATGCGCGAGAGGTTGCGTACAGTGCGGTGAAAGAAATCAATTTTACGGGCGCATATTACAGGAAAGATATCGGCAAGTTGAAGTGAGAGAGGGTTATGAGAAAAGGCAGCACGCCTGAACTAACTAGAATCGGAATGTTGGCGGGTTTGTATGCTGTACTTACTGTGTTGCCTCCCTTTTCGGGCTTCAGCTACGGTCCTATCCAAATAAGGGTTGCCGAAATGTTAGCCGTGCTACCCTTCGTGTATCCGTGGGCTAAGTGGGGGCTTTACCTTGGGTGTATTCTTGCCAACCTTGGAAGTCCCTTTTTTATCTGGGACGTTACTATTGGTGCTTTTGCCACTCTCTTAAGCGCATACCTTACTGAGAAAATGCCAAATCCTTACTTGGCGCCCATGCCGCCTGTGATCGTAAACGCCATCTTTGTCTCATCGTATGTGTCAGTTTTGAGCGGCCTTGCGTACCCTATCGTGCTCCTGCAGATTTTCTTAGGGGAGGTTGTTTCGTGCTATATATTGGGTCTTCCTCTCTTGCTCTTTCTCGTCAGAAACCCTTCTTTTATGGAAAAACTCAAATGAGAGGCAGGAAGATATTGGAGAATTCTTCGGATTTAGGGACAAATGAGGCGTGTTTAGTGTAGGATGAAATCGATTTCGGGTTGAGCGCCTTCTAGAGTGATTACTAATTTGTTTGGCACACACACTATTGACTGACCAGGTGCGGAAATCCATCCTGTTCTCCAGCATATCTCGTTTGGGCAGACTGAGTGGTCTAAGGGTAGTACCCGGACCTTCCCCTGTCCATACTCAATGGTTATCTTTCCCCTAGGAGCAGATATAGTCGCTTGTGATAGGTCTACGGTGTCTAGGGGGAGTCTTTCCATTTCTTTGCCATCTATGACGACTACTGCTACCAGTTCATCCTGATTATGGGCCAAAAGACCAAACCCTACCCAGACCATGGCTGTGATTATCACGCATGAAAGCAGGAGAATCTTGTCGTTTTTGGTCACATAAGTCACCTTCCTTTCATGATTATAGCAGACATGAAAGCCCTAGATGCAGATGAATGGGTGAAGCAGTGGCCATGGGCGAGGTAGCTCACACTCTTGATTATTGGACTCGCTTAGACGAAACTCTCGGCGGTATATAGCTGATATTAGCAGTTGATCTATTCTCAAATATAGCTATTGAATGCGCAGCTGTAATGGGGTTATAATAAAAAGTTAAACATAGATGAGTAAGTAAGAAGGATTTTGCCGAACTCCGTCGAAGATAATAGCAAACAAGGTCATGCAGAAATTTCATCACACATTTATACGCAGCAGAATCGCACCAAATTCCATCAATCAGCATCACCTTAGATAAGGTTGTGCTAAACAGGGATTGCATGACTTATTTTCAAAAAGGAGGTGAAAACATGACTAATTTGTTGATTTTGGCTGCAGAAGCGCCGGCTAGAAAATGGGGCATCTTTGTACCGGATGACAGCACGATATTCGGTCTCTTCTTCGGGATCTTCATGATGATCTTGGTCTACGTCATGATCCAGCGCGCTAGAGCCGGGTTGCCGATTCCCGAGATCCGCCGGATCCCTGGAATGGAGGCCTTTGAAGAGGCTGTAGGCAGAGCGACTGAAATGGGCAGGCCGGTTCACATAACCAACTACTCGGCTGACGTTGGAGACTATGATACTTGGGCATTCTGGTCATACCTGGCACACGTGGCGAAGCTGTGTGCTTCGTATGACACGAGGATAATCAACACCAACGCCGAGTACCTGACCATGACAGTTAACGAAGAGATAATTAAGCAGGCTTATCTTGAAGCTGGAAGGCCAGACGCTTTCAACCCGGACGATGTAAGGTTCGTTTCGCCCTGGCAGTTTGGTTACACCATGGGTGTTGCTGGAATAATTGCCAGAGAGAAACCGGCAGCGAACTTCTTAACGGGCTATTTCTATGCAGAAGCACTCATATTGGCTGAAGCGGGTGCATTGGTAGGAGCGATTCAGGTTGCTGCAAGTGCTTCAACCGCCCAGCTGCCTTTCTTCATTGCCGCTTGTGACTATACCATGATTGGTGAGGAGTTCTATGCCGGAGCAGCCGCTCTATCCAAGGAACCTGTTATCTACGGTTCGGTGGTTGCCCAGGACATAGGGCGTGTCATCTTTACTGCTCTCATTATCGTAGGCGCAATCATGAACACTTTCGGCAGCGATGCGATCCTAAGGCTGACCCAGTTCTAGTGCCCAAGAAGAGGGATAAGGAGGTGAAGAAATTTGAAAAGAGAAGTCCCAATGGCATTGACCCTCATATTCGCTATCATCCGATGCGGATTTGAGTTGATTGAGCCTATGCTTTCCTGGGAATTAGCACCAGGCCAAACAGTATTCTCAAGATTGTCCTTTTCGCTCACGTTCATGAGCGTTATGGGCCTCTTCATGGGACTCATTAACCTTACGCGACTCCACGTGAACACAATTAGGCGCAAACGGGAAAACTGGGTGTATAGTATATGGCTGCTTTTTGTGCTGTATGGTTACGCTATCGTAGGACTCGGATGGGGGCCCAATGGCACAACTTTCAACTGGATTTATGAAGCGGTGATCGTTCCTCTTGACTCAACCATGTTCTCGATGTTGGCATTTTTCATCGCGTCTGCGGCATATAGAGCCTTTAGAATAAGAAATATCGAAGCCGGTATATTGTTGGTGGTCGCGTTCATAGTGATGCTTGGCAACGTATCCATAGGAGAAATGATATGGAGTTCAACGGGCTGGTTAGGAGGATTCAAAGGTATCAAAGACTGGATATTGGCGGTACCCAACGTCGCACATGCCCGAGCGCTTGCGATAGGAATATTCCTCGGGGCGTATGCGGCTACCTTGCGTGTGTTTCTGGGACTGGACAAGAAATATCTTGGCGGTACTGACTAGTCATGCTTTGTGTTCGCAAGTACCCGGTCAAGTTTAGTTTGACGAAAACCATGGAATATTTTAGGGAAATTATGACCGTTGAAGGGAGGGAAATGATGTGACATTTTGGGAGAAGTTTGCAGTTATTGACCCAAGATGGATTTTTCTTGGAATGGCTGTTCTCCTTACTTTCCCCGTGCTCAGCCCCTTAGGCTTGGCCATTACAATTGACCAGGAAACGACAGTACCTATCTACAATTGGATTGATAGTCTTAATCCTGGAGATATAGTGTTTGCCGACGTGTCTTTCAGCGGAGGTTCCGAAGGAGAGTTAGGTCCTCAGCTTCAGGCCTGGTTTAGGCACTGCCTGCAAAAAGGCGTAAAAGTAGTATGGGTTGCTCAATGGAACACAGGTGAACGATTGGGGTACAACATGTGCGTGGAGGTTGCTGAGAAGCTCGAAGAAGAAGGCATTCACACTGAGTATGGAGTAGACTGGGTTTACGTAGGTTGGAAAGCCGGCGGCACTACCATGTGGCGTAATATGCAGATCGATTTCTGGGATGCATGCGCAGGAGTCGACATGCTTGGGAATTCGTTCGCCGACCTTCCGCTGATGGAGAGAGTGCGTAAGTGGGATAAGGAGACATGTAAAGGCATTATGCTGTTTACTGCTGGTTCCCCAGGAGTTCCTACCTACACAACGTACTTCCACGATTACGACATCTATCTTGGAGACGTTGCGGTACAGGTTCCAGGGAACATGAACTTACTCAGGTCGGGGCAGATAAAGGGGATGCTCTGCGGTCTGCCTGGAGCAGCTCAGTACGAGATCCTTTTGGAGAAACCAGGCAGGGCAGTGAAACTCATGGATGCTCAGTCCCTGGGTCACCTTTGGATCATGGTACTTGTTATCTTGGGGAACATTGGTTTCTATATGAGAAGGAAAAGCGGCACACCGGTAGATTGAGGTTGTGCAATAGATAGATGAGAGAAAGCTTACAGAGCTCATAAGGAAAAGAGCATCTGTCCAAAAAGATGGGAGGTGAACTCAATTGACAACTGCTCAAATCTGGGTTGCCGCACTTTGTACTCTGGCAGTCTACAGTTATCTATATAAAGAAAATCCGGCGTACAGAATCGCTGAATATACGCTCGTGGCTCTGTACACATCTTACTCAATAACTCTGGACTTTCATGAGTATTTGATACCATACGCCCAGCGGTATGCTATAGAAGAAGGTCAATGGTACTTCTGGGTGATGGGCGCGCTAGGTTTGCTCCTTTATTTCCGGTATGCTCCGCCAAAGTATAACTGGCTTGCCAGGTATCCGATTTCTATCGCTGTTGGATGGGGTTTGGGATACAACCTGATTAGACTCCCCAGGCCGGTTATGGTCCAGGTGAGGGATGCAATGAGACCTTTGAATACAGTGAATAACGTGCTGTTCTTTGTATTCTTCCTGTGCATTCTGTTCTACTTCTTCTTTACCACAGGCAAGGAGTCTAAGTTCATACAGGGTTCCGGCCGAATCGGCAGGTACATCATGATGGTTGGATTTGGATGTGCATTTGGGAATACAGTTCAAGGGCGTATTTCTTTGTTCTTGAACAGGCTGTCGTTCTTGTTGGTAGATTGGCTTGGCATACAGATCTGGTAAAACAAAAGAGCAGATGAAATAGGTTAAAACCAGGAAGGTTGTTGCAGAGACCTTCCTGGTTTTGTTATGTCATGTTGGCGAGGATAAGTGCTGACCACGTCTCTAGAGGTTCTAATGTTGTAGCCTTGCTCAATTCGATCCAGCTGCCCATCATCTTGTCTTTTTCCCTTACTGCGAGTATGGGTGACGGTAGTTGGACAACCGATGCAATGCCAAGATGGACGCTTCCTACATCGTTTGCATCATCATTGATGAAACCTATTATGCTCAAAGATGGATTTCCGCAGAGAATGACTTCTTCACGTATCTCCCTCATAGTGTTTAGTCCAACAATTGTTTTGAGATCGGAAATCAGCCTTCGACCCGGCCAAGGTATATCATCTATAGGGTTCATATGCCCGCCTACTCCAACCGATAAAAGACCCTGGAGCCTTGTTTCTGTTTGGGTATTTAACCGTTTCATAACGAAAATCTGTTTTCTCGATAAAAAGAGCGTGTAAGAAATAAGCTGCTTGAACGAAGGGTCAGTCTCAACAACCGCCCTCGATTTGAAAGTGGAGTGTCTTGCAATAGCTTGCCACAGGTCTGAAGTAGGCATCTTGAGGCCGCGCCACTGCCCTGTTCGTGAGTATAAATGCCTTACTGGAATGCATAGGACTTGTTCATCTTCATATTTGTCTGGTAAAGACACAGAGTCACGCTCCTTTAGTAGTCAATGTGTATTTTACCAAGTTTATTTCGTCCAGAAGCGGTCTATTGCCGCACGCTACCGTAAACACGTAGCTATTGCTTAGGTCATAGCATGTGTAGAAGGTTCGTCTCGCCTCTGGATCGATATAACAAGCGGTGTAGAACGCATATGTAAGGTGTTTTGGGTTGGTTTTGAGCATCACCTGGCACAAATGGCCTTTTCCGGGTACAAGGCGCGATGCTATGTCGACCTTTATGCATGTATCTCCCACGAAAATATCGGGTCCAGATTGGAGAGGCTTCACACCAGTCTGAGATGACATGAAGAACTTTGCCCATCTGCTTGCTTCTTCAAAAGATGGGTAGGAGATGCATATCAGTGCGGAGGGGTTCGGATCTTCCGGCCCAAGTTGCATCGCACCTACTATTATGTCTGGGGAAGTGACTAGTTGCTCACAGTAGTTCAATGTGAGAGCCTCTATGTTTTCCACGCCAAATCCCTCCCTTTATAGTACTATACCAATCTTCATACAAATGGCAAATTGTTTGATATAGGTGTCCTAGTAAATATGCACTCTTGGTTTTGAGTCTTGGTTTTGAGCAGGTTATAATATAAAGTAAGGGTGTAAGCAGTAATTTTGTATGTTTTCATGCTTACGATTTTTACGTGAAGAAAGGTATGGAAGCGATTGTCTGAAAGAAAACCTGAAGTGATTTCCTGGGATGAACTCAAATGGCATCTAGGTAAGGTGGAGAAGCCTTCAAGATACACCGGAGGCGAGATCAACGCTAGTAACAAGGACCCTCTATCGGCAAAGGTCCTTTTTGCCCTGGCTTTTCCGGATGTCTACGAAGTTGGCATGAGTCATCTCGGGTCTCATATCTTGTACCACGTCATCAACCAAAGGCCCGATGTTGTTTGTGATCGCGTGTATGCTCCTTGGATCGATATGGAGAACCTCTTGCGAGATACTGGTTTTCCGATATTTAGCGTTGAGAATAGGATATCCCTTTCATCTTTTGATATCGTAGGGTTCTCGTTGCAGTATGAGCTTACTTACAGCAATGTTCTTTCAATGCTCGATCTAGGTGGAATCCCTTTGAGATCTGAACAAAGAAGAATAGGCGATCCCTTAGTGATAGCGGGTGGCCCGTGTGCTATGGCTCCGGAGCCAATTGCGCCTTTCATTGATGCTTTTGCCTTGGGCGACGGTGAAGAGATCGTCCTTGAGATCATAGATACGTATAAAGGATGGGCAGATTCAGGGAAATCGAGGTTGGATCTGTTGGCTGCACTTTCCAAATTGGAAGGTGTCTACGTTCCATCCCTCTATGATGTGGAGTATGGAAACGACGGAATTATCAAAGGTATTCACAGTTCAAAGGGCGCACCTTCGATGGTGAGGCGAAGGGTCGTAAAATCTCTTGATGAAACTTCATTTCCAGACAAGCCACTGATTCCTCTTATGGAACCGATTCACGATAGGGCTATGGTAGAAATCTTTCGAGGATGTACACAGGGCTGTAGGTTTTGCGAAGCAGGTACCATATATAGGCCCGTGCGTGAGCGTTCTTTGAATGGTTCTTGCGATCTTGCGCGAAACCTAGTGCAGGCTTCGGGGTATGAAGAAGTATCCTTGGTCTCTTTGTCGTCGGCTGATTACAGTCGTATTGAAGAACTGATTGGAAGGCTTGTGAAGGATGATCCTTGTGGGGCGAAGGTGTCACTGCCTTCTCTTCGCGTAGATTCGTTTTCTGTCGAACTTGCTCAAATACTATCTACAGGTCAGAAAGTTGGGCTGACTCTGGCGCCCGAAGCCGGTTCTCAGCGAATGAGAGACGCAATAAACAAGAAAGTTACTGAGAAAGATATTGTCGATGCAGCCTCTTACGCGTTTTCAAATGGGTTTTCTCACATCAAACTCTACTTCATGGTGGGACTTCCCGGGGAAACTGATGAGGATATTTTGGCGATTGCAGATGTGGCGAAGAAGATTAGGCAGATCGGAAGAGATATGAGAGTTCGTCCAAATGTGGTCGTATCAGTTTCAGGGTTTGTGCCAAAGCCTAACACGGCGTTTCAGTGGGAGGAAGGAGTCTGCCAAGAGGAGCTAAAGAGGCGACAAGTGCTACTGGGCAAAGCCTTGAAAGGTCCGGGCCTTGCCTACAAGTATCACGATGCGAAGACTACCTGGCTTGAGGCGGTGTTTGCCAGAGGAGATCGGAGGCTCTCTAAGACGCTAGAAATAGCTTACCGGAAGGGCGCTAGGTTTGACGCCTGGCCGAGTATGATGGACGAGGGCTTGTGGATGGCATCTTTTGAAGAATCCGGACTGGATCCGTCGTTTTTTGCTCATAGAGAACGTGGGGAGACTGAAATACTCCCATGGGATCATTTAGATTCGGGTGTAGACAAAGAGTTCTTGCTCTCAGAGCGTTCGAAGGCCAAGGCGGGAATCACAACCCCAGATTGCAGGAATAAAGGATGTGTTGGTTGTGGAGTGTGTCCTAGCTTTGAAGTCGAAAACAAGATATATCATTAGAAAGAGGTTTACCGGTGGGAGAGCTGAAAGTAAGGGTCAATTACGTCAAAGGTGATGAAGTTAGGTTTTTGAGTCATCTTGACTTAGCACGAACTATCAAGATGGCGCTTAGAAGAGCTAAGTGGCCTGTTGCTATGACAGGTGGATTCTCGCCGAAAATGAAGGTGTCCTTCTATTCTCCTTTGCCTGTAGGGACTGCAGGATATGATGAATACGCGGATGTGGTTATGGATGCATCTACAAGTATCCCTGAAGGAAAGTTTCCAATTGAAGGCGGCATGTCATCAAAGCCCGAGTTTCTGTCTCAACTTACCCTTCGTCTTTCCGAAACCTTGCCGTTAGGCATTTCCGTAAAAGAAGTCTTTCAGGCTAAAAGAGACGAAGAACCTTTCGAATCGAGGATTGCATGTTCTTTGTATGAGGCGCATATTAGAGGAGCAGAGGGCAAGGCACTATCATCAGCGATAGATGATTTCCTTATCTCCCCGAGCGTTTCTTATGATATACACGGACCAAAGGGAACTAGGACCTTAGATTTGCGTCGATTTGTAGAAAATGCACAAATCACGCCAAGCGTGAACCCAGAAACAGGCACTATTCGGTTATTAATGAAGATAAAGCATATGGACGGACGAACGGCTAGACCGCAATGGGTCATTGACTCGCTATCTAGGTTCGGGTTTTGCATAGATGCGAGAGAGATAATAGTAAACAGGCTCAAGATTATTCTTGACCGATATTAGTAGGAGATGATGTTACTCCCATGAATAGGGAGATCCTCGTGAATGTTAATCCAGATGAAACCAGAGTTGCCCTTGTAGAGGGTGGTTCTGTTGTGGAGTTTTACTTAGAGAGGCCCACGACTCATAAAACAGTGGGAAACATTTACCTAGGTAAGGTAACCAATGTTTTGCCTGGTATGCAGGCTGCGTTTGTAGACATAGGAGACGACAAGAACGCCTTTTTGTATGTAGATGATGCTTCGCTACCACCTGAGTTGAAGGTGGGAAAAGCTCCCAAACCTGCAGCCAGACGGAAAAGGGCCATTAATGATTTGGTCAAACCCGGACAAAGCATATTAGTACAGGTGACCAAAGAAGCTATGGGTACAAAAGGCTCTAGGGTTACACGGCAGGTTACGTTACCTGGGAGATATCTTGTACTTATGCCTACAGTAAACTACGTAGGTGTATCCAAGAGAATTACAGATGAGGAAGAGAGACAAAGGCTTAGGCAATTGGCGAAAGATGTGAAACCCGAGAATATGGGGGTTATCATAAGGACAGTTGCAGAGAACAAGTCTCGGGAGGAGATCGAAAGAGACTTAAATTTTGAGATAAGGCTCTGGGAGAAGATTCAGGCGGACGCTAAATTGAAGCAAGCTCCTGCCTTGGTACACGAAGATCTTGATCTGGTCGCCAGGATGGTAAGAGACGAGCTCAACGAGAAAACCGCAAAGATGATCATTGATGATGGCCCTACGTATGGTAGGGTATTGGATCTATTGGATGCAGTGTCGCCTGAGATGAAAGACAGGGTCGTACACTACAGAGAGAAAGACATTCCTCTTTTCAGTTTGTATGGTGTCGACGCTGCTATCGAGCAAGCGTTGCAGCGTCAGGTTAGGCTAAAGTCAGGCGGCTATATAGTCATAGATAGGACAGAAGCGTTGACAGTGATCGATGTCAATACGGGCCGATACGTAGGTACGAAGAACCTTTCTGACACTGTGCTAAAGACGAACTTGGAGGCATGTGACGAGATATGCAGGCAATTGCGTTTGCGTGACATCGGCGGCATAATCGTTATAGATTTCATAGACATGGACAATCCAGAAGACAAAGCCATGGTTCTTAGCGAACTTGAACAGCATCTAAAAAAGGATCACACTAAGACCGTTGTGGTTGGCCTTACTGGTCTTGGACTAGTGGAGATGACTAGGAAAAAGGCCAGGCAGAGTCTAGATGCTATGCTCACTAGGATGTGCCCATATTGCGGCGGTAAAGGAACTGTGATGTCTGAGGAGGCTGTTGCCTCAAAGATCAGGCGGGAGATTAGGACGCTTTTGAGGAATACTTCATGCGAGGCGGTTTTAGTAGAGGTGAGCCCTGGTGTCGCCTCATACCTTATTGGTCCGGGTGGGTCGAATCTTAAGGATCTGGAGAAGGAGACAGGGAAGAGCATTTTCATAAGGGGATCAGAAGATCTCCACATTGAAGATATGAACGTAAAGGCTCTGGGCACCAAAGAGGAGATCGCGGTGAAGGCTGCTCCGGTTAAGGTTGGTCAAGTCTTGGACCTGATCATTGAGGAACCCCATTCTCAGAGCGATAGCGATGGAATTGCCCGAATAGAGGGATACGTTATCCAGGTAGAAGGGGCAGGTTCAAAAGTCGGGCAGAAAGTGCGGGTTGAGATCACTTCAACTCTTAGGACTTTTGCAAAAGCTGTCATGATAGAGCAAGATTGAAGTTAGGAACGATAGAAGTGGTCTGAAAACCGGACGTCAAGCGAGTCGGGAAACAATGTGCCTATGGCCCAGGCAGACATGTTTCTTGACATAGGTTTTGCAGGCGTGCTAGACTGTAGCGGTAACTGTATAGCTGGCTCAAGACTAGGGGGTTTACTAAGTTGTATGCGATAGTTGAAACAGGTGGTAAGCAGTATAGAGTGTCGCCGGGGAGCACTCTAAGAATTGAAAAAGTAGATGGGGACCGCGGCGGCAGAGTAGTTCTTGACAAGGTGCTCGCTGTATCTGATGGAGAGTCCCTGACAATTGGGGCGCCCTACGTTCAAGGAGCCGTGGTGAAGGGTACAATTGTTAGGCAAGGCAAGGGAAAGAAGATTCTGGTTTTCAAGTACAGAGCCAAAACTAACTACAGAAAGCGATACGGGCATAGGCAGGCTTTTACTGAAGTGAAAATCGAATCTATTGAAACCGATGCTGAAAGTACAGTTTCTGCGTAAATTTCCGCCAGATGAGCAAGAAACGAGCCCGGGTGTATTGGTTGGATTCATCATTAAGGGCCATGCAGATTTCGCTGAACACGGTCAGGATATTGTGTGTGCGGGAGCGTCTGCAATAGCTCAAGCAGCTTTGCTAGGGCTAAAGGATTTCCTAGGCGAAAGGGTTTCATTTCAAAAAGGTCCCGGGTTCTTAGAGGTTTCTATTGACACAGAAGCTGCATCTGAGACCCAGTCTAAGGCTATTATGAGAGTATTAGAACTCGGGCTGCAATCGATTTGTCGGGCATATGCAGGGTATATAGATATAAGTTATCGTGATATGGTTTAGATAGGTACGGGTAAGCACATATGGGACAAGTGCAAGTCTCTTTGTGTCAATAGGGAGGAGGGGAGAAATATGATGCTGATAGATCTCCAATTGTTTGCTAAGAAAAAGGGCGTAGGGAGCTCAAGGAATGGGCGAGATTCCCACTCCAAACGGCTTGGAGTAAAGAACCATGATGGGCAGTTTGTCAAAGCCGGGAGCATTATAGTTAGGCAGAGAGGCACAAAGATACATCCGGGCCTAAACGTTGGGATTGGGAATGATTATACTATTTTTGCCAAAACCGACGGATACGTTTCTTTCGAAAGGAAAGGCAGGGATAGAAAGATCGTATCCGTGCTGCCGGAAAATAGTGTCATAGAAGGTGTGGCTTCTTTACCCAATGGCAACAACTGAGGAAACGAATGTTTGTGATTCTAGCGTGGTTAGTTTTTGCCGGATTGTAATAAAATGACGGTCTATGCGGCGGCTTGGCCCGCCGTTTTTGGTATTATAGCCTTGTCCCATTGGGCTTAGGAGGAGTCTTCGAGTTGGGTGCGCGCTTCATCGATAGAGCAAAGATATATGTTAAAGCCGGGGATGGGGGAAATGGATGTGTTGCATTTCGCCGAGAGAAGTTTGTGCCTTTTGGCGGACCGGCAGGAGGAGATGGGGGCAACGGGGGCAATGTCGTTTTTGTAGTTGACCCGAACATAAATACGTTACTAGATTTCAGACACAGGCCTCACCTTGTTGCCCAGAACGGGCGTCCGGGGGAAGGGAGCAACAGGTCCGGAAAGAAGGGGAAGGACTTGGTCATTATGGTGCCCCCAGGCACCGTTTTGTTTGACGCTGAAACAGGCGAGATGATTGCAGATCTTACTAATGTGGGCCAAGAGGTAGTGGTTGCAAGAGGTGGCAAAGGAGGCAAGGGTAATGCCAGATTTGCGACTTCGGTCAATCAGGCACCTAGGAAGTTCGAAGAGGGCAAACCCGGCGAGGAGCGGTGGATTCAACTGGAGCTTAAGTCTATCGCAGACGTTGGACTGGTAGGTCTTCCAAACGCGGGCAAGTCTACTCTACTGCGAGCGATATCAAAAGCTACTCCGGAAGTTGGACCTTATCCGTTCACGACGCTCACTCCTCACTTGGGTGTCGTCGACGGCGATGGTTGTAGGTTTGTAGTTGCAGACATACCGGGACTTATCGAGGGCGCCAGTGAAGGAAAGGGCCTAGGGCACGAGTTTTTGAGGCACATCGAAAGGACCGAGGTACTTCTTTATGTGGTAGATGGGTGTAACGGTTTCAAGGCTGCTATTGATGATTTTGTCACAGTGCAACGCGAGGTTATGCAGTATAGCGATGATATGAAGAAGAAGGAAAGCCTAGTTGCGATAAACAAAATAGATTTGGTTGGTTCTATCGAAGAATTAAAGGAACTTAAGGAGAATTTTGAGCAATTCTTGCAAAAACCAGTCTTTTTGATCTCAGCCGAGCAAAAAACAGGGATAACCCCCCTCATTTCTGAGCTTTGTCACATTTTGGAGGCTGAAAAGAAGGATTTTGGGTAGATTTAGAGAATACAAGAAAAAACTCTAAAGGCTAATTTCGACGAGGGTTACTTGGTTTTGGAGGCGTGTTAGTGACAGCGATTGGTATAATGGGTGGCACTTTCGATCCGATTCACTATGGGCATCTTAGAGCCGCTGAAGAGGTATTGCAAGGGTTTGGGCTTAGACGAGTGGTGTTTGTACCTTCAGGTAGGCCTCCGCATAAGTCCCCTGCTGAAGTGACTTCTGCCGAACACAGATACATGATGGCAGAACTTGCTACTGCCGATAATCCGAATTTTGAGGTGTCCAGAATTGAGATCGATAGAGAAGGGCCTTCTTACACGATAGATACCCTCAGAGAGTTCAGGAGCGCCCTTGGTAGTGACACCAAAATCTATTTCATAACAGGGCTTGACGCAATAGTTGACGTCTATACTTGGAATGAATTTGAACATCTATTTGAACTTGCCGAATTCATCGCGGTGTCGAGACCCGGATACAGTGTCGAAACCTTGGGTACTCTTGAAAAGGTGATTGGGCCTGAGCGCTTTAGCAAAATACACCACTTTCCTATCACGCTATTGGCCATTGCATCTCGGGAGATAAGGCAGCGAGTCAAAGAGGGCAGGTCAATCCGGTATCTAGTGCCAGAATCAGTGCGTCTATATGTTGAAAAAGGCGGGCTTTACACCGAAAGCACAAGCAAGAAGTTTTGGCTTCCCGGTTGTCTAGATTGATACGGGTGTAGGTTAGAGCGGAAGCGAATGTGCAGGCTTCCCTGTATTTGCTGCACAGTGGAAAATCAGGTATCTAGCTGTAAACTCAAAGCGATGTTGGGGATCGGTCAGGTTCTATGAGGGGAGGTGCGTATTTGTGAGGACTCTATATGTTGGAAATTTGCCATGGGAGACGACCAGTGAGGAACTAGCGGAAATGTTCAGCGCTTATGTAAATGTGTTAAACTGCCGTATTATCACGGATAGAGATACTGGGAGATCCAGAGGTTTTGGATTCGTTGAAGTTAACGATGAAGACGTAGAAAAGGCCATAGAAGCAATCAATGGTACTATGCTCGGTGGCAGACAGTTGGTAGTGAACGAAGCAAGACCGAGGCAGTCCAGGATGTAATTATGGGAGACGCCGGGGAAAAATATATCGGTTTTCTGAAGTTATCCGGGACTACATGACGGTATCAATAAGGATGGGCGCAATAGCGATAACGCCTAGTGGAAAAAAAGCGATTTGATTTTTGTAGTACGGCATGGCTGAAAGGCTATGCCGTTTCGCTTTTCGTTGATGTTTGGTGGTTATTGTCACACCCCCTTGAGTTCTTCTTGTTACAGAGTGCCGCTAAATTTTCAAAAGAATCGTCATCTCTTGAAGGAATCTAGCTTTCATTGTCGAATTATATACAATTGGCAGCTATGTAGGCGGTTGAGAAATGGCGAAGAGATATCCATGTCACCATGGAAAGGAAAGAAGGAAACATTTTGATTAGTGATTCAGACAATTATGGGAGGTGATTCTGCTTTGACGTTAGTAAAAGGCAGAGTTTTTTCATTTTGGCTGCTTGTAGTAGTTATTGGTTGCCTTTTGTACTCTATGTGGAAGGCGTCAAAGGGAGGCAATGTCTCGATAAGGAAGATTGCCGGACTTGACTCCATCGAAGAGGCGGTAGGCCGTGCGACAGAAATGGGCAGACCTGTTCATTACTGTCCGGGCCTAGGAGGAATAGGAGCTGTTGAAGCACCGCAGACGTTTTCTGGATTGGCGATCTTGAGTCACGTCGCAAGACTGGCTGCTAGGTTCGATGTGCCGCTCATTGTCACCATAAGGCAGCCTGAGGTATTTCCCATGGCCGAAGAAACGGTTAGGCAAGCGTATCTAGAGGAAGGTAAAAACGACAGATACGATCCTAACAACATACGATTCCTTTCATCTCAACAGTTTGCCTACGCTGCCGCGCTTCTGGGAATTATGGCTAGGGAACGGCCTGCCGCGAACTTCATGATGGGAGCCTTCTGGGCTGAATCCCTCATGTTGGCCGAAGTAGGTTCTGAGGTTGGTGCGCTGCAGATTACAGGCACTGCCCAGCTATCTCAGGTACCTTTTTTCGTTGCCTCTTCGGATTATACGCTCATTGGAGAAGAGCTCTTTGCAGCAGCAGCGTACCTTTCTGGAGACAGGATGCAGCTCGGTTCCATCGTAGGTCAGGATATGGCAAAAGTAATAGTAGCAGTCCTAATAATCGCCGGTGTAGTGACCCGAAGTTTTGGCTCTAATTTCTTCGGGGAACTTTTGAGTAAGTGAAAGGGGTGATAAGTCTATGAAACGTGAATTACCCATGATACTGGCGTTTATCGTCGGTTTACTTATGATTGTATCATTCTTTTTCTCGTCTGAACCTTTGAGCCAAGCCGCCAATACGGTGCAGAACTGGGGAGTGATAATTGCCGCTTTTGCCCTAGGATTGGCTTCAATCAATCTTATTCAAATTCACGCAAAAAGAATCGTGAAGGGCAAGGGCCTGGATTGGCTATATTCAGGAGCACTCTTGTTTTCTATGATAGGGATAGCTATACTAGGGATCGCCAAAGGACCTACCGACTCAAACTACCAATTCTGGTTCGATGCTCTCTTTGTTCCCGGACAAGCTACGGTATACGCGATGACTGGATTTTTCATTGCGTCTGCTGCATACAGAGCATTTAGGATTAGGAACCTTGATTCGGCGATCTTACTAGTATCGGCGGCCATCCTGATGCTCGGCAATGTCCCGATCGGCGAGATGATATGGTCACAGTTCCCCGTTATAGGTGAATGGCTAATGAATATTCCTAACCTTGCAGGGCAGCGGGGCATGCTCATAGGTGCTGGAATTGGCGGTATAGCCTCAGGCGTAAGGGTGCTTCTAGGGATCGAAAGAACATACCTAGGCGGCTCAAGCTCGTAGAAGGAGGGACAAACATTGTTTGATAAGCTCGTACACATGGACCGCCGTGTCATATATGGAGTTGTTTTTCTGTCCCTCACTATTCCTCTTATTTGGCCCATAGGTCTTGGAGTAGTAGTAGGGCCGGAGACAAAACAACTCTATGACATGGTTGAGGCATTACCTAATGGCAGTGCGGTTATAGTATCGATGGACACTTCTCCGGGCGGATACGGGGAGTTGTCTTCCGGCTCACTGGCGCTTTTGAACCATCTTGCGGACAAAGGCATAAGAGTGATAGGCATGGGCTTTTTTGATACAGGCCCAAGTCTTTTGGAAACTGCACTTGGTGGCTCCAATTTTCGCGATAAAGAGTACGGGGTGGACTATGTAAACCTTGGGTACCTCGCTGGTGGAGAAACTGCCATGGCAAAGGTAGCCAAAGATATACCTGGCAGCTTTCCAAGAGATTACAGAGGCAATATTACCAGCGACCTTCCTGTTATGAAAGGCATAACTTCATGCGAGGATATAGCTCTCATAATTAGCATTTCCTCAGGGACTCCAGGAGTACCTGAGTGGATAAGACAAGTTGGTGACCCTTTAGGTGTTCCCGTTGCCACGGTCATCGTTGCGGTGAATGTGCCCAATATGACTCCTTATGTCCAGTCAGGGCAGATCGTTGGCATGATACCAAGCATGAAGGGTGCAGCGGGGTATGAGAGCCTTATGGGTACTGCCGGACTAGGCACAAGAGGGATGGACGCTCAGTCAATATCGCATCTGACCATACTTGGGTTGGTAGCGCTTGGTAACGTAGTATATCTTGCGACGAAAAATACTAAGCCCTCCGAAGGAGGTGCGCATTAATGCGGATAAGTGGCGATCTTGGAACGTGGATTGCGGCTATAGCTACCATAGGTATTATGAGTTTTGTCTTCAAAGACAATCCACTTTACAGAATTGTTGAAAATGTCTACGTAGGGGTATCTGCAGGGCATGCTCTTGTATTAGGTTGGATAAACATAAGAGACCAAGGCATAACTCCTTTGACTGCTGAGGGTGAGTGGAGCGTCATAATACCCTTGCTGCTAGGATTGCTCCTCTACACCAGATACTTTAAGGATATAGCATGGCTTTCCAGATTCCCCTTGTCAATCTTGGTTGGTATAGGAACAGGTTTGGCCATTAGGGGGACAATTGGATCCCAGATAGTCAACCAAGTAAAAAGCACTGTGCTCCCGCTAAACAGCATCAATAATGCTATCATCATCTTTGGAACTCTTGGAGTCCTTTCTTACTTCTATTTCTCCAAAGAACACAGAGGGGTTCTCAAGCATGTATCAACTTTTGGAAGATGCGTCATGATGGTGTCTTTTGGCGCAGCATTCGGAAGCACGGTGATGGGGCGTATGGCACTTCTTATCGACAGGCTGCATTTTCTTTATGCCAACTGGTTGGGTATCATTAGGTAAGATTAGGTCAATTGGGTATTGGCCTGGATTCAGACTCTTTGAGGCGGGCGGCAAGAGCCGTCCGCCTCATGCGTAAAGGAGACCAATGCCGTTCGCCAAGGGTTCTTCGCCCTGCCTGCAGTAGTAGCAATATCTGGTCACTGCGAGCCCCCTCATTGTGTTAGACTGTCATTGCAACCCGGACTAAGGTTTTGATGTCTAATGATATAGGGGGATGTCAGCTAGTTGATGTATAGTCATATTCACGATTTTGTGAGAAATCGTATCGATGAAGAGCGGTTTTTGCACAGTGAGAATACGGCGCGTTATGCCTATGATATCGCACAGACTAATGGAGTTGATCCCGAAAGAGCTTATTTGTCAGGGTTGCTTCATGACATCGCTAGAGATCTTTCACCCCAAGAGATTTTGCGAGTGGCATTAAAAGAGGGTATAATACCTAGAAAAGAAGAGCGCATTTGTCCTTTTTTACTGCATGGGAAGGTTGGGGCGCAGATAGTCAAAGAAGAAATCGGTCTTTTGGATGAGGGAGTCCTTAATGCAATTTCTTTTCATGTTACGGGAAGACCAAATTGGACCAGATTGGAACAGGTCCTTTATCTGGCCGATAAGGCTGAGCCGGAAAGAGTCTATCCCGGAGTGGCAAGGATACGAAATCTACTGAAAAGGGGAGATTTTGAGGGCGCCCTTTTTGAATGTCTGCGCGGAAATATTATATATGCAGCCAAGACTCAAGGCTGGATTGTGGATACTGACACGGTGGTGATATTTAATGGGATGGCGACGAGATTCTCATCGAAGTAACTCTGAGAACGATATTGATGAAACAAGGATATATGAAATGCCGAAGGAGTCACCCAAGCCGCAGAAGAGGCGGCGGCTGAAGAAGGTGTGGATAGTAGTGCTGGCAGTCGTTTTGTTCGGGGCAGGGACTGTCTTCGGAATGTACTCTTATCTAAAAGCGTACTCTAGCAGTTATCCATTTTCGAGTGGCGATGTGGTGGCCGAAAGTTCCAGGATAAACATACTTGTTATAGGCATAGATGGCGGAGTGAACGGAAAGGTAAATACTTCAGGGAAGACAGGAACACGGTCGGATGTGATGATGGTTGTAAGTATTGACCCTGAACTCAAAAAGGTGGGCGTACTATCTGTTCCGAGAGACACTCGGGTTCTGATACCTACGGTAAATAGCATAGAAAAGGCAGGGCATGCTCATGCCTATGGGGGACCTGACCTTGTTGTTGAGACCTTAGAGAACCTGCTTGAGATAGATATACATCGGTACGTGCGAGTTGACTTCGAAGGTTTTAAGAAAGTTATCGATGTTTTGGGTGGGGTATATATCGATGTGCCAGAGGACATGAATTATGAAGATCCTTACCAGAACCTTTATATTCATATAGAGAAAGGTCCTCAGCTTCTCAATGGCGAAAAGGCTTTAGGGTTTGTTCGGTACAGGCAGTACCGAAACGCAGACATTGGAAGGATAGAAGCACAGCACCTCTTTTTGGAGGCACTTGCAGATAAAGTTCTGAGCGTCGCAACTCTGCCTAAGATACCGCAGATAGTGTCGGAGATTATGCCTTACGTTGTGACCGATCTTTCCAACGAGGATATCATGTACTTGGCTTCTGTGGGGCTCAATATAAAGATGCAAGACGTTGAGATGGGCGTGTTGCCTGGAAGCGATGGATATATAGGCGATTTGAGTTATTGGCTTGTCGATGCAGAAAAGGCGCAAGAGACTGTTGATAGGCTTCTAAGAGGCATAGATCGTGCCAAGAACGCTAACGTCAAAGTGTCTGTACAGAATGGATGCGGAATTCCGGGCGCGGCTGATTACGTTGCTTCGATTCTAAGGAGCTATGATTTTCAAGTGGTGAGCGTGGACGACGCCAGCCGGTTTGACTATGAAGAAACGAGAGTGTTGGCGCCTAACGAACAAAAGGATGTCCAGATAGAGATCTTGAGGATTCTAAAGAGCACTTCTGATCAAGCAAAAGCGTATGTTTCTCACGACCTACCAGATGAAGCGGATGTCTTGGTTATAATAGGCAATGACTTTAGCAAATATGGGCAGTAAGAAGCTGGGTCCGCACCGACTTATCTCAAGGGAGGCTTGATTTTTATAGACAGGAC
>JAPXKJ010000006.1:25229-41205 GCA_033810155.1 Bacillota bacterium | reverse complement strand
CCTATGGCGCATGGGATGACCATAGGGGAACTGGCTCGCTTTTTCAATCGTCCTAGCAATGGTTTCAATGCGGATCTTACGGTTGTACCTATGCAAGGGTACACCCGGGATATGATTTGGCAGGATACGGGCCTTAGCTGGATCCCAACCTCCCCAAATATCCCTACTATTGAGTCAGTCTTTTGCTATATGGCTACTGGTTTAGGAGAAGGGACTGGCGTTGGTCAGAGAGACAAATTTACTTGGGTAGGGGGACTGGGGATTGATAGCCAGAGATTTGCAGATCTCTTGAACGGTTCTAATCTCTCAGGTGTGGAATATATCCCTGACACGAGAGGGTCATATGGTGGAGTGAAACTCAAGATCACTGACTACACGACGTTTAATCCCGCGCGGTCTGGCATATACGCTTTGGCATACGCCAGACAGCTGAGCAATTTCAAGGTGCCAAAAAGCGGTTCTACTACTTCGAGCATAGTTATGTTTGATAAGATCATGGGTACAGACAGGATGGGTATATGGCTTGAACAGAAGCTTTCGCCCCAAGAAATCGAAAAGAGATATGCCGCAGAACTTGAACAGTTCAAAAATGAGAGACAGAAGTATCTAATCTATGGCTACGCCGGAAAACCAGGAATGGTTGCTGTGGTTGTTGACTGCGTGCCTCTTTTCTTCGATTCTGAACCATACATAGATGAAAACGGTCGCACAATAGTACCGGTTAGAGCGATTGCAGAAGCTCTGGGTGCCGAAGTGAATTGGGATCCGGAGCGACGTGAGGTTACTATAGCGAATGGCTCGTCGTCTGTAA
Source organism: Bacillota bacterium (assembly GCA_033810155.1). Classification (GTDB taxonomy): domain Bacteria; phylum Bacillota; class Sulfobacillia; order Fermentithermobacillales; family Fermentithermobacillaceae; genus UBA3907. The sequence goes on along the minus strand of JAPXKJ010000006.1, from coordinate 40,394 downwards.
GCATGACCATAGGAAGTAACGTGGCGTGGATCGATGGTCAGGAGTTTATCATGGACACAGTTCCCGTCTTGATAAACAGCCGCACGATGGTTCCGGCCAGGTACGTTTCTGAACTTTTAGGTGCCGTGGTTGAATTTGATGACTACGCCATTGAGCATGGCTACAAGACCGTGCTGATTAGTAGATAGCCACGGTGCTATGCTCTATATCTGTAGGTGCCTTATCTAGGCAGCTTCCTAAAACTGCTCGGTCATGTGACTTTGATGGGTTTAGAATGTTCTTATGGTAATTGTTGTGCCGATGGTATCCTCTATAGCGCTGAGAAGTTTTGGAAGATCTATGCTAGAATCCAAAAGGCACCTGTAGGTTTCAGATTCAGTTTCTATTTCTATTTCCGGGACTTTTTTTTGTACAAGGGATATAGAGACTATGTCATCTGCGTCGATCACTATGGGCCTTTGTACAGGCCCGTGATCTTCCGGCGTCAGCACGATCTCTGAGCGTGTGCTTCGTATTCTGCATGGAGTGGTTTGATAAAAGCCAGTCCTGAGCCTTACAAGAACGTCTATCGATATCACCTCCCTAATTCCCATTGTGCACATCTTGGCTCACTTTGATATACCTTTTCATCATTTGGCAATGCCAAATACTTTCACGAATTGTGTCAATTCTCACCGAAACCCTACAAATGCGAAACCCTACAAATCTATTCAATCGAGTGCAGGATTGAAACAAACTGGAGGAGAAGTCTAAGGTACCAAGACAGGTGCTGGCGCATTTGGAAGGGGGGGCTTGCTATGCACCTTTCTCAGAAACTAGATGCCCTGATGGGCGTCACAAACACTACTAATAGTATGCTCGCTCGGTATGTTTCTTTGGACCCTTCATATATAAGCAGGTTGCGATCTGGAGCCAGAATGTTCATTAAGAAAGAAACCAAAGAAGAGTATTTCCAAAGCATGGCCACGTATTTCGCTCGCCATTGTACATTGGACTATCAGCGGAGGGCACTATACGATCTTCTGAAGATAAACCCTTTTTCATACGACGAGGATGAGATTGCGGAGGCGATTTACGAGTGGCTCTTGGTTGAGGACACCAGTGCTCAAACTGTAGGGAATTTTCTTGAAGGACTGTCAAGCATTCAATTCGGCAGAGATAAGCGATCCTATGAGGATAGTCCTTCGACCCCTGTTTCTAGGCCCGACACGGCTGTTTATTATGGCGTCCAGGGAAAAAGGCAAGCAGCGGTAGATTTTCTATCTGAGGTTATTCAGCATGAAACCCCACAGACTTTATTATTGTTTAGCGATGAAGACATAGAATGGCTCGTTGGCGATCGCCAATTCACACTTAAGTGGGCGCAACTTATGACCGAGACTGTTTTGCGAGGTAATCAAATAAGGATCATACATGTCGTAAACAGGGATCTAGACGAGATGCTCGCTGCGATCACCCAATGGATGCCACTTTATATGTCTGGCGCGATAGAACCTTACTTCTACCCCAAAAAGAGAGATGGTATCTTCAGGCGCACTCTTTTTATTGCTCCGGAGACCGCTGCAGTTGTGTCTACGTCGGTAGGAAGCGAAGAGACAAGACCTGCGAATTTCCTATTCAGGGACAAAGAGACCATAAGATCTTTCGTCGATGAATATAATGCATATTTCAAGATGTGTAGACCCCTCATGAAAATCTTTACCACTAAGGATAGAGATTACTATATTTCTACACTTGTCGAGTTCGAGAGGGAAGAGACGAATTCTATCATCTCAACGAATTCCATCTCTATTCTAACCATGCCGGAAAGTCTGGTGCACGATGTGTTCGCTGAGTATGGCCCTAAGGAGAAAGGGAAGTTTCTCAATGAACACAGGTTAAGACGAGGTAATTTCGAGAAACAGATCCAGAGCCATCTCTTTACTGAGATTATGAGTCTTCCAGACGTATCGGCGGTGGAAGAAGGGCGTGTCAAGATAGCCTCATCGGACATGCTAAGTATGAGTTCCGCCTATTATACTCCTGAGCAGTATATCAAACATCTCGAGCACATCATCTATCTAGTTGACACATACCCGAATTTCCACGTCTCAATCGATAGATCTGCTAATGAAGACAGATCAATTGTATACGCAAAAGAAGACGTAGGCGTCATCGTCGCCAAAACTTCGGTCCCAACACTTGCTATGGCAATCAACGAAAGCAACTTAACTGCAGCCTTCTGGGATTACTTGAGAAGGTCCATAGACGACAGAGACTACGCAAACCCGCAGAAGAAGAAAGAAGTAGCCAGTACACTACGCGAATTCGCAGACCATATCAAACGATCGTGAGAATTGGTAAGGCGAAGCAGGGGGGACGGTTCTTTCTGCTTCACTCGAAGTTGCCCAACGTGGATCGATCGGCCAGAAAAGGGAAGGGCAACATTGCTTTATATGCCGCTCGGAGCTCTTTGGCACCGTTTCGGAAAAGGGTTTCTTAGTCGATGGAATGTTTTTAGAAAAGTCTCCTAGGGGCTTTCAAGCGCTTTCTTTGCGCTACTGCAAGTTATTAGGTAGATGTTTGTTGTGATATGTGATTTGTCGCGGTTATGACGCGTAATGGTGTCTTTTGGCCCCTGAAAACACTTGTTAGAAACTAAAGGCGAAGGTAACTACCGTGTCATAGCGGTTTCACTGCTAGAGGTTGCAGGGTATAGTAAATTGGTGGAGCCGATGGGGGTCGAACCCACGACCTCCTGAATGCCATTCAGGCGCTCTCCCAACTGAGCTACGGCCCCACCTGTGTTACTACTCTACTATCATACTGGTGCTGGGACAAAAGTCAAGTGCGTATAGGAGTCCAGTGCGTATAGGAGCCAAGTGTGTATAGGGTGCAACTTCCTGAATGCTGTCGTTGCTGAAGCAAAAAGAACCGTCCCCGTTGCTTCCAAGGAACGGTTCCTCGTGCCTTGCTTGTTCGGTTAGTACAGAAAACACGACACCCAGTGGTCCGGTTCAAGTTCTTCGAGGTGCGGGTCTTCTTCTCTGCAGCGATCATGTGCCTGTGGGCACCTACCTGCGAATCTGCATCCGGGCGGTGGGTTGATTGGACTTGGCACTTCTCCTGGTAAGCTTATGCGCGCTCTCGACTTTTCTATGTTCGGATCGGGTATAGGGTTGGCTGACATAAGCGCTTTAGTGTATGGATGAAGGGGCCACTCGTAAATGCGCTCGGATGGAGCGATCTCGACGATCTTACCTAGATACATTACTGCAACCCTGTGGGATATATGGCGAACCATGGAGAGATCGTGGGCTATGAACATAAACGACAGTTCTCGTTCTTCCTGGAGTTTTGTAAGTAGGTTTACTACTTGCGCTTGTATTGATACGTCCAGAGACGAGATGGGTTCGTCCGCTATGATGAATGCTGGATCGACCGCTAAGGCTCGAGCTATTCCGATTCTTTGTCTTTGCCCGCCTGAGAACTCGTGCGGGAATCTATTAGCATGTTCCCTGCTGAGGCCGACGATTTCGAGGAGGTGGTGTATTTTATCGGTACGCTCTTGCCCTGACTCAAGCCCGTGGATGTCCAAGGGTTCGCCTATGATTTCACCTACTGTCATCCGGGGGTCTAGCGATGCATAGGGATCCTGGAAGATCATCTGCAGTTTCCTACGGAACCATAGGAGGTCCTTTTCTGGAACCTTGGTAATATCCTTGCCATCGAAGATGATCGTGCCATCTGTTGGCTCATATAGTCGTGATACGGTTCTGCCCACAGTTGTCTTACCGCATCCACTTTCCCCAACTATACCTAACACTTCGCCTTTTCTCACCTCGAAAGACACATCGTCGACAGCCTTGAGAATCTTACGTTTTCCTACCATGAAGTACTTTTTCAAGTTGTCAACCTTGAGGGCGATCTCGTCAGTCATGTGTACCACCCCCGCCGTATAATTCTACAGGTAGTCGATTCGGATTTGCATCATGGTGGAGCCAGCAGGACACACGATGGCTGTCTCCAACGTTTATAGGCTCCGAGTCGTGTTCCAAACAGATCTTCATAGAGTATTTACACCTTGGTGCAAAAGCACAGCCCGCTGGAGGTTCAAATAGATCAGGTGGGGTACCTGGAATTGACGCTAATTCCATCCGAGACGGCGCATCTAACCTAGGCACAGACTGTAGGAGTGCCCTAGTATATGGATGTGCAGGTCGGTAGAATATATCCGACGAACTTCCGCTTTCTACAACCTTTCCTGCGTACATTACCACGATATTGCGCGCCAGACGGGCTACAACACCTAAGTTGTGAGTTATGAGGACTATGGTCATCCCCATCTTATCCTGCAAGCTTTGCAGGAGTTCAAGTATTTGAGACTGAATCGTCACATCAAGAGACGTAGTAGGCTCATCAGCGATCAGAAGAATTGGCTCGCAGGCAAGGGCAATAGCTATCATGGCCCTCTGCCGCATCCCGCCGCTAAACTCGTGCGGATATTGTAACGCACGGACCGTAGGGTTAGGGATCTCTACGAGGTTCAGCATTTCAACTGCTCTTTCCATAGCTTCGTGCTTTGGTACGCGTTGATGTTTCATCACCGCTTCTGCAATCTGATTACCTACTGTCATCGTTGGATTTAGTCCGGTCATAGGATCTTGGAAGATCATGCCTATTTCCCTTCCTCGAACAGATTGCATCTGCTTTTCGGTTAAGGATAGAATATCTTTACCGTTGAAAGCAATCTTACCGCCTTTTATCTCTCCAGGTGGCATGGGTGTAAGTCTCATCACTGCTTGGACAGTTACAGTTTTGCCGCAGCCTGATTCGCCTACAACGGCGAGTGACCCTCCCTGTTCCACCGAGTAGGTTACTCCGCGTACTGCATGTACCTCGCCTGCGTAAGTGTGGAAAGAAACCTGGAGGTCTTCTATGGAGAGCAACTTTTGTTCAGCGAGCTCTACAAACTCCTGCTTAGCAATGTTTTGTTCCATGTTGGCTCACTCCCTATTGACGCAGGCGCGGGTCAAGAGCATCTCTTAATCCATCGCCAACAAAGTTGAATGATAGTATAAGTAAACTCATAACCAAAGCGGGGATAATCATGTTTTGCGGATATATCCTGAGCACCTGATATCCCTCGTTTGCAAGAGTTCCCAGACTGGCTTGGGGCATTGGGACTCCTAAGCCTATGAAGCTCAAGAATGCTTCTCCAAATATTGCCCCCGGTATGCTGGACGTTAGACTGACAAGGACGACACCCATGGTGTTGGGAATGAGGTGCCTGGCAATTATCCGGCGGGGAGGAGCTCCTACCGACTTGGCCGCGAGTACGTACTCCATTTCTTTTAACTGAAGGATTTGTCCACGCACTAATCGGGCCATGCCGACCCATCCGGTCAAACTCATGGCGATGATTATCGAGGCAAGCCCGGGTTCCATAACTACCAGAAGCAATATAACTACCAGTAGATATGGTACGCCGTAGAGAATGTCTACTATGCGCATCATTATGTCATCTACGATACCGCCGAAGTAACCCGCTATTCCTCCCCAGACTACTCCAATCACCAAGTCTATTAGGGCAGCTGTGATTCCTATGAACACCGAGATCCTTGTGCCGTGCCACAACCGAGTGAACATATCGCGGCCAAGATAGTCGGTGCCAAACCAGTGGCGACTGCTGATGAATTCATTGATGTGACCGTAGTCGCAGGTTCTATAGTCCCATGGACTAACGATGGGACCGAAAATGGCCATCACTGCAAGTATGGCGAGGATGCTTAGCCCGATGACCGCCAGTTTGTTCTTGCGGAACCGCATCCAAACATCTTCCCAGTACCCAATCGGCGGCCTGGTAATAGCATCGCTCACTTTCTCGTCGAGTGTAAGAGGCGCAAAGTCTTGGGGTTCAGGATAAAAGTTCAGCATTTGCTAGTCCTCCTTTCCTCGCGCGATTCGAATTCTAGGATCGATTAGGCCGTATGCTATATCCACGAGAAATGTCATGAATAGCAGCAATGCGGAATAGAAAACAGTGGTCCCCATTATCATGGGATAATCCCTGTTGTATATGCTTTCAACGAAATACTTGCCAAGCCCGGGTATGCCGAACATGCGCTCAATCACAAGAGTGCCCGTGGTTATGCCTGCAATCAAAGGACCCAGGATTGTTACGATCGGTAAGATTGCATTTCTGACTCCGTGTTTCCAAATTATCTGGGCAGAATTGAGGCCCTTTGCTTTTGCGGTACGTATATAGTCTTGGTTGAGAACCTCAAGCATGCTTGACCTCATCATTCTTGTCATAGTTGCCAATGTGCCAAGGCCAAGTGCAAACGCGGGAAGTATAGTATGTCTGAAACTCTCCCACCTGGCTATAGGTAGAAGCTTCAGCTTGTATCCCAGTAGATACTGAAGGATCGATGCTACGATGAAGTTTGGTATCGAAACGCCGATTACTGCGATGATTATTGCAATGTAGTCAAGGGCTTGGCCCCGATATAATGCAGCTATGATTCCAAGCGCAAGACCTATGGTAACTGCAAAAACTAAGGCTTCAATACCCAGTACCGCTGACGTTGGAAATGTGTATTTGATTATATCATTGACGCTACGGCCTCGTTCACGGATAGAAAGACCCAGGTCGAAGTGGAGTAGGTTTTTGAGCAAAGTGGTATACTGTTGCCATTTGGGTTTGTCTAGCCCGTATTTGCGTTCAAGTTGTTTTTCGACCAGGGGCGTCAGTTTCACACTGGTAAATGGGCCGCCGGGTACTGCGTTCATCAGTATGAAACTAACGGTGACGATTACCCATAGCGATAAGAGCATGAAACCGAACCGCCTAACAACATATCGCCCCATTTCTTCGCCTCCTTATGAAAACGGGGAGCCTGAGCGAGGCTCCCCGTTTTCGCACTCTCTCAAATGCTTGTTGATGGATATATCACTTGCTACTTGCCAGGAGGTGTAGGCGCTTCGTAACCAAGTGCCTCGACCGCTTCCTTGAAGAGTTTCTGAGCTTCAGCAGGATCGCCATTTATGGGCAGATAGTCTTTCAGATACTTTTCAACAAAAACCTCGCCGGGTTGTGCTCCTTGCATTGAAGGAGGGTTATAGGCGTAGGCGGGTGCGGAGTAGTTTCTTAGAACGTTATCGCAATATTCCTGCCTGTCAATGGCTAGAGACAGAGCCTTTCTAACCTTGGCGTCTTTAAGCAACGGATGTTCTAGATTGCATTCAAGATAGAAGCATACGGCTTCCGGCATTTGCTTGAACTCGTCTGGGCGCTCGGCCTGGAACTTCGGAATGAAGTCGCCGGGAACGCCGATAACATCCAGTTCTCCTGCTTCGTACATGGTAACCGGCGTGTTGATATCTTTGATCATGTCAAAGTTTATTGCGTCTAGTTTTACGTTTGAAGCATCCCAGTAATTGGGATTCTTCTTCAATACCATCTTGCTTCCATGTTTCCAATCGTCGATTACGTACGGCCCGCAGTAGAGCATCTTATCGAGCTCAGTAGCATAGGATTCGCCCCACTCTTTGTGTGCTTTCTCGTTAAGTGGGAAATAGGTTGCAAATGCAGTAAGGCTAAGGAAGAAAGTGCTTGGAGCTTCCAGGGTTACTACAAGATGTCGGTCATCAGTTGCCTTGACACCCATATTATCCATGGCTTCTTGTAGTTCCTTGAGAGCTGCGGCGTTTCCGTCGGGATCTTCGTTTACATCTGGGATCTCAACATTGGCCACAGCTTCGGCGCCCTTGACGAAGAACAGCATGTAGTTGTACTGAGAAGCAGTTCGCGGATCAACTGCTGTTTTCCATGCGTACTCAAAGTCATGAGCAGTCAGCGGTTCTCCATTGGACCATTTCAGTCCATCTTTGATCGTGAATTCGTACACAAGACCATCTTCTGATATTGTCCAACTTTCCGCGAGCCCTGAGCCCTGTTCGTATGCGCCGTCGGGGTTCATACGTACAAGGCCTTCCAACACGGCGTTAAGGACGTCTAAGGACACCGTATCGGTACAAGTGACTGACTGAAGATCTGGGGGCTCTTCACCAAGGTTCAGGTTAAGTACGTTGTCACCGTCCGGACGTCCTTCTGTGTAGGCCCATTTCCATTCGTTACTGGGCATGAAAGCGGTTCTGACAATGCCTTTCACCCACGGATGTTCGGCGTAGTTCCTCTGACGCCAGTAGACCGGGATGATCGGGGCTTCATCCAAAAGGATCTTTTCCGCCTCGGCCATCAGTTCCATACGTTCTTGCTGATCAGTGGATTTCTTGGCTTGGGCTATGAGTTCGTCATATCTGGCATTCGACCAGCCCACGTCATTGTAAGGACCATCAGTAACCCAAAGATCGAGGAAACTCATGGGGTCGTTGTAATCAGCACCCCAACCTGCGAAGACAAGATCAAAATCATGATCTCTCATCTTCTGCAGTCGTGTTTTGAAGTCGACATTTTCCAGCACTAACTCGATGCCAAGGTTCGTCCTCAGGATTTCCTGAAGCCCCTGCGCGTATTTCTTAGCGGCTTCGCTATCATCTGATAGGAACCGGATGGCTGGTAATGCCTCCTTCTCTTGTTCCGGCCCACAGCCTGCGAGCATTGATGCAATTAAAAGAGCGCAGGTTAAGGCCACCACAACCTTTTTGATTCGCATTAACTTCCCTCCCAATAGTTTTGTGTTGATTCGCCAGCTGCCAAAAACGAAACGCCAACTGGTCCGGTTAGGGTGAGATTCCCCGGACACCAACGAAAATCCTCCTTAGCTGCCTAGAATCTCCAAGGAAGATGTCTTAAATGGCCATCTTACACGAAAGACTCGATTTGCCTTGCCCATAATAATAGTGTATTGTTAATGTGTGTGCCTTATGGGCAGCACACGTTTGGGAAACCAAATACTGATACCTAAGAAAGGATGACAGATGTGTCACTGGAAAAGGAACTCCAGGATGTTAGGGTGGAAAAGGATTTGTTGGGTACTCGCACCTTGCCCGCCCAAGCGTACTACGGAATCAACAGCCTTCGTGCATCGGAAAACTACACTGTAAGCGGTTACAGCCTTCATCCTGAGCTGATCGTAGGTCTTGCAATGGTCAAGAAAGCAGCCGCTATGGCTAATCTACGGGCTGGGCAGCTCGAACCAGATAAGGCTCAGGCTATTGCCAAAGCAGCAGATGAGATTATAGAAGGCAAATTGCACGACCAGTTTATCGGGCAAGCAATTCAAGGGGGAGCCGGTACAGGTATTAACATGAATGCCAACGAGGTGATTGCTAACCGTGCGCTGGAAATTCTGGGCCACAGGCCAGGCGACTACCAGATCATTCATCCCCTAGATCACGTTAACAAGGGTCAATCCACCAATGATGTAGTGCCTACAGCTATACGCATAGCTGCGATTCGAATGTTCCAAGGGTATATAGAAGCGGCTCAGACGTTAGTCGACGCGTTGAAAGAAAAAGCGTCCGAGTATGAAGATGCACCTAAACTCGGCAGAACGCATCTGCAAGACGCTGTTCCCATAACCATAGGGCAGGAACTGCAAGCGTGGGCATCGGCCGTGTCCAGAGACGTACAGCGGGGACATAGGGCGATCGATCTTTTGTCGGTAGTCAACTTAGGCGGAACTGCTATCGGCACCAGCCTAAACGCAGATCCTTTATATGTTGAATATGTAGTTGAAGAACTGCGCAAGTGCAGCGGAATAGATAGTTTGAGACCGGCTTCAGACCGGGTAGATGCAACTCAGAATCTGGATATCTTGGTTGAGGTGTCGGGGCTCCTCAAGGCTAATGCTACTACCCTTACTAAGATCGCCAACGACCTTCGCCTTATGGCTTCGGGTCCTATGGCCGGGCTGGCAGAAGTAAGACTTCCTGCCATTGCCGCAGGTTCCAGCATCATGCCCGGAAAGGTGAATCCGGTTATACCCGAGATGGTCAATCAAGTGTGTTTCCGTGTCTATGGCAACGATCTGACCATTGCGCTTGCTGCCTCGGCCGGCCAATTTGAACTCAACGTTATGCAGCCCGTACTCTCCTTCTCACTCTTTGAGAGCATTGGCATGTTGCGAGAATCCATGAATTCTCTGGCCGTTAAGGTTATAAAGGGTATGGAGTTTAACACTGAGAGATGTGAACGATATGCGAGCAGTTCTTTGAGCTTGGTTACAGCTCTTGCCCCCATAATTGGGCACTCTGCTGCGACTGAAGTATCAAAGAAGGCCATGGAAACCGGGCAGGATATCCTGAGCGTGGTTACCAAATCGGGCATATTGGACGAAAACACAGCCAAGGTGCTGCTCGATCCGAGACATATGCTTAACGTAGCTTCGAGCGATTAAGGTATATACTCAGGATAGATGCAGCATAGTTTTGCAAGGGTATGTTGAGAAGAGATTAGCGGCAATATGGAGCACCGGGTGGTGTAGCGAATGAAGGAAATCCAGGCAAAAGAGATTACTGATGTTGTCGAAAAGTTATGCGTGGATGCGTGCACTAGGTTGGGCGAGGACTGGTGGCAAGCCATAGATAATGCTATTTCGCAAGAAGAATCTCCTTTAGGCAAAGACATGTTGAGGATCGTGAAGGAGAACGCCCGTCTGGCCGCCGATACAGGTGAGGCCATCTGCCAGGATACAGGGCTGGCAGTAGTGTTTTTGGAGATTGGCCAAGATGTGCATGTTGTAGGCGGAGATCTCTACGAAGCGGTAAACGAAGGAGTACGGCGCGGATATGTGAACGGTTATCTACGAAAATCTGTGGTGAAAGATCCCCTTATCAGAGAAAATACTGGCGACAACACTCCTGCGATAATACACGTACAGATGGTACCGGGTTCTGATCTCAAGATAGTGGTAGCTCCGAAGGGAGCAGGCTCTGAGAACTCTTCGGGACTAAAGATGCTTAAGCCTGCAGATGGGAAAGATGGCGTGGTGAATTTCGTCCTTGAGACAGTTGAGGCTGCAGGGCCCAACGCTTGTCCGCCCATTGTACTAGGTGTGGGAATAGGGGGAAATCTTGAGACATCAGCTCTATTAGCGAAGAAAGCGCTTTTGCGTCCCCTGGGGAGGAGGCATCCCGAGCCGCATATAGCAGGGCTTGAGGAAGAGATCTTGGAATTGGTGAATAAAACCGGCATAGGTCCCCAGGGATTAGGCGGACGCATAACTGCGTTGGATGTGCACGTGGAGGTCTATCCGACTCACATAGCAAGTTTGCCTGTGGCGGTGAACATTCAATGCCATGCGTCTCGCCACGCAGAAGCTGTATTGTAAAAAGAGGTGACTCAAATGATTCGGATCAAGACACCCCTTGATTCTGAAACGATCGATAGACTTCAGGCTAAGGACCAGGTGAGCCTTAGCGGAGTCATTTTTACTGCGAGGGATGCGGCTCACAAGAGAATGGTTGATAGTTACTTGGCAGGCGAGGCTCTGCCGGTGGATCTAAGAGGGCAGGTAATATACTACGTTGGTCCGTGCCCCGCAAAGCCCGGAAAAGTTATCGGTTCCGCCGGACCTACGACAAGCACTCGAATGGATCCCTATACTCCTTTATTGTTACGAGAACTGGGGCTAAAAGGGATGATCGGCAAAGGCAATAGGAGCAAAGAGGTCGTTGATGCGATTAAGGAACAAGGAGCCGTGTATTTCCTTACCATAGGAGGAGCTGCTGCCTACTTGGCTCAACGGATCAAGAAGGCAGAAGTGGTCGCTTACCCTGAGTTTGGACCCGAAGCTATATACCGTTTGGAAGTAGAGGACTTTCCTCTAATCGTGGGTATAGATCGCTATGGACGAAATGCATATGAAGAAGGAAGAGCATTGTATAGGCAGATTTCCTAGAGTTATGAATTTGGTGTAAGAAGGCAGCGGGTTTAGGAGTCTGTGAAACCGAGGATCTAAAAATGAGGAGGTAATGAGTCTATGGATATTCGTACCAAGGCGTTGGCTCTGCACAGAGATAACAAGGGCAAGATCGCGATCCAAAGCAAAATAGAGCTTAAGGGTAAAGAAGACCTAGGTTTGGCGTATACCCCTGGGGTAGCCGAGCCGTGCAAGGAGATTCATCGAGATAAGAACCTAGTTTGGGAGTATACTTTCAAAGGCAACATTATAGCTGTCGTAACAGATGGAAGCGCAGTATTGGGGTTAGGCAATATCGGACCCGAAGCAGCATTGCCTGTCATGGAAGGCAAATGTGTTCTTTTCAAGAAGTTTGGTAACGTCGACGCATTTCCCTTGTGCCTTGGAACGCAAGATGTAGATAAGATAGTGGAGACAGTGAAGCTTGTTTCTCCGACCCTAGGCGGGATTAACCTTGAAGATATCTCGGCGCCCAGATGTTTTGAGATTGAAAAGAGACTTAAGAAGGAAATCGATATACCGGTTTTCCATGATGACCAACACGGTACAGCGATAGTAGTAGCCGCCGCAATGATCAACGCATTGAAAGTTGTGAAGAAGACTCTCAAAGACATAAAAATCGTTGTGAACGGGGCCGGAGCAGCGGGTATGGCCATCACCAATCTTCTTATGAATATGGGTGCAGGCGACGTAATCTTGTGCGATAGCAAAGGGGCTATCTATCAGGGTCGCGCCGAAGGCATGAACCCTTACAAAGAAGAAATAGCTCAAAGGACGAACAAAGAAGGAGCCAAGACCTTGGCCGAAGCCTTGCAGGGTGCTGACGCATTCATAGGCGTATCTGTAGGCGGTGTGCTGACTCAGGATATGGTAAGGACCATGGCCCAAGACGCTATAGTTATGGCTATGGCCAACCCGGTGCCGGAAATATACCCCGACGAAGCCAAGGCTGCGGGAGCGAAAGTTGTAGGTACCGGGCGATCCGATTTTCCCAACCAAATCAACAACGTGTTAGCCTTCCCAGGGATCTTCAGAGGAGCACTTGATGTTAGAGCGCGCGATATCAATGAAGAGATGAAGATAGCTGCTGCAAACGCACTGGCAAGTCTGGTAAGCGAGGACAAACTGGGTCCCGACTTTATCATCACCGACGTTTTTGATCCGCGAGTAGGTTCTGTAGTAGCAAAAGCAGTGGCCAAGGCCGCCGTAGATAGTGGCGTAGCTAGAGTGTAATCATCGAGCACGGAAAGAGCCGGGGTTGGTTTCTTTGACCCACTAAGTTGCCCTTTCTTGGCTTCTTGGTGGCAGGTAGAGATTGGCGACCCGCCCCGGCTTTTTTATTTGGAGCCTAAGTCCGTTAAGAAATGCAGACAATGCATAAGTATGCACCCCCATCGTTTTAGCCGAAGACCGTATATACCTCTGACATGCACGGGAGCAAATTGCGCCTTGCCCAAAAACATTCCGCGGGAATTCGCATGAAAAATTCATCTTTTCATAGTGACAAGATATGCACATTGATGATAAGATATTCAGCAATTGTTCCTATGGGTTCTGAGGCTCTTGCACATTGAAAAGCTGCAAGGGACCAAATAGATCAAATGGCGGTACATGGGGTCTCATTGGTTAAAATTCCGCCATGGATACAAACGCCAGGAGATTCGGAAGAACCGCAGTGAATAGGGACGGAAGAAAGAGGGGACGCATGGCAAATGGCTAAAAAAATGAGTCTGGTCGTTATACTACTATTGGTTTTTTCATTGGTAGCAAGCGGTTGTGGATCGGGTAACCAAGAAGAAGGCAGTAATGGGGAACCAATGACCGGAGGCGTTATCACCTATGGTATAACCGGGGATCCGGTAACGTTCAACCCCATATTGTCTACAGGCGGTACTGCAACCCTTATCATTTCGAGAGTTTTTAACGGTTTACTTAAGCAAGACGAGAATCTCCAAATGGTTGGAGACCTTGCGGAATCATGGGAGTTTTCAGAAGACGGTCTGGTGTGGACGTTTAAACTAAAAGATGGTGTGAAGTTTCACGATGGAGTGCCTCTTACATCAGAGGATGTGAAATATACTTATGATGCTATTCGACATCCTGATTACCAAGGCGTAAGAGCTACGGATTTTGAGCCTATCGACAAGGTAGAAACCCCGGATGAACACACAGTAGTGCTTTATCTTAAGGAGCCATTTTCGCCGCTTCTATCCAAACTGTCGATTGGAATCATACCTAAACACATTTTTGAGACCACCTCCATTGCGGATATGAAGCAGAACAAAGCCAACATGGAACCTATAGGCACAGGGCCATACAAGTACAAGGAGTGGCAGAAGGGTCAGTATATCCTTCTGGAAGCAAATGAAGACTACTTCGAAGAAGGTCCGTACATTCAACAGGTAGTTATAAAAGTTTATCAGGACGAGCAGGTTATGCTAGCAGCCCTTGAAAAGGGAGATATTGACTACATGGATTCCATCCCTGTAGACGATATCGATAGGATGAAGGAGCAATATGCAGATACCTTCGACTTCAAGGAAATACCGATGAACGGTTACCGCTATATCGGGCTAAAACAAACTCACCCAATTCTTAGAGATCTGAAAGTAAGACAGGCGCTTATGTATGGGCTCAATAGGCAGCAGATCGTAGACGATTTGCTTCAAGGATATGCAACTGTCATGAATGCCAACATCCCGCCTGTATCGTGGGCATATGCAGACGAGGAGCTAAACCCGTACCCATATGATCCTGCTAAGGCAGAGGCTTTGCTGCAGGAAGCGGGCTGGATAAAAGGTCCCGACGGAATTTACGAAAAAGACGGCGCACGGCTTTCATTTACCGTCGTCGCTAGATCCGGAAACAAAGAGGAGGAAGCTGTGCTTCTTCTTGCCCAAGAAGATTGGAACAAGATCGGTGTTGAGATGAAGCCTGAGTTCATCGAGTATTCGGTATTGTTGGAGCAGTACCTTGATGTCGCCAAGTTTGAAGCATATCTGCTCGGGTGGTCTTTGGGGGTCGATCCTGATTGTTACCTGTTCTTTCATTCTGAATGCGGTGTGAATGAAGAAGGTCAGCTTGTGGGATTCAACGACGTAGAGTTCAAGAATGAGGAACTTGACCGTCTCTTAGAAGAGGGTCGCAAGGAACTGGATCAGGAGAAGCGCAAAGAGATTTACAAAGAGGTACAAGCTATCGTAAACGATCAACTACCGTATATATTCCTTTACTCAAGAAACAATGTTCAGGCGATGAACAAACGCATTCAAGGTGTTGTGTGGTCGAAACTGGGCCC
>JAPXKJ010000006.1:0-25129 GCA_033810155.1 Bacillota bacterium | reverse complement strand
TCATTCCGTTGCTCATAGTCATATCATTGGTGAACTTCTTCATAATGCATCTTGCGCCCGGAAATCCGGTGCTTCTCATGACAGACCGGAATGCTACTGCTGAAGAAGTTGCTAGGATAGAGACGCTTTACGGACTAGATCAGCCGATATACATCCAGTATTTCAAGTGGCTAGGTCACGTCCTGAAGGGAGACTTTGGGAATTCTTTTATCGACGGTCGCCCTGTTTTAGACCATATCGTGGAACGGTTGCCTTATACCCTATATCTGAACCTCATAGTTATGGTCATCATATATGCACTGTCTATACCTATAGGGGTGATCTCGGCGCTGAAACAATACTCGAAGTTCGACCACGCCGTAACGTTCTTTGCATTCTTGGGACAGGCGCTGCCGAGTTTTTGGTTTGCCTTGATCCTGGTGTACGCTGTAGGCATCAAGTCTGCCTGGCTGCCTATATCAGGTGTAGCTACCATCGGAGTTAATCTCAGCACCCACGGGATCCTTGCAGTCATCGCCGATAGAGCGAAGTATCTTGTCCTTCCGGTAACGGTTATATCGTTGGGCAGCATGGCCGGGATTACTCGATACATGCGATCCAGCATGCTTGAGGTCATAAACCAGGATTACATTCGTACGGCGCGGGCAAAAGGGTTGCCTGAGAAAGTGGTCATTGTGAAGCACGCTCTGAGAAACGCTCTTTTGCCGATAGTGACTCTTTTAGGGTTTGAACTGCCTATATTGTTTAGCGGTTCGGCTATAATCGAGACCATTTTTTCGTGGCCGGGGTTGGGGCTTCTTGCGGTAAGATCCGTGTTTCAAAGGGATTACCAGGTGGTAATGGCCCTTAACATGATAGGCGCGCTTCTCATGGTGGCCGGTAATCTCTTTTCGGATGTGTTATATGTCCTCGTAGACCCAAGGATAAAGTACCAATAGTCAAAGGATTTAAGCGGGTGATAAATGATGGGAATTCGCGATAGATCAGTGCAAGCTAAAAATAAAGCAGATATCGGTTATTTTGATGTGGGCTTAGACGACGAAACAGCCATGGGGGCATCGGAGTCCTATGGGAAAATGGTTTGGCGTCGCTTCAAACAGCACAAATTGGCAATGGCAGGACTCTATTTCTTAGTCTTTATGTATCTGGTTGCCATTTTCGCCCCGTTCATTGCCACTCAATCATACAGGGAGACCATGCCTGCCGATCGGTTGGACGGCATTTCCTGGGAACACTTGATGGGTACCGATCACTTAGGAAGGGATGTCTTTAGCCGAGTGGTCTGGGGAAGTCGCATCAGTTTGTCCATTGGTTTTGTAGCCGCAGGGGTTTCGGTTCTTTTGGGCACTGTCGTAGGAGCTGTAGCAGGATACTATGGTGGGAAAATCGACAACGTGCTTATGCGGATAACAGAGGCAGTGATGTCCTTTCCGACGTTTTTCTTGCTCATAACAATAGTATCTGTGGTTGAGAGGAACATTTTCAATATCATGTTGGTCATTGGCCTTACGTCTTGGCCAAGTCTTGCGAGGATGGTGCGAGGACAGTTTCTGTCTTTGAGAGAGCAGGAGTTTGTGACCGCAGCCAAAGCGCTGGGCGCTAGCGATGCTAGGATCATTTTCAGACACATACTGCCCAACGCGATGGCTCCTGTAATAGTGTCTGCTACGCTAAAGATCGGAGGCGCAATACTTTCCGAGTCAAGTTTGAGTTTCCTGGGGCTAGGCGTACCGGAACCGTTTCCAAGCTGGGGTAGCATCCTAAATGCCGGCCGGACTAATTTGCGTCAGGCACCATGGATAGCTACGTTTCCGGGCATATTCATTTTCCTTACAGTACTGGCCTTTAATTATGTAGGAGACGGTCTTAGAGATGCCTTGGATCCCAGGCTCAAAGATTGATGTGAGGATGAGGATGAAGAGATGATAAGAAATGTGTTGGCTCAGAAGTTGAAGGGCAAAGGCAGCAAGAATACAGCGGAAGAAACCGTTGATATTGTCTTGGGCGAAGAAGGTGTTGCAGAACAGTCCGGACTTTCCTCTTCAGATCTTCTTTGCGTAAAAGACTTAAAGACAACCTACTATACTTTCGAAGGCGCAGTCCCTGCGGTTGATGGAGTTTCTTTTTCCATAAAGGCAGGTGAAACAGTAGGGATAGTTGGCGAGTCAGGGTGCGGCAAGAGCGTTACTGCCCTTTCCGTCATGGGATTGGTTCCTTATCCTCCGGGCAGAATTGAGGCGGGTCACATTTGGTTTGAAGGCGAGGACCTTCTTACAAAGTCACCCGAAGAGATGCGGGGTATAAGAGGCGACAAGATAGCTATGATATTCCAAGAACCCATGACCAGCCTTAACCCGGTTTACACCATAGGTGACCAAATCGCCGAGGTACCTGAGTATCACAGGGGGTATTCAAAGGAACAGGCGCTGGAAAAAACCGAGTTGCTTCTTACTTCGGTCGGCATATCTGACCCTCTTCGAAGATGCAATCAGTATCCTCATGAGCTGTCGGGAGGGATGCGTCAGCGGGCCATGATAGCCATGGCACTTGCCTGTAATCCGAAACTCCTTATCGCGGATGAGCCTACTACTGCCCTTGATGTTACAATTCAAGCGCAGATCCTTGAGGTCATGAAGGATATAAGAGAGGATTTCGATACGGCCATCATGCTCATCACCCATGACTTAGGTGTGATCTCAGAGATGGCAGAAAGGGTCATCGTGATGTATCTTGGCCGGGTTGTGGAGGAAGCTTCCGTCCGTGATGTCTTTTACAATCCACTCCACCCATACACAAACGCTCTTTTGAGGGCTATCCCAAGGCCCGGTTCGGCGAGAAAGAGGCTCTACGCCATACCGGGTGTGGTGCCGAATCCCATGTATATGCCGAAGGGATGTAAGTTTAGCACTCGGTGCGAACATGCGAAGGATGTGTGCTGTACCGAGGAGCCTTGTATTACCGAAATATCGCCGGGTCATTCGGTTAGGTGTTTTTTCCCGGGCATCGATTCGTAGAAGATAAAAAGGCACCTGACTAACATGGCTCTTTACCTAAGGACTTCAAAGAGGTGAATTTGGTTGAAAAGTAAGATGGAAACGAATGAACTAGAGGTTGAGAATGCGATTGGGCAAGCACCTTTGTTGGAGGTGCGAAATCTAAAGAAGTACTTTCCGGTAAGAAGCGGGCTACTGTCTAAGACAAGCGGATGGGTGAAGGCAGTAGACGATGTTTCCTTTGACGTATATCCGGGCGAGACTTTGGGACTGGTTGGCGAGTCAGGGTGCGGCAAAACTACTACTGGACGGTGCCTATTGCGTCTTGAAGAACCAACGTCAGGCCAGGTGGTTTTCGAAGGGTCAGATGTCCTTAAAATGAATAGCCAAGAACTACGGCATTTGCGCAAAGAAATGCAAATAATATTTCAAGATCCTTACGGTTCGCTAAACCCTCGGATGACAGTAGGGGACATAGTAGCCGAAGCCCTTACGATTCACGGGGTGGCTGCGGGCAAAGAAAAACAAGACAAGGTTGACAACTTGCTGCGGGTTGTAGGTCTTAGCCCGTACCATGCAAGACGGTATCCTCACGAGTTTTCAGGGGGGCAGCGTCAACGCATCGGTATTGCTAGGGCGTTGGCCTTGCGTCCGAAACTCGTAGTATGTGACGAGCCGGTATCTGCTTTGGACGTATCAATCCAGTCGCAGATCCTAAACTTGTTAGATGATCTGCAGGAAGAGTTTAACCTGACATATGTGTTCATCGCGCACAATCTCAGCGTAGTTGAGCATATATCCGACAGAGTTGGGGTCATGTATCTCGGCAGGATGGTAGAACTTGCAGACAAAACTACATTGTATGCCTCTCCTCAACACCCTTATACCCAGGCTCTTTTATCGGCGATCCCTGTGCCGGATCCGGACCACCAAACTAAGCGCATAGTGCTAGAAGGGGATGTACCAAGTCCCATAGACCCTCCATCGGGGTGCGCTTTCCATCCCAGATGCCCTTATTCCATGGAAATCTGTCGCCGGGAACAGCCCCAATGGCAGGAAAAAGATCCAAACCACTTCGTTTCTTGTCACCGCTGCTGAAATCAAGGACAGTTCATTCGGTCGACGCTGACGCACAAAAAACCGCGGGGCTCATAGATGATACCCTTTTTAATTGTGGCGCATATCCTTTCACATTATAATGATTGTGGGCCTGTGGTGCATTGGCATAAAGGCGCCCGGAGGTTTATGAGTTACCTTCGGTGTTTTCACGTACCTTGTGTTTGGCCTATCGTATGGGTGTATTTCTTCTTTGAAGGGATTTTACCGTAATTGGGAGGTTGAGATGTCTCGACGAGAGATTGCAGTAATAATTCTGGTTATGCTGGGCATTGTCCTTATGGGATTTGTTTTCGGGAGGGTAATACTTCCGCGAATTATTATGTGGAATATTGGCACAAAGATAAATACCCCGGAGGCGGGCACCAGCTTAAGGTTCTTCTTTGGTCAAAAGGAAGCCGGGAGTATTTCTGAAGTAGCAGGGTTTCCTGTGCGCAACGAAGAACAAGAAGGGCCTGGAGAAAATATGGCAGAAGGCGCAGATCTTCTCCTTGCGACGACTGAACCTTTACATGGCGATTCTTCCGAAAAAGGTCCCGAGTACATCGCCGAGCCTGAACGCCTTTCAATCGATGTGGATGTATCTATGCAGACGGTTAAAGTCTATCAAGACGGAGAGGTCATAAGAGAGATGGTAGCCTCTACCGGGGTAGAGGGTCATGAGACTCCTTTAGGGACTTTTGAGGTTCAGAACCGCGGTTTGTGGTTTTTTAATGCAAAATACGGGCAGGGGGCTAAATATTGGGTGTCTTTTAAGGATTGGGGTGTTTATTTGTTTCATTCTTTGGCTATGAACGAAAATGGGGAGATTATCGAAGAAGAAGCTGAGAAACTTGGCCAACCTGCTTCCCATGGATGCATACGGCTTCAAGTGGAAGATGCTAAGTGGATATATGATAATATTCCCGAGGGGACCACGGTTTTTATCCATGACTAGAAAGAGGCGAAATTCAGAAGTCTCAGCGTGCAGAGCGGTTTTTGTTAGTTGTGCTTCTTTAGAGATTACTCATCGAGGAACGGGGAGAGGATGCTTTGGCAAATATTGCCGTAGTTACTGACAGCACGAGTGATATCGGAAAAGAATTGGCAAGGGAATTTGATATAACTGTGATACCGCTTTCGGTTGTCTATCGTGGAGTGGTCTACAAAGATGGGGTTGATTTGACGCCGTCTGAGTTTTATCCGATCCTCGAGGAAGCAGGGGAGGAATTGCCTACTAGTTCGCAGCCTTCGCCGCAGGAGTTTTGGGATACTTACAAGCCTCTGTTGGATTCGGGCAAGGAGATACTGTCTTTTCACATTTCTAAGGGATTAAGCAGTACTGTTGATGTCGCGCGGATGGTGGCATCGGAATTGGCGCCCGATCGGATACATGTAGTTGATACTCAATCCATAAGTTTTGGCATCGCGGGGCAGGCCATAGAGGCTGCTCGTTTGGCGATGGAAGGTTTCAGCGTCAAGGATATTCTTGAAAGAGTTTCGAGACTCAAAGATCAAGCTGAGGTTCTTTTTAGTCTGGACACATTGTATTACCTCCAAAGAGGCGGACGCATTGGTAAGGTGTCTTCTGTAGTCGGAACTTTGCTCAAGATCAAGCCCATAGTCCGTGTTGAAGAAGGTATTTACGTGCCCTTAGCCAAGGTTAGGAGCATGAAACAGGCTATAGGTGGAATGGTGGAGTTTCTGGAAGCGAAATTCAGAAGGCGCGGTGTGTCTATTGCTGTAGGCCACGGGCAAGGGTTTGAGTATGCTCAATCTCTTTTGAAACTGGCTTTGGAGAAACTAAATGTTAAGGGCGCTCCTTCACTCTTCGAGGTCGGACCTGTAATTGGGGTGCATACCGGGCCGGGTACTGTAGGGATTTACGCGAGGCCTGTGGAGTATTGAGCGTTGATCCTTGTCTGAGTGCGACAAAGTGATAGATGTGGAGCGATAGAGTGGGAAGATGTGTTAGGGAAGTTGCCGTTGGTGTGTAGTAAGAAAAGGGCCCGACGAAAAGCCGGGCCCTTTTGATATTACCAAGTGTTTTAGCCTAGGAGTTTCAGGATTGCCTGCGGTGTTACGTTGGCTTGGGCCAGCATTGCAGTGCCTGCCTGCTGCAGGATTTGGTGTCTCGTGAAGTTTGCCATCTCTAGAGCCATGTCTACGTCTCTTATTCGGGAGTTGGCTGCGTCTAGGTTCTCGGCAGCGGTGTCTAGGTTGTTGATTGTGTGCTCTAGTCGGTTTTGGTAGGCTCCAAGTTCGGACCTTTGCGTTGATACCGCTGATATCGCGTCGTCAATGAGTTTTAACTGTGTGTTGAAATCGAAACCAGGGTCGTCGAATTTGGTTACGTCTACCTTATTGTTAGTGCCGTCTGTGAGGCCTAGCGCTTTTGATCTCATGTCGCTGATTATGACGTCCATGTTCTGATCTTTATTGGCACCGATTTGGAGTACGAGGCTGCCGGAGGCTACTTCGAACGAGGAATCCGCTGCTGCCAAGGTCACGGGGCTATCAGCGCTTCCTGCAATGTGAAGTTCTAT
Organism: Bacillota bacterium; assembly: GCA_033810155.1. GTDB lineage: Bacteria > Bacillota > Sulfobacillia > Fermentithermobacillales > Fermentithermobacillaceae > UBA3907. Next base: position 18,495 of record JAPXKJ010000006.1, on the reverse strand, counting down.
TCCGAAATTATCGAAATTGAGGTCGATACCTTGAGTGACCTTTTCGTCTGTCCACTTGCCTATATTGATGTCTTGGGTAGTACTAGAATCGGCTGTGTTTTGCAGTGTTACGGTCCATTCTTCCGAAGTATCATCCTTCGCAAGACTAAGGCTGTACGTTCCTCTCTCAGCACCGCTGAAATTGGTTATTTCGAACCCCGTAGGCAAGGGTGAGGTGGTGGAGATTTCTATTTTCTTCGTCAAATCACCCGTTAGCAAGCTCTTCGTGTTAAACTCAGCACGTTCCGCTATCCCCGTTATCTCTTCAATTAGAGCATTGATCTCCTGCTGTATTTTCTCTAGGTCGTCTCCTGCGTTTGTTCCGTTATGCGCCTGCAGCACAAGCCTGCGCATGTCATTCAACATAGTGTGGGTCTCATTCAATGCGCCTTCTGCTGTCTGGATAAGAGAGATGCCGTCCTGGGCGTTTCTGGACGCCTGCCTGAGGCCTGATATCTGAGCCTTCATCTTCTCAGAAATGGCCAAGCCGGCAGCATCGTCGGCCGCTCTATTAATCCTGTAACCAGAAGACAGTTTCTCCAACGACTTTGACATCATGTTTCCTGTAATACCGAGGTTTCTCCATGCGTTTAACGCTGGAATGTTCGTGTTGATTCTCATCTTCTTCACCCTTCCTTGGATGTTGTTTCGGCCCTTCCTTGGGCCCTAATTGAGGCTCTTTGTCCTCACTATGCATATCGATACTGGACTCAGTCTTTCATATGGGACTTACGTCCCATTTTAGTTAGATGCGTCTTCTTCTAACAATCATCCTTTGGAAAAGACTCTGGAAAACTTGTTGCGATCAAGGGTAATCCACATACGATATAGAATGAATTAGGAGAGCACTGATGGATGAATGCGAAGGGAAGGATAAACACGGACAAGGAAGATAGGTATCCTTCTTTTTTCACCAGCCATCAGTCAACGATCCACTAGGAGGGTGAAAAGATGGAGAATAGCAAAACCCCGGTATCATTTGAAGACCTCTGGCGCTTCAAGTTCGTCGGAGACCCTGATATATCGACTGACGGTAACAAGATAGCCTGGGTTCAAACGAACATAAACGCAGATAAAAACGCGTACGAGTCAAGTATTTGGATGTCTCGGAGGATAAAATGCGAGGCAGATAGTGTCTTTGAAAGGCCGAGACGAATCACCTACGGAATGAAATCGTCAGATCTAGGAGCCCGAGAAGGTTCCCCTCGGTTTTCCCCTGATGGGAGGCGTATGGCGTTTACATCTAATCGCTCAGGCCAGAATCAGATATGGATTTTGGACCTAGAACAAGGAGGAGAAGCCAGGCAGCTGACCCAGGGAGAAGAAGGCAAATCTGGCATCACATGGTCCCCTGATGGTAAGTTTATAGCCTTTGTTTCCCGGGAACCCAAGGAAAAAGGAGAAGACGATCCCCATAAGTCCAAAGACGTTACAGTAGTAACAAAACTAAGGTACAAAGCCAACGGCGTTCCATACGTAGTAGACCCTAGGCCAAGACAGATATTTGTGATTGATGTGGAAAACGGAGAGCAGAAACAGCTCACCTCCGGGGAGTACGATTGTTATTCGCCCGCCTTCTCGCCTGACGGAAAGGTTGTGGCATTTAACTCTTGCCGCGAGCCTGATGGCGAGATAGACGGAGTCCCGGATATTTGGGCTCTTGCTTTGGAGACAGGGGAGATGATGAGACTTACAGACGGACGCGGACCTGCCGGTTCGCCTGTGTACTCTCAAGATGGGAAGTATATAGCGTATTACGGAAACCTTCGAAAAGATGTAGCGGCTGCCAAATCCGAGATTTTGGTGATCCCTGCCCAAGGAGGCGAGCCCCGAGTCCTCACCGAAAAGTTTGACAGGAGCATGGGATGTTCAGTTTCCACCGATTCCAAAATGGACGGAGGCGGAAGCGGTCCGTACTGGTCTGCAGATGGTCGGTTCATATATTTCCTCGCTACCGACAGAGGCTATTCGAAAATCTTCAGGGTATCGGTTGACAGTTGTGAGATATGCGAAGTGTGTGAAGAAGGAGCGTACGGTTCCTGCGACCTCGTGGTAGATGCAGATCAAGAACCTGTCCCCGAGTGCCTTGACCTTTCAGGAAACGCTAAACTAGCGACTCCTTCGGCCATAGAAGCCAAGGACTATCCTCCGGTGATAAGTTCATTTGCGTTCTCCGACCGAGGTTCGGGGCATGTATTCGTGTTCATAGGCGGCTCAGAGATTAACCCTGCCGATGTGTACGTTGCGAGCGGTGTGTCACAGGAGCCTGTCGAATTGAAGCCTGACAGGTGTCGGGTTAAAGGGTGGCAATACAGCGTGGTTTCTCGCAGACATACTTTTAAGCAGGTTATCCGGCTAACAGGAGTAAATGACGACGTCTTAATGGAACTTAACCTCTCTAAGCCTGAGTCCTTCATATTTCAGAGCCCCGATGGACTTGAGATAGAAGGCTGGATGATGAAGCCCATAGACTTTGAACCATCAAAGAAATACCCGGCTGTTTTGGAGATTCACGGCGGTCCTGCTGTCACCTACGGAATGGCTTTCTTCCATGAGTTTCAGGTGCTCGCCTCCAAGGGCTACGGTGTGTTCTATTGTAACCCTAGAGGTAGCTTGGGATATGGAGAATGGTTTGCCCAGCAGGTAATCGAAGATCAGGGTGGAATGGATTATCAAGACATAATGGCGCTTAGAAATGTGATGGATGGAGTCGGTTGGGTCGATACTTCCAAAGTAGGGGTGACTGGCGGCAGTTATGGAGGCTTCATGACCAACTGGATTGTGGGGCATACAGACAAGTTTGCTGCTGCGGTGACGCAAAGGAGCATTAGCAACTGGTACACCAAGTATGGTACCTCCGACATCGGTTTTTACGGAAACAAGAAAGGCATGGGAAACAGGGATCTGTGGGATAGCGAAGGATGGCTGATGGAAAGGTCACCTATAAGGTATGTGCCTAACGTGAAAACGCCGATCCTCATACTTCACAGCGAACAAGATTATCGTTGCCCGATGGAGCAGGCAGAACAATGGTACGTGGCTCTTAAGCGACTAGGCAAAACCGTGGAATTTGTACGGTTTCAAGGTGAAAACCATGAGCTTTCAAGGTCTGGAAAACCATGGAACAGAAAAGAGCGGCTCGCGCATATGCTGAGATGGTTTGATCAGTATCTCAAATAGCGCGTAGGTGTGACGCGGTATCTGAGCGGTACCCGAGCAGCATCCGAGAAAAACGTCGAAAGGGGAATCGTAAATGGGTGGTTTTATGTTGCCGGAAAAGTTCCGCAAGTGGGTCTATGAGGATAGGCGAGATATGGTGCTTGGCATGGCGCAAGGGAATGTTCCTCCGTCTGACAAGATGTTTCTGGGATTTACAAGACACAATCCGGTCTTCATCTCCTTCGGGCCTGCGGGACTAAACGGTTCTGTCAAAGGAGTTGGGTTTGTGCCTAAGAGCGAGTTCCTCGAAGAGGTTACCCAAACATATCTTGACCATATCGAAAAAGGATGGCGTGATGGATATTCCGATGAAGGGTTGAAAGTCCTTACGGAAACGATTTGGGCACCCGAGAACGAGCACAAGATCGATTTTTCCATTATGGGGAGTCTGGAACTTGCGTTCAAACATAGCTGGGAAAACTACCAGGAAAACGATGAGGTTACCCTTCTTTTCTTCGAACCCCCTGCTATGAGCTTTGAGGTGAGGGGGAGGATCGAGATACAAAGCGAGGGACCCTATCAGCGGTTCATCAATGCTCAGCACGATGTTTACCACAAACCTAATGTGGAAAGATGGTTGGAGCGGCCGGCATATCTGGTGCATATCGAGGAGATCTACGATAACGGGTTGGGCAAGGATGCCTTTGGAACCCGGATATTCTGACGCTTCTATATGTTTAAGCCCGAATACAAAGAATACAAACGCCCCCCGGCGCACTGGCGCCCCGGGGAGCGTTTTCGTACCTGCGATGTCTATGCTACGACAGTCGATGAGCCCTAGTTACTTGATCTGAATAGTGTGTCCCTTCTGTGCAGGTTCAGTCTTAGGCAGCCTAATCTTTAGGACACCGTTTTCGAATTCAGCCTCGGCCTTGGATGGGTCAACGTTCGTGCCGAGACCTATGCTTCGCACCATCTTGCCGAACGAGGACTCCTGCACAACCCAGTTTTCTTCTTCAACTTTCTTCTCATACCGTTTCTCAGTCGCGATGCTAATTGCGTTCTCGGTGCACCTTACCTCAATGTTTTCTTTATCTACTCCGGGAAGTTCAGCTCGTACTAGGATAGTGTCGACTTCATCCACCACGTCTACCGGGAAACTACCCATTTCCGCTTCTGCCAGCGTTCTGGGAGTAACCTCCCTCCAGAGGTCGTCAAACAAGGAACTGATGCTCTTTTCCAGTCGAGAAATCTCGCTAAACGGGCTCCATGGTCTAATCATAACTATCCCCTCCCTTTAAATGATTGTCAGTTTTGTTTTAAGTCAAATGCTTTAAGTAACTTCTGAGAAACCTATCAGATTTGCGGTTCGGATGGGCCATTCGGCCCGCTCCCGAATCCGTAGATAATATAACATAAAGGTCAAAGAAAGTCAAAATCAAATTTCAAATTGTTGCTTATCTTTGTGACACGTCTTTGCTTGTGGCTGGGTGGCCTTTTTGGCTTTTTGACGCGAATACAAAATGGTAATCTTTATGGTATTCTTAAACCAAGCCATGCTCCTTGGCATTTTGCAGTTTGGAGGGGTATTACTTTGGAAACTGGGTTCTACGATGGAAACGATTGCGTCGTATCTGTGGTTATTCCCGCTTATAACGGGGAAAAGTACATCAGACGATGCCTCGGCTCATTATGTGAGCAGAACGTCGATGGCCTTGAGATCGTGGTAGTAGATGATGGTTCGACAGACAATACCGCTGAGGTTGCGGAGTCGTTGCTTTCAACCTGTGGCCGACCGTACAGAGTAGTTTCTCAGCCGAACAAAGGTGTGAGCGCGGCTCGCAATCGTGGCCTCGAAATTGCTCGCGGCCAGTATATTATGTTCCTAGACTGCGACGACTACATAGACTCCAATTGCCTAGCGAGCCTTTTGAGGTTGGCTGAGTCAGAAAACTGTGACGTCGTGTTTTGCGGATACGACTATGTGTTCGAAGAAGGGGAGGTTTTGGTATCCTACGACAGTCGGTATAGATATCTTGAATGTCCAACACCAGGTCCTGAAGTGCTGATTTCCGTGTTTTTGGAGAATGTGAGCGTTTGGACTGGTAGCACAATGTATCGGAAAGAGCTGTTAGACAGGTATAATCTTCGATACACAGTCGATCGGACGATTGCTGAGGACCTGGAGTTTGAGTTCAAGGCTCTTTTTCACGCTAAGTTAGTGTCCTCGGTTAATGAGTCGCTGTCTTTCTATGTTCAGAGGCCTACTTCTCTGACAAGCACGGTAGGCCTGCTTAAGCGGTTTCAGGGGATGGACGCTCTTTTCGACGTGAGGAGATATTTTGCTGAATGGGTTTCGGGCGACTCCTCCCTAGAACTTTCCCTAGAACTAGGTGGTGGAAACGAGGATCCTGCTTCTGAAGTCCTTCTCCAGCGTGAGGCCCTCAAATACCTGGAGACTTATATGATCCCCGTGAGCCTTGCCGGGGTTTTCGGATCTGTATCCAAAGATGGCTACCCGAGAGATAAACTTAGGGACATGCTTAGATCACGTTCCGATTTCGCTACTGCTTTGTGCAGTTTTAGCCCCGTGCCTCACGCAAACAAGGCATCGAGGAGGGCACTTCAGGTTCGGCTTCTGCAGCACACACCTTCTTTTTACTTTGCCATATGCCGAGTTGTCGGCCTAGTGAAGTAGTTCTAACCCCGAGGGAAAAGAGCCGAGAGTGCGCAGAGTACAGTAATTATCCTGCTATGTACTGGTTTCAGTTCGAAGTCAGGTACCTGCCATTTCGGCTTCGGCCCTAAGCACTGCGTCCCGGTTCTTTCGCTGCCGTCTATCGTATGCGGTAGGTTTGCATACGGAGTACCATTTGGTGGTCACGTTTTCTACGCCGCTTGTACAGATCCAATTCCATTTGTAGTCGGTTCAGGAGCAAATTGCGAGGGTTCGTCGTGGTTTATGTGTAAGATCTGTACAGGTCTGCGCTCGTTACTGCGAGTTTCTGTGCAGATTCTTAGTCTAAGTAGAAGAATCTAAGTTATGTGGAGCAAGGTTTTAACCGGATTTGGTGATGTTGAGGGCCGAGGCGATTCGGGTTTGAAGGTTTGGAAGGGGAAGGTAGGTGTTTTTGGTTCGGGATTGGATGGGAGATGGGGTTTTCATACTCACATTGGAAGCTGATGCAGACTGGTTTTGGCAGATTAGATGACGAACAAGGACCTAATTCTGACAAGACGAAGCGACTTACCGTGCGAAGGTAGGTAGATGTGTGGCAGATGTCAGTCAGATATGGTCGAATCGATGGGTAATGTAGGTTAATTTTGAGCAACTTTGCTGCGGAAAGTTGCTTGAATGTGCCTGTTTGGTAGAGAATGTGAATCGAATGTGTGCAGATGGCTCACAGACGCAGCGTAAGTTTGTGCACTTGTTTGGGGGATGTTAGTCTTATAGACGCACATGGGTTGCTTAAGTGCTTCGGACGTGACGAAATGGTCGCAGAAGATGAACCAAATCCGCCTACGTTGTTCATCATCCTGTGTAGCATTGTGCCACATATAATCATCACTCCCCTGCGTCTAGTCCAAAACCTGCCTAAGACTACCACCAATCTGCAACAACGCTGGTCTACAGGATTACTGCGTACAGATATTGCCAACACATGTAGCATTTGGTAGAATACTGGCGACGGGCAAAGAAGAAACGGGACTTGTTGTCAGACTTGGCGTGGTTTCTAAACTGCGTTGCACAAGGTTCTTCACGAAATCAGTCAGGACAATTCGCGAAAGGCCCAGACGCCCAATAGTCCGTTTGCGCAGTTAAGACATTATGTGGAGATTAGGTGAAGATGCGCCGCAGAGAACCGGCGTCAATCAGTCATGATGTGTAGGAGAGCTCAGATCCGTGAATTTCAAGAAAGGCAGACGTGAAAAACGTGGATAATTCGATCATTTGTGAACTAATTAAGGCATCAGACCTATCTCACACAGACAAATCGGTCTATCTATCCATATATATGCTGAGACCCAAGTCCATAGCAGATGCGGCAAGAGACTCTCATCTTTCCAGAACTACCATCACACGGGCCTGCAAGAATCTTGTAAGCAAGGGTTGGCTCAGATTCTCTAAGCAAGGAAGAACCAAAATGCCTATTCCGACTGCACCTGCACGTGTGCAGGCTTTAGTGTCACAACGCTTAGAATCCAGGTACAGCTTGGCTAACTACAAGGGTGAGTTTCTGTGCAAGCAGTACTTGACGCTTTTGGTATCTCAGCGAGATTATGTCGATAACGCCCGTCCGGACTTTCTCGTTTTTCCCATGTCAGGCGAACCACTAGAGATAGATAGGTACTATCCACAGGAGAAAGTCGGAATAGAATTCAACGGGTTGCAGCATTATCAGCCAACCGAGAAGTATCCAGAGGAGGAAGAGTTTAAACACAGGCGTACACGAGATGTATTTAAGATGGGTGCCTGTGTCGAACAAGGTGTAGAATTGGTAGTTTTCACTGCTAGGGACCTCAGTCTTGAGCGAATGAGAGCAAGAATACCAAGTCGATTGAGCAAGAATGAGGTGGATTCAAATGACGGGATCGTTCGTTGCCTGGAGCGACTATCCAAACAGTATAGCCTTCAAAGTGAACGAATAGAGAAGAAAATGAATGCCAGGAGCAAGACACACTCTGCGTAGACCGGTTTTCCTGTACTCCCTGCCTAGTCGGATCGATTCTATCCCCGGTTTAGCTTCTCAAATCCGTTCTTCGGAAGGATCCAAGCGTGTGCGTGCAGAAGAGTCACACGGTATGCTTACCTGTTTGTCAGACAAATACAAATGCGGCAGGGAGCCAGCATTATAACAAGGAGCATTCGGAAACTAATCAAACCGGAAAGCAACCAAGTCAGAAAGCAACTACATCACACATCGATCAAAGGAGGCCTTTGATGTGGTCAAAGACGATTCCAATCACACAGGCAATATGATTCCCAAAACTGCGAGGACTAGAGAAATTAGTGCTCGCCAACTGGGCGCCGATTCTGAAGTCCCCCCGGATACAGCGGTTACTTGGGAAGACTATGCTAGAGCTGAGAGGTTCTTGCCCCAGAACATTGGGAAACTCGCATTTAGATTAGAAATAACGCCTAACTGGATAGGGAAAGGAGATTGTTTTTGGTACAAGGTGGATACTAGAGAGGGAAAAGCGTTTATGTATGTGGATCCAGAGCAAGGCATCCGCACGGAGGCTTTCGACCACGTGAAACTTGCGGCGGAGTTGTCGCGTGCTTCAAGAGCAAGCTATGTCCACTATAACCTTCCTTTCGATAGTTTCCATTACGTCCCTGGATCTGACTTCTCACAGATCGTGTTCGATGTGAAGGGGACGAGTTGGAAGTTTGACATAGGTACCGAAGAGATTGAAGAGTTCAAGGGAGACAATCATACGTCAGCAAGCCAAGGCTCATCAGGGAGACCTCCACTCGAGGCCCAGCTCGAGCCGGCGAAGCACTTGTCTACTCCAAGCGTAATCTGTGATGGTACATCTTTCGAATCCTTATCACCTGACGGCAATTGGGCTGTCTTTGTTCGTGATTTCAACCTTTATGCTAGAGATACTCTCAAAGGGGAGATAATAAGGCTGACTGAGGACGGCGACGAAGAATATCACTATGCTCTACCTTTCAAGAACCCTTTGATAGACGCAGGATTAATGGACCTAGAATCGGCACAGTACTACCTAAAGCCGGCTATTGTCTGGGCACCTGACTCAAAGAAGTTTCTAACATACAAGATTAACAGAAACGACGTTGGGAAGTGCCACCTTGTGCAGTCTTGTCCGTTAGATAGAAGCAAACGTCCTAGGTTGATAAGTTACGCTTATCCTCTGCCCGGCGACGAAAACGTACCTCTTGCAGAGCCTGTCGTCGTCTATCTTGATCCAGGCCAGCGCACACAACGCTTAGTCAAGTTGGATGTCGAGCCGGTTCAGCAGCTATATTACGGCGCTCCCTACTGTTGGACACATTGGACCTCAGGCGAAGATGAGCGGATATACCTTATGCGCAGGGAGAGAGGTTACACCGTAAGGCGCTTGTACGTGTTTGACCCTGAAACCGGTGAGGGTAGTGTACTTATTGAGGAAGAGAGCCCTACCGCGTTGGAACACTACCCTCCTTTTGTAATAGACAATGGGAAGGAGATCATTTGGCATTCTGAACAAGATGGATGGCCACATCTGTATCTTTGCGACGGAACGACTGGCGAGATGAAACGACAGATTACAAAGGGCCCATGGGTGGTTCGTGAGGTGAAGTATGTTGATGAGCTGGAGAGGGTCATCTATTTCACAGGTAGTGGTTTGGAACCCGGGAGGGACGTGTATTACCGACATCTTTATAAAGTAGGACTAGACGATAACCAAGTAGAACTGCTTACTCCTGAGGATGCGGAACACCAGATAACATTTACCCCGAGCGGAAAATACTTTCTCGACAGATACTCAAGGGTGGACCTGGCGCCAAGCACGGTTCTGCGGAGATGCGATTGTAGATGCGATAGCAGCTTAGTTTTGGAACTAGAAACGGCAGACCTGGACCTGCTCTTTGAGACCGGCTGGAATTTCCCTGAACGGTTTTGTGTAAAGGCTCGCGACGGGATAACCGATATTTACGGCATGATCGTGAGGCCGTCTAATTTCGATTCGTCCAAGATATATCCGGTAATTGAAGCAAACTACTCAGGGCCTCAGACCATAAGAACACCTAAAGCGTTTGGTGAAAGCGAAGGTAGTAGGCAGTTTTGGCAAGATCAAGCCATATCCGAACTTGGGTTCATAGTGGTAACGGTTGACGGCTTGGGCATGGCCTTTAGATCCAAGTGGTTCCAAGATCATTCTTACAGAAATCTCGGGGATGCAGGAATGCCTGACCACATTGGGGCGTTCAGGCAATTAGCTGATAAATATCCATATATGGACCTAAGCCGCGTAGGCATATACGGTGGATCGGCAGGAGGGTATGCTGCGGGGCGTGCGATATTAGAGCATCCGGACTTTTTCAAAGTAGCGGTGGTCTGGGCGGGGAATCACGATCATAGGACTGATAAAGCAAGTTGGATCGAAAGGTATATGGGATTACCTGTTGGACCTCACTACGAGGAACAGGCCAATCCCACGATAGCCGAAAATCTCCAAGGGCATCTGCTCATTATGCATGGAGAAATGGACGAAAACGTGCCTCCGGCTGCTTCTCTTCAACTCGTTGATGCACTTATCAAGGCGAACAAGGATTTCGATTTCTTGATTCTACCAAATGGATGCCATTCTGACGGCTATCATCCATATATCACAAGGAAGAGGTGGGATTACTTTGTTAAGCACTTGCTCGGTGAAGATCCTCCGAAAGGGTACAGAATAAAGGGCTAGAGTGAAGACGTGTTCAACGCAGCAATAGTGTGATACTATGAAGTAAAGATGCGAGTTCTTACTGTTGTCGCGAATTGCGTATGGTAGGTTTTGTGCGAAACATGACTAGATGCGTCTTTATCCTTCACGTTTCGGATTGCACAAAGAGTCATCCGAGTGAGGTGTGGTCGGCCCCCTAGCTGCTAAGATGAGAGAAACAACCAAGAGACTTTCGGGAGCTTAACGGTCGGATACTATCTACTCGTGTGATGTCGAAGCCTGACATGCGATTTCAATGGTGCTTCCTTTTCATCTTCTATGGTACAATGTGGATTTGTTACATAGCTAGAAGAAAAGGAGATTGCGAGCAATGCCAATGGCAAGATTACTCAGCATACTTCTCAATTTCTCTGCCCTTGCGATTTACACGGGCCTTATAGTATATATTCTGCTGAAGAACCCCAAGGCGGCATTGAATCGGCTGTGTGCTTGTGTCTTTTTGTCTTTTGCCGTGTACAGTTTTGGGCAATTGTTCTTAATGAATTCAACATCAGTTGCACAAGCTAAATTTTGGGTTAAGGTAAGTTCACTGGGCTGGTGTACTTTCCCCACCTTTGGCCTTTGGTTTTACATATGTTTTGCGGAGAAAGACTGGTGGCCGAGGCATTTCTGGATGTACGCAGGTTCTGCACTTGTTCCAATTTACTTTATCTACCAGCAATTTTCAGAAAACGTGATCGTTGACCTTACTGAAATGCCGTATGGCTGGGCTATAGAGTGGTCGAAGTCGTCGGCATCTTTGGCATTTTCTTTGTACTATGCAGGCTTTGTTCTTTTGTGTGCGTATTTTGCTGTTGACACGTTCAGAAATGCGCCCGATTTGCGCAAGAAGAAAGGTGCGTACATATCCGGCATAACCATGCTCATTGCGCTTCCACTAGGGTTTTTGACAGACACCGTACTGCCTGTTCTCAAGATACACGTTGTACCTCCAATGGGTAATGTGGCCGCCCTCATTTGGGCCTGCGGTCTTGCCTACGTTGTTGAGCGATATGGAATCCTTACCCTTAAGCCAGTCTACGTGACCTCAGAGATACTATCTACGATGGGCGACTCTCTAATCCTTGTGGATATGACTGGGAGGATAGCTTATGCGAATCAGGCTGCCCTAAGAATGTTGGGCTATAGCGCACAAGAAATCAATGGTCGCACCTTTTATTCGTTGTTTGAAGGCTCAGGGCCGCTGAACCTCGAAGAAGACGCATTTTACAGTACGCTGATTTCCTCTAAGATAGTGAAAGATATCAACGTGTTGTTTAGGGCGAAAGATGGCAGGACCGTCCCTGTCCTTTTTTCTGCTTCGCTTGCAGAACGTGATGAGGTTCCCGTAGGCGTGGTTGTGACCGCACATGACATGACATCGTATGTGGAAGTCTCAGAAAACCTCCGCCTTTCTGAAGAGAGATATAGAACTCTAGTAGAAAATGCACTAGTAGGTATAGGAATTCATCAGGATAACAAGGTCGTATATGCGAATCCCGTGCTAGTTAAGATGCTCGGCTATACGGCAGACGAAGTTGTAGGTATCCGCACAGCCGATGTACTAGCTCCTGAAGAACGCGATCTTGTGCTTAGACGTGCGAAAAAGAGACAAGAAGGAAAGGGCGAACCTGTAGTCTATGAGATAACGCTTATCCGAAAGGATGGTACCCCCATTTATGCCTTAATCAGCAATGTAGTCATAGAACATGAGGGAAGAAAGGCAACCATGTTTACGATTTCAGATATAACCGATACCAAAGCCCGCCGCGAGCTTGAAATGGCCAACAAAGAGCTTGAAGCCTTTAGTTATTCTGTTTCTCACGACTTAAGAGCTCCACTTAGGTCTATTCATGGATTTGCACAAGCCGTAATAGAAGATTACGGCGATCGATTGGACGAAGTCGGTATGGATTATCTGGAGCGAATAGTGAGATCTGCCGAAAGAATGGCTCAACTTATTGACGACCTTCTGAGTCTTTCCCGGATCTCCCAAAGGGATCTAAATGTCGGGATGGTAGATCTTAGCACTATTGCTCGAGAAATTGTCGAGGAACTGCGAGAAAGAGAGCCTTGCCGTACTGTAGAATTCAGGATAACCGACGGTTTGCTAGCGGAATGCGATGCGGATTTGGTGAAGATAGTTTTGGATAACCTTTTGGGTAACGCATGGAAGTTCACTGCTAGCAAGGCCCAGGCTGTTATTGAATTTGGTGCCGTTGGGCAGAATGGAGAAACCGTGTATTTTGTAAGAGACAATGGAGTCGGATTTGACATGCGGTATGCTGAGAAACTGTTTATGCCTTTTCAAAGATTGCATGGAGAGGAATTTGAAGGGACTGGCATAGGCCTGGCAACAGTTGCAAGAATAATATATCGCCATGGCGGCAGGATTTGGGCTGAGGGAGTACCCGATGCGGGAGCAACTTTTTTCTTTACTCTCTCGGAACCAGGGAGGGAGATAGATGGAAGGAAGAGGAACTCCGCTTAAGTTACTTCTTGTCGAGGATTCAGAAGATGACGCACTGCTTCTCGTGAGGGGACTAAGGCGAAATGGTTTTGACGTCACGTACGAACGGGTAGACAAAGAATCGGATATGGTTCGCGCTCTAGATACTCAAGATTGGGACATAGTCATATCAGATTACAACATGCCTCAATTCGATGCGCTCCGGGCTCTGGAACTTTCTAAGAATTATGACCCCGATATTCCGTTCATAGTGGTATCTGGGGCGATAGGCGAAGAAAGCGCTGTTGCCCTGATGAGATCAGGGGTATGTGACTATGTGTTGAAACACAACTTGAATAGGCTCTATCCAGCCATAACACGCGAACTGGATACGGCCTAAATGAAGCGCGAGGGCCGAATTGCCGACAGGAACCTCAAGACCGCTTTCTTTGACTTAGTAGAAACGGTTTCAAGGGCAGTAGGTTCTCGTGATCCGTACACCGCTGATCACCAGCGCCGCGTAGCTATCCTGGCGCGCGAAGTAGGAAAGCAAATGGGACTTCCGGAAAACGTGATTGAGGGTTTGTATATTGGCGGACTCCTACATGATATCGGAAAGATCTCAATACCTGAAAGCCTATTGAGCAGGCCCGGCGAGCTGGTTAAGGAAGAATGGGATCTGATGAGGACGCATCCGCAGCGTGGGTATGAAATACTCAAAGAGACGCAATTGCCTTGGCCTACTGCTGAGATGGCGTTGCACCATCACGAACGGCTTGATGGGTCAGGGTATCCTGATGGAATAAAAGGCGATGAGTTGACTCAAGAAGTCAGAGTTCTAGGTGTATGTGACGTGGTTGAAGCCATGCTGTCTCACCGTCCTTATAGACCTGCCCGAACTGATGAAGAGACGTTAGAAGAGATCGAAGCCGGTCGTGGAACAAAGTATGATCCCGAGGTCGTTGACGTAATAGTCCCGATGATAAGAAGTGGAAGAATCTTTGCGATATGGCCAGATCATTTCAGGTGGAAATCTTCGTCATGACAGGCTGCCGTTGATTGGGATATAATGGGATGTGCCAGGTGGTGGCGCAAGAGGCGGTAAGCATTGTGAAATCGAAAAATGCGGTGAAGTGCTGTATGACAGCACTTTTATTCTGTATAGGGAGCGCCGTTATTGTCCACCTGCGATTTGGGTTCGGTGTACTTCAGGTCCTTCACATGATAGTTATCATCCACCTCGGGGCTCTCTCAGGGTTGGATGTGTGCTACCGTGTACTACCTGACAAGATCCTGTTGTCTGCATTTATCTTTGCAATCGCTACGAAGGCATATAACGGTTTTGCTCACTTTGTCTGTGGTTTGCTTGGGGCTTTTCTGGGATTTGGGTTGCTTTACATTGCTGCCCTCATTGTGCCTGGGTCTTTGGGGGGTGGAGATGTTAAGATGGCTGGGGTAATCGGCTTCTACCTTGGGATATACCATATCTTGGCTGCTTTGGAGGTTGCGTTTCTTCTGGCGTGTGCATACTCTATCCCTTTGATATTCCTTGGTCGCATTAAAGCTACTGATTCTATACCACTAGGATTGTTTCTGAGCATGGGAACGGTTATCTTGCTTACTTTGTGAAGCAGGGGGGACGGTACTTTCTGCTTCACCAAGTTTTTATTTGATGTTGTGGTGAAGCAGAAAGTACCGTCCCCTTCGCTTCACTCAGTGTCTGACAATTTACTTAGGGTTTACAAGACTGTGATGCTGCCGTTAACGTTCAAGGATAATCTCATGGTGATGAATTAGTCTAATGAGGTGAGGTCCATGGTGCCTGCTATGCCGGGAGTCGTCTTGCGTGAGAGAGCTGTCCCGGAAGTGGACAATGACAGACGCGAGAAAATAAGAGTTGTAGATCTTTCTGTGTTTTATGGTCAGAACCCTGCGATAAAGCACGTTTCAATGGTTATACCAGAAAAATCGGTGGTGGCTATCATTGGGCCGTCGGGCTGTGGCAAGTCTACTTTTTTAAGATCTCTTAACCGAATGAATGATCTGATTCCAGGAGTCAGAGTCGAAGGTCAGGTTTTCATAGACGGATTTGATGCATACTCGCCTGATACTGATGTGGTTGAGCTTAGGAAAAGAGTTGGCATGGTTTGGCAGCGACCGAATCCCTTTCCTAAGAGCATCTGGGAAAACGTCGCCTTTGGTCCCAAGTGTCTTGGGATGAGAGACAAGGCCAAGCTCGACCGAATAGTGGAAAAAAGCCTTAGAGAAGCAGCGCTTTGGGATGAGGTTAAACACCGTCTCAACTCACCTGCTCTTGCGCTTTCAGGAGGCCAGCAACAACGTCTATGCATAGCTCGTGCTCTTGCAGTGAATCCGTCTGTCCTTCTCATGGACGAGCCTGCCGCGTCTTTGGATCCGATATCAACAACAAAGGTGGAAGACCTCATATCATCTCTTTCGAAGAAGTATACAGTCGTGATCGTTACACACAACATGCAGCAAGCTGCTAGGGTGTCTGATTACACCGCTTTTTTCCTATCCGGTTCGCTTATTGAGTATGATACCACCGAGAAAATATTCACAAAACCTGCCAGGAAAGAAACAGAAGATTATATAACCGGTAGGTTTGGTTAGAAGGCGAGGAGATTTGGGCATGACAGACAATCAAGAAGAGCGCAGGCCCGGAGGCACCAAAAAAGAAGACATTGGACCAAGGAGCAGTTTCCACGCCAATCTTGAACTTCTCGAACAGGATCTTTCTAGGCTTGGGGTGATGGCCGAAGAGAGTCTTGCCAAGGCCGTTACTGCTCTAAAGACCCATGATGTGGAGATGGCCCAGGGAGTCATAGACTATGATGACGTCATAGACGATTTAACGCTTGAGCTTGAGAATCGTAGTTTAGGCATTATCGCGCTTCAGCAGCCAATGGCAAGCGATTTGAGAAGAATTGGCACGGTTCTCAAAATAGCTACCGACCTTGAAAGAGTAGCAGATCATGCGGTGGATATTTCAGAGATCGCCCTGAGGCTTGCAGGTCAGACATATATCAAACCGTTGATTGACATTCCGAGAATGGCACGAACGGCTCAGGACATGTTGCGCAAGAGTTTGGATGCGTTTAGCAGCCGTGACATAGAGAATCTCTACGAACTCATAGATATGGATAATGAGGTAGACGGATTGTTTGGTCAGGTGTTCAGAGAATTGCTGGTATTTATGATGTCTGACCCTTCCACAATTCAGCAGTCCATTGAATTCATCATGGTTGCGTCGCACCTAGAAAGGGTTGCAGACCACGCGACCAATATCGGCGAGTGGGTCATTTACGCGATTACCGGAGAGCGGAAAGATCTGAATCCTTAGGATAAGACTGTACTGACCGTGTCTTGGGATCAGGAAACCATACGAAGAAGGACGTCTGCTCTTTAGGCTTGCTTTGCACCCATACTCTTCCCCCGTGTGCGTTTACGCAATGCTTAACCAAAGATAGCCCGAGTCCGCTCCCGCCGCGGGCGCGACTTCTGTCTTTGGATGAACGATAGAACCTTTCGAAGATTCTGGGAAGATCCTCAGGGGGTATGCCCGGACCCGTATCGGAGACAACTAGGACCACGCCTCCAGGCCCTATTCTTTGTCCCGATTCATCGATTGTGCCAAGGATTGTGCCAAGCGGCTCTGACGTCTTGTGCTGTGAGTTTCTTAAGCAATCCAGCGAAACGGTGATATTGGCTCCATCTCCAGCGTATTTGATCGCGTTCTCAAGAAGATTGGATAGAACTGTGTCGAACATAGAGGGATCCGCATATACTTCGATCGGTTCCCCGATTAGCTTCGAGTCTGGGGCCAGAAAAGGCCCAAAGGAGATAGTTTGTCCCTTTTCTGCTGCAATCGGTTCCATCTTCTTTACAGTTTCTTTTACTGCCGATGTTGCATTAAGCCAGGTTGGCTCAAACTGCACATTTTTGGATTCGAGATTAGCCAGTTCGAGAAGGCTCTCGACCAGATTAGATAGTCTTTTGGTCTCTTTGGTAATGAGCGCCGACATTTCTTGAATGGTCTCTCTATCTTCCGGCGGCGCCTCAGCCAAAGTCTCAGCAAATCCCCTTATTATTGTAATTGGCGTTCGGAGCTCGTGAGATATGTTTTGGATGAAGTCGCTTCTGGTAGTTTCAAGGTGCCGCAGTGTAGTGAGGTCATAGAGGACTATTAGGACACCTTCGGGGGTCTGGCTGTCTTCTTTTTCGGAAGTTAGGGCACCGGTGAAAAGAGAGTCGGCTTTGTGAGAAGACGTCAAATCGGAAAGTGTAGCATCACGCATAACCTTTGAACTCAAAAGCGGCAAGGCGGTTACCTCCAAGATGATTTCCGAAGGATAGTAGAGGCTCACTTCTTTTTTTTGAATGCTTGATTCTTTGAGCGCATTTTCAAACAGATTGCAAATATCGAGATTTCTGACGACAGTATGAAGCGGCATTCCTTCAGCTAGATCATTCGGGTATCCCAATATCTTGGAGGCAGACGGGTTCATGGAAGATATTTTGCCATCTGCGGTAACAAGAAGGATGCCTGAAATGGAGCTATCCAAAATGGTTTTCATTTTGGCATTGGACTTTGTGAGTTCCGAGATATAAAGGTCTAGAGATGAGGCCAATGAGTTCAGTAGGTCTGCCAATTCGTCAAGTTCGGTCCCTGTTTTGGGGATCTGGTACTTATCAAAACTTCCTTGTGCCATTTCTGCCGACATCTGAGACATGAGTTCAATGGGCCTAGATAGATTCTTGCTCTGGATAAGAGCGGTAACGAATGCGACTGCTAAAGCGGTGATTACGACTCCGGCAAAGAGCGGCCAGTTACGGGTAAGCTCTTTTTCGATAAGTCTGAGAGGCAAAGAAACCCTTAAGACACCCAACAGTTGGTTTTGATCGTCCATGACAGGTAGGGCGCAATATAGCATGTCCGCCCCTAAGGTATCTGAGTGCCTTATGGCAATTCCGACACCTTCGGAAATAGCCTGGATTACTTCTGGCCTTGTGTCGTGGGCTCCTAAATGGCCATAATCTACTTCTGCGTCAGCAAGCCCTGTATCTGCAAATACCACACCTTGAGGGTCTATGAGGGTTATGCGCAGCCCGGTTTCATCGCTCAGTTTGATGAGGTTTGTCATAACCTCTTCGGTTTGAGTGGCAGTAACGCCGGATGAGCCTTCTTGTTGGTTTTTCCCTAGGTCCTCGTAGACATTCAGCAAGTAATTGCGAAGGATTTTCGCTTGGTTTAGCGCCTGAGTTTTGGCATCCTCTGCGTGCTGGTGTCTGGCAAAAAACACGAGGAATGTGCCTAGAATCAGCATCGCCACGCATGCAGTTAAGAGGAAGGACATCATAAGGCGTCTTCGCATTCACTTGGCCTCCTT
>JAPXKJ010000005.1:0-48004 GCA_033810155.1 Bacillota bacterium | reverse complement strand
CCTTCGACAAGTTCCATGACAATAAAATGCAGCCCTCGATCTTCCCCCACATCATATATGCTCACAATATTGTTATGAGATAGCGACGCAGCGGCCTTCGCTTCTTGTCTGAATCTTTGTACAAAACCCTCGTCCTCACTCATCTCAGGTCGCAATATCTTAAGAGCTACATATCTATCTAGGACTTTGTCCTTTGCTTTCCATACAACACCCATGCCACCGCTACCTATTCTCTCTACAATCTCGTAGCGACCAGCAATCATTCTGCCAAGCATATCGTCAGTTGAGCTCATTCTGCCTCACCTCTGGTGGTATGTGATGAATCTCCGATCTCCGGCCAAAGCAGAACTACTGTGACATTATCAAAGCCACCACGGCTGTTTGCAAGGTTGACAAGCTCACCTGCGACATCCTCACATTCGCAGTCCAAAACCATCTCGCGAATCTCTTCGGCAGAAACAAGACTCGTAAGTCCGTCGGTGCACAAAACTATTACATCATCGGGTAAGAGCCTTTCTTCATAAAGAGAGAACTCGAGTGATGCTTGGGTTCCCAAAGCTGCGGTAAGTACATTCCTGTTAGGATGGTTCATTGCATCTTCCTCTGTTATTGCGCCTCTCTTCAGAAGTTCCCCGGATACCGAATGATCATCTGTAACGCGCCTAATCTGTTCGAATGACGCAATGTACACCCGACTATCCCCGACATGCCCTATAAAGGCTCTTGATTCACCTTGGCATACCAAGACACACGTAAGGGTTGTACCCATACCCGTTATACTGCTGTCAGCAGACCCGGCCTGGAAAACGCTGGCATTGGCATGATTCATGGCTTCCGTAAGCAACGTTACTGGTCCGTCATTCCAGGAAGACCGAGTGAAAAATTCCACCACCGACTGAACCGCGAGAGTAGAAGCTATCTGTCCACCTTCTCTTCCTCCAATACCATCCGCTACAACGGCTAGCCACGCTTCCTCCCCATCGCGACGAGCGAAACGATTCACTGACCATGAGTCTTGATTTTCAGACCTTACGAGTCCTTGGGACGATCTAGCCTTCCACTTCAAGATCTTGTTCCCTCCCGACATCTACCTTTTCGCCCGCTGGAGCTGTCCACAGGCACCCTTAACTCCAACGCCTAGCTTCCGGCGCACAGTAACCTTCACATGGTTTTTTTCTAGAATCCCTTTGAAATTATGTATCTGGCTTTTTTCGCTGGCCTGGTAGTCGACACCTGGCACAGGATTCCATGGGATAAGGTTCACTAGACAATCCAAACCGTTTACAAGGCGCGCAAGGCTTCTTGCATCTTCTCTAGAATCGTTCACTCCCTTGAGCAACATATACTCAAAGGTTACTCTCTGCCCTGTGACTTTTGCGAAATACTGTACAGAGCTCATCACCTCGTTGAGTGGATATACTTCATTTACAGGGATAAGCATATTCCTCGTATCATTCGACGATGCGTGAAGCGAAACTGCCAGCCGCACACCGGCTGAATCGTGAGCAAATCTTCGTATTTCAGCGGGAATTCCCACAGTAGATATGGTAATCTTCCTTCGTGACATATCGTAAGTGCTTGCTTCGCACAGCATTTCTATAGCGCTCATGACGTTATCGTAGTTAAAAAAAGGTTCTCCCGTCCCCATGAAAACCAGTCTGTTTATACGCTCCTGGGTGTGACGACACATTCCGATGAGTTGATCTATGATCTCGCCTTTAGTCAAATTCCTCTCGAAACCCAGCTTTCCCGATGCACAAAAACTGCACCCAACTGGACAACCTACCTGAGTTGACAAACACCCTGTAGTCCCATACTTGTAATTGAGCAGTACTGATTCGGCCACGGGCACACCGTTTAATCCCCACAAATAACGTCTGGATTGTTGCGAACGATCTGAGTAACATGCCAACATAGACAATGTGTTCAAACTCAGATTATGGGCCATATACTCCCTTAGATCCTTTGGAAGATTGCTCATTTCTTCATAAGAAGATGCAAATTTCTTAAAGATCCATTCGATTAGTTGTTGCGCCCTATATCGCTGAAAACCCTGCTGTGTTATTGTCTTTTCTATCTGATCCAAAGAAAGATCCAAAACATGAGGCTTTTCCACTCACATATCACATCCTCATTTTTCGTAACGCCCTACAAATGGGGCAATCTACTGCTCCCCGAAGAATTCTTACTTCCTTTTGCAACAAAAAAGCCATCGGTTTTATGGATGTGCGGCAACATATAGATACAACCGGGCTTCTGCACAGATTGGGGTAACCGCAGACCCGCCATAGACCAATCGGCCAGTGACAGATATTCCATTGAAAACCCGCTTCTCTCTATGAATTCACACCACACGCCTTCGTTTTCCTCCGAGGTCAAAGTGCAGGTGCTGTATACGATAAAACCCCCAGGCTTAAGAAAACGCGATGTCGTTTCTAAAATACGTTTCTGTAGATCCGCAAGCCTTTTAATTTCTGACTCCTGCCTCTGCCATTTTATATCCGGACTCCCACCAATTATACCCAAACCCGAGCATGGTGCGTCCACAAGAATCTTGTCATACACAGTAGGCAGTCCTTCTCGACTGAACGTGGCCATGATTTCATCTTCATTAGTGGCATCCAAGACACATGGAACAACATTCGTCAGGCCTAGCCGACTGCACGACTCAGTTATCATGCGAATCCGCTCTGAAGATATATCCGATGCCACCACCAGCCCGTCTGGAGACACCATTTCTGCAAGCTGGGTGGATTTTCCTCCCGGAGCTGCACATACGTCCCAAACCACCTCGCCTGGCTTGGGTTTCAGAGCCAAGGCCGGCAACATTGCAGCTTCATCCTGCACTACAAATAAGCCTTCACGATACCCTGGAAACTGTTCAACGGATCGCCCTTTCGAGACTCTTATTGAAAACGGAAGATTTCCACGTTCGGCGTAGTAGCCCTCTCCGCGTAGGAGTTCAAGCAAGGTGTCTCTGTCGCATTTCATCTCGTTGACACGTAAAGTAAGTACTGGAGGTGTATTTTGAGCCTTTAGCAATGAAAGACTATCTTCAAACCCGAACAAGCCGACGTAGCGCCTGACTATCCAGTCCGGGTAAGAATACCTAAGCCCTGCATATTGAAACGGACACGCATCTATCGAAGGTAACTCGATATGTCCCATGTTTCTCGATATACTTCTGAGTACTCCGTTTACGAAACCCTTTTCTCCTCTGGTCCTCATGCATCGGACAATTGAGTCTACAGCAGCATATGAAGGCATGCCCATAAACACTAGTTGATAGACGCCAATCCTGAGTGCGTTCATAATCCTAGTAGATGTTTTCGAACTTGGCCTGTCACAGAAAGCTGCAATATAATGATCTAACAATCTCTTCCATCGCCACACCCCGTTAACTAATTCCTTGACTAACGCCCGGTCTCGCTTATCTGGCAACTCGTCATCATTTACAAAGTCATATGCAGAAGACGGGCGCTGCAGGATTTGGAGCGCAATGCTCCTGGGGTTTCTCGACAATCTCAGTCACGCCTTCCGCGCAACATAAAAAGACGCAGGAACTGGGCCAATGCCATTGCAGTAGCTGCTACGTAAGTCAGAGCCGCGGCATTTAGCATATTTCCAACCGCGACCGAGTCCTGCCCAGCTACAAAGCCGAAACCTTCCAGCATGTTAATCGCACGTTTTGATGCATCGTACTCAACAGGCAAGGTCACTATCTGAAAGATTACGGCTCCTAGGAAAAACAAAAGCCCGAGATCCATGAGAAGCCCAGACTGTGTTACAAGACCTATAAGAAACAGCGGGAATGCAGCATTAGACACAAGTTGGACTACGGGTACAAGACCGTTTCTTATGGCGAGCGGAGCATACCCAACCGCGTGTTGTACTGCGTGGCCCACCTCGTGCGCTGCAATTCCTAGTGCCGCAACCGAACTACTGTCGTAAACACCTGACGATAGCCTTAGAGTCTTATCTCTAGGATCATAATGGTCAGTAAGTTCTCCTTGTACCCTCTCTATTCGGACATCGCCAAGGCCCGATTCCTGAAGTAGTTTCGCTGCAACCATGTAGGCAGGTAGACCTGCGCCTGAGTTCATCTCAGAATACTTTCGGTAAGCCGAACTAACTCTGGATTGAGCCCATATAGCAAATATTAGAGCTGGCATGACAAAAATCAAATATCCTATATCCACGTTGGTCCCTCCTTTATATACTATACGACAAAACCCGCGTCACAGATTCTACAAGTTGTTGAGATCGCCAAATCGGCCTGGCCCCTTCTTGCGGCCCGCCAAAAACGCTCCTGCAGTCATCCGCTTCTTCCCTTCCGGTTGAAGTTCTGTTACTGCCAATATTCCCTCTCCGCAGCAAACCAACAGCTTGGATTCTTGGAACCCTATTATCGTGCCTGGAACGCAGCCTTCTGCATCATTTTTCTTATCTGTGTCGAGCAGTTCTGTCTGCCATATTTTGATACGCTCCTCACCAAAAGTGGTAACCGCGCCCGGTGCTGGCGAAAGGGCTCTAACCAAATTGTGAATCTCCCTTGCAGAACGGTTCCAATCAATCACTTCTTCACCGGGCTTCAAGTGAAAAGCCATCGTCTTTTTTGTCTCATCCTGAGCGACCCGCGGAGCTGACCCCTCATAAACTGCTTGAATTGCTTCTATTAGCGCGTCTGCGCCTATAATCGAAAGGCGCTTCTCAAGAGTGCCCGTCGTTTCGTCAGGCCCTACAGCAACCACTTTCTGAAGACATATATCTCCTGCATCCATGCCCTCATCCATGTACATTATCGAAACACCAGCCTCGGTTTCTCCGGCCATAAGCTGCCTCTGTATAGGATTGCCCCCTCTGTATCTAGGCAATAAGGAAGGATGCACATTTAGGCATGCATATTTTGGAAGATCAAGCACTTCCTTGGGCAACTTCTGGCCGAACGCAACCACCACTATAAAATCAGGCTGAACTTCCTTGATCTCTGATACAACATCGGCAGATCTCATGTTTTGAGGAGTGATAACCTTGATTCCGAGTTCAGTGGCTCTTTGTTTGACGGGAGTTGCCCTCAACATCTTATTCCTGCCGTACGGGCGATCTGGTTGAGTAACTACAAGCCGAACATCAATTCCTGCTTTGATAAGAGCATCCAAAGATGGCAAAGAAAACTCGGGGCTACCCATAAAAACACAAGTCAAACCTGCTTTTTCTATGTTGTGTTCCTCCATCTCCTCTTCTTCTTCAATCTCGGCTATAGATATCGCTCTGTCCACAAACATAGTACCATCTAGATGATCTATCTCATGACACAATGCCCTGGCAAGAAGTCCTTCTCCCTCAACCCATGTGGTCTTGCCGTCTCTATCCAATGCCTTGACAAGTACCCTCACAGGTCTTTCTACTTCCCCAACAAACCCAGGCCAACTCAAACATCCTTCCCATTGAACTTCTTTTTCATCAGATTCGGATACGATCTCCGGATTCACTAGAAAGTATGGTCCTTCTCCTACATCTAGGACTATAAGCCGCTTTGAAATGCCTACTTGTGGAGCTGCTAATCCAACTCCCGACGCTGCCCTCATGCTATCGAGCATATCATCGAGTATTCTCCTCACGCTATTATTCACCCTAGCAACGGGTTTGGCTTTTTTCCGAAGTACAGGATCATCAAAAATACGTATTTCAATCTCGCTCAATAGTATCACCTTTGAATTTTACATAAAGTCATCGCTTCTAATTATACAGGAAGACGGGCCCTTTGAAAAATAGCACCATGCGGCCGATTAATACGCAGATTACCCTCAGAATGATCCGAACGGTTCTTCAAGATCCAAATATACCTTCACGTAAGACGAGACAATAATTGGCAATGAGGCTTTTACAGCATGAATTGCACAGTATCTGTCCGGCGACTTCACCATAATGTGCCATCTGTACTGGCCTCGCACCTTGACCTTGGGAGCTGGGCTAGGTCCCAATACCACGATGTTCTCGGACTTACTTTCGATTTCCGCTGCTAATAGATCCGACGCTTCAATAACTTTTTCCTCAGACTTGCCAGCAACCGTGATCCTCATGACAAATCCAAAAGGTGGGTATTTCAGTGCCTTTCTATTCTCGGTCTCTACGGCATAGAAGAGTTCCGGATCTAATGCGCCTTGTATAGCATGATGCGCGGGATTTAGGGTCTGGATTATGAACCGCTTCCTCATTTCTTTGTGACTCGGAGTTTCCTCATCGTTTAAGAAATACCGAAGCTTGGTGAGCAGCCGAAAAACTTCTTCCGCCGCCAAATAATCTGGAAGATTCAAGATATTGTCAGCAGACAAGACACCTGCAACCTGGAGCTCTGGAACCTTCGGAACGCTAAAAACCATCTGGGTGCACAAAAGGCACGAAGGCGTCTGTGACTCAAACCCCCGGATATTATCACAAATGTCTCTTTTGGAATCCTGGTCCACTTGAAAAACCGGGACTCTAGGAAAGCGCTTGTTGAACTCTGACCGGGCGCGATCTATGCCGTAACCAACCGGCTTCCAATCAAACCCCTGGCATACGGGACATTGTACCGGAGGGTCCTCCCTATAGCCACAAGTATGACAAATCAACTGGCCCTCTTTCGAGTGGTACGCCATGGTTACCGAACACCTTGGACATAGAACCACATGCCCACAGTCGGCACATACGAGGCTAGATGCCGTACCTCTCTTGTTCATAAAAAGAAGAGCTCTTTTGCCAGCGCCAAAGGCATCTGCTAGTGCAAGGTGCAATTCCTTGCTTATGAGAACCCTTTTCTTACGTCCCAAAAGGCTAACTATCTCCGAATCCACGTTATCTCGTAAAGGGAAGCCTTCTCCAATCTTATCGAACATATCTTCGGAAAAACCGTAGTTTGCAACTACAGAAGGTACATATGAGCCCAAAATCACAGGGCAGTTCTCATACCTGCCTCGCAGCTTCGCCACGGTTCTTCCGTTGTACTTAGGATACTCTTCTGCCTTGTAATGGGCAGATTCTTCTTCGTCGACAATAACAAGGCCTAGATCCTTTATCGGATTAAAAGCAGCTGATCTCGTCCCTACTGTAATCCGTTTCTTACCGTCTTTCACTTCAAGCCACTGATTCCGTCTCGAGACCGCAGTCATATCCGAATGTACTACCGCAAGTACCTCATCACCGTAAATGGGAGCCAGCCTCCGTTCAGCGTCTTCGACTCTATTGATTTCAGGCACAAGAACGAGCACATTCGAACCGGCATTGATGGCCTTTTCGATGGCATCTAGGTATACCCTCCATCTGAACGAATCTGAACCTTGAACAAAAGTATCCCGATCATGTGATTCCTGATTTCCCGTCTTCTTAGCAGCGCAAGGAGCACTGTGTTCTTCTACACATAGAGTCTCAAACGATTCCTTCTTTACGTCAATCTTCTTGACCTGGGGTGGCCACAAATAACTCCAGAAAGAAGAAATAGTTGCTAAGTAGTAATCTCTCAGCGTGAGTGCGAAATCCAACAGGTTCTTTGGAGGTAGGAAATTTAAATCATACACAGAAATAACGTCTTTTAGGTCAACATTCGGTACAGTAGAAGGACGCCCAACGACATACCCGTCCACATGTCTTCGACCAAACGGAACATAGACTTTTGCACCATAAGGTAAAACAACATCTCCGGGGACTTTATATGTAAACACCTTGTCGCCCATGGATGGAAGGTCCACTACAATATCTACGTAGTTGCCGCAGACCACATCAATTCCTTCGTTCGTCAAGGATGTTCTTCACCTGGTCGATAATGGCCATGGCGACTTCATATTTAGATGCAGGCCCTACATCGAAGCAAGCGCCATCTGGCATTATTATGGTCACAGCATTGGTATCGGCTCCAAAAGCCCTGTCCGGCAGCCCCACCTGATTGGCGCATATAAAATCGAGGTTCTTCTTTATGATTTTAGCCTTTGCGTTTTCCACAACATCATCTGTTTCAGCAGCAAAACCCACTAGAATCCTGGAACCTTTGTTCTCACCTAAGGTCTTGAGAATATCTACAGTTTCACTCAGAGCAAGGCACAGCACGTCACCCTGCTTCTTGATTTTCGTTTCGCTATACTCAACAGGTTTAAAGTCTCCGGGAGCGGCACAGCCAATAACTACCTGTACATCAGCGTATACCTCAAGACATGCGCGCAACATATCTTCGGTTGTCTCCACTTTTTTCAAGATGACCCCGAATGGGGGAACAAGTTCACTAGGGCCCGACACCAAATAGACCTTAGCGCCTCTTTTTGCGGCTGCCTCCGCTATGGCGTAACCCATCTTCCCAGTTGACGGATTGGAAATATACCTCACAGGATCGATCCATTCCCTAGTTGGGCCTGCGGTTACAAGAAACGTAACGTCTTTTAGATCTTTTTGGACCAAAAGAGTGTCTACTATTTTCTCGACGATCTTTTCGGGGTCAGGCAACCTGCCTTTGCCAACAGCCCCTGATGCCAGGCGACCATATTCCGGCTCTAGGATTTCATAGCCTAGCCCCTTCAATTTCGAAATATTTAGTTGTACCACCTTGTTCTCAAACATATTATGGTTCATAGCGGGACATATAAGGACAGGACAAGTACATGCCATGACCGTAGTTGTGAGGAAGTCATCGGCAATTCCATTGGCTATCTTACCTATGCAGTTTGCGGTAGCAGGGCACAGAACAAATAGATCAGCCATTTCTGCTAAGGCTATGTGCTCTACGTTCCATTGTTTAGGCTCTTCAAACATATGAACGATTACGGGTTGAGCAGAAATAGTACGAAAAGTAAGCGGCGCAACTAGTCTGGTAGCATTTTCTGTCATCACTACGTGAGTTTCGGCGCCTAGTTTTTTGAGTCTTGATACAACGTCCACTGCTTTGTATGCGGCTATGCCACCTGATACGCCCACTACAATGTTTTTTCCAGAAAGCATATTGTTATTTGCACCCCGAATCTGTTACAAAGTTAAGCGTTTTGAGGCGCCTTTGAAAGGCGCCTCAGACACATCAACACGACATTGATACCGTGTGCTTACGTGGAACCCGTTGGACCACTACTTCGCCCCTGGCAATTTCCTGAATGGCGATGGTAACAGGCTTCTGAGGGCCTAGCACTCCACTTTCTTTTCTATCCACTATTTGCCTGGCTCTTTTAGCAACACCGACAACTAAGAAATACTTAGATCCAGTTTTGCTAATCAAATCACGCATGGTTGGAGTTATCATCTCGTGACCTCCTCTGGGCTTCACAAAGGCAATCCCCATGAGCAATTCTCTCTCCTCGTATAATTGCAGATAGCCTATCTTTAGCTCTTTCCATATCTGTATTGATGATAACATAATCAAAGTCACTTAGATCTGCAATTTCCCTGCGAGCACTGTCGAACCTCATGGCCATTTCAGTTTCTTCTTCGGTCCCTCGAGACTCAATTCTCCTTCTGAGTTCTTCCATGGATGGTGGTAGGATAAATACGAAGATCCCCTCGGGATACACTTGCCTCAGAGTTCGGGCACCTTGAACATCTTTTTCCACTATGACTAGTGATCCCTCAGCAATAGCTTTTTCAATGTCCTCTCTGGGCGTTCCATAGTAGTTGCCATATACCTCTGCCCACTCGACAAATTCACCATTGTCTTTTCTTCTAAGAAAATCAGGCGTAGAAACGAAAGTATAATCAACCCCATCTATCTCACCCGGACGGGGCTGCCTAGTAGTATAAGACGGACAGAATTTAATTTCCGGATGCTCACTCAATAGTGCCCGTCTTAAAGTTCCTTTACCACATCCAGAAGGAGCTGTGACAACAAACAGCAATCCTTTTCTCATCTTCTATGAAACTGCCTCTCTTGATTGGTAGTAGACACCTCTACGAATCCTGAAACTGCGCCAAAAGAGCCTCTTTCTGACGTTTGCCCAACCCCTGGACGCGTCTGGACTCGTTTATGCCTATCTCCGACATAATTTTACTTGCCTTCACCTTGCCAACTCGTGGCAGCGACTCCAACAAATATGAGACCTTCATCCTTGAAACCACGGGATCATCTCGGTCAAGAACTTCTTCGAGCTTGATCTCTCCCTTCTTCAGTTGTTCCCGAAGATCCGCTCTTGCCTTACGCATCTCTTGAGCTTTTTCGAGCGCCTTCATTCTCTCTTCCTGAGTCAAACTTGGGAGCGCCATCTTATTCCCTCCTTAGGTATATCTACCAAATTATAGCAATCTCTACGTCCGACTTGTAGCAACTGCCTGTATTCGGCGTTATTCGCTCTTGCTGCAAAAATTCCTCTTTTGGCGCTTCATTTTCTACAAGAAAACCCAAGTCACAGCGGCCTTTGAATGTCAACCCTCAAAAAAGGACGGGCAGATAGGGCGCGAGTTATCGTTTCCTACCCTCAAAAACTCTAGCTGCTGCTATGAAAGAAACAAGCGCCAGCAAATTGAAACCTCCGGCCATGAAAAAACTCACATCAAAACTACCTATTGCTTCAGCCAAATACCCTGTTACAGCCGGTGCTACCGCCATGGCAAGGGCCCCGGCAAAGTTAAAAAGCGCCAACATGGTACCCCGCGATTCAGGCGGTGAACTCTCACTCACATAGTTAATCAGACCTGGATCTATAACAAGTTTCCCGGTAGCGCCGTAAAGAGCAAGGAAAAAGACAAGCGTAACAGTGCTATTTGCCAATGGAATCGCCACAGTAGCTATAGCTGATAGTGGCAAGCATACGTTGATCACCGAAGCTTTACTGCCCAACCTATCTGATATGTACCCGCCCAGGATCGTGGCAGGAGCCATAACAAAAGGCATGACTACGGGTATGGTTGCAGAAAGACTTGGACTAAATCCTCTTATCGCCTCAAGATAATAAGGAAGCCAGGTTAACATAAGGTAAAATCCGTACATGCTGAGGAAATGCGTAACCGAGAACAGTATCAGAAGCAAAACCGAACTATGCTGATAAGATTGGGGCTCATCATGGTCATCGACAACAAATTCGACCCTGTCTACCCTGGTGCTTCCGTTGGATGACAATTCAGGTTCAGGAACATACTTTTTGATAGCAAAGATGAAAGCTACGGATGCACATCCCAAAACAATGAAAGGAAGCCTCCAGCCCATCGTGCTATTCGAAAGAAGCCTCCCAAAAATCATGCCTAGACCGGTCCCCAAGGCCGAACCTGCTACAGATGCGCTATTCCCCAGCGCTTTTCTCTCCTCGGGAACGATTTTGCTTATAATCGCAAATTGACATGCGAAGTATGTAGCTTGGCCAGCACCAGAAATCACCCGTGTCCAAAGAAATTGCTGGTGAGTCACAGCAAACCCACTCAACAGCACAGCAACGGACTGAAGGCTGAAACCGACCAGCAATACCTTCTTAGACCCCAACCTATCAGCAAGAAAACCTGTAGGAATCTGCAGAGCGGTATAGGCAAGGAAGAAACTTGAACTTATCAGACCTAGCGCAGATTCGGTCAAGGTCCAGTAATCTGCTATGTCCTTCATAGTGACAGACAATACAGTTCTAGCAGAATAGAGCAAAAACCAGCCTGTCGATAAAACCAAAACACTTCTTATCCAGTTATCGTTAGATGTAGAACGCAATTTGAGATGACCCCCAAGGTGCCATAATAGCTTATACTAAACTATAATAGCACTTGCAGGCCAAGAAGGCGTACAATTGTGTCTTGTGCTTAATGTCGAGCGTGAATTGGTCAGTGGATTGCCGCTGCACCTAAGAAAAGGGGTGTTTTGATTGCATAACCTTACATACCATATATGGCCCAGAGTAAAGGCTTTGGCTATATGGGCTTTCGTATTTGTCTTAACCCTTTCACCCATAGCTAATGCCCAGTCAGCATTAGTGTACCTAGATCCAGATACATACCGGAATATCACTTTGGAAGTTGCACCCGCGGAACCGCCCTACGCAAATGTCTTTGTGGATATGGCTCCAATAAAGAGCCCTATAAGACCTTATGTTGAAAACGGACACACAATGGTGTCTATGAGAGCCCTCGGAGAAGCACTTGGCGCTCAGATTGGCTGGAGTGCCGAAAAGAAGGCGGCCACATTCTCCAAGGGTACAATATCTGTAACTGTAACCATAGGAACGTCTACTATTAGTACTGCTGATAATAGGACTATAACTATGCCTGAACCCGCATCTTTGGTTGACGGGACTACCATGGTACCATTACGCCTTTTTAGCGAGATTCTGGGTTATGAAGTAGCGTGGGACGAAAACACCCGGTCAGCGTATGTGACATCTACACCACAAGCGTTGGAACTCTGGGGATTCTATGCTCTAGGCTCTTCTACGTATTCAAGCTGGCAAGACCTATTTGGCGCCAAGTATCCGTACACAGACTCGTCCTGTCTAGCAAACAGAACCGACGGGGTATTTGCAGGATGGTTTTACGTTGACCAAGATGGGGCGTTAGTCACCCGCGAAAACCCAACTGGATTTCAGAAACCTGACGGATGGCCTTCCGTCGTTCTTGAGTCAAAGCGACACGGCGTGAAATTGTTTTCTATGTATTTTGCGGACCAAGAACACAGCAACATATCTCGGCTGCTCGAAAACCCAACTCTGAGATACAAACTTGCCAAAGATATTTCAACCTCATCGTTTGAGTATGATGGAGTGCTTATAGACTTTGAGGAGATCGGTCTTGATCCTTCTTCAGTCGATTCAGACATGAAGAATTTCAACGCGTTTTTGGATGAACTTCATCATCTTTTGGGCGGCAAGTCACTCTCCGTAGCCGTACCTCCCCTAAACGGCTCTTTCGCAGGCTATGACCATGCCCATATAGGAGAGGTTGCCGATTTTCTAGTCATTATGGCCTATGGGTATGAGGACAGGTCCGTGCCTACCCCTACCGCACCATTTTCCAAGGTCGATGAAGCCGTGAAACTTGAAATGCAGGTAATTAACCCGAAGAAGATTATCCTTGGAATCCCTGCATATGGAACGTTATATGCCCGAGATTCTGAACACACGTACCTGTTTTCAAAGCCACCAGCAAAAGACCTGGAGATTGGGCTTCCTGAGTATTCGTCAGACAATGCAACTGCAAGGTCATTTGCTCCCAACTACCTGTGCAATCGAGTGAAGTGGCAAGGACAGCAACTTGAGTACGAAGGTTTCTTGGAGGATTCACTGAGCCTTAACGTTAGGATTAACATGGCAAAAAGATATGGGATAAAAGGAGTAGCAATTTGGAGACTTGGCTTCATTCCGAAAACGGTCCTGGCGCTTCCGTAAACGCGAATAAATGAAGCACCAGGAACCGAGGAGATGACTCAAAACTGATCGTATAAGAGTCCGGCAAAGCACATTAGCCCAAATTGGATCCCTGGTACCAGGGAATCTATATAGAGAAACTCAGTGGTTTTGTGCCCATTTTCTGACCGTTTAAAGCCCATGGTAACTGCTGGCCACCCTCGAGATAGAGGTATATTCGAATCTGTGCTGCTCGAACCAAGAGAAAGGTCATGACCTAATTCTTTGCCCAACGCCAGCAGCCCCTGTACATAAGGTGAATCAACCGAAAGTGCTCCTGTCGGCCGATCGCCCACAACTTTCACTGAATACTCTGTTCCTGTGGAAGAAGCTGCTTCTGAGAGACATGCCATGACCTGTTCCTCGAGTTTCGTTAAGCATTCTGAGTCTACCGATCTCATATCCAATAACATGTACGCATTTTGTGCAATTGAGTTGACCGAATGTCCTCCGTGCACAACGCCTACGTTGTAGGTGGTCCGAGGAGTCTCGGGGACTTGAATTTGAGAAATGTTTGCTATTGCCCTGCCCATGCCATAGATGGCGTTTGTATTGCCGAAACTGCCCCAACTGTGTCCGCCTTGGCCAGAGAATTCTATGCGAAGGCGTCTGCTACCAACACCACCGTTCACTATATGTCCCATTCCCCCGTCTATATTTAAAAAAACAACGTTCTTAGGATGAATTTGGAACCCATCAAAGTCGTAGTTCTCTATGTTATCGCAGAAGAATCGAGCTCCTCTCAGATCCCCTAGCCCTTCTTCTCCAACCGTCGCGACGAAAACGACTGGATGCTCAAGTGGCAAATGTTCCCTCAATACTTTCCCTAGCAGCAACATGCACGCCAAAGAAGCTGAGTTATCGCTAACCCCAGGCGCTGCAAGAATATTGCCGTCTCTTTTCACGCTGAGATCCGTATCAAAGGGGAAAACCGTATCCATGTGAACCATACTGACAATGGTCTTGCTGTCGTCTTTTCCAGGGAACAAGGCTAACACATTCCCAACTTCGTCCCTTTTAACGAAAGGAAACCCCATGGTCTCCATAGTACTCTTCAAGAACTCAGAACGCTGTTGCTCTTCATTACTCGGAGCCGGTACCTGCACAATTTGAGTTATTAATTCGACATACTCATCCTCGCACCGACTCAAATAATCTAGTCCTTCCCTAACAATGTCTTTTTGTCGCAAAACCTCTGAGATCATACAGACCCCTCCTCTATCTATGATTTTACCACGTAGCAACAAGACGTTTCTTGTCCTTCTCAAGAAGGTAAATCAATTGTTCCGAAACGAAGCACATTGTCCATCCGCGATGTATAATGTAATTGGCAGTCTTCGGGGCAGGGTGAAATTCCCGACCGGTGGTAATGCCGCTTCGTAAGAAGCGGACGAGCCCGACAGCCCCAGCGGTTGAATCCGGTGAGATTCCGGTGCCGACAGTTATAGTCCGAATGGGAGGAGACTGGGGTTATTTGTACTTTACCCACAGTTGCCTAAACGTTTTAACCCCCTGAAGTAGCCAGACTCAAATTTTCACATATATTAAGGGGGTTTTCCAATGGGAAAGAATCACTATTCGCTACTCACATTGGTAGTCCTGGGTCTGGTAACTTCAATAGTATTAGTATCTACTATGTTTCTCAAGTTACCAACCGCAACAGGCTACATCCACCTGGGAGACGGCGTAATCTTCGCTACCTCCCTTGCTCTCGGCCCGCTCTACGGGATCGTTGGTGGCGCCTTGGGCTCCGCACTCGCAGACATACTTGGCGGGTATTTAGTATGGGCACCCTGGACTATGGTTATCAAAGGAGTAGCAGGCTTGATAGTGGCCAAACTTGGTTACAACAAAGATAGAAAGAAACAAATCTTCGCCATGGTACTGGGTGCGATTTGGATCATAGCTGGATATGCAGTAGGAACAGCTGTCATCTACTCGCCTATGGCAATTTTGCCTGAGGTGATGGGCAACATAGTTCAAACAGGCTCTGGCATACTCATTGGAGCAGTTCTCAGTCCTGTGTTAAGCAAGATCATCTCAGAGATGGGTTTCGGCAGTAAGGCCTTGAAGGAAAACTAGCAAGAAATACACGTTGTCCGGTGAGAATCCAGTGGTCGAAAAACACCGGACAACGTGCTATCATCAAATGCTCATATCAAAGAAGCTTATCCTACTCTTTCAAACCTTGCGGTAAAATGACGAAGCACCGATGCTTCGTGTACTATCCTGAGGCCTTCTACCGACGACGCCCGGTCCTTCACTCTTTTCAACGTCTTAGCTACGTACTCCATATGCCTATCTGTGTACACTCTTCTAGGTATTGCCAATCGTACGAGTTCCAATTCGGGCCAAACATCATCGCCGGTTTCAGGATCCTTATGTCCAAAAGCACATCCACCAAGTTCAACCCCCCTGACTCCCCCTTCTATATACAATTCGACAGTCAGGGTCTGAGCAGGAAATTCATGCCTAGGTATATGGGGTAGCAGAGATTTCGCATCAACATATATTCCATGCCCTCCACTAGGCTTCACAATAGGAATATCGTATGCGGTAAGAAGGTCGCCAAGATAAGCTACCTGGCCAATCCGGTCTTCAAGATAGCGTTCGTCTAGAACTTCCCGGAGACCTCTTGCCACCGCTTCCAGGTCTCTTCCAGCAAGCCCCCCGTAGGTCGAAAAGCCCTCGAAGGGTATTTGCCACTCAATCGCCTTTTCGTAGTTCTCCCTGTTCTTGAAAGCAATAAACCCTCCTATGTTCACCAACGCATCTTTTTTCGCGCTCATAGTACAACCGTCACCATAAGAAAACATTTCTCTTACAATATCTGCAATTGATCTATCCTCGTACCCTGGTTCTAGTTTTTTAATAAAATACGCATTTTCAGCAAATCGAGCAGCATCAAAGAACATCGGAATACCATACTTGTCTGCAATAGCCCTTACTCCTCTTATGTTCTCCATAGAAACCGGCTGCCCGCCGTTGTTGTTGCATGTTATCGTTACCAATATCAGCGCTGCCTTCTTTTCGTCCTTCTTGATTTCTTTTTCCAACAGATTGAGGTCGAAATTCCCCTTGAAAGGAGCTTCTGCTGCGACGTTGTATCCGATTTCCGCAAGACAATTCACAGGCTGCGCTCCTCTAAGAAGGATGTGCCCTTCGGTCGTGTCAAAATGCATATTGCCAAGAACACGATCCCCTGGCTCGACGAAGATATTCATAAGGATATGTTCTGCGCCCCTACCTTGATGTGTTGGAGCTACATATTCGTAACCCATAACGCTTCTTACTGAATCTTTCAAGTGATAATAGTTCTTGCTCCCAGCGTACGACTCATCGCCCATCATCATGCCGGCCCATTGGTAGTCCGACATAGCCGCGGTTCCACTGTCAGTCAGAAGGTCTATGTATACAGCTTCGGCGGGCAGAGAGAACACGTTGTATCCCGCCTCGCTTATCAACCGCTCACGCGTTGGCCTATCTGCTAACTCTATCTTCTCGATCATCTTGATTCTGTACGGTTCAGCGTAGTCTTGTCGTTCTCTAAACATGAGATTTCACTCACTTTCAGTGCATTTTTGCATACTACACAGCCTTTCGAGCACTTTCTCAGCACCCGAGATAATATCATCTATGATTGCCTTACATGATTCCTCTTTGCGTACCATTGCCGAAACTTGTCCAGCCATTAGCGATCCGTATTCTACGTCTCCGTCGACAACAGCCCGTCTCAGGGCTCCCGCTCCTATTGCCTCTATCTCTTTCGGTGATAACCCCTTGGCTTCTGCCTCCAAAAACTGTTTGGTAAGTTTGTTGCTTAGCACACGTACTGGATGCCCTGTACTTCTACCTGTTACAACCGTACTCCTGTCACGGGCCGCAATAATTGCCTTCTTATAATTGGGATGGACGACACACTCCTTCGCGCAAACGAAACGAGTACCCATCTGTACTCCGCTCGCTCCAAGAGCTAACGCCGCAACCAAGCCTCTCCCATCGTATATCCCACCTGCTGCTACAACAGGGATCGATACTGCATCAACTATCTGGGGGACCAGGGGCATGGTCGCGATGTCACCAATGTGTCCTCCGCATTCCATCCCCTCCGCAATTAGAGCATCCACACCTGTTCGTTCAAGCCTTCTAGCAAGGTTTACCGACGCTACTACGGATAGAGTCCTTATACCTTCGTTTTTGAATCTTGGTATATACTTACCTGGGTTTCCCGCGCCCGTAACTACTATCGGTACCTTTTCTTCTATTATCAAATCGATAATCTCTTCAGCCAAAGGCGACATGAGATACACGTTGACGCCAAAAGGCTTTCTGGTAAGCGCTCTTGTCTTCTCGATCTCTTTCCGTACCACTTCCCTTGGAGCATTCCCTACGCCGATAACTCCTAATCCGCCTGCCTCGCTCACAGCAGCGGCCAGTTCACCTGTGGCTACCCACGCCATCCCCCCTTGTATAATTGGGTATTCAACATTAAGAAGATCACAAAGGACAGTTCTAATGGCCACCAATCTCCCTCCTATCAAGTACAACGCAAAAGTGGCTGAAAGTATCTGGTCACTCATCTAATGCAGTCTTGCCGTGTGTGTATCGCATCATTCAGTATAGTTTAACTATCTTCTCTTAGTACTTCCATAACCAAATAATCAGACGGATCTGGATGCCAGCCATTTTTATGCAGCACTTCCTCAAGTTCAGCATTTCCGGCCGGGTACAGACACGATATTGAAGGAACCCCAAACTCTATAGCCTTTGCGTTAGCAAAATCGAGAGCTTTTTGGACATCACCACCTACGAAACCTACGTGTAAGCATAGATCCGCCTGAAATCTAGCACCTAAGGACAGAAAAGTTCCACCCTCAGGATCTACATATAGTTTGCACTCGTCAAGCCACGAACGCACCAAATCTGGCGTAACTTCGTAGAAGGTCCGATTCATAACGCAGAATCTGCCCCAAGAGTTCTTCGCCTCTCTAAATAACCGATCCACTGACAAAGCACCTGCGTCTGGCCGCAGCAGCCGGAAAGAACCTGCATTCACTCCTAGATTTACCCTGCAAGAAGCTCCCTTACAAGTGGCTGCAACACGCAGGCCAAACTTCTCAGCCAAGCCTTTACTGGCTTGGTTTCTTATGCCGGTATACATACGCATAGCTGGTAATCTCTTTTCTTCTGCTAGATCAAAAAAACGTCTGTAGAACTTCTTCCCTATCCCCTGCCCCTGAACTTCAGGTATGACCCGAAGCGCCTCCAACCACGCAGAACCATCATATAGGATAGTGAGCTTTCCAACACCTACTAGTTTATTTCCTACCTCTGCTACACAAAACTCTCCTACGTCATCATGCACCCAATGCTCAAACATAGTTCCCAAATACCTCAGATTGGGAGTAGCTTTCTCTTCAATTTGAAGTACCCTAGCTTTGTCCTCAATCCTAACCCGTCGTAAAGTCGCTTGCATAATGGCACCTACCTTTTCTACTACAGCCCTATGATCTATCAACCCATCTAGATGATAAAGACTCCCACATGAGTGTTCTCTTCCAAGTTCCATAAGAGTTTCTAGTTTCCTGCAACATCAGTCATCCAAGTTTATGTCTGCTATAACGAAGAGGTGCTCCCCCCTCATAGGGCAAGGAAGGAGCACCTCAGACTTCAGAATCTAAGATATTAATGACTAGAATGTAAAGTCCATTCGAACCGTGGCAGTTATGGTCACTTCACCAGGCTCTATAGGCGTTTCACTCATCTGCGCGTCTGCCAAACTGACAGTTTTTCGCACCGAAGATACAGAGACCCATCCATCAGATATGCTAATGACATCCTTGATCGTGACTCCTGCGGCTTTTGCCATAACTTCCGCTTTGTGCCGGGCGTGTTCTACTGCCTTGGCCAAAACCTGGTCCTGGTATTTCTTGGAATCAAGCACTCCAAAGTATATGCCACCAACGTTTGTAGCTCCAGCCCTTACAGTCATGTCAATTATCTGACCTATCTTCGAAAGATCCTTAATCCTTACAGTAACCGTATTGTTACACCTATAACCTATCAACACCTGCTGATTAGCCCGCGCGTTTTCTAACGTCTCATATACTGGGTATAGCGCGAAATTGGAAGTCTGAATCTCTTCTCTGGAAATCCCTTGTGCTAGCAGTTCGGATATCACGTTATTCATAAGCGATGAGTTTTCCGCCTGAGCTTCTTGCGCTGTAGATGCATTGGTTTCGACTCCAAAGCTCACTGTAGCAACATCTGGCTTTACGTATATTGTAAATTCGCCACTTACAGAGATCACTCTCCTCTCAACCTCCTCGGCTCTGACCTCAGGAGCATAGATGCCTTGAAACACAGACAGGCAAAGCACAACCACGATCAAGATCACAATTCTCTGAACGGTCTTGGTGTTTTCGATGAAAGACATCGAGGTTCAACTCCTCATC
The DNA here is from genome assembly GCA_033810155.1 of Bacillota bacterium. Lineage (GTDB taxonomy): Bacteria > Bacillota > Sulfobacillia > Fermentithermobacillales > Fermentithermobacillaceae > UBA3907. The sequence goes on along the minus strand of JAPXKJ010000005.1, from coordinate 28,230 downwards.
CCCATAGTATTTGTGTGCGTCCCACATTCCGCCCCTTATTGACGTCACAAATTGAAATGTGTTCCTGTGCTTTATTTGATAGAATCCGTCAATAGGGATAGAATTCTTGTAGCAGCAAGGATCTTCCTCACAAATTACATTTGCCAGGTGGTGACCGTATGGAGTTCATGGCACCTCGAAAGCTCGGAAACTCAGAGGTCGTGGTAAAAAAGTCCAGATTCATTGGGCAAGCTGCACCGTGCTTTTCTGAACAAGAAGCATCTAGGTTCATCTCTAATGTAAAAGGAGAACACCCTGAAGCAACTCATAACGTTTATGCATACTGTATAGGAATTGGCGACTTTGCGGAAAGGGCTTCCGACGACGGGGAGCCAAGAGGCACTGCAGGATACCCGGTGCTTGCAGTCATCAAAAAGCAAAACGTACAAAATGTTGTCGTTACGGTGACCAGGTACTTTGGAGGGACTAAGCTTGGCGCCGGAGGATTAATTCGAGCCTATAGCACAACTGCTTCCCTTGCACTCAATGACGCAGGACTAGCTCTTTATAGATACCACGACTTGGTTACCATATCTTGCGACTACAATCACTTCGGGAGCGTGCACCGAACAATCGAAGGGTTAGGATGCAAGACTGCTAACATATCATATGCGGAAAAAGTCACAATCGAAGCATTTGTTATGCCTGAGGATATATCGAATCTCCAGTCTCTCATACAAGACTTGACTTCCAACAAGGCACATCTCGAGGTATCTCAGGGCATGTATATAGCTGTACGTGACCTGAAATGACCGCAACGGGTCAAGGTATCAAGTCTATATGCCTTCGTCCAGCGATACGCTCGACCCGTTCTTTCCATCGAACCCACGGATTTTTTGCTACTTATCCTCGAACATATCGAATGCCGGTACCACGTCGGCCGGAAGCGCACTCCTGAAAGGTCTCCCGCCGGTTCTATTCAAAAACTCTTGCTTGGCTTCATCAATGAGCGTCTTATCAGCTATCAACATAAGACCTGCCTGAGTCAGCGTCTTAGCCGCGCTCAGCATTCCTTGATGGCCTATATTCATCCCTACCTGAGCCGTGTACTGCCATGAATGACCAGGAGTTCCCAGCGCAACACAAGCTGTGTTGAACTGTTCGGTCGGCGTGCACCAGCTTGCCTCCCCGACATCAGTCGAACCCCTAGAATCAGGTGGAGAATCCGGGCGTCCCAGAACCTCATCATTTAGGACTTTACCAACCAGTTTGGCCTTTTCTACGTCTGGCAGTTTCTCATCATCTATCATTTCCTCAAATTTCTTGGGGAAAGTCTGCTCGATCTTTCGCGCGAATTCCGCATCATCTTCTGAAAACCTAGGCGCGCCGGCTACATACATAGCCCGTCTCAGAACATCTTGAAGGACCTCGTTTGGAAGAACTTCATGAACAGCCTCTAGGACTTGAACATCATACGTAGTTTCAGTCATGATCGCTGCGCCTTCAGCACACTTCAGAACCCTCTCATAGATTTCTTCCAATTGCTGCATCCGAGGCGCACGCACATAGTACCAGACCGATGCGAGGGAGGGTACGACGTTAGGTTGCAAACCACCGTTTGTCGTGACATAGTGAATCCGGGCCTGTTCAATCACATGCTCCCGTAGATAGTTAGCACCGATATTCATGATTTCTACAGCATCAAGCGCACTTCTCCCTAGGTGTGGCGCACCACCCGCATGAGAGGCGATGCCGTGAAAAGTCACTACCATAGACTTTACAGCCAGGGAGCTACCACCCCTAACTATGTTCATCGAACCGGGATGCCACGTCAGGCATACGTCGAGACCTTGGAAATAGCCGTCTCTTGCCATAAATGCCTTACCGCTAAAATTCTCTTCGGCAGGACAACCGAAGTATTTGATCGTTGCCTCAATCCCTCTGCTCACAAGTTCTTCTTTGAGCGCAACTGCTGCCGCAGCGCTCCCTACTCCTAAAAGGTTATGACCGCACCCGTGTCCAGAGCCGCCTGGTATGAGTTCTTCCTTTTCCCAAGATACTTTCTGCGACACACCCGGTAAAGCATCGTATTCTCCTAGAAAACCTATGGTTGGCTCACCTTTGCCCCAGGTCGCCACAAATGCCGTGGGCATACCTGCTATACCGCTTTCAACGTCAAACCCATGTTTTTTCAAAAAACCTTCCAATGCCGCAGCCGACCGATATTCGTGGAGGCCAAGCTCGGCGTACTGCCAGATTTCGTCGCTAAGACATGTGATTGCTGTAGCATTTTGGTCAATCCATCGAAACCCCTGATCTGCCACAACGTCTCGACATCCTGAGTTCACGTTATCTGTCATCTGCACTCCCCATTTCTCATGTAAGTTTGTGATCTGCCTTTAGCCCCATATCAGAAATCACCTATCAGAGACACTTTCTTCGACTTCTGAAATAATAATTCCTCCATAAGAAGGAATAAGGACTTCACATGAGGAAACTCAACAGGAACCAGTATCAATCTGATTCATGTATTACTTAAAGGAGGTGCTTTTTTTGACCGCAAAGAGAAGGTTAACTAGCGATGATCTGTACAGAATGGTTTTTGTATCTGATCCGCAACTGTCTCCTGATGGAAAACAAATAGCTTACGTTAAGACCGTAATTGAGGAAAAGACTAAAGAGTATAGAAGCACGATCTGGATAGTCCCGGCCGATGGTTCTGGCAAGCCAAGACCATTTACCTCTGGTCCCAAGAGAGATACTTCACCAAGATGGTCACCTGACGGAACCAAACTCGCTTTCGTATCGGACAGGACAGAGGAGAAACAGATATGGATTATGGAAACCTCTGGTGGGGAAGCTCTGCAGCTTACCACCATGCGCAGAGGCGCTTCGGGTCCTTCATGGTCTCCAGACAGCAAGAGAATCTGCTTCACGGCGCCGGTAAACCCAGAAGATCCGCCTGATGAATTGCAGAAACCACTAGATGACAAAGCCAAAGAAGCCGAGAAGAAAAAGAAAATGGAAGAGCCCACCCTAGTTACCAGATTGAAAATGAAGTCCGACGCAGCAATGGGACTCATAGGAAAAAGCAGAAACCACCTGTTTGTCCAAGACGTCGCGAGACAAGAACCCGCAAAACAGATAACTTCCGGGGATTTTGATCATTTTGGCCCTGCATGGTCCCCAGATGGCAAATACATCGCGTTTTGTGCAAACAGACAGGAAAACCCGGACAAGGAGCCTTGGATAGTAGACGTTTTCACTGTCCAATCTGACGGCGGCGAGCCCAAGCAAATCACAGACAGCAAGGGGCCGTCTACTTCTCCTACCTGGAGTCCCGACGGTAAATACATTATTTACGCAGGTCACAAAAGAGAGTATGGAGCCGCAACGCTCGGAAAGATCTGGCGAGTGCCATCAGAAGGTGGCGAGTCAGTTGTTTTGACTGGATCCTTCGACCGCTCTGTGGGAGATAGTATGGCAGGTGACAGCCACTTCGGTGCATCGGAAAACGGTCCCGTAGTAAGTCCCGATGGTAAGGTTGTATACTTCCTAGCCAGTGATAGTGGGAACACATCGCTTTTTTCGGTTCCACTAGAGGGCGGAAATGTAAGCCTCACCCTAGGAGGAAAACGTCAGATCTTCGGTTTCACTCTTGACAGTTCGGGGAAGAAAGCTGCAATAGCGGTTTCGACTCCCACGATGCCCGGCGATATCGGAATCTTGGAGTTAGGCACTTTTAGTGAACGCATGCTTACCAATGAAAATCAGGGACTGCTCGAGGAAGTGTACCTCAGCGAACCCGAGGCGCTGGATTTCAAATCGAAAGATGGTCAAGATAGGCTTGGTTGGGTTATGAAGCCAATAGGGTATCGGGAAGGGAAGAAATATCCTGCCATTCTTGAGATTCATGGTGGGCCTGCGTCAATGTACGGGTGGAATTTCTTCTTCGAATTCCAATTACTTGCTGCCAGAGGATACACTGTGTTTTATACAAATCCCAGAGGGGGCGAAGGTTTCGGCCAGGAGTTCCTCCACGCGGTGATAGGAGACTATGGCGGTATGGACTATGAGGATCTCATGAGCTGGGTTGACTTTGCTGCTTCCCATAACCTTATCGATGAGACCAATCTAGGTGTAACTGGAGGCAGTTATGGAGGCTTCATGACAAACTGGATTGTGGGGCACACAGACAGATTTAAAGCCGCAGTCACTCAGAGAAGCATTTCCAACTGGATCTCGTTCCATGGTGTATCCGATATAGGATACACATTCACCGAAACACAGATCCTGGGCAATCCTTGGAAGGACTTTGATCTTTTATGGAAACACTCGCCTCTCGCATATGTAGAGAATGTAACCACGCCTCTGCTCATAATTCATTCTGAAAAGGACCAGAGGTGCCCAATCGAGCAAGGTGAGCAATTCTACGTTGCCCTGAAGAAACTCGACAGAGAAACCGAGATGGCAAGGTTCCCAGAGTCCAGCCACGAGCTCTCCCGCTCTGGAAAACCAGTTTTGCGTGTGCATAGGCTGAACCAGATCCTGAGGTGGTTTGATTCTCACTTAGAGAAGAATCCTGAAGACTATGATCCTGTTCTGCAATAGAGGAATTAGATCAGAAATAGGGGGAAAGAACATGTTAATGACAAACGAAGACCGCTTGGTAATGCTATCCGTCATGGGCGAAGTTTCATCACCTGGAGCTAGACCCAGAATATGCTATGACGGGCACGTACGTGTGACCCCAGGCACCGGTGGAATAGCGTACAACGTTAAAGTCGGTGATCCTACATTTGGTTGGGCCGGCGATCACGTAGAACCTGGAGTGAGTACTAAGAACTTGGATCAAAACGCAAACCAAGGGTACAATACCCTATCATGTATAGGTAATACTGCATATGTAGTGTCAGGCGACGCCAAGGGCGCTCGAGGAGTTGTCACAGGTAAGCACGGCGGTATAGAGCATGTCATCATTCATTTCGAAAAAGACGTCCTTGAAAAACTCCAAATCGGAGACAAAGTTCAAATCCGATCTATTGGCCAAGGACTAGAGCTCACCGAGTACCCTGATGTCAAGTGTATGAATCTGTCTCCTTTGTTTCTGCATAGCATGGGAATTGAAGAAAAAGACGGTATCCTGGAGGTACCTGTTTCAGCAATGATCCCGCCAGAGTTCATGGGGAGCGGCCTAGGTGCTTCTTCTGCCGAAACAGGTGACTATGATATCACTTCTATGGAACAAGAGAGACTCAAGGAGTTGGGACTCGACAAGATAAGGTTGGGTGACATCGTAGCTATTCTAGATTCCTCATCATATTATGGTAGAAGTTATAGGCGCGGCGCAATCATAATCGGCATAGTCGTACACAGCAACTCATTTGTTTCTGGGCACGGACCAGGAGTCACATCGCTCTTAACGTCGTTAACAGGTAAAATCCGGCCCGTGAAGTCCGAGAGAGCTAATATAGCCGACTATCTCGACCTGAAATAACACTTAATCCTATCGCACCGGTGCAGGCGGAGTTACGCAGACCGAACTCCGCCTGTACCTAGTTAGATTAATAGTTCGTCTTTCACCCTAGAGGCCTCGGTTGCTCTGGTTCTTCTACATCAACTACCAACCTTGGGTAAGAAATTTCTATGGAAGCGGCATCTAGTGCCTCCTTCAGTCTGAACCTAAGGTACCGTTCCACGCCCCATTGACTCAAAGGTTCGGTTTTTGCCCAGATCAGAAAAGTTGCCCCCGATTCACCTAACTTGCTAACCCCTAATACCCTCGGCCCCTCAACTATCGACTCCAATTCGCGCTTTGCAGCGTCACATACGCCTTCCATCACTTGCGTGACTTTTTCCAAGTCTTGCGAATATGGAACCGTAACTTCCACAAGCGCCCTTGAGGCGCTTCGGCTGCAGTTAGTGGTTTTGTCGATTAGTCCATTAGGGACTGTGTGAACCTCCCCAGACCAATCCCTGAGCACGGTCGTTCTAAGACCTACCTGTTCCACCACTCCTGAAACTCCCGCTATATTCACGTATTCGCCCACATCATACTGGCGTTCATAGATTATGAAGAAGCCCGAAATCACATCTCTCACCAAATTCTGGGCACCAAAACTTATGGTTAGCCCAAGCACCGCCGCTCCGCCTAAAAGCGCCTTTGTGTCTATTCCGAACAAATCTAAAACCATAAACAAAGCTATTATGCCCATTGTGTACCTAAGGGCGTTCTTGAGCAGCCCCGACAGAGTTTTCGCCCTACTCTCATCCATAGCGATGGGACGTGGCTTCTCAGTATGACTAGCAAAAATCCGATCTATCAGAGAATTGCCAATTCTCTCAATTGCGTAAGACACAATCAAGATTGCGCCTAACTTGGCAAGCGTGCTCCCTACCGAAAGCCACAACTCGGACTCAAAAACTCTCATTAACACTCACCTCTTTTCTAAGACATTTTCGAACCAGAGCGTCCCACTGTCTTCTGCACGTTCTAGTACGTAAGACTTTCGCAGGAATAAAGGTTAATTCCTTTCAGATGGCGAAGACTTATCATATATCAGTATGTAGGCGCTTATTAAATTAGGAGGTGTAGCGCATGGAAAACAACAAAAATGAAATGAAGCTCATAGATGAAAACTTTGACGCTTTCGTTTCAGAACTGCAAGAGGCAGTCAGGAAGCCTAGCATTGCAGCGCAAAACATAGGTATGGAAGATGCCGCGCAATACTTCAAAGACCTTATGGACAGCTATGGCATAGACGCAAGACTTATCCCCACAAAAGGCTACCCGGTTGTCTATGGCGAGGTTAAGGGAAAGTCGGAAAAATCTGTGCTGTTTTACAATCATTATGATGTTCAACCCCCCGATCCCTTAGACGAATGGGAGTCAGAACCTTTCGGCGCAGAGATTAGAGAGGGAAAAATCTATGGCAGAGGAGTATCGGACAACAAAGGTAACGCATGTGCACGGATCCAGGCGATTGGCACTATGCTGAAACTAAGAAAAGAACTTCCACTCACCGTTAAGTTCCTCATCGAAGGTGAAGAGGAAATCGGAAGTCCTAGCCTTTCAGACTTCGTGAAGGACAACGCCTGCCTACTTAAATCTGACTACGGCGTTTGGGAATCTGGTTATATGAACCCTAACGGACGACCTGGCATATACCTAGGGGTTAAGGGTATGTTATATGTAGAACTCCTGGCGAAAGGTGCTTCTAAGGACATGCACTCCGGGTCCGCAACCACCATACCAAATCCTGCATGGAGATTAGTTTGGGCGTTGTCAAGCATAAAAAACCCCGAAGAACAAATCCTGATTCCTGGTTTCTACGATGATGTACTGCCACCTACAGCAAAAGAAATGGAGCTCTTGAGGGATGCCATAGATGATAAAGAACTTGCAGAACAAAAGGCTAAAGGGCTTGGCCTCAGAAGCTACTTACTTGACTTGCATGGGCTCGAACTACACAAAAGATCCTTGTTCAGCCCTACGGCAAACATATGCGGCTTCAAGTCAGGATACATTGGCGAAGGTCAGAAAACTGTTCTGCCATCCCGGGCGCTTGCAAAGATGGATTACCGACTCGTTCCAAATCAAGATCCCAACGACATATTAGAGAAACTCAACAAACACCTCCGTGACCAAGGCTATGGGGACATAGAAGTCAGGCTCGTGAGCCTCGATTACCCAGTGAAGACCCCTGCGGAACTACCCATCGTAGATGCTGCGAGAGAATCTGCTCGTGTGGTTTACGGCAAACCCCCAGTAGTTTCTCCAACTCAGGGAGGTTCGGGACCCATGTACCCGTTCAAAAAACATCTCGACTTATCTTTTGTTTCCTTCGGCGTAGGCTATTGGAATTCTTCAAATCATGCCCCAAATGAAAACATTAGGCTTGAAGACTATAGGTCGGGCTTGAAAATGGTGGTCGAGTTCATAGATAGAGCATCTAGAATCTAAGATACCTCTTTAGGAAGGAGACTCACAAGAAGGTTTGATGCCTCTTGTGAGTCTCCTTTGGAGATCGCCACGTCTCTATCAGGCAATACCTCCGCCATCTACCACTATCGTAGTTCCAGTTATCCACCCTGAAAGATCGCTGGCCAAAAACAAGACCGCGTTTGCAATATCTCGTGGCGTACCTATTCGTCGGAGTGGTCTGTCTACTCCCGAAGATCTGAGAAACTGTTCTTCATCGTATCCAAGTTGTCGCGCCTCTCCTCTGAGCATGGGAGTATCTGTATCGCCAGGGCAGACACAGTTGACTCTTATATTATCGGGGCCATGATCTATTGCCATGGCGCGCGTAAGGTTTACAACACCTGCTTTTGCCGCACAGTAAGAAGCTGCCTTATCTCCCCCCTTGAGGCCCCAACCAGACCCCGTGTTGATAATACTTCCTCCCCCAGACCTGACCATGACCGGGATAACGTATTTTGACACCAAGTAAGTGCCTTTAAGACAAACATCCAATACCATATCCCATTCCCTTTCCTGATGGTCAACAACATCCTTCCTCACGATAACCCCCGCGTTGTTAAAAAGAACGTCTATATGCCCATACTTGCTCTCTATTTTCTTTATGGTCTCACGGCACGAAGAATCTGAAGTGACATCACATTCAAAAAACTCGCACTGGCCCCAGTGTTCTGATATCCTTTTGGCTGCCTCTAGACCCTTTTCTGGCTGTATGTCAAGGACTATGACATCGGCTCCATATTCAGCCAGGATCTCCGCAGAAGCCAGACCTATGCCTGATGCGCCTCCTGTCACTATGGCAGTTTTTCCCTCCATAACCAAAGGATTCACATATTCTCGCATACAAACTTCCTCCTCAAACTGTATGTTTTTTCAAGTACGACCTCCACGTAATCGCCCATTTTGAAGGATCGTCAAACCAATCCTGCTGGATTTTGTGTACTACGCTCTTATGGGGAGCCCCACGCAAGACCTCTGGACTCTCGTATGCTTCGCGTGACACCTCTTTCAGCGCCTCTACATACTCGTCTAGTTCTTCCTTTGACCAAGATTCTGTCGGCTCAAGAGTGAAGGGTTCTGCAACGATCCACGGATGGTGACTTGTCCAGTAATGAAGGCCAAAGTCACACATCCTCCTCTGCACATCTTCGGTGGTTATGCCAGTCTCCTCGGTCAAAGGTGCCCAGCTGTATCGAACCTGTTCAAAACGATGTCTGCCCGGGGCGTAGGGAATACGGATCCCCCTTATCTTTCTTATCTTCGATAAGAGATAATTGCTGTTAAGAACCGCTACCTTAGCTACTTCCCTAAGACCGTCTTCTCCGAGGCTCATTATCCACGCATATGCTCTGACTACCGCAGAGATCCCGCCATAAAACATCTTGATTTTCCCGATTGAATTCGGCAGATCATAGTTCAGAGTATACTTTTCCCCATCGAAATCTACCACAGGAACCGGCAGGAACTTCTCAAGATCCTTCTTGACACCTAATGCCCCCGACCCAGGTCCTCCACATCCATGAGGCGAAGAAAAAGTTTTGTGTAGGTTGAAAAAACACATGTCAAAACCCGCTTCTTTAGCCCTAGTGATACCCAAAATACCATTTGCGTTAGCTTGGTCATAACCGCATAGGCCACCTGCTTCATGCACGATTCGTGTGAATTCCTTGATATGCGGGTTGAATACCCCAGTATCCTCAGGGTTGGTTACAATAAGGCCAGCAGTTCGTTCCGATACAACATTCTTCAAAGCCTCTAGATCGGGGTAGCCATTCTCATCCGGGAGGATAGTAATCACCTTGAATCCCTTGACCGCTGAAACTGCCGCGTTAGAAGGATGAGAAAACATCGTGGTTATGATCTCGTCTCGATGTTCTTCTTGGTTTGTCAATCTGTGATAGGCACGGATAATGGAGACCATACCCAAAGAAGCCTGCGAACCCCCACCAGGCTGAAACGAGAACCGATCAAGCCCTGAGATCTCTCTGAGAAACAGATCGGTCTTATACATCATTTCAAGCACGCCCTGTACTGTTTCGGTTGGTTGATATGGGTGTAGGTCTTTTATTTTCGATGAGGAGGCAAATTTTTCATTTATCTTGGGGCTATACTTCATTGTGCAAGTCCCCTGGCCTATCTCTATATTAACATCAACGCCTAAGGTTTGCTGAGACAGGCGGAGGTAGTGCCTAAGAACCTGCGCCTGAGACAGTTCAGGAAGACACGGCGCTGTCTCCCTCTTCATGAACTCCGGCAAATCCTCCCAAGGGTTCCCGACTTCATTTGTGACCTCTTCTTCCGCTTGTTCCACGAAAATGGCGGATTGTCCCTCTTTGCTCATCTCGAATATAACAGGTTCGTCCCATTTAGCCTGGTGAAACCCTTGGCGCAACAACTGTCTTTCGGTTTTCATCGACTCCGCCCTCCTTTTACCCCACAGACGATCTCTTCAAGCCCATCGCATAGACGGAGAATGTCGTCTCTTGTGTGGATCTCGGTAACGCAGTAAAGAGCAGTCTGGCCCAGCTCCTTAAATTCTTCTGATATGTCTTTTCCTCCGAAAATCCCTCTGGACTCAAGCTCTCGGTTGACCTCAGCCACCGTAAGTCCAATCCTATCGAAATTGACCGCAAACTCCTTGAAGAAATGGCCTTCAAAACCGTTCACCTTTATCCCTTTTATATCTGCGATTTTCTTGGCCGCATACGCAGAGTTGCGCATTACTGTCTCACCTATGGTCCTCATTCCCAATGGACCCATAAGAGCAAGATACACTCCTGCAGTGATGCCCCACAAAGCTGCTGCAGTTCCTACAAACTCTTTCCCTTTTTCCCTCCTTGCGAAAGAAGTCCTGTCGTAAAGCACATCGCCAAAACCCCATTCGCCTTCTACGTCTGTTTTAGCTATTCCGAATAGTCTGGAAGGATACTCGGCAACATATTCTTCTCTGTCACAACTAGCGATAAATCCCGCGACGCCCCCACCATAGCTCATGTTAATGCCCAGAGTCTGTATATCCCCGACTACAATATCCGCACCATATTTAGAAGGTGGCGCGAGAACTCCAAGTGTAATTGGGTCTACTCCTACTAACAAAAGGGAACCGTTCTTATGGGTTTCTGCAGCTATATCTTCAGCCATTGTCTCCAAAAGCCCGAAGTAATTGGGGTTTTCAAGATACACGCAAGCTACATTAGGAGTCAGTCTAGCCAATACGCTTGGCACGTCGACACAGCCAGTCTTGGGATCATATTGCACTTTTTCTACCTTCATGACCGGGTCTGCATAGTTCTTAATTGCCGCTAGCCTTTGGGGGTTTATGTTCCCTGCCACTAGAACAACGGGACGTTGAGTTATGCGACCAGCCATTCTTACGGCAGTTGCAGCAGCCTGACACCAGTCATAAGTCGGGACGTTCACCACATCCATATCTAAGAGTTCAGCCATCATGCTTTGATACTCGAACAGCGCTTGAAATCTTCCATGGTCTTCGTACGGTTCTCCGGCGTACGCAGTAAGAAACTCAGACCTGCATGCTATTTCGTCACATATTGCAGGTACGTAGTGCTGATAGCAACCTGCTCCAAGGAAACTCAAGTAATCCTTGGTAGTCTTATTCTGAGACAGTATTCTTTCCATGTGCCGTGACAACCCTGCCTCTGAAAGGATTGGGGACGGCAGATCCATGCTGCATCTGTACCTCAAATATTCAGGAATTTCCGAGAAGAGTTCTTCGATATCCTCTATACCTACATCACGCATCATTTCTTTTTGGACTTGCGTCTGCGAATTTGGAATATAAGGATGCGAAACCATGCGTTCGCTCATAGATACCACCCTTTCTTAAGCGCATTTAAGGCTTTGTAGTTCCCTTGAAAGATCATCGGCCTTTTCCCAATCTAAAAGAGGTCACCTATAAACGTGAAGAAGCGTCGCCTCGGCTCTATAGTAGATCCGATTTCTGAGATGATCATACCGGCAAGGATCAAGAATCCACCACAAATCTCACGACTAGTCAAAACCTCGCCTGCCTTGAGCCACGCAAATAACGCTCCGAAAACCGGTTCTGCCGATAGTATAAGAGCTGCGTGTGTAGCCGATGTGTATTTCTGGACTCCAGATTGTATGAGTATCGTAAGTGAAGTAGCAATGACCCCAGTATAGGCAATTGAAGCCCAGCTGTCTCGAGGTATAGTAAGCGGCCACTCAAACATAATCGCTGCAAGAAAAGCTCCGCCAGAAACGACCAAAAGTTGGATTGCGGCAAAGACAACCGGATCATTGTCTTTAGAATGTTTTTCTATGAGGAGGATGTGAGCGGCAAACCCTATGGCACACAGGAATACTAGGAGGTCTCCCGCCTGAATGGTAAGGGGAAAAGTCAGCGACATGATTCCTAATCCGATAGTCGCAAGCGCCACGCCGAACACTGTGTTCTTAGGAAGAACCGATCTAAGCAAAATAGATGATGCTACAGGAACTATGACAACCGACAGCCCCGTAATGAACGCTGCTTTTCCGGCAGGCACCGTAATCAACCCCACGGTCTGTGTAGCATAAGCCAAAAACAATACTATCCCTGTTACCACTGAACCATTCATGAAGCTGGGGCTAGACTGTCCGGCTTTAGAAGGCGCATTGCAGTCCGCGGCGTTTCTAGAAGCTGGATCTTTCGTATTCTGGGAGTTCTTCCTGGCAGCGTATGCTCGCAAAAACACAATAACCAACAGAAAAATGCCGCCAATAAAGAACCTAACGGCTATGAATGTAAACGGCTTTATGGCCGATATTGCCTCTTTTACCACCACAAACGTAGTACCCCAGATCACCGTGACTAGGAGTAAGAGGGAATCTGCTACTATTTGGCTCATATGGACTGCTCCGTTTTGCGCCGAGTCATCGACGTTCTCATGGTTCGTAAAAATAAGACCCGCTGCACACCGTTGTGGCTGGTCCAGTCTGCCACACGTGACCATCTTCTTTCCACTCTACCAGAAGCACGCCTCCTGGTAAACTGACTTTAATCGGGGTGCCCTTTTCTGCCTTGCCGTTTAGGATCGTAGCGACCACCGAAGCCGAAGACCCCGTACCAGATGCGAGAGTTATCCCCGATCCCCTTTCCCATATGCGCATGTCAATGGCATCCCGTGACTTTATGGCAACAAACTCTATATTTGCCCGCTCAGGGAATATCGGGTGATTCTCCAGTACTGGACCAATCCGCTCAAGGTCAATGTCATTAACATCATCGCAGAAAAAAACACAGTGCGGATTTCCCATTGATACACAAGTTCCATAGAACACTTGGTCTTCAAATTCGATAGGCTCGTTTACCGCTGGCTCCGTTCCTTCTAATCGAGCAAGAGGGATGTCGCATCTTTTTAGTCTAGGTTCTCCCATATCAACCGAAACCAATTCTACCTGTCCATCTTTCACCGTAAGATAAGGCCTAATTAACCCAGCTTTTGTTTCAACAACTAGTTCAACCTTGTCTGTAAGTCTATTGTCGTACACGTATTTAGCAAAACATCTGATACCGTTACCACACATTTCCCCCTCCAAACCATCGGCGTTAAACATTCGCATCCTGAAATCTGCTATGTGAGATGGCTCAATTGTAATCAGCCCGTCTGAGCCTACTCCAAAGTGCCGGTCAGCAATTGCCCGGGTCAATCTGCTCCAATCCTCGTCTTCCCTGTAGGAAAACCTATCCACATAAAGATAGTCATTGCCAAGCCCATGCATTTTCGTAAACGGAATACTCTTGGTCACGCTCAGTCCTCCTCACGCACAAACATGTGGTACGATAAAAGCAGGAATCGCTCTTAAGATGGTATTTGGTAAATGCCAACAAAAATCCTTCTTTAACATCAACTATCTGTTTCTTTTAGCACCTCCTGCTCAATTCGGAAATAGTATTGTGATAACCTTTAAGTGTTATCATGTGCATAGGAGAAAGCCGTCAATTGCGTTTTTTTAAGGAGGTAGGAAATTCGTGAAGCGCAAGAAACTAGTGGAATGTGTACCGAATTTCAGTGAAGGTAGAGACACTTCGGTCATAGAAGCAATTTTGAAAGCGATCGAATCCTCAGAGTGCAAAGTGCTCGATTGGTCTATGGATCCGAGCCATAACCGAGCAGTTGTAACGTTTGTTGGAAGCCCTGAACAAGTGGAACAAGGTGCGTTTAACGCTGCCAAAACAGCTAGCGAGCTTATCGATATGGAAAAACATCACGGAGAACACCCAAGAATCGGTGCTACAGACGTGATCCCCTTTGTGCCTATCCATGGTATAACTATGGACGAATGTGTCGACATAGCAAGAAGGCTTGGCAAGAGAATTGGGGAAGAACTCTCGATTCCCGTCTACCTCTACGCCAAGGCTGCAACCCAGCCGAATAGAGTACGTCTGCCCGATGTAAGGAAGGGTGAATATGAAGGCTTGAAGGAAGCAATCAAGTCTGATCCTGAAAGGAAGCCTGATTTTGGGCCCGCGGAACTCCACCCCAAAGCGGGCGCAACTGCTGTGGGGGCAAGACCGCCTCTCATCGCATTCAACGTCAATTTGAATACCGATGACGTGAAAGTCGCCCGTACTATCGCAAGACATATAAGAGAATCCTCTGGCGGACTCCCAGCTGTCCAGGCAAAGGGTGTAATGCTCGAAGAACTCGGACTTGCACAAGTAACTATGAATCTTCTGGATTACAAAACTACACCCATGCACGTGGTCATGGCCGAGATCGAGAAAGAGGCATCGGAAAAAGGAATTGAGATCGCAAACTCTGAGATCATCGGTCTAGTGCCTTTAGATGCTCTTCTCGACACTGCTTATGCGCGACTCAAACTAGAGGGTTTTCAAAGAGAACGCATTCTAGATCTAATTGTGTAGTGTTTCCTTTCAAATCAAACTGTAATACTGCTATGCTTTGACATGACATTGAATTGGAGTGAGCGGCTTTGAGTTTAGATCGATTCTTAGAAGAATTGCGTGCGCCTCAAGGTGCACCAGGGGGCGGCGCGGCGTCCGCCATGGCAGGTGCCATGGGTTGTGCCCTTTTTCAGATGGTTGCAGGTGTAACCGCATCTTTGCCTAGGTTTGCAGAAAACAAAGACAAGTTAGAGCAGATCCGTAGCAAATCGGAGAATCTATACATCTCTCTTCTGGCATTGACCGAAAAAGACACAAATGCATATAGGCAGGTAGAAGCTGCTTTGAAAATGCCGAAGAACACACCGGAAGAAAAAACTGCAAGGCGACAGGCAATGCAATGTGCATTTCGCACTGCAACAGAGGTTCCGCTTCAAGTTGTTGCAGATTCACTCGAGGCTATGTCTCTCGTACCAGATTTGCTCAAATACGGTAACCCCAACGCCATAACCGACGTATGCGTAGGGGTTTTCCTGCTAGACACCGCGGTGCGCGGTGCATCTGTAAACGCCAAAATCAACCTTGCGTCAATCAAAGATGAGGAATTCAAGAGCCAGTGCGGTGAAAAACTAAGAAGTGCCGAGAACGATCTGTCCAAATACACGGAACAGTTAAAGCACGCCATGGAACAAGCAGGATTATAACCTTACAAAGCAAGGGGGACGGCACTTTCTGCTTCACCAAGAAACTGAAGCAGAAAGTGCCGTCCCCCTTGCTTCATTTGATGCAATATATGCATCCTCGTTGCATTGCTCTGCCTACTAAGTTAAGACCGATTTCTTTGGTCTTCAGAATATAATCTATAATCTCACTGTCAATGACTTCTCCGGGAACTATCAAAGGTGAGCCGGGAGGGTAAATCACTATAGTATCTGCTGAGACACGGCCGCAGCTGCTTTCTATCTCTACAGGTTCTGACTCAGACAGAAAGGACTCTCTCAGACTCTGGGCTTTTACCGGTCTCGGAGGCGCCCCCAGAGTGGTCATAACGCTACGCTGTAGTAGGTCTCCACGTTTCGCATACAGGAGAGACAGGTCCTCGAAACCATCAGCTACCAGTTCCATTTCCCTTCTTCCGTCGGCACCAGTTACAATCATTACCAAATACGAAGGCCCAGCCATTTCGCAGACAATAGATCTTTCCTGCGCAAGGTAACGAGCTGCTTCTGGACCTGTAATACTAAGATCTCTCAAATCTACTAATACTCTCGATGGATCATGAAAGACCCCATGAGGCATTGCCGATCCAATGTGACCCGGGACCTTGATGTGAGGGAGGCTTGCTAAGCGTTCGGTGAGCCCCAGCGCCAAGTCGATTCCCCTTTTCACCCAAACCGACTCATCTCGCTCTAGAAGGTCAATCGCCTGTTCCAAAGAAGACAGAAGAAGATACGAAGGTGATGTGCTTTGCATGCTCCTAAGGGCTTCTTCAACCGAAGATACTATTTCTGGAAATCTATCCTGCGCTCCACTCGATATATGAAGCAGGCCCGTCTGAGTAAACGCTGTCGTAGTCTTGTGGGTACCATGTATCACAATATCCGCACCGCATTTGAGTGCCGACTGTGGCAACCTGCTGTCGAATCCAAAATGTGTGCCGTGAGCCTCGTCAACAATGAGCATAGCTCCTAAGGAATGCGTGAACTCAGTCACTTCACTCAGGTCTCGTGCAAATCCACAATAGGTAGGGTTAATGTCGAACACAGCCTTGACTTCGCCTCTGTCTACACTACAATGGCTCAATTTCAAGGCTTCTGATATGTCATCTTTGGTAATCGGCAGATAGCCTCCAAAGTCTTCGTAATACTGAGGCCACACCCATACCGGCTCAAATCCGGACATAACCATAGCGGAAATGGCAGATTTGTGAGTGCTTCTTGGAACAATAACCTTCCCTGGTCCCAAAACCATACGTGCTGCTAGAAAAGAAGCTTGGACGCCACAGCTAGCTCCATTTACCAAGAAGTAGGACCTTAAAGATCCAAAAACGCGTTGAGCCTTTTCTTCGCTTCGCAAAATACAACCTGACGGATAATGAAGATTGTCTAGTCCTGGGCATTCTGTAACATCGAACAATCTACACCCGTCTAGGACTTGTCGAGCTACGTTCATGCAATTTCCGCCAGATACGTCTCCCAAGCCGACGGGCTTGCCTTTGTGCCCGGGCATGTGCATCCTTACCGGCTTCTGGGCGACATACTTACACAAGGAGTCAACTATACCGTTTACATCATGGTCTACATCCAATCTCCTTACCTACTTTCTAGACGCGCTTACCTCCCCGCCACACGTTCCATCCCCAGGAACCGGAACCGACAGGGGCAGCACCAGCACTGATGGCTTGTCGCCACCGTAGTATACGGTTTGAACTGCTTTCTCCATTTCTCTACTCTGGAAAGGAGGCATCTTCGTGTTGTGGTTCCTGTCAAACTTGGGGAAATTTGAGCTGCTTATAGTCAAACGTATGCAATGGTCTTGGGCAAACGTGTGGGCACACGCCTTCATCGGAATTATAAACTGATTAGTCTGGCCTAGTTCCAAAAGTTCCTCTTTATCCACTCCATTTCGGTATCTGCCCCTTACTATTCCATCTGACACGTATCTTGAGACTCCGTTCGAATCCACGTCAAACAAGCCGGCCACAAAATCAGTATCTGGGGCACTGGACGAAGCACAAAGCCTCACCTTTGGATCGCCTACTATCTTAAGTGGCTCTTCAAGTGGTCCATAATCGTAGACCAGTACGTCCGGTCTTTCCAATATCGACGAAACACTCGGACCAGGCTGCAAGCCTGCCTTGGGGAAGGCCCACACAGCTCCGCCCTCGGTCGGTACAGGGTCATTGGGATCGTACACAAAGTCATCCCAACTCCCTTTTGCTCCTACCATATCTACGTACATTGAAAGGGCTCCCTTATCCAGATAAAAAGTGAGGCCGTCCTCAGAGTCTGGCCATTCCTCCCTTTCCTCCCAATGTGCATTGCTCCCAGTAACAAAAAATCTGACAGGGGCCATAGATGAAAGATCCCCATCGCCTCTTATCCAGAAATTCAACCACCTAACGCTCTCCTCTACAAACCTTGAAGAAACGCCTGCAGAACCCCCTGACCTGCCAGGGTCCCCGTAGGTAATATCACCCAAGATCTTCTCGTTTCCCACTACTCCGTTGTGACTCCAAGGACCAAGGATTAACCTTTGAGGCGCGCCGGACTTTCTCATCTCACGATAGGGTTCTAGGGTGCTGTCAAGGAGAAAATCAAACCAACCGCCAAAGTGCAACCCTGGAACTGCAATCTTCCTCACATAATCCCATAGATCGTTTTCTTGCCAAAATCGAGAACTCGGTCCCTCCTCAAGCATCTCTGACCATGGACAGCCCAATTCCTCAGGTACTGCCTCGATAAGAGGTGTTTTCTTGTACATTTCAGTATCAAATGAGGTTAACGAAGTAGTCTTCCTCCAGGGCAAAGAGTACACCCAAGGTAAGGTATGGTGCAATCTCAGAGCACCGCTTTGAAAACAAAGCATCTCACTGCATGTAGGAACTGTTACCCATACAGCGCATTTGGTTTCCTTAGGAAACTCTACTCCAATGGCGATGGACGCAACAGATAAATAAGAGATGCCTAAGATAGCGAGATTCCCGTCACACCATGGCTGGTTGAGCACCCATTTTGCCGTATCAATTGCGTCTTTTGGCTCTTGCTGAATGAACCCGAATACTCCAGATGAGTCACCGCTGCCGCGAACATCCTGAATAACAGTGGCGTAATCATATCGAGACATTATCTTTCCTAGAACTGACAGACCCTCGCGACCATAAACAGTACGGATTATAATCACAGGGTATGATCCAGAACCTGGCGCAGTCACACTAGTGGCAAGCAAGATTCCATCTCCTGTTTCAACTGAACATTCAGTGTTCATCAACTCAGAACACCTTCTTTTCCAATTTCAATAATATGCACAGCCTTCTCGATCTCACCAAGAAAACTGTCTTGCCATCAAACCAGATGTTCTCCAAGCTAAGCATGGAGAACATCACAAAACTCATATCCAAAAACCATGTTACTAATCCTTCTTGAGTAATCCCCCAATCATGCCAATGATGTCCATAGGAAGCGGAATCGGAAACACTATAGTCGAGTTTTGTTCTGAAGCAATTTCAGACAATGTATGCAAGAAACGCAACTGCACAGAAACAGGGGCTTGCGCCATAATTCGAGCTGCTTCAGCTAGTTTTTCTGAAGCTTGGAATTCTCCTTCGGCAGCGATTACTTGAGCCCGCCTATCCCTTTCCGCTTCCGCCTGCCTCGCCATTGCTCGCTTCATGCTGTCTGGAAGCTCGATAGATTTCATCTCTACCATAGATATTCGTATCCCCCAAGGATCAGTTGCCTCGTCTAGCAACCGCCTCAAGATCTCGTTCAATTCTGATCTCTTGCTCAGCAGCTCATCAAGCTCATGCTGCCCTAAAATGGACCTAAGGGTAGTCTGCCCAAGGAGACTAGTAGTTTGTACATAATCGGCTACTTGCGTAACTGCCAAGATAGAATCGAACACGTTGAAATAGACTACAGCATCGACGACAACAGGCACATTATCCTTCGTTATCACTTCTTGCTTCGGCACGTCGATTGTGAAAGTTCTTATGTCAACGATCTTAATCTGGTCGATACCAAACGGCGCTATTACCACAATCCCAGCTTCTAGAATATCCTTTAACTTGCCAAGCCTGAAGGCCACTCCTCTTGTATATTCACGGATCACCCTGTACGAAGTAAACATGATCACAATCAATATGAGCGAGCACACAGATCCTATAGTAGGAAACCAAATAGACACAAGGAATGTAAGCGCGCCCATCGCTCCATGAATAAGGGCGACAAAGGAATCCTTCCTCTTGACTGCAAGGCTTATGGTAGCAATCCACATCACGAACGCAACCACTATAGGGATATAAACCAGAACCAAACCCCAATCCACATTACTCACCCCTCATAAGGTAGTCTTAGGAACTTGGACACACCCACCCAGGATATTCTACTTGTTTGCATTTACAGCCCGCTTCTTGCTTGTGCGGATAAAGACAACAATTACAATTGCTGCAACAATCAGCAGGATTACTATAGGCAAAATACCTGAACCAGCCTCTTCCAACGGCAGCGTAACCTCTGCTTTGTACTTGTCTTTGTTCTTTCCGATGAAAGTAAATGTGTAAGTACCGGGTTCGCTTTGGACACTTATCAACAAAACATCAGGCGCTTCACTTGATGACTTGAGCACAAAGGGCGTTGATATCCCACCGTTATAGGATAAAACAACGCTTCTAAAATTCGCGGTGTTTACATTCACATTCTCGCCGTCTGCCACCAACCTGAGTTTGTAATAACCGTCCTTAGTTTTTCCTTCAGATACCAAGTCTGCAGAAACTGGTACAGGTGCATAGATCTCATCGATCTCGTCCTCGTCTTTGTAAATTATATACGCCGCACGTTTGACCCAGGCATCAAAGAACTGGTCAGCCCTGTACTCACGGCGCACTGTTTCATTCTCAGGAGCAGCCGGGTCATTGACTATAACGTACTCAACCCCATCTTTCCATGTAAAACCCCTGATTAACACAAGATGGCCATCCGTAGAGTCAATGGGAACCCCCTCAACGGGAGGCATATCCCCAGGTATCGTTGGATTCTTGTATCTCACGCTAACAACCACCGGCCTGTCCAATGCGATCTGCTGTTTAACGTAGTGCCACGGATCGGCACCTTCCTCCGGAGCAACATAGTCTACGTAGGAGACGAATCCGTAGCTAGCGGCTGCAGCAACATTGAACGCCCAGTTGCCAAATATCCCTGCTTCATCGTCATACACGTCCCACGCCGCCTCTTCCGGCGAAATGTCTATGCCATAGTAACTAAGGAGCATAGACACAGACGTAGGACTACAGATCGAGTTTGCGATCTTGTAATCTCGCACCATCTGGGAATAGCAAGGGACATCCAGATCCTTCTCCAATTTGGCTAAGTCGTCTGCGTCATCAGGGTACTTTTTCGTAATTGCCTGCCCTGGGAGCGTATTCTTTAGGGTAGAGGCAACTAACCTCACTTTTGGCGTAGTACCCTCATCTCCTCGAGGGTTGTCTGCAGCATGCAGACAAAGACGGTACTGAAATGCATTAGCGGTTTCTCCGCTCTGCCCTTTTACTATAAGCTCGTCTATGGACATCATTGCTAATGGGTCGTCAGTTTCGTCATCTCCGCCTGAGCCTGGCAGAGTTTTTCGATCCTTGACTGTAAAAGGGGAAGTGCTCCACCTGCCCCATGACAACCAATCTGTCCACTCAGCCCCAACTCTCACCTTACCTTCAATCTCGATGTACGATGACTGAGGGGTGTCTGCATTCCATGATAAAACCATGTATTCGAAAGGTTTTGTTTCTACCACTGGCGACACGTATGTGCCCGAAGAAGCACCATCCTGTAACACAATTGCTCCATTGCCGCTGTTTACCACCAGAGTCCCATCCATTTCCCCTTTCTCGAAATCATCCACCGTTGTAAAGATAAACAGATTGTCTTGTGACGATTCAGATTCGCCGGTGGCGTCCGGATTCGCCTGTGCCACAGCAATCGGCAACCCTGCTAGAGGAAGGCTCTGGAGTACCACAGCAAAAACAATAGCAAGTCCGATCACCATTACGAGATTCCTTCCCACAATAAACACCTCTCTATGATACGTAACTTCACAGCTCCTCTTTTTCGGGTACCGTATTCTCGAGGAATTCAATTAGTTTCTCCATAGTCTCGGGACTGACCACATGCTCCATAAGACAGGCATCGTTCTCCGCGACTTTTTCGCCTACTCCTAGCACGTCTACAAGGAATTTCCGCAAAACCCGATGCCTTCTCTGAACCACCAAAGCATGCTTCCGCCCTTCAGGCGTAAGAAACACCTTCCCATACCGTTCCTGTGTAACCAATCCTTTTTCCTTTAGGACGTTGAGAGCTGCAGTCACACTAGGTTTGGCTATCTGGAGTCTTTCTGCAATATCAGTAACCCTTACTGATTGATCTTGGGGATCGATCTCCGAAAGCGCCAAAATAGCTTCGAGATAATCTTCTATTGACGATGAAAGTTCGAAATCCAAAGGAAGCCCCCACTCCCTAAGTTAATTAATCTACGCTCTATTCGCTCCATGATGAGGATAGATTCTAGAAGCGTTGGAAATTCTCCTGTTTTACATCTTGCCATCGCTTGACAAATGTAGTATATAATATTGTTAGGTTAGACTAACAATATTTCGCGACTATAGTAAGGAAGAGAATCGGGCGGGGGTAGACCGTATGCAGGCCGGACACAACACAGATGGAAGTAGACAGACTATCAATTTGACTAAAGAGACCGATTCTTGTTCTGAGCGCTCTGGCGCAATAATGAACATCGCTCTCGTCGGACAACCCAACGTCGGCAAAAGCGTGATTATGAATCTTCTTACAGGTGCAGGCGCCATGGTTTCAAACTACCCGGGTACTACGGTTGAAATCACCGAAGGCTACTTCCGTACACCCACAAGCAAGGTGCGAATAATCGACACACCGGGTATATATAGCCTACACTCAGACACCGAAGAGCAGAAAGTGACGCAGAGGATTCTGCTTGAAGAAGACGTAGACGTGATAATAAATGTGGTAGACGCCAGAAACTTATCACGGAACCTTTATCTCACCCTCCAGTTATTGGAACTAGATATCCCTTTAATCTTGGTATTAAACCAAATGGACATGGCGGAAGAACTGGGTATGGAAATCGATGTGGATTCACTCTCTCATATCCTCGGGATACCGATCCTGACCATGGTAGCCGCCAAGGGCAAGGGATTAGAGAAACTTGAGACAATTATCTCCAAAGTAGCCGAGCATTCAGAAGATGCTCGGCCTGATGAAAGGCATATGCCTTTTCCTACTCAGATGCCTAAAGAGGATCTACTAACCTACTCAGAACCAGTCGAAAAGGTCTTGTACATGCTTCAGAGCCGTATTGAAGATACGATCCCGATAGAAGAAGGCAAACACAGGCTTCACCCACCCAGGGCTCTTGCAATTCACCTAATGGAACACGACACCTTGGACGAGGACATTTTCCACACTTATCCTGAACTCGCCGAAGTCGTAGAGAGCCTTCAGGAGGATCTTTCGGACGGGCACATGATATGTGAAAACTGCTTTAGGGGTTGTGCATTTTGTCCTGCGCACAAAGAATCTCACCCGCCTCTTAGGACCTGTATCGAAAGAACACAGAAAGCCCGCGAAATAGCGTTACAAGTTGTAAGATACACGCCAAAAAGTTCTCTTTCCCGTAGGGCACGCATAGAGAAATTCTTAGATAAGCCTTCGACTGGCATCCCTACCCTGATACTAATAACTCTAGTTTCGCTCAAATTAATCTTTTCGTTCTTGGAATTTGCTGAAACCTTTGTCCCATGGGCGCTCGGCCCACTTGTCAATGCAATCACGAGGTTGGCTCACAATTTCCCTCACGGCAGCGTCCTGGAAATCTTGATTTCTGCCATACCAGAGGGTCTGCTTCTTCCCTTTGAAGTGGTTATGCCTACAATGATATCCATCTATTTCATAATGGCTCTTTTGGAAGACTCAGGACTAATGCCTAGAATTGCAGTCATGATGGACAGCGTTATGTCACTACTCAAGTTGCCGGGACAGGCAATAATCCCGATCGTACTTGGCTTCGGATGCAGGGCTCCCGGCGTTCTGGCAACAAGGGCTCTACCTAACCGACAATCCCGATTGGTTGTAACTGCTCTTCTTGCAATTCCCATACCCTGCGCTGCTACCATTGGAATTGTTGCTGGAGTAGCCAAAACGTTCGGCGCAAGTCTGTGGATAATTTACGGTGCTGTAGCAATAGTTTTTGTATTGCTTGCGCGCTTACTCGCGAAGTATCTAAAAACCGATTACCAACTGATACTTGAGATACCGCCCATACAATTCCCATCGCTCAAAGGTGTAGGTATGAAGGTATGGATGAGGTTGGAGGGTTTTTTCAAGCAAGTATTGCCTGTACTAATCCTGACAAGCATAGGGATCAAAATACTTCTGAACTCTGGAGCTCTTGATGTTCTAAGCAAACTTGATCCTATTAGCATGAAGGTATTCGGGATTAGGGGGCAGTCCCTCGCAGCCGTTGCAGTTACTGTAGTTCAACGATATGCGGCACCGATGGTACTATTGAACCTCCCTCTAAGCGCCCGGGAAGCTACCATAGCTACATCCATGATAGCTCTTTCAATGCCGTGCTTACCAGTATCAATTCTAGTGTTGAAAGAATTTGGGTGGAAAACCCTGCTTCAAGTATTTGTGACTGCCATACTGATATCGCTGACAGTAGGAATTACCTTGAACCTCCTACTGCCTATATTCTGAGAAAACCTTGGGCACATCTAAGAAAGGAGAACCATCATGACCCTCCTAGACGCAAAGCCTGGTGATACAGTAATAATCGAAGAATCTAATCTGGGTAGATCGGCTGAAAAGAGGCTGTGGGATCTCGGTCTTTTGCCTGGCACAAAAGCCAGACTTATCAGCTCCCATCCATTCAAAGGACCTATATTACTGGAAGTAGATAACACAAGCTTAGCAATAGGCCGAAGACTTGCTCAGAAAATCCGTGTTAGGCCGTGTCGAACGGCGCAAGAATGCGAGCACAACGAGAAACGACCTCAAATAGGCTCTAATTGAAAATGATTTCGCAGGCACAAAGGGCGGTAACGTCTTGACCTCCGCCTTGGCAATCAATACAACGACCAGGGGATGATTTAGTTGGCAAAGGAACATAAGGACGATTCTCAAGACCAGCCACAGAAGGTCTTGGGAAAAGACAAGCTAGAGCAACCAGATAACAGTCACATCCGACGAGTGATCGCAGTAGCAAGTGGCAAGGGTGGTGTAGGAAAATCCTCCGTATCGGCGCTACTTGCTTCTGAAACCAGAAAAAAAGGCTTCAATGTGGGGCTTTTGGATGCTGATGTAACAGGGCCAAGCATTCCAAAACTGTTCGGGCTAAAAGGTAATCCATCCACATTGGGGACGCAGCTCCTTCCTGAAATGAGTGCGTCTTCGATTAGGGTAATGTCTTTGAATTTGCTTTTGGAAAACGAGGATGATCCGGTTATATGGCGTGGACCCCTACTTGCAGGCGTCATCAAGCAGTTGTGGAACGACGTCCTATGGGGCGACATCGATTACATGATCATCGATCTACCACCTGGAACAGGAGACATACCACTTACTGCCTTTCAATCTCTGCCAATTGACGGCGTGATAATAGTCTCAACGCCTCAGGAGCTCTCTGAGCTCATCGTAAAGAAGGCGGTTGGTATGGTTCGCATGTTTGATATTCCCATACTAGGTCTAGTTGAAAACATGTCTTGGATTAAATGCCCTAACTGTGGTGAGAAAATCGAACCCTTCGGCCCAAATAGAGCGCACACCATAGCCCAATCGATGGGATTAGACGTTCTTGGGTCTCTACCGCTTGATCCTAGGATCAGCATCCTAGGTGACCAGGGAAAGATTGAGGAGTATTCATGTTCTGAACTGCAAAGTATCGTCGATGGAATTCTCGCAAAACCGGAAATGGCACTTAGCCAGTAGCACAATCGCACATAGGAAACGATCGTGACGTGCCAGCGGAAATCTTCTAACAGGTAGGATGGTGACCGTAGTCCTCCCTCCTACCTGTTTTGTATTCGCTTTGATACTACCCTCGTCTTAGTGTACTAGAGTAATTCAGCCACGGTACGGGCAACTATTGAGCGAGCCAAGACAACAGGAACCCCGAGAATGTCTTTTACAGTCTCCTTAGCCGCAATGGTATATCCTATACAATCGAGAACTCCTATCTGAACATCTGATTTCTTCAAGGCCGCAGCAGCTGCCACAATCTCGTCCATTGATCTATACGGGGAAGCGGCGTGTACCTGAACCGATGGGCTAACCCTTGACCATCTGAGTTTTGCGTGTTCAATTTGGTCTTCGTCTGGGATAAAGACCCCCAACCTCATCCCTTCGCCAACTGATTTGACCACATTGAACAGTACTCTCTCTGGCCTTATAACCAGTTTACTGCTGCGAAACTGAGGAAACTCGCCTGTACACACCAACGCGATGATTTGAGCCCCTTTCGTTTCCAGCTCGCCGATCTTCTCTTGCATCCTGGGTGCAATATACTTCTCAGCGATTTTTACCTGAGTTCCGTCCCTCATCCGTGTGACGAGCACATAGTCCCCTGGTTCGGGATATAGTTTCGCTACTTCATCAAGGGTCATACCATCCAGGGCACCTACTTCAATTACATCAACATCATCTCCAAGAAACGGCATCATCTCCGGTATTAGGTCGTACCGAGGCGACTGACCAATAGTAACCGTGCCGAGAACTTTCTTGTTGCACATAATTTCCCCACCTATTCAGCTAGTTATGAAATAGAGGTTTCTGGTGCTTTATCCCTCAGTAACGCCAGGCGTCTGAAAGTGCTTGAGAGTCCCATAAAGGCGCACGAGAGTCTCAAATTCCTCCTCGTCAAAGAGAGAGTACTTGCGTGCGCCAAAGCCTTTTGCAACTTCAATGGAAAAACGGACAACTTGTTCAATATCGACTACATGGCTGGCACCTGTGGCACAACCAGGAACAGCCGTTTCTGTAGTAATAGCAACTCCGACTACTGGAGCAGACGTTGCGGTAGCCGGCTGAAGGATGCTATTCAAATGATATACGCCATTTCCATAAGGCGTTATATCCTGAATAGTCACAGGAAAAGTCACAGGCAATTTGCCTGTCACAATGCTCATGACCTCAAGCAAATCTTCGGATATTCGCAAGATATAGCCTTCTTTGACCGTAGGAGAAATCGCAAAACCTTTGTGATTTATGACCCTGTTACCTTTGGTCGTATCGATTGATAAGATCGCGTCCATCCCAGAGTCTACTTCATATCTATTCATGATCTCCATATTCACAGGCGATCCCATAAATGGCACAGGATCATGGGGTTGAGTCGGCGCATTAGGACAAACATGAGTAGTTACGATAACGTCTCCTGGCAAAACATCACCTTTTTCGCCCATATGTGCCAATTTGATAGCAACTGCCAAAGCCGAGACTGCTCCATCACCATCAGATACTAATCCAATCATCTCAGGCCGAGCTCCTATTCCACCGAGCCGCCCTATCACGCCTAAAGTAGGTGCATCACCTCCCGAACTCTTACCGTGAGAACCGGGAATTACAACTTTTACAAAGTCGGTACACCCACTGTCCCCACGGATTGTTGCAAACTCACCGTGGGGTAAGCCTAAACACCTTAGATACTCTATAACCTCTTTGCCACTGACTTGTGCGCTATCTAGCAGTGAAATTGCCTCAAGTGTAGACCTGAAACTCACGTACTAACACCTCCTTCAAACCATTGGTTTCTCAAGAAACGTTAATTTACCCAAATCACTCTTACCAAGGTCCGCCGTAATCTCTACGCGTACCCCCAAAGGGAGCACTCCATTGTATTTGCCATGCCCGCCGGGAATACCTGTCAAACAAGGCTTGCCATTTCTGCCGAAGTACTGGTTTAACACTTCTTCTACTGAAAACGAAGGTCTTTCCGGGTCAGGATCACTCTCGCAATCCGTAAAATCTCCAAGACAAAAACCTTCTGCATCGTCCAGTTTTCCCGAGAGTTTAAGTTGGCATAACATCCGGTCTATCCGGTATGGCTTCTCACCTACATCTTCTAGGAAGAGAATACACCCTTTGGTCTGGATCTCCCACGGAGTACCTATGGTTGAAGCAACCAACGAAAGATTCCCGCCAATAAGTCTGCCCGAAGCTTTGCCTCCTTCCAAAACAGTTAACCCTGCCGGTCGCTGGACATCGTCTGATGGCATCTCAACTGGAACAGGTATCTCACACAGAGTCTTTGCGCCAAACAAGACATCCCTAAGGCAGGCAAGGTTGTACTCTTCCATTTTAGACGTCCATACTTCCATTACAGGCCCATGAAAGGTGACGAGATTCGCTTCCTTCCATAAGGCAAGGTGGAGTGCTGTAATGTCAGAATACCCCATCAATATCTTCGGATGTGCTCTAATACAATCGAAATCCAAAAGGGGAAGTATGCGCATAGCTCCATAGCCACCCCTTGCAGCAATTACTGCCTTTACCTCAGGATCCGACCAGGCTTGCATGAAATCCGATGCTCTTTCCTCGTCTTTTCCCGCTAGGTAGCCCCATCGTTGCATAACGGAATTGCCCATCTTCACTTTGAG
>JAPXKJ010000004.1:0-51421 GCA_033810155.1 Bacillota bacterium | reverse complement strand
GTCGTAGGCGAGGGGGACTGGGTGCTTCCAGGCACTCTTACTTTGCCTAAATCCGCGTCGCAAGATAACAGGGTTCCGGCAGTAGTAGTGGTTCACGGCTCGGGTCCTTTGGACAGAGACGGAACTATAGGTCCTAATAGACCATACAAGGATTTGGCGTGGGGCTTGGCTTCTCGAGGCATTGCAGTGTTGCGCTACGAAAAAAGGACCAAGCAATACCAGGACGAGTTTACGGGCGGAAGTGCGGATGCCACAAATATGACAATCAATGAAGAAACCATAGACGATGCCATATCTGCCGTAGGTTTTCTCAAGACTGTCGATGAAGTAGATCCGACCAAGATATTCATTGTCGGCCATAGTTTGGGTGCTACGGTTGCCCCTAGGATCGCACAGAAATGCGAAGAATCTGACATGTCAATTGCCGGGATAGCTATGATGGCACCGACAAGTAGAAATCTGCTCGATGTCATCATAGAACAGGTTGAATACCTTGCCGCCCTAGATGGAAATGTGGATGCAGATGAAGCAGAAAGCATAAATGAGGTGAGAGCTTCTGTTGAGAAGATCAAATCCGGCAAACTGGCAGAAGGAGAATTTGCCTTGGGCGCTCCTAAGGCGTATTGGGACGACCTACTTGCATATGACCAAGTTGAAACCACAAAACAACTTACTTTACCGATTCTGATTCTTCAAGGTGAACGCGATTACCAAGTGACTACGACTGACCTTGATATATGGAAGGAAGCGCTGCAAGACAAGTCAAATGTGTCTATAAAGGTATATCCAGACCTAAACCACCTGTTTATGAGCGGTTCAGGGAAGAGTAGCCCGAACGAATACACTGAACCGTCCAATGTTTCGTCCGAGGTTATAAAGGATATAGCAGAGTGGATAGAGTCAACGTCTGCTACGGCTACGAGCCCTTTTTAGACAAACGCAAAGTCCGGCCGTAGGCGAGTTTGGTACGGCACGAAGACGAGAGCCGGATGAGACATCTGCAGAAACTCAGGTTGCAATATCAGTCTCGACATTATATAATCGAACACGCTTCTAGAACTTGCTTCTAGAACTCTGGGAATCTTGCGAAGGCAACCCTCATCTTAGGTTGCGCAAGGATAGAAAACATAGTAGTATAGAAGTTGTCAGGAGAGGTACCCAAGCGGCCAAAGGGGGCAGACTGTAAATCTGTTGGCGGACGCCTTCGCTGGTTCGAATCCAGCCCTCTCCACCATATAAGGAACGTCGCGGGGTGGAGCAGTCAGGTAGCTCGTCGGGCTCATAACCCGGAGGTCGTAGGTTCAAATCCTACCCCCGCAACCAAATTTGCAGTATCCATGGTGCTCACATAGCTCAGTAGGTAGAGCGCATCCTTGGTAAGGATGAGGTCACCGGTTCGATTCCGGTTGTGAGCTCCATTTTAATGTTTTACTTGCACAATGTAGGGATATGTTTCTAAGATCAGGATAGAGACGAAGTTTCGTAATATGTTGGGCATAAAAGAGTAAAGTCATACGAAAGGGGATACTATTGTGGCTAAGAAGAAATTTGAGAGAACGAAACCTCATGTGAACATAGGGACCATAGGTCATATAGACCATGGTAAGACGACTCTTACTGCGGCAATAACGAAGGTATTGGCGAGCCAGGGGAGAGCGGACTTTACGCCATTTGACAAGATAGACAAGGCGCCCGAAGAAAGGGCAAGAGGGATAACGATATCGGTATCGCACGTAGAGTATGAGACAGACAATAGGCACTATGCTCACGTAGACTGTCCGGGTCACGCGGACTACATCAAGAACATGATAACAGGCGCTGCGCAGATGGACGGGGCGATACTAGTAGTATCTGCAGCAGATGGAACGATGCCGCAGACAAGGGAGCACGTACTATTGGCGAGGCAGGTAGGAGTTCCTGCGATAGTGGTATTTTTGAACAAAGTAGACATGGTAGATGACGAGGAACTTTTAGAGATATCCGAGCTTGAAGTAAGGGAACTATTGGACAAGTACGATTATCCGGGGGACGACACGCCGGTGATAAGGGGTTCTGCGCTGAAGGCATTGGAGTGCGGATGCGGCAAGCCGGATTGCCAGTGGTGTGGTCCGATACTAAAGTTAATGGAAGCGGTAGACGAATATATTCCTACTCCGGAGAGGGATATAGACAAGCCGTTCTTGCTATCTATAGAAGACGTGTTTACGATAACAGGACGAGGGACAGTAGTAACAGGCAGGATAGAAAGAGGAATGGTCAAGGTAGGGGATTCTGTAGAGATAGTAGGTTTTTCAGAGAAGCCAAAGAGCACAGTAGTAACAGGGATAGAGATGTTCAGGAAGACGCTTGACGTAGGGCAAGCGGGAGACAACGTAGGATGTTTGCTAAGAGGGATCTCAAAGGACGAAGTAGAGCGAGGTCAAGTGTTGGCAAAGCCTGGCAGCATAAAGCCACACAAGAAGTTTGGTGCAGAGATTTATGTACTGAGCAAAGAAGAAGGTGGCAGGCACAGCGCATTCTTCTCAGGATACAGGCCTCAGTTTTACTTTAGGACCACAGATGTGACAGGCACAGTCACGCTACCTGAAGGGGTAGAGATGGTAATGCCCGGAGACAACGTAAGCATAGAAGTAGAATTAATAGCTCCAATAGCGATAGAAGAGGGCCTAAGGTTTGCAATACGTGAAGGCGGCCGCACTGTTGCATCAGGTGTAGTCACCAAGATTGAGGAGTAAATCAGTGCTAGGTTTATTGCGGATGCATAGAATTGACATGAGAAACAGGCGTGTGTTACACTCGGCTTTGAAAATCGCGCCGGGGTGGGAGGGAGACTAGTTGGCAAAAGGGCCGACGGAAATAATTACCCTTGCATGTCAAGAATGCAAGCAGCGTAATTACACTACCAAGAAGAATAAGAGGAACCATTCCGGAAGACTTGAGCTTAAGAAATACTGCAAGTTTTGCCGTACGCATACTGTTCACAGAGAAACGCGTTAGTCCCGCACGATCTGTGTAGCAGTATGTTTCCATGGTTTTCGTGGTTTTGCGGGGCTCAGCAGCCCCAAAACGCAGGCCCGTAGCTCCAACGGTAGAGCGGCGGTCTCCAAAACCGAAGGCTGGGGGTTCGAATCCCTCCGGGCCTGCCATAAACTTTCACGTTAGGTGAGATAAATGAAAATTCTACAGTGGATAAAGAACCTTTTCGGCAAAATTGGCGGTTTTCTCAGAGAAGTCCGTTCGGAGTTAAAGAAAGTAATCTGGCCTTCGTGGCATGAGCTAAAGCTTTATACAAAAGCTGTGTTGTTTGCTATGATCGGCGTTGGCCTTGTTTTGTGGGGAACTGACGCTCTTTTGACTCTTTTAATGAGTTTCATCATTAAGAAGTAGAAATAAGGGAGAGATTGGGACCCAACAGAACGTGATCGAGGGGGTCCTTGTTTATGGATACAAACTCAAGCGAAACTAAAGAACAAGCCCAGTGGTACGTTGTTCATACGTATTCCGGGTATGAGAACAAGGTTAAGACTAACCTGGAACAACGGGTTGAGAACATGAAGATGGGCGATAAGATATTCGAAGTGCTGGTGCCCGAGGAAGAAGAGATTGACTACAAGGAAGGAAAGAAACGAGTAGTCAAGCGAAAGGTGTTTCCGGGATACGTTATGGTCAATATGATTATGGACGACGATTCTTGGTACATGGTTCGCAATACTCCAGGGGTCACAGGATTTGTTGGACCTGGTTCCAAACCTATCCCTCTTGATGAAGATGAAGTTGGGATGATATTGAGGCGTACAAGCCCAGACGCGGCGCCTCGAGTTAGGGTCAGATTTAGGCCAGGACAAAGTCTCAGGGTGAAATCCGGTCCTTTCCAGGGGATGATGGGTACCGTTCAGGATATTATGGCCGATCGAGGCAAACTCCGACTGCTCATCTCGATATTTGGTCGGGAAACGCCGGTGGAGTTGGACTTCAATCAGGTAGAGGAAGTGTGAGGGAAGGCATATGGCTAAGAAAGTAAAAGCAGTAGTCAAGTTGCAGATTCAAGGTGGCAAAGCTACACCTGCACCGCCTGTGGGCCCCGCGTTGGCTCCTCATCAGGTAAGCCTGCAGCTTTTCTGCCAGCAGTTTAACGACCGGACATCTGGTCAGATCGGGACTATCGTGCCAGTAGTAGTCACGATATACGAAGACAGATCGTTTAGTTTTGTCGTAAAGACCCCGCCTGCGTCAGTACTACTCAAGAAAGCGGCTGGAATCGAAAGAGCCTCGGGTGAGCCCAACAAGAAGAAAGTTGGAAAAGTTACCAAGGACCAAGTCAGAGAAATAGCCGAGTTGAAGATGAAAGACCTTAACGCAGGGTCTGTTGAAGCTGCAATGAGGATGATTGAGGGTACCGCTAGGAGCATGGGGGTCGAGGTAGTCTAGTTTTATTAGGCAATTCTGTGGGAGGATTGAATCCGTTATTACCACTAGGAGGTTAGGGCAATGCCTAAAAGAGGCAAAAAGTATATAGAAGCATCCAAACTTATAGAACCGGCGAAAGATTATGAGCCAAACGAAGCGTTTGATCTCATGCCCCAGATTTCGTACGCCGGTTTTGATGAAACTGTGGATATCGCCGTCAGGCTTGGAGTTGATCCAAGACACGCAGATCAAATAGTCAGAGGTGCGGTAGTATTGCCGCACGGTACAGGCAAAGAAGTGAGAGTTCTGGTGTTTGCGCGTGGCGAAAAGGCCAAAGAAGCTCAGGAAGCCGGAGCAGATTATGTAGGGGCGGAAGAACTGGCCGAGCAAATCCAAAAGGGTTGGCTAGAGTTTGATCGAGCAGTTGCTACTCCCGACATGATGGGCATCGTAGGGCGACTTGGTCGGATCCTTGGACCTAGGGGTCTTATGCCGAACCCGAGAACCGGAACAGTAACTATGGACGTAGAAACTGCAATAAAAGAGATTAAGCAAGGCAAAGTAGAGTTCAGAACCGAAAGGGCAGGGATAGTCCACTCCAAAATAGGTAAGGTTTCCTTTGGCACTGACAAACTACTGGACAATTTCTATGTTTTCATGGATGCAATAATCAGAGCGAAGCCACCTGCGGCCAAAGGCCAGTATATAAGGAGTGTTACCGTGAGCCCGTCTATGGGACCTGGAGTTCCGATTAGTCTTTCAAGGCTTACTAGACCTCAGAGTGCTTAGCAAGGATGGTTAGGTTTCGGATAAACTAAATAGCGTGAACCTAAGACAGCAGGTGTGAAAACGTAATGGCCTTCTTTAGAAGGCCGCCTGCCGAGGTTAGACTCTTTTATGACCTATATATGGAATAAAAAGGGCCTATGCCTTCGGCAGGGCCCTTTTTGATGTGAGTAGGCGGTCGAGATAGGAGGGATATTGTTGGAAAGCAGGCAGAGGCGAGAAAAAGCTAAGGCGCAGGAAGAGCTCAAAAAGAACATGGAGACAGCCAAGAGCGTGGTTTTCGTAGATTTCCGAGGTTTGTCCGTTCAAGACGACACAGTATTGCGCCGTAAGTGCCGAGAGAGCGGGGTTTCTTACAAAGTGGTGAAGAATACCCTGGCCTTCAGAGCGGCCCAAGAGCTTAACCTCGAGGGTATGGAAGATGTCTTTAAGGGACCTACGGCGATGGCCGCCAGCGAAGTCGACCCGGTGGCTCCCGCGAAAGTCTTGCGAGACTTTTCTCTTGAGGTTCCGGTGGTGAAGATCAAAGGTGGTGTGTTAGAAGGCCAAAGTATATCAGCAGACAGAGTGGTCTTTCTAGCCACGTTACCACCCAGAGAGGTTCTGTTAACTCAGGTTGCAGTTGCTATGAATGGACCGTTGTCGTCGCTAGCAACTGTATTGAACGCGCCATTGGCGGGTTTGGCGACAGTACTTAGTCAAGTAAAACAACAAAAAGAAGAAGCACGAGTATAAGACCATAGGGAGGTCAATAAGAATGTCTAAGATAGAACAAGTTTTGAGTTTGGTAAAAGAGATGACAGTCGTAGAACTTGCAGAACTTGTGAAGGCGTTTGAAGAAGAATTCGGAGTATCTGCACAGGCAGTTGTAGCAGCTCCTGTGGCAAACGCAGGTGTGCAAGAGGCAGCAAAGCCTGCTGAAGAGGAAAAGACAGAGTTCGACGTGGTCCTTACGGATGCAGGAGCGAGCAGGGTCGCTGTTATAAAGACAGTCCGCGAACTTACAGGGCTTGGTTTGAAGGAAGCTAAGGAACTTGTCGAATCTGCTCCAAAGGCAATAAAAGAGAAGGTTTCTAAAGAAGAGGCTCAAAAAGTGAAAGAGGCGCTGGAAGAAGCCGGGGCTAAGGTTGAACTGAAGTAAGGAAATCAGTCTTTCGAAAAAGGGCAAGGTTGTTATTTTCACTTGCCCTTTTTTCTATTTGATGATAATTCTTACCATACAAAAGGTTCCTCAAATGAGAGGTTAACCCTAACTTAAGGTTTCTGGGGGTAAAAGCTATGGTTAAAATAGGGGTAGTAGGTGCGGGAGGTCTGGTAGGCGGGCGTGTAATGAAAGTTTTCGAAGAAATGGACCTGCCTGATTGTGAATTCTATTTGACGGGTTACCAGAAGTCGGTCGGAAGGGTAGTCACGTTTCACGGACAGTCCCTTACTATCGAAAAGACGGATTCAGACGTGCTGAGGAAACTTGATATTGTAATCCTGTGTACTCCGACTGAAGTATCTAGGGAATTAGTTAGACATCTCATTGGCGGTCCGGTTGTAATTGACACGTCTTCCGCTTTCAGAATGGAAGAGAAAGTACCCCTTGTTGTTCCTGAAGTCAATGGTGCAAGTATTTGGGATCACGAGGGGCTCATAGCCGGGCCTAACTGTTCGACCATACAATTGGTTATGAGCCTATGCCCTATTGAGCGGGAGTTTGGCCTTTTCAGGGTGCATGTGAGCACTTACCAATCAGTTTCTGGGGCAGGATACAAGGCGATGGAAGAGTTGAGGCAGACTTCCTTAAACAGACTGGTGTCTGATGATGTTGAGTTCTCGCGCGATTCTTCGGAATTTCCGCATCCCATAGCTTTTAACCTCATACCGCAGATAGACTCTTTTGTCGATAACGGTTATTCTAAAGAAGAGATGAAGATGGTAAACGAAACCCGGAAGATACTAGGCATTCCGGATTTATCGATATCATGTACATGTGTGAGAGTTCCTGTTTTCATCGGTCACTCCGAGGCTTGTCTTGTAGAAACCAAAAGTGAACCAAACGTTGAAAGAGTGCGGGAAGTCTTAACAGCGTTTCCTGGTGTGACGGTTCTCGATGATCCAGCTAAGCAAGTGTACCCAATGCCCCTTGACTGCGAAGATACCGATGATGTGTACGTAGGTCGTATCCGACGTGATCTTAGTTCGAAGAACGGAATCCTCTATTGGTTGGTAGCTGATAATCTTAGGCGGGGCGCCGCTACGAACGCATGCAATATCGCAAAAATGCTTGTGGAAGATAGCAAGTTACGCTAAACAAAAGGAGGTGTAGCCCTATGAGAGAATCACCCTACGGAAGTGTGATTATAGCAATGGTAACTCCTTTTACTCCCGACTTGGACGTAGACTATGGTACTTCTGTTAGGCTTGCGCAGAGTCTTTCTGCCCAGGGGGCGGATGGTATACTCGTTTCGGGAACAACCGGAGAATCTCCCACCCTCACACCCGAGGAGAAAATAAGATTGGTGTCTGAGGTAAGGTCCGCTCTTCCCCGCAATGTCATGGTCTGGGCGGGTACAAGTTCCTATAACACAAAGGATAGCGTGGAGCTTACAAGGCGTGCAGAGGACGCAGGAGCAGATGGAATTTTGGCCGTTACGCCATATTATAACAAACCAAGCCAACAAGGCCTTTACCAGCACTTTAGAGCTATCTCGGAGTCTACTTCTCTTCCTATCATGCTTTACAATGTGCCGGGACGTACATCAGTGAACATATTGCCTGAAACGGTCCTGAGATTGGCCGAACTCAAAAACGTAAAAGCCATCAAAGAGGCTTCAGGCAACCTGGATCAGGTATCTATGATACTTAGGGCATGCCCAGAGAGCTTTTTTGTCTACTCGGGAGATGACAGCCTGACTCTTCCCATCCTTTCTTTGGGCGGTTCAGGGATAGTGTCGGTAGCGGGTCATCTTGTAGCGCAAGACCTTAAGAATATGATACAATATTTCGGTAAAGGCGAAGTAAAGGAAGCATGGGGCATACACTACAGACTCTTTGAACTTTTTAAGGTTCTATTCATTACAACTAATCCGGTGCCGGTGAAAACAGCTTTGGAGATGGTAGGCGTTCCGGTAGGAGGATTTCGGTTACCTTTGTGCGAACCATCTGAAAAGGAGTTAAACTCAATACGAGAAGTCCTTGTCAAGATGAGATTTTTGGCGGTTGAAGGAGAGTAGGGGTGGTTTTGCCGCGAGATGAGAGGATTGTTTCCACAGGATAGGGAGATATAAGTTAATAGCTTCTGCAGTCGCGTTTGTTGACATGAGTCAGCAGGCGTGATAGTATTATTACTTGCATTTATAATACGCTCGCCAGCCGGAAACTTAGGTATCAAATACCGATGACCTGTTTGCGTTGGAGTGAAGAGGTCGATTTCTCAGGGCGTAGGCGCAAATTTACCCCCTAAGGAGTGAAATGAATGGCCTATCCGGTCAAGGTAGGCAAGCGCGAACGGTTGGATTACGGCCGTATTCGCGAAGTCCGCGAGATTCCAAACCTTATTGCAGTACAGAAAGATTCTTACGAATGGTTTTTGAAGGAAGGATTGCGTGAAGTATTTAAGGACATTTCACCTATTAGAGACTTTACAGACAATTTGTTTCTTGAATTCATCGATTACAGTTTAGGAGAACCTAAGTATTCTGTAGAAGAATGCAAAGAGAGGGACGTAACTTACTCAGCTCCGTTAAAGGCCAGAGTCAGGCTGATAAACAAGTCGACAAGAGAACTAAAAGAGCAAGAGGTTTTCATGGGTGACTTCCCGCTGATGACAGACGGCGGTACTTTTATCATCAATGGTGCTGAGCGCGTCATCGTTAGCCAACTTGTACGTTCGCCGGGTGCATACTACTCGTGCGATACGGATGCAAATGGGAAGAACATCTACTCTGCGACTTTGATCCCCAATAGAGGAGCTTGGCTTGAAGTAGAGACTGACTCTAATGACATTGCGTGGGTTAGAATAGATAGGACACGTAAGCTGCCTCTGACCGTCCTTTTGAGAGCTGTAGGAATTGAAACTGACGCTCAGATCTTGGAATTGATGGGCGAGAGCGTTGTGCTCCAAAACACATTGGATAAAGATAGCACGAAATCCAGAGACGAAGCCTTGGTGGAAATCTACAGGAGACTGAGACCGGGAGAACCCCCTACGGTCGATAGCGCAAAGAACCTTTTCGAAAACCTGTTTTTTGAGCCTCGTCGGTATGATTTGGCCCCTGTCGGTAGATATAGGCTCAACAAGAAGTTCTTCTTGCGAAGACGTATCGCAAACACCCGGGCTATGATGGACATAGTACACCCAACGACCGGCGAATTATTGATTGAAGCGGGGACGCTGATCACCAGAGATGCTGCTCAGATCATATCTGATGCAGGCATTACCGAAGTTGACGTTTTGACTAAAGATGGGCAAGCCGTACACGTTTTAACCAACGGAATCCACGAGCAAAACGAAAAAGCGTGGTCTCAAGAGAAGTACTTGACACCTGCCGACATAATTGCATTTGTTAACTACTTCTTTGGGTTAATAAAAGGTGTAGGTACCGTAGACGATATCGACCACTTAGGCAACAGGCGCGTTAGGACTGTTGGTGAACTACTCCAGAACCAGTTCCGCATCGGACTTTCTAGGATGGAGCGGGTGGTAAGAGAACGAATGACCATCCAAGATATAGACACCATAACTCCACAAGCGCTCATAAATGTAAGACCGGTTGTAGGTGCCATAAAAGAATTTTTCGGGTCGAGTCAGCTTTCTCAGTTTATGGAACAAACCAACCCGCTTACAGAGCTCACAGCAAAACGGCGTTTGTCGGCTTTAGGACCAGGTGGCCTGACTCGCGATAGAGCCGGTTTTGAAGTTCGAGACGTACACCATTCACACTATGGGAGAATATGCCCAATTGAAACTCCTGAAGGTCCAAACATTGGACTAACGAGTTCCCTTACGTGTTATGCGCGGATCAACAGGTTAGGATTCATAGAAACCCCTTATAGAAAAGTGAACAAGGCAGAAAAGAGAGTTACCAATGAGATCGAATATTTAACTGCTGATGAAGAAGACGACTGCATAATTGCCCAGGCAAACGCCGCCATAGACGAAGACGGCTACTTCTTGGAAGATGCTGTGATGGCAAGGTACGGAAGAGAGGTCATGAAGTCGCCTCCTTATGAAATAGACTATATGGATGTATCTCCGAAACAGGTGTTTTCAGTAGCTACTTCACTTATTCCCTTCTTGGAACATGATGACGCTAGCCGTGCTCTAATGGGATCGAACATGCAGCGGCAGGGTGTGCCACTTGTTAGGCCTGAAGCCCCGTACGTAGGTACCGGTTTGGAATATAAGGCCGCTTTGGATTCCGGCGTGATGACACTGGCAAGACGAAGGGGCCAGGTAATAAAAGCCTCAGCAGAGGAAATTGTAGTCCAAACGGAAACAGGCCAGAAAGACGTTTACAAACTTCGAAAGTTTGGAAGATCCAACCAAGGCACGTGCTTTAACCAAAAGACTATCGTATCCAAGGGAGACTTAGTGGCCGAAGGAGACGTGCTTGCAGACGGGCCTTCTACAGATATGGGTGAGTTGGCTTTAGGCAGGAATGTCCTGGTTGCATACATGCCGTGGCAAGGTTACAACTTCGAAGACGCCATATTGATTTCAAGAGAACTCGTGGAAGAAGATGTCTACACTTCAATTCACATTCAAGAGTATGAATGTGACGCCAGAGACACAAAACTAGGTCCCGAAGAGATTACCAGAGATATCCCCAATGTTGGCGAGGATCAGATGAAAGATTTGGACGACCGAGGAATAGTCAGGATTGGCGCCGAGGTACGGTCTGGAGATATCTTGGTAGGTAAGGTAACGCCCAAGGGAGAAACGGAGCTTAGTCCAGAAGAGCGGCTTTTGCGTGCCATATTTGGCGAAAAAGCTCGCGAAGTGAGAGACAATTCTCTAAAAATGCCTCACGGTGAAAGCGGTATCGTGGTTGATGTAAAAGTATTCACTAGAGAAGCGGGAGACGAGTTGCCTCCCGGGGTCAATGTGCTTGTGCGTGTTTA
Source organism: Bacillota bacterium (assembly GCA_033810155.1). Taxonomy (GTDB): domain Bacteria; phylum Bacillota; class Sulfobacillia; order Fermentithermobacillales; family Fermentithermobacillaceae; genus UBA3907. The sequence continues at coordinate 40,117 of JAPXKJ010000004.1, read as the reverse complement.
CGTTGCGCAGAAGCGCAAGATATCTGAAGGCGATAAAATGGCTGGGAGGCATGGCAACAAGGGTGTTGTAGCCAAAATATTGCCTCGAGAAGAAATGCCTTTCATGGAGGACGGTACTCCAGTTCAGATAGTACTTACGCCGTTGGGCGTTCCTTCTAGAATGAACTTGGGTCAGATCTTTGAATGCCATCTGGGATGGGCAGCCAAAGCGCTTGGCGTTCACTTCGCAACTCCTATTTTTGACGGCATAACAGAACAAGAAATTGAAGAATTGCTTGAACAATCTGGGCTGCCTAGGGTTGGCAAGACCAATCTAAGAGACGGCAGAACAGGAGAGTATTTCGATAGTCCTGTAACAGTAGGCTACGTATACATGATGAAACTGTTGCACCTAGTGGATGACAAGGTGCATGCTCGTTCTACAGGCCCTTACTCACTCGTGACGCAGCAACCTTTGGGTGGAAAAGCTCAGATGGGTGGGCAAAGGTTTGGCGAAATGGAAGTCTGGGCATTGGAAGCTCATGGTGCGGCATACACTTTGCAGGAAATGCTGACCGTCAAGTCCGACGACGTAGTTGGCAGGGTTAAGACCTATGAAGCTATAGTCAAGGGGGAAAACATACCCGAGCCTGGGATTCCAGAATCCTTCAAAGTCTTGATAAAGGAACTTCAAAGTCTTGCGTTGGATGTTCAGATTCTCGACGAAGAAGGCAACGAGATTGAGATCAAAGAGTTGGATGAGGATGTGCAGGAAACTACTACGGAACTTGATTTCATGGTAGAAACTGAAGTCAGAAGACCTGTCCGTCGTCGTGAAAGAGAAGTCGCTGACGAAGAGCCATATGAGGACCACGAAGAAGAAGTTGCCTACGTAGAAGAAGAACTTGGCGAGGAAGAAGAAAAAGAAGAAGAGATTCCCGCGTTAGAGGAGAAAATTTCTGCTGATGATAAGCAAGAATCTGAAGATATTATGCGTGCCAAGCAGCTGGAGGAAGATACTAAGATGATCTTTGATGAACTCTTCAAAGAGATCGAGGTTCCTGAAGATGTGCATGACGTTGTTGAAGACGAAGAAACTGTAGTCAAGAAAAAGCCCACCAAAACGAAGGCAAAACGTAAGGCTCGCTACGCGGAAGCCGATGAACTGGGGCAGTTGGGCAGGGTAAGGTCCATTCGTGACCTCGAGCCTGATGACGAAGAAGAGCCGGAAATCTAGATAGAGGGGATGTTAAAGAGTGGACATTAACGATTTTGCTGCAATGCGCATTTCTCTTGCATCACCCGAAAGGATCAGAGAGTGGTCTCGAGGAGAAGTGAAGAAACCTGAAACCCTCAATTACAGGACGCTAAAACCAGAACGGGATGGGTTGTTTTGTGAGAGGATTTTTGGGCCTACTAAGGACTGGGAATGCTACTGCGGTAAGTACAAGAGGATTAGATACAAAGGCGTAGTATGTGACAAATGCGGGGTGGAAGTTACCAGGGCTAAGGTCAGACGCGAGCGGATGGGTCACATAGAGTTGGCGACGCCTGTGTCCCATATCTGGTATTTCAAGGGTGTGCCTTCGAGGATGGGACTTTTGCTTGACATGTCGCCAAAAGTTTTGGAACAGGTCCTTTATTTTGCGTCGTATATAGTTACAGACCCCGGGGATTGCGAGGGACTTGAGTACAAACAAGTGCTAAGCGAAACGGAGTACAGGGACGCGCGCGATAAGTATGGACGTAGCAGGTTTAGGGCAGGTATGGGCGCGGAGGCAATCAGAGAGATCCTGAGCAATATCGATCTCGACAGAGAAGCTGAGGAACTCAGGGATCAGGCTAGGAATGCAACCGGCCAAAGAAAAGTGAGGGCAATAAGGCGGCTGGAAGTTGTGGAGGCTTTCAGGACGTCCGGCAATAGGCCCGAATGGATGATTTTAGATGTCATCCCGGTAATACCCCCCGATCTAAGACCTATGGTTCAGCTCGACGGAGGTAGGTTTGCCACATCAGACCTAAATGACCTGTATCGAAGAGTTATTAACAGGAACAATAGACTAAAGAGGCTCCTGGACCTAGGAGCTCCGGACATAATCGTTCGGAACGAAAAGAGGATGCTCCAGGAGGCGGTTGACGCCCTAATCGACAATGGGCGTCGCGGAAAGCCAGTTGTCGGATCGGGGCAGAGGCCGCTCAAGTCTTTATCCGATATGCTAAAGGGCAAACAAGGCCGGTTCCGACAGAACCTCCTCGGAAAGCGAGTGGATTATTCGGGTAGGTCGGTTATTGTAGTAGGCCCTAATCTCAAGTTTTATCAGTGCGGACTTCCCAAGGAAATGGCGCTTGAACTGTTCAAGCCGTTTGTTATGAAGCGTTTGGTTGAAACGGGTCTTGCACCCAACATAAAAAGCGCTAGGCGTCTTGTTGAGAGATCTAGTCCTGAGGTATGGGACATTCTCGAAGAAGTGATCAAGGATCATCCTGTGCTTTTGAACAGAGCTCCTACTTTGCATAGACTGAGCGTACAGGCCTTTGAACCTGTACTGATTGAAGGACGAGCCATACAGATACATCCACTGGTATGCCCGCCCTACAATGCGGATTTCGACGGTGACCAAATGCCTGTGCACGTACCCTTATCAGCCGAAGCCCAGGCGGAATCAAAGATCCTTATGTCTTCAATGTACAATTTGTTGCTTCCTAAAGACGGAACGCCCGCAGTCACACCGACAAAGGACGTGGTTCTTGGCATATATTACCTGACCTTGGCGGAAACAGAGGATTTGGCGACAGTCAAGGAAGAAGTTTGTGACAAAAGATATGGATCCATAGACGAAGTCATCATGGCATACGAAATGGGCGTGGTAGGACTGCACGATATGGTGCTATTGAGGCACCATAAAGAAGACGGTTCGTTTGAACGAATAGTCACGACGCCTGGACGGTGTATTTTCAATCAAGTACTTCCTCAAGGATTGAGATTCGCAAACGAAGTCATAGATCGGAAATTACTAAACCGCATAGTCTCCGAAAGTATCAATCGTTACGGTATGGAAGAGACAGTTCAAATGCTAGATGGGATAAAGGACCTAGGGTTCACGTTTGCTACGATAGCAGGCTCAACTATCGCTATAAGCGACGTAGTGGTTCCCGACGAAAAGCCCGCGATCCTTTCTGATGCAGATGAAAAGGTTTTCCAGATCGAGAGCCAATACAAAACGGGCTTGCTAACCGAAGAGGAACGCTACCACAAGGTAATTGATGTTTGGAGGAGTGCAACCGACCAAGTTACGAAGGAACTTCAGAATTCTATTAGCAAGTGGAATCCTGTTTACATGATGGCGGCATCAGGTGCCAGAGGCAATATACAGCAGATATCCCAATTAGGCGGAATGCGTGGGATTATGGTTGATCCTTCTGGCAGAATGGTTGAACAGCCAATTAGGTCAAATTTCCGCGAAGGGCTTTCGGTTCTTGAGTATTTCACGTCGACTCACGGACAGAGGAAAGGCCTGGTGGATATGGCTCTCAGAACCGCTGACTCAGGTTATCTGACCAGGAGACTGGTTGACGTAGCACAAGATGTGATAATAAGGGAAGATGACTGTGGAACAGACGCAGGTATTTTGGTTAAAGATATTGTCATAGATGGCGAATTAATCGAGGGACTATATGACAGGATAGTCGGAAGATACTCGGTCAAAGATATTGTCCATCCTGACACTGGTGAAGTACTGTGTAAGAGGCAAGAATTCATCGATGCAAAAACCGCGCAGAATATTGTTGAGGCTGGAATTAAGGAAGTTGCAGTCAGATCTGTCCTTACATGTGAAACTCGCCATGGCGTGTGCGTTAAGTGCTACGGTAAGAATCTTGCTACCGGTGATATTGTGGACGTTGGAGAAGCAGTTGGCATAATTGCGGCTCAATCCATTGGAGAACCTGGTACTCAGCTTACGCTTAGAACCTTCCACTTGGGTGGGATAGCCGGAGAAGACATTACTCAAGGTCTTCCTAGGGTTGAAGAACTTTTTGAAGCAAGGAAACCTAAGAGGCAAGCAGCAATAGCAGAGATTGGCGGAGTCTTGGAGATCAAGGAAGGCGACAAAAAGAGAGAAATCGTCATCACATCTCCGGAAGGAGACCAAAGCACGATAGTAATTCCTTTCGGAGGGCTGATAAAGGTGACAGACGGCCAGGTTGTTGAGATGGGAGATATTCTAACTGAAGGCTCTGTAAACCCCCACGATCTTCTCGTGATAAAAGGCGTAAGGGCAGTAGAAGAGTACATTCTCAGCGAGGTTCAAAGAGTCTATAGATTGCAAGGAATAGATATTTCAGATAAACACATCGAGGTCATAGTCAGGCAGATGATGCGGAAGGTCAAGGTAGATGATCCAGGAGATACTAATCTTCTGCCCGGCGGAACTGTCGACGTCATTGAGTTTGCTGATGCTAACGCAAGTGTTTTCGAAAACGGTGGGGAGCCTGCAACAGGCAAGCCCATTATTCTAGGGATTACCAAGGCGTCGCTTTCAACGGATTCGTTTTTGTCAGCCGCATCGTTCCAAGAGACGACGCGAGAGCTCACAGACGCAGCGATCAAAGGCAAGACAGATAATCTCATCGGTCTAAAAGAGAATGTTATCATAGGTAAGCTTATCCCGGCAGGAACGGGCATGCAGAAGTACGACGAGATACTCGTTCAATCTGTTGCCGAGAAAGAAGACGAAGTCGTGGTAGCCGAAGCAGTAGGTGAATAATTCGGGTAGAGCGTTTTATGAGAAATGGAGGGATGTCACAGTGAAAATCAAATGGAAGGGACATTCTGCATTCCTTATTGAATCGCCTAAAGGACTTAGTATACTTACCGATCCGTTTGATGCCGATGTTCCTTATCCAAAGATAGACGAGATGGTTGACGTAGTAACTGTGTCCCACGAGCACCATGATCATAATGCAGTTAACGTGTTGCAAGGCGATTTCAAAGTATTGCGTGGTCTAGATGAGACGACGAATAGATGCATAGAGATTATGGAAACCATAGGTGATGTAGTTTTTCGGACCATTCCCTCTTATCATGATGATGGGACTGGGAGAAAGCGTGGCCACAATGGGATCTTTGTCATGGATTTTGGGGGATTTACCATAGCGCATTTGGGTGACTTAGGGCACATCCCGAGCGATGATACGCTGAAAAAGATGGGCAAAATAAACATCCTTATGATACCAGTTGGCGGATACTACACTATCGATGGACAGTCTGCCAAATCGGTGACCGAGCGTATCGACCCTAACGTTGCAATACCTATGCACTACAAGACCAGGTATATAGAATCTTGGCCAATATCAACTGTTGATAGTTTCCTTGAGGGACAGACTAACGTCGTAAAGATCCCTAGCGATGAAGTGGAATTTGACCCGAGTGCTATTACCAGCAAGCGGGAGATCTGGGTTTTTCAGATATAGTTCTGGGGAAGGGGTCAGGGTCGGACATAGATCTATCCCATCCTGGCCCCCAGAAGCTGAAAAGGCGCAGTATCCATACCATTGACACGCTTTTAAGAGGATGCTAGACTCATAAAGCGTGCTTTTTTATGTTACTACGCGGGAGGTTTGGTATATAATGAGCCCGGCGTATGAACATGTTCCCAAAAGACGAAAGGTCGTAGGGGCAAGAGCTGTCACAAAGGCCATGTCCAGAGGGTCGGTTGAAAAAGTATTAGTTGCACAAGATGCAGATATAAAGGTGCTACGAGATGTGCTCAACCTAGCAAGACAGAGTGAGATAGAAATTGTCTGGGTTTTGAACATGAAAGAGCTTGGCGAGTATTGCGGCATAAGCGTAGGAGCTTCTTGCTGTGCGATATTGAAAGACAAATGATGAGATTTGGACGGACGAACAATATCGAGAGGAGGGTTAGATGTGCCAACGGTTAATCAGTTGGTCCGACAGGGCAGAACGAAGTCAGAAGACAAGGCTAAATCCCCTGCGCTAATGGGCAATCCCTTTAAGCGTGGAGTATGTACTGTGGTAAGGACCACCACACCCAAGAAGCCTAATTCGGCTTTGAGGAAGATCGCGCGAGTTCGTCTCGTAAATGGGTTAGAAGTCACAGCATATATTCCTGGCATTGGTCACAACCTGCAAGAACACTCAGTGGTTTTGATACGCGGCGGACGTGTAAGGGACTTGCCTGGAGTGCGGTACCATATTGTACGAGGCACTCTTGATACTGCCGGTGTTACTGATAGAAAACAAGGGCGGTCAAAATACGGAACTAAGAAGCCGAAAAAATGAAGTTATGGAGGTGAATTGTGTGCCTAGAAGGGGTAAAGCTCCTGGGAGAACGTGGACGCCAGATCCCGTGTATAATTCTGTGTTGGTGACAAGGCTTACTAACAAAGTGATGTACGACGGAGAAAAGGCAAAAGCCAGGCGCATAGTTTACGGCGCCATGGATATGATCGGGGAAAAGACAGGTAAGGATCCCCTTGAGGTTCTGGACCAGGCGGTGAAGAACGCGATGCCTGTTCTCGAGGTACGACCTAGGAGAGTGGGCGGCGCTACGTACCAGGTACCTATGGAGGTAAGGCCTGAACGAAGGTTATCTTTGGCGCTCAGATGGATAGTTGATTTTTCGAGGCAGCGTTCGGAGCGGGGTTTTGAGAATAAGTTGGCTGCCGAGATATTGGACGCGGCTAACAACACTGGTAATACTGTAAGAAGAAAAGAAGAAATGCATAGGATGGCAGAAGCGAATAGAGCTTTTGCCCACTATAGGTGGTAGACAAGGTGGAAAAGATGATGAAAGGGGGGAATTCGATGCCGCAGACATATCCCTTGGATAAGATCAGGAATATAGGTATTATGGCACACATAGACGCCGGCAAAACAACGACAACCGAGCGTATCTTGTTTTATACCGGCAAGGTTCACCGAATAGGTGAAGTCGATGAAGGCTCGGCTACAATGGACTGGATGCAGCAGGAGCAGGAAAGAGGTATTACGATCACCTCAGCAGCTACTACGTGTCATTGGAAAGATTTTCGAATAAACATTATAGACACGCCAGGACACGTTGACTTTACGGCCGAAGTAGAAAGAAGCCTTAGAGTGCTTGACGGAGCTGTAGCGATATTCTGCGCTAAGGGCGGCGTCGAACCCCAATCAGAGGCGGTTTGGCGGCAGGCCGATCGCTACAAAGTCCCCAGGATTGCATATATTAACAAAATGGACACGTTGGGGGCGGATTTTTACAAAGTCCTGCGCGCGATCGAAACGAAGCTTGGGGCAAACCCCGTGGTTATAACTTTACCGATTGGCGTGGAAGATACGTTTGTAGGTGTGGTAGACGTCCTTCATGAGAAGGCTTTGCTGTGGACAGACGAGATAGGTCTTGAGATTCAAGAAACAGATATACCTCAAGATATGCGATCCTTGTTCTTGGATTACCGCGAAAAACTTATTGGCGCGGCATCGGACTTCGACGATGGAATACTTGAGAAATATGTGCAAGGAGAGCAAATACCTGCGGACATGCTGATAAGAGCTCTTCGCAAAGGCACTGTAACCAATAAACTGGTGCCATGCTTCTGCGGTTCGTCGTTCAAAAACAAAGGTGTTCAAAGGCTTTTGGATGGAATAGTGGATTTTCTGCCGTCGCCCTTGGACGTTCCTCCGGTTGAGGGTATAGTTCCGGGCACCGGAGAGGTAACGGTACGCAAGCCCAGCGATGACGAGCCGTTCTGTGCGTTGGCTTTCAAAGTAATGACCGATCCTTATGTTGGTAGGGTCACATATTTTCGGGTGTATTCAGGCGTTTTGACCAACCGATCTTATGTGTACAATGCAACCCGAGATAAAACCGAAAGGATTCAACGCCTTCTCCTTATGCATGCAAATCATAGGGAAGATGTTCAAGCTGTATCTACCGGGGATATTGTTGCGACAGTGGCGTTGAAGCATACGGTAACCGGTGACACTTTGTGTGATCAGGATAACCCAATAATACTGGAACCGATTGTGTTTCCAACCCCTGTTATCACGGTTGCAATCGAGCCCAAAACGAGGCAGGACGTAGACAAGTTGGGTACCTGTCTGGCGAAGTTGGCGGAAGAGGATCCTACCTTTACTTTCAAGACAGATGAAGAGACTGGTCAGACGCTAATAGCAGGCATGGGAGAGTTACACTTGGAGGTCATCTGTGATAGATTGTTGCGCGAGTTTGGCGTTGGCGCTACCGTCGGAAAGCCACAGGTTGCCTACAAAGAGAGCATTCTGGAACCTGTTGTAGGAGAAGGGAAGTTCATTAGGCAGTCGGGAGGCCATGGTCAGTACGGGCACGCTAAGGTCAGGCTGGAGCCTTTGCCAAGGGGATCGGGATTCGCGTTCGATAGTGCCATTAAAGGGGGAGCGATTCCTCAGGAGTTTATTCCCGCAGTTGAATCTGGCGTTAGAGAAGCTCTTGAATCAGGCTCTTTGATAGGATATCCCCTGGTTGATGTAAAAGCTATCCTTGAAGACGGGTCCTATCATGAAGTTGACTCATCAGACCTTGCTTTCAAGATCGCGGGTTCTATGTCAGTTAAGGATGCCTTGTCGAAGGCAAAAGTCATTCTTTTGGAGCCCATCATGAAGGTGGAGGTCAACACGCCTTCGGACTTCTTGGGCGAGGTATTGGGAGATCTTACTGCAAGAAGAGGGCAGATAACTGGAATGCAGACCACAGGTACCTTTGAGATTATCGACGCTTTGGTACCTCTTGCGACGATGTTTGGTTATGCGACTGACCTTAGGTCCAAAACCCAGGGCCGTGGAACCTACACGATGGTGTTCTCACACTATGATGTGGTTCCTCCTGCAGAAGCGGAGAAGATAATTTCTAAGAATTATGGTTAAGCGTAATTAAGGAGGGTTAAACTGGAAATGGCTAAGAAGAAATTTGAGAGAACGAAACCTCATGTGAACATAGGGACCATAGGTCATATAGACCATGGTAAGACGACTCTTACTGCGGCAATAACGAAGGTATTGGCGAGCCAGGGGAGAGCGGACTTTACGCCATTTGACAAGATAGACAAGGCGCCCGAAGAAAGGGCAAGAGGGATAACGATATCGGTATCGCACGTAGAGTATGAGACAGACAATAGGCACTATGCTCACGTAGACTGTCCGGGTCACGCGGACTACATCAAGAACATGATAACAGGCGCTGCGCAGATGGACGGGGCGATACTAGTAGTATCTGCAGCAGATGGAACGATGCCGCAGACAAGGGAGCACGTACTATTGGCGAGGCAGGTAGGAGTTCCTGCGATAGTGGTATTTTTGAACAAAGTAGACATGGTAGATGACGAGGAACTTTTAGAGATATCCGAGCTTGAAGTAAGGGAACTATTGGACAAGTACGATTATCCGGGGGACGACACGCCGGTGATAAGGGGTTCTGCGCTGAAGGCATTGGAGTGCGGATGCGGCAAGCCGGATTGCCAGTGGTGTGGTCCGATACTAAAGTTAATGGAAGCGGTAGACGAATATATTCCTACTCCGGAGAGGGATATAGACAAGCCGTTCTTGCTATCTATAGAAGACGTGTTTACGATAACAGGACGAGGGACAGTAGTAACAGGCAGGATAGAAAGAGGAATGGTCAAGGTAGGGGATTCTGTAGAGATAGTAGGTTTTTCAGAGAAGCCAAAGAGCACAGTAGTAACAGGGATAGAGATGTTCAGGAAGACGCTTGACGTAGGGCAAGCGGGAGACAACGTAGGATGTTTGCTAAGAGGGATCTCAAAGGACGAAGTAGAGCGAGGTCAAGTGTTGGCAAAGCCTGGCAGCATAAAGCCACACAAGAAGTTTGGTGCAGAGATTTATGTACTGAGCAAAGAAGAAGGTGGCAGGCACAGCGCATTCTTCTCAGGATACAGGCCTCAGTTTTACTTTAGGACCACAGATGTGACAGGCACAGTCACGCTACCTGAAGGGGTAGAGATGGTAATGCCCGGAGACAACGTAAGCATAGAAGTAGAATTAATAGCTCCAATAGCGATAGAAGAGGGCCTAAGGTTTGCAATACGTGAAGGCGGCCGCACTGTTGCATCAGGTGTAGTCACCAGAATTGAGGAGTGATCATTGTGCGGAGGCAGAAGATTAGAGTTCGGTTAAGAGCCTTCGACCACGAAATACTGGATCATTCAGCCAGTAGGATAGTAGAGACGGCGAAGAGGACAGGAGCGCTTGTGTCAGGGCCAGTGCCTCTTCCGACGGAAAGAAGTGTATATACTATCTTAACCGCTCCTAACGGAGAAAAGGACATTCGCGAACAGTTTGAGATGAGGGTTCACAAGCGTCTAATCGACATAATCGAACCTACAACCAAAACGATGGATGCTCTTACGAGGCTGGATTTGCCTGCTGGCGTGGATATAGAGATTAAGGCTGTGTGAATTTGCGGCTTGTTATAGAGGAGGTGCTGTGCTATGAAGGCCATCCTTGGTAAGAAAATTGGGATGACCCAGGTATTTGATGAAGAAGGCAAGCTGATTCCTGTAACCGTCCTTGAAGCCGGTCCTTGCACAGTCGTCGACGTGAAGACTGAGGATAGAGATGGCTATAATGCGGTGCAGATTGGATTTGGTTTTGTTAGCGAGAAACGCCTGACCAAACCCCAAAAAGGGTACTTCAAGAGTAAGGGAGTAACTCCTGCTAGGTATCTTAGGGAGTTCAGAGTTGCCCCTGGCAGCTCTCAGAAGATCGGGGATCAGGTAAAAGTAGATGTATTTAGTTCAGGTGAATATGTAGATGTCACAGGAACTTCTCTTGGAAAAGGGTATGCTGGCAGCATTAAGAGATGGAACTTCAGCCGGGGGCCGTCATCGCATGGTTCGAAATATCATAGAGGCCCCGGGTCCCTACAGGCAAGAGATGCTGCGCGAGTTTGGAAAGGCAGAAAAATGCCAGGGCACAAAGGTAGCGAGAGAGTGACTGTAAAGAATTTGAAAGTGATAGATGTAGATCCCGAGAAGAACTTGCTTCTTGTGTACGGAGGAGTACCTGGAAGCAGAGGGTCCTTGGTCATGATTAGAGAGGCTTCTCGGTGAAGCACAAAAGCTTGTTAAGGAGGGAGCCTCGTGCCGGAAGCGCATGTTTACAATACAGAAGGCGATGAGATGGGCACTGTGAGCCTGCCTGACCAATTGTTTGGCGCAGATATTAACAAAGCGCTCATACGAGCAGCCGTGCTTTCGCACCAGAATAATGCGAGAGTAGGTACAGCGAAAGTTAAAACAAGAGGGGAAGTCAGGGGAGGTGGCCGAAAACCCTGGAGGCAGAAGGGTCTGGGACGGGCCAGGCACGGAAGCATCAGGTCGCCTATTTGGAAAGGCGGAGGAGTGGTGTTCGGTCCACAACAGAGAGACTACGGTTCTCCTTTGCCAAAGAAGATGAAAAGGCAAGCATTAGCATCAGCCCTTTCGCTAAAAGCGTCTGAGGGTAAAATCATAGTGCTTAAGGAACTGAAGATGGACAAACCCAAGACAAAAGAAGTATATGGGATTTTGAAGAAACTAGGGGCTGAACAGAGCTCTCTGATCATTACGGCAGATGTTGAGCCAAACGTGGTCCTTTCGTCGCGGAACATTCCGGGCGTAAAGGTTACAACCGCAAGGCAGGTATCCACGTATGATGCTATGTCCAAGCGGTATCTCGTGGTTACAGAAGATGCACTCCGTATAATGGAGGAGGTATTAGCATGAATCTTACTGCCAGAGATATCATTATCGCTCCCGTTATTACGGAGAAGAGTAATGATCTTATAGCCCAAGGGAAGTACACTTTCAAGGTACATCCCAAAGCTACCAAGGCTGATATTCACAATGCAGTCGAGGAAATATTCAAGGTAAAGGTCTTGCAGGTAAACACCGTTTCGATGAAAGGGAAATCCAGGAGAATGGGCTATTCTGTGGGGCGCACATCGAATTGGAAGAAGGCTATGGTGACATTAGCCCCAGGGCAGAAGATAGAATTCTTCGAAGGTATTTAGGACACCGTAAGGGAGGGAAATTGGTTGCCAGTAAAAGACTTTAAGCCAACATCACCTGGGCTTCGCCAGCGAGTGTCCGGTACTTATGAAGAGATAACCAAGACTGAGCCGGAAAAGAGTCTAGTTGTTTCCAAGAAAAAGTCGGCAGGGCGAAACTCTCAAGGCAAGATAACCGTACGTCATCGCGGCGGTGGCACAAAACAGTTGGTTCGTATCGTGGACTTTAAGCGTGACAAAGACGGTATTCCGGGCAAGGTTGCCGCCATCGAATATGATCCCGGCCGGTCAGCACGCCTAGCGCTTATCTACTACGCTGACGGGGAGAAAAGATACATTTTGGCTCCTTCAGGGATTTTCGTGGGGGACACAGTCGTTTCAGGGCCTGATGCAGATATAAAGCCAGGAAATGCACTGCCCTTGGACAATATACCTACGGGCACGTTTGTTCATAACGTTGAGATGGTTCCTGGTAAGGGAGGCCAGATCGCGAGATCCGCAGGGGCACAGGTTCAGCTTATGGCCAAAGAGGGTGGATATGCTCTTCTTAGACTGGCCTCAGGTGAACAAAGAAGGGTACCCGTTGGGTGCAGGGCTACTGTAGGTCAGGTAGGCAATGTGGAACACGAAAACACCAGCAAAGGCAAAGCAGGCGCCACTAGGCATCTGGGATGGCGTCCCAGCGTGCGGGGTGCGGCGATGAACCCAGTGGACCACCCGCATGGAGGCGGAGAAGGAAAGGCTCCTATTGGAATGCCAGGGCCTGTAACTCCATGGGGCAAGCCTACGTTGGGATATAAAACTAGGAAAAAGAACAAGGCATCAGATAGACTTATCGTGAAGCGGAGAAAATAATGGAAGGAAGGAGGGGGCGATTATGAGCCGATCCAAGAAGAAGGGGCCCTATGTTGACCTGAAACTTCTGGCCAAGGTAAGGGCGATGAACGAAAAAGGTGACAAGAGGGTTATAAGAACGTGGGCACGCAACTCGACGATTGTGCCTGAGATGGTTGGCCATACTATAGCAGTTCATGACGGGCGTAAACATGTACCCGTCTATATTACAGAAGACGCTGTGGGTCATAAACTAGGCGAATTCGCTCCCACACGTACATTTAGAGGCCATGGATCGCATACACAGCGCTCCACAGCACTAAAGTAAGGGGGTCTATTCGAAACTCATGGAAGCACGTTGCATAGTAAAACACATAAGAATATCCCCTACTAAAGTAGGCATAGTGGCCGACCTTGTGCGGGGGAAACCAGTTGACGAAGCGCTTGCCATTTTGAGGTTCACTCCTAAAAAGGCGAGCACAGTTGTGGAGAAAGCTATTCGTTCTGCAGTAGCTAACGCCGAGAACAATCATGATATGAGCAAGGACGAGCTGTATGTGTCGGAGATACACGTTGGACCAGGTCCAACCCTTAAGAGATACCATCCGAGACAGAGGGGACAGGCTTTTCCGATTTTGAAGAGAACTTCGCATTTAACTGTAGTATTGAAGGAAAGAGAGGAGGGTTAAGGATTTGGGTCAGAAAATTCATCCAAAGGGACTTCGTGTGGGCGTGATATACAATTGGGATTCCAGATGGTTTGCTACCAAGGAGTTTTCTGAGCTCCTCCTCGAAGACAAGAAGATTAGGGATTACATTAAAGGGAATTTGGGCCAGGCAGGTATTCCAAGAATTGAAATCGAGCGGAAGCCACAAGAGATTACCATATACGTTCATGCAGCTAGACCTGGAATGGTCATAGGGCGTGGTGGTAGCGGTATTGAGAACCTACGCAAGGAACTTGCCAAGCAAACTGGCAAGAGAGTGAACGTGCATTGCATCGAAGTGAAGAGTCCCGAAACAGATGCCCAGCTGGTAGCTGAGAACGTAGCCGAATCAATAGCTAGAAGGGTGTCTTACAGGCGAGCTATGAGGCAGGCTATTCAGAGAGCTATGAGATCCGGTGCCAAGGGTATAAAGATTAGGGTATCTGGTCGCTTGCAGGGCGCAGAGATTGCTCGAAGTGAGAAGGCAAGCGAGGGCACCGTTCCATTGCACACACTCAGAGCAGATATTGACTATGGGTTTGCTGAAGCTCATACAACATATGGCCGCATCGGGGTAAAAGTGTGGATCTATAAAGGCGATGTCACCCCCTCGAAATCCCAGGGTAGAGCTGCTGAGGGAGGTAATTGATTTATGTTAATGCCCAAACGTGTGAAGTATAGAAAACAGCAAAGAGGCAGGATGAAAGGTCAGGCTTCACGCGGGAATGAGATATTTTACGGTGAGTACGGACTCATGGCGCTTGAACCGGCGTGGATCACTGACAGGCAGATAGAAGCTGCGAGGGTAGCCCTTACCCGTTACATGAAGAGGGGCGGCAAGGTGTGGATCCGGATATTTCCGGATAAGCCCTTTACAAAAAAGCCGGCTGAGACCCGAATGGGTAGCGGTAAAGGTAACCCCGAGTACTGGGTGGCTGTGGTAAAGCCAGCTAGGATCCTTTTCGAAATTGCCGGAGTTTCAGAAGAGGTAGCTCGAGAAGCTCTGAGGTTGGCGGGAACCAAGTTGCCAATCAAGACAAAGTTTGTGAAGCGACCCGAAGTGATGGGCGTTGTACGGGAAAAGGCGGTGACTGACGATGAAAGCGCAGGAAATTAGAGCGATGAGCGATATGGAGTTGAATAGGACCCTTCTGGATCTGAAGGATGAACTTTTCAATCTGCGCTTTCAGCTCGCAACAGGGCAGTTGGATAACGTGATGAGGATAAGCGAGGTTAAGCGGTCAATAGCACGAGTAAAGACTATTCAGCGCCAGAGAGAACTAGGAAGGTTGGTCCAGGAGGGTTAGAGTTATGGAGCACGTAAAACGTAAGAAAATGGTTGGAGTTGTAGTAAGCGACAAGATGGATAAGACACGTATTGTTGCGGTTGATACGTGGAAGGTAAGTCCGCTTTACGGAAAAAGGATCAGGTCGACTCAGAGGATAAAAGCTCACGATGAAAAGAACGTTACATCTTTGGGTGATAAGGTGCTTTTGATAGAAACCAGGCCCATATCCAAGCATAAACGCTGGAGGATAGCTGAGGTGCTAGAAGCATCCGAGCACCCGCTCGGAGGTGACCGTTCTTGATTCAACCGGAGAGCAGACTAAAGGTTGCCGATAACACTGGCGCCAAAGAGATTATGTGCATAAGGGTACTTGGAAGTGGTTTTAGGCGCTATGCGGGCCTAGGGGATGTTATCGTGGCTTCAGTCAAAGAGGCCACGCCCGGAGGCGTTGTCAAGAAGGGTCAAGTAGTTCGAGCTGTAATTGTTCGAACAAGCACTAACGTGAGGCGTCCTGACGGAACATATATCAAATTTGATGATAATGCAGCGGTTATACTGAAGGATGCGACAGAACCCCAGGGCACACGCATTTTTGGCCCTGTGGCTCGGGAACTTAGAGAAAAGCGATTTACGAAGATAATTTCCCTAGCTCCTGAGGTAATATAGCGTCTTGAGAAGGTGGTGGAACTAGTGAATATTCGCAAGGGCGACACGGTCTTGGTTATAAGCGGGAAATACAAAGGCACCAAGGGTACAGTTTTGCGGGCATTGCCCACGGATAATAGATTGGTCGTAGATAGGGTCAATTTGCAGAAGAAACACCAAAGACCGACTAAGGATTTGCCGCAAGGGGGCGTAATCGAGAGAGAAGGTCCCATCAGCAGATCTGCTGTGATGCTCGTGTGTCCGAAGTGCTCGCGACCAACCAGGATTGGATTCACTGTTACAGATGGTAAGAAGCGTAGAGTTTGCAAAAAATGTGGCGAAGTTATTGACAAGTGAGGTCGAGTAACGTGGCACTTAAGGAACTTTATACTGAAGAAGTAGTCCCTGCCATGATGAAGGAATTTGGCTACAAGAATATTTTCGAGGTACCGAAAATTGAGAAAGTAGTCATTAATATGGGCGTAGGCGAGGCTACTCAGAATCCAGATGCTCTGGAAGCCGCAGTTGCTGATCTTACCAGGAT
Source organism: Bacillota bacterium (assembly GCA_033810155.1). Lineage (GTDB taxonomy): Bacteria > Bacillota > Sulfobacillia > Fermentithermobacillales > Fermentithermobacillaceae > UBA3907. Next base: position 24,075 of record JAPXKJ010000004.1, on the reverse strand, counting down.
TGCGGGTCAGAAGCCTGTTGTTACCAGAGCTAAAAGGTCCATTTCTGCCTTTAAGGTAAGGGAAGGTATGAATGTGGGTTGTAAGGTCACTCTCAGAGGAAAGCGGATGTATGATTTCCTTGAGAAGTTGTTTAATGTGGTATTGCCTAGGGTGAGAGACTTCCGTGGAATGTCGCCTGATGGTTTCGACGGTAGAGGGAACTATTCGATGGGACTTAAGGAACAACTTATCTTTCCTGAGATTGATTACGATCAAGTGACAAAAATACGTGGTATGAACATTACCATTACCACAACGGCGAAGACAGATGAGGAAGGGCGTTATCTTCTTAGAGGAATGGGTATGCCCTTTAGACAGTAAGGGGGAGATTTCTTGGCTAGCAAAGCCAAAATAAACAAGGCGATGAAGGAGCCAAAATACTCTACGCAAAAAGTCAACCGATGCAAGATCTGCGGCAGATCTGGCGCCTACATGAGAAAGTTCGGTTTGTGCAGGCACTGTTTCAGAGCGTTGGCCCATCGCGGTGAGATTCCTGGCGTAAAGAAAGCCAGCTGGTAGGAGGGAGATTATAGATGACACATGATCCTATTGGGGATATGCTTACCAGACTCCGCAACGCCGGCATGGCAAAGCATGATAGGGTAGATGTGCCTTTTTCCAGGACAAAGGAACGTATTCTCATGGTTTTGAAAGAACAAGGGTACATCCGAGACTATGAGGTTGTCCAAGGGAAACCTGTTGCACAACTCAGGGTTTACATGAAGTACGGACCGGGAAAAACCTGTGCCATTACAGGTATCCGGCAGATATCAAAACCCGGCCTTAGGGTCTATGCCGGTAAAGATGACATTCCAAGAGTTTTGGGTGGATTGGGGATAGCTGTCATATCAACATCCAGCGGAATCATGGATGATAGGACAGCTCGCAAAGAAGGAGTTGGCGGAGAAGTAGTTTGTTACGTATGGTAGGAAGGTACAGGAGGGTTTTCATATGTCGCGAATTGGAACAAAACCCATAAACATACCCTCAGGGGTTTCTGTAACTGTAGATGGGACTCAGGTTACAGTCAAAGGCCCCAAGGGAACTATGAGTAATAGTATTCATCCAGATATGCAAGTATCTATAGAAGATGATGTAGTTAAGGTTGAGAGGCCGTCTGACGTAAAGAAGCACAGAGCGCTCCACGGTCTTACGCGGACCTTGATTCATAACATGGTTGTCGGAGTCACTGAAGGGTATGAGAAAACTCTGGAGATTTCTGGCGTGGGCTACAGAGCCGCAAAGTCTGGAGACAAACTGATTCTGAACCTTGGGTTCTCGAAACCGTGTGAAATAGTACCTCCTAAGGGAATCGAGATTGACGTGCCAGCTCCCAACCAGGTCATAGTACGTGGGATTGACAAACAAGCGGTTGGGCAGATTGCTGCAGACATACGGAGATTGCGGCCGCCCGAGCCCTATCAAGGGACCGGAGTCAAATATGCTGGAGAAGTTGTAAAGCGCAAGGTAGTTAAGGGCGCCAAGTAGCCCTGTGGAGGAGGGAAGACGATTAATGGCTGTTAAGAAGAGTTCTATTCAAAGAGCCAAGCGCCACAAGAGAGTGAGACGAAAAGTTGTCGGAACACCTGAGCGCCCTAGGCTTAATGTTTTTCGAAGTTCTAAACATGTGTATGCCCAGATAATAGATGACGTTAGCCAAAGGACTTTGGTATCTGCGTCTTCGACCGAACCGGCTTTCAAAGAACTTAGCGTTTCTGGAGGCAACATAGAGGGAGCGAATGCTTTAGGCAAGTTGTTGGCGGCAAGAGCTCTTGAAAAAGATATAAAGAAGGTTGTTTTTGACAGAGGCGGTTACGTCTACCACGGGAGAGTTAAGGCCTTGGCAGATGGAGCAAGAGAAGGCGGGTTGGATTTCTAACATGCGGGGTGATTATTTGTTTGCAAGAGACGATTCCAATAGGGATGGTTATAAGAACCAACCTCAGGAGGAGTTCAAGGACCAGATTGTTACATTCGGTCCTGTCTCCAAAACGGTAAAAGGAGGTCGCAAGCGGAGTTTTAGGGCGCTTGTGGTCGTTGGAAATGGAAACGGTAAGGTTGGAGCCGGTTTGGGAAAAGCTCAAGACCTTACAGATGCTATTAGAAAAGGTATAGATGATGCTAAGAAGAACCTAATTGAAGTGCCGATGAACGGTACCACCATTCCTCACGAAGTCATAGGCGAGTTTGGTGCAGGGAAAGTACTTCTTAGGCCGGCATCACAAGGTACCGGTATCATTGCAGGGCGAGGCGTTAGGCCGGTTATGGAACTTGCTGGGATTCAGGATGTTTTGACCAAATCTCTTGGCTCGTCAAATCCATATAACGTAGTATATGCAACCATAGAGGCACTCAAAAACCTTCGCAGTGCCCGTGAGATAAGTGAGATTCGTGGCTTGTCCAGGAGAAGGGAAAAAGGCGACGAAGCGGAGGTCGGTTCTAATGGAATTGCATGATGTATTATCACCGGTTCCTGGATCAGTCAAGAAACCCAAAAGAAAAGGCCAAGGTATTGGCTCTGGTACCGGAAAAACCGCAGGCCGTGGCCATAAGGGTCAAAAGTCCAGGTCTGGAGGAGTTAAGCCGCCGGGGTTCGAGGGCGGGCAGACGAAATTAGTGAGACGTATTCCCAAGAGAGGTTTCAAAAACATATTTGGCAAGGAATACGGCATTGTAAACGTTGGCGATATCAACATGTTTGAAGACGGAAGCGAGGTAGGCCCAGAAGAACTTAGAAATGCTGGGCTTATCAGAAGAAACCGAGAATTTGTGAAAATACTTGGTGAGGGTGAAATAGACAAGGCTCTTACCGTTACGGCACATGCATTTTCCGCTTCTGCGAAGGAGAAAATCGAAGCCGCAGGCGGCAGAGCCGAGGTGATATAAATGGTCTCTATGATAAAAAATGCCTGGCGCGTTCCAGACCTGAGGAAAAGAATACTTTTTACTGTAGGTATGCTCATCGTCTTTAGAGCTGGAGTTGCAATACCCGTGCCGGGCATAATACCCGAAGTCATAGCCGGTTTGTTTGAGCAAGGTACCTTGTTTGCTTTTATGGACCTCTTCTCAGGAGGCGCTATGAGGAATTATTCTGTGTTTGCGATGAGTATATATCCTTACATAAATAGCTCCATCATCGTGCAGCTTCTGACCATGGTTATCCCAAAATGGGAAGATATGTCGAAAGAAGAAGACGGAAGAGAAAAACTCCAGGATTATACAAGATATGGCACAGTGATCCTTGCTGGTGTACAGGCGACCGGTATGACTTTGGGCATCAGGGCTCAGGGAGCGCTTGTATCCACCTCGATTTGGCTGGTAGTAGAGGCTGTGATTAGCCTTATGGCAGGTACTGTGTTTCTAATGTGGTTAGGAGAGCTGATTACCGAAAAAGGTATAGGCAACGGTATTTCGCTCTTCATCTTCGGCGGAATTGTGTCTGGACTACCAAGGGATCTAGGCACCCTATATGTTCTGTTGAAGTCGGGACAGACCAAATGGTACAATGTGATAGGCTTGATCGCTATAACCCTTGGAACATTGATTGCAGTGATTTGGGTTACCGAGGGAGAACGCCGTGTGCCTGTGCAATACTCCAAAAGAGTAGTTGGTAGGAAGATGATGGGCGGTTACTCTACCCACATCCCGATAAGGATAAACCAGGCAGGCGTTATTCCGGTAATCTTTGCGTCTTCATTGTTAGCGCTTCCGGCTACCTTGGCAACGTTTATTCAAGCTCCTTGGGCTAAGTCGTTGGCGGCGTTTTTTGATTACTCGCAACCTTGGTATACTGTAATCTATGCTGCATTGATATTCGCGTTTACGTTCTTTTACACGTCTATGGTGTTTAACCCGGTAGAAGTGGCGGATAACATAAGGAAATACGGCGGTTTCATTCCGGGTGTACGCGCAGGGCGGCCGACTGCTGATATGCTAGGCAGGATAGTCAATCGAATCACCTTTGTGGGTGCTTTGTTTCTAGCGTTGATTGCGATCTTGCCTACTTTTATGATGCAGCTGACTGGCTTGCCCGGTTTTCAAGCCCTAAGTGGCACAGCGATGCTGATTGTCATAGGCGTGGCGCTTGAGACTATGAAGCAGATCGAAGCCCAATTAGTAATGCGTCATTATGACGGGTTCTTAAAGTGAGGAGAGCATAGTGAAACTTTTGTTTTTGGGGCCACCAGGCGCAGGTAAAGGAACTCAGGCAAAGATGATAGCGGACAAATTCGGGTTGCTACATATTGCACCTGGTGATATCTTCAGGCAGGAAGTCAAAGAAGGTACAGAACTTGGCCACTTGGTTGAAGGGATAATGGCTCGAGGCCAGCTAGTTCCTGACGATGTTACAGTTCGAATTATCGAAAAGAGGCTGAATTCGCCGGAGGCTCAGAAAGGGTTTGTCCTAGATGGGTTCCCCCGGAATTTGGCTCAGGCAGAGGCGCTCAAGTCCATCCTCGAAGAGAAAGGGCAGCACCTCGACCTAGTTATCGATCTGGTCGTTCCTCAGGATGAATTACTGGAGCGGTCAAGGACGCGTAGGGTCTGTTCCAAGTGCGGTAGGTCCTACAACCTTAAACTGAATCCACCTGAGGTTGAGGGAAAATGCGATGTTTGTGGCGGCGAACTTGTAACTCGGCAAGATGATAAGGAAGATACTGTTAGGGAACGTTTTCGGGTATACCACGAGGAAACCGAACCGTTGCGTGAGTATTATATGAAATCCGGAATACTCGTGTCGATAGATGGTTGTGGTGAAGTAGAATGCGTGTGTAAGCGAGTCATCGCATCTCTCTCAGACAGAGGACTCACAAAGGAAGCGATACAGGAATGATTGTTCTTAAGACCCAAGAGGATCTGTCTATTATGCGCATGGCCGGGCAGATTGCAGGAGAATGTTTGGCTATGGTCGGCGAGATGATAAGACCTGGAATTTGCACGCAAGACCTAGACAAGGCGGCGGAAGACTTCATAAGGAGTAGGGGTGCTATTCCAACTTTTAAGGGTTATAATGGATTTCCGTGTTCTTTATGCACGTCAATAAACGAAGTCGTCGTACACGGTGTACCTGGAGAAGAAAGGTTGCAAGAAGGCGATATTATATCAATAGACGTAGGAGCTACGTTCAAAGGATTTGTGGGGGATACTGCGGCCACTTTTCCTGTAGGCGAGGTATCCAAAGAAGCCTTGCGGCTTATTCAAGTTACCAAAGAAGCTCTTTATACGGGGATTCAAGCCGCCCAACCTGGCGCACATGTCGGCGACATCGGGTATGCAATCGAGAGATTTGTTCGGGGGCAGGGGTATAACGTAGTCAAAGAATATGCAGGCCATGGCGTAGGCAGAGCCATGCACGAGGATCCGCTTGTGCCCAATTATGGTAACCGAAAGCAAGGTGCAATTCTGCGTCCCGGCATGGTTATAGCTATTGAACCCATGGTAAATATCGGAAGTTCGGAGGTCATTACTTACCCAGACATGCATGTTGTAACTAAAGACGGTTCTTTATCGGCTCATTTTGAGCATACTGTGGCTATTACTGAAGAAGGACCTGTGTGTCTGACTGAGGTTTAGCGTAGGTTTTGGATCACTAATAATTCGTATCTAATGAGGGGGAATAATATGCCGAAGCAAGACAGCATTGAGGTAGAAGGCAGAGTAATAGAGCCGCTTCCCAATGCCATGTTTCGGGTAGAGGTTGAAGGTGGGCATGTAGTCTTGGCTCATATCTCTGGAAAGATGAGGATTAACTTCATCAAGATTCTTCCAGGTGACAAGGTGCTCGTAGAACTGAGCCCATATGACCTTACCCGCGGCAGAATTGTCCGTCGTCTTAAGTGAGGACAAGGGGATATCTTCCCTTTAAGAAAGAGGGGGTTACTCATATGAAGGTCCGGCCTTCTGTGAAAAAGATGTGCGACAAGTGCCGTGTTATTAGGCGCCACGGCAAAGTAATGGTGCTTTGTTCTAATCCAAAGCACAAACAGAGACAGGGTTGACTGGGGGTGAGATTATATGGCTCGTATAGCAGGCGTCGATTTGCCTAGAGATAAAAAAGTTTTCGCTGCCCTTCCGTACATCTACGGTATTGGACCGAGTCGTGCCAAGGAGATTCTGGAGTCTACCGGAGTTGATCGTGATACTCGCGTAAGAGATCTTACCGAAGAGGAAGTCGCACGAATTAGAGACTATATTGACAACAACTATAAGGTTGAAGGCGATTTGAGGATGGAAGAGCAACTCAATATCAAACGCCTCATCGATCTTGGAACCTATAGAGGTTTGAGGCATAGACGTGGATTGCCGGTTAGAGGCCAAAGAACTCAGACAAATGCTCGTACACGTAAGGGTCCGAAGAAGACTGTCGGTGTACGACGCAAAAAATAGAATTCAAGGAGGCTAGATAAGACTTGGCCAGACGGAAAGAAAGGGTAAGGAGAAAGGAAAAGCGTGTCGTAGAAAAAGGCGTGGCACATATCAAATCCACGTTTAACAATACGATTGTGACCATAACTGATCAAAACGGCGGTGCGGTTTCGTGGGCTTCTGCCGGGAAACAAGGATTTAAGGGTTCCAGGAAAAGCACGCCTTTCGCAGCGCAGCTGGCGGCAGAATCCGCAGCAAAAGAAGCATTGGATGTGGGGATGAGAGAAGTAGAAGTTTGCGTAAAGGGACCGGGTTCGGGGAGAGAAGCAGCTATTCGGGCTTTGCAGGCCGCGGGTCTTGAAGTGACTGTTATCAAGGACGTCACTCCTGTTCCGCATAACGGATGTCGTCCACCGAAGCGGCGAAGAGTTTGAGGGAGGCCAAAAATGAGTAGATATACTGGACCAGTTTGCAAATTGTGCAGACGAGAAGGTCAGAAGCTATACCTTAAAGGTGATAAGTGCTATACAAAGTGCACTCTGGAAAAGCGACCTTTGCCTCCAGGGATGCATACAAGGACAAGACGTCCGAGCGAGTATGGTTTGCAGCTTAGAGAAAAGCAGAAAGTCAGAAGATTCTACGGGGTCGGAGAGAAACAGTTCAGGCTGTATTTCAAACAAGCTGTTAAGGTCCGAGGGGTAACGGGTCAGACTCTTATCCAGAACCTGGAAAGGCGGCTGGACAACGTAGTTTACCGGGCAGGATTTGCCAGATCAAGGAATGAGGCGCGGCAGATCGTAAATCACGGTCACGTGGCGGTCAATGGGCGCAAAGTTGATATTCCATCGTATCTAGTAAACCCTGGAGACGAGATTTCCATCAGGCCCAGGTCTTTGAAAATGGAAAAGTTCAAATCGATGGCCGAGTACCTTTCAGATTATACTCCGCCTGCCTGGATCTCTTTGGATCCTCAGAACTGGAAGTGTGTATTTGTGAGATTGCCCGAGAGGGAAGAAATCGATGTTCCTGCGGATGAGCGGTTTATCGTTGAACTTTACTCGAAGTAGTTCATTCAAGGAAAGTGTGTTAAACAAAGGGGGCTCACATATTGTTTGACTTGATCGAGCCAAGAATTCAATGTGAGGAGATCTCGCCCGACAAGAAATACGGGCGGTTTGTGGTAGAACCTCTGGAAGAAGGATACGGCATTACGTTGGGCAACTCATTGCGACGGGTCTTACTGTCGTCATTACCTGGTGCTGCGGTTACAGGAATCAGGATAGACGGGGTGCTCCACGAATTTGCCACCATACCTGGACTAAGAGAAGATGTAACTGACTTAATACTCAATATCAAAGAACTGGTTTTCAAGTTACACAGTCCGGGTACGAAATATGCCCGTATTGACAAGGAGGGGCCGGGGATTATCACGGGTCATGATGTCGTTTCAGATCCTGATATAGAGGTCATTAATCCTGATACGCATATTGCAGAACTAGATGAAGGCGGCAGGCTCTTTGTGGAGCTTACCATTGAAGACGGACGTGGATATGTTACTCAAGAGGATAACAAGCGCGTAAACCAACCTATAGGCGTAATAGCTATAGATTCGAGATTTACACCAATCACTAAAGTCAATTTCCAGGTAGAAGATACCCGTGTTGGGCAAAGGACCGACTACGACAAGCTGACACTCGAGGTTTGGACCGACGGAAGCCTAAGGGCCGATGAAGCTGTGGAAACGGCGGCCAGTATATTAATCAGCCATCTCGAACTTTTCCGCAACATTTCAGCTGACGCGGAAGAAGAAGTTGTGGAAGACGAATTCGAGGAGAAGTCGGAGTTCGAAAAACTGCTTGAAATGCCTGTGGAAGAGTTGGAACTTTCAATGAGGGCGTACAACTGTCTCAAAAGGGCCAACATAGACACAGTTGGGCAACTCATACAAAAAACCGAACAAGAGATTTCTAAGGTTAGAAACATGGGCAAGAAGTCCCTCGAAGAGGTAAAAACGAAGCTGGCCGAACTAGGGTTAGCTTTTCGCCTGGAAGAGGAATGAGGGGGAGACGAAGTTGGGCTATTCACGATTTGACAGGCCTACTGCGCAACGCAAGGCGCTTCTTCGCGGCCTTGTAGCGTCGCTGTTGGAGAACGAACGGATAGAAACTACTCTTGCAAAGGCGAAAGAATCGCAGCCTATTGCCGAGAAGATGATCACCATCGCAAAGAAAGACACGCTTGCGGCTAGGCGACAGGCGCTTGCATATATAAGTGACGAGAGTACAGTGACAAAACTATTTGAGACCATAGGACCGAGATATGCGCATCGCCAGGGCGGATATACCAGAATAATCCAAACCGGCCAGCGACGGGGAGACGGATCTCCAATGGCCATATTGGAGCTCGTTGAGCCAGAGAAATAGAAGGTTGAATGGAAAAAATGAATGCACAGGCCAGTCGTATTGAGATAAAGGGTTTGACCCATACCTACCAGGTAGACGAGTCGAATAGTGTAATGGCATTGTCTGGCGTGGACCTTGTCATAGACGAAGGAGAATTTGTCGCGATCCTAGGGCCCAACGGCTCGGGCAAGTCCACTTTGGCTAAGCATATAAACGCGCTTCTTTTGCCCGATGAGGGAGACGTTTGGGTTTTTGGGATGAACACAAAAGACTCTGAGTTTACATGGGAGATAAGAAAGAACGCGGGCATGGTGTTTCAAAACCCTGATAATCAGCTCGTAGCTACTATCGTCGAAGAGGATGTGGCATTTGGCCCTGAGAATTTGGGCGTTGACCCAAAGGAAATCAGAGAAAGAGTGGCACGGGCGCTTGACTCTGTAGGTATGAGCAAGTTTGCCCATCATGCACCACACTTTCTGTCCGGAGGCCAGAAGCAGAGAGTGGCTATCGCGGGGATACTAGCTATGGAGCCAAAGTGCATAATCCTCGATGAGCCTACTGCGATGCTCGATCCTTGTGGCAGAGAAGAGGTAATGGAAACCATAACTAAGCTTAACCAGGAGATGGGCATAACAATTGTCCATATAACTCACTACATGGACGAGGCCTTGTATGCCGATAGAGTCGTAGTTATGGATGAAGGCAAGATCGTGATGGAAGGAACACCAAGGGAAGTGTTTCAAGACGAAGAAGCTTTGTCTGCCCTTGGTCTTGATGTTCCACCTATAGGCAAGCTTGCTCATATGCTGGCTTCTAGTGGTATAGGAATTGATCCAGGCGCACTGAATGTAGATGAACTGGTGGATGAGTTATGTCAATTGAAGTAAGGAACCTAAGTCACATATATACGCAAGGGGCTTTGACGGAAGCCTTTGCGCTCTCTGACGTTTCCTTTGCCGTAGAAGACGGGGAATTCATCGGCCTCATAGGCCCTACCGGGTCCGGCAAGTCGACTTTGATTCAACATCTTAATGGACTCCTGAAACCTACCTCCGGCACTGTACTTGTTGATGGGGTCGATATATGGTCAAAGGATGTCAGTTTGAAGGAAATAAGGCAGAAGATTGGGCTGGTATTTCAGTATCCCGAGCAGCAAGTGTTCGAAGAGACAGTTTTCGATGACATAGCTTTTGGCCCAAGGAATCTTGGGTATTCTGCCGATGAGGTAAAAAGCAGTGTGGAAGCAGCTAGAGAAATGGTAGGACTGGACACTGAACTTTTGTCTCGTTCGCCTTTTGAACTGTCAGGGGGACAGCTTAGAAGAGTTGCCGTAGCTGGCATACTAGCGATGAATCCCCAGGTCCTTGTCCTGGATGAACCTGCTGCGGGACTAGACCCTAGGGGCAGAAGAGACATATTAGATAACATTGAGAGGTTGCATGAAAGTGGGATCACTGTAATCCTAGTGTCCCACAACATGGAGGATGTGGCCTATTTTTGTGATAGGATTTTGGTCCTTAACGAAGGCAAATTAGTTGGAGATGGGTCGCCAAAAGAAGTCTTTACGCAAGGTGCCTTTCTCGAATCTATAGGTCTCAAGCCTCCTGAAGTCACGTTGCTTATGCAAAAACTAAGACAAAAGGGCTGGGGTGTTAGGGAAGATGTCCTGACTGTTGAAGAAGCCTACAAAGAAATCGCGTCTCAGTTGGGTATAGAGGGGGTAGCATTGGCATGATTTCGAGCGGAGCGATAATTGGTCAGTATTACCCTGCAGACTCGATAGTGCACTCTTTAGATCCAAGGGCCAAGATACTTATATCCATAATGTTCATGATCGTCTTGTTTGTAGGCAATAACTTCTATGGGTTCTTGGTGGCAGGCATCTTCACTTTGGTGTGCGTGTTTCTTTCAAAAGTTCCGATAAGAATGCTCATAAGAGGTCTAAGGCCTATTATCTTCATAATGATTTTCACAATGGCTCTGCACCTATTTCTCACGCCAGGGCCGACGATGTTTGCAATAGGTCCTCTCAAGGCAACATGGTCCGGGCTCATACAAGGGCTATTCATAGGGATGAGGCTTGTTATCCTTATCGCATTTACGTCGCTTCTTACGTTGACTACCTCTCCTATTGAGCTTACAGATGGGCTTGAGGATATATTAAAGCCTCTGACAAAAATCGGGGTCCCTGCACACGAGATTGCGATGATGATGACAATAGCGCTTAGATTCATACCTACTCTGCTAGAAGAGGCAGACAGGATCATGAAAGCTCAGATGGCTAGAGGGGCGGATTTCGAGTCAGGGAACATGATAGAAAGAGCGAAGAGCTTGGTGCCACTTCTGGTCCCTCTCTTTGTTAGCGCTTTCAGGCGAGCCGATGAATTGGCAATGGCTATGGAGGCCCGTTGTTATCGCGGCGGTGAAGGAAGAACTAGGATGAGGGAACTCAAGCTAGCGAATAAGGATTTTGTAGCTATTGGCATGACTGTGTTGATGTCGTGCCTTGTGATTTATACAAGGGTTAAATTTGGATCTGTGATCGAACATGTGGTTTCGTGATCATACGAGCAGGTAGCGGCTATGGGAACTAGCAGGATTAAGATGGTCATTCAGTATGATGGAACTAGGTACGCAGGGTTTCAACGACAGGCGGGGTCTATGACAATTCAAGAAGTCTTGGAGGACTGTTTGGAAGAATTGTTGGGGCATACGGTCAAGGTCCGCGCATCAGGCAGAACGGATGCGGGAGTGCATGCGAGAGGGCAGGTGATTGCCTTTGACACCTCATCTTCGATTCCCGCTGAAAGGATGCCTACGGCTCTGAATGGACTGCTTCCTGAGGACATAATCGTAAATGCGGCACATTTGGTTGAACCAGGATTTAATCCGATGAAAGACGCAGTGAACAAGACTTACTGCTATAGGATATGGCGAAAGAAGGAACTTTTGGTATTTGCTCATAGGTATGTTTTGTGGTATCCGGGTTCATTAGATCTTGATTTGATGATTCGGGAGACAGTAGAGTTTCTGGGTGCAAATGACTTTGTCAATTTCAGAAACCAAGGATCTTCAGCAAAAACAACTGTGCGCAATGTTTCGGAAGCGAGATGGATAAGAAGGGACGTAGAGGGCGAAAAAGATGTCTTGTGGGAGTTTTGGGTTACTGCAGACGGATTCTTGTATCGAATGATACGGTTAATGGTGGGGACCCTAATAGACGTAGGCAGAGGGTACCTTCCGCAAGGCACGGTTAGGGAAGCGCTGGACACGGACAGAAAGAACAAGGATGTAAAGATAGGCAGGTGTGTGCCAGGCAAGGGGCTCTGCCTTGAAAGAGTTCAATTCTCTTGACCCGAAAAATGAGCATGGTTAGAATGAGTATTGCTTGTACGGTGGCATAAGGAGGTTTTTACATTGGGCGCAACTTACATGGCTAAACCAGGTGAGGTTCCGCGAAAGTGGTGGATTATCGATGCAAAGGGTAAACCCCTCGGCAGGGTTGCTTCTCTAGCGGCTACGTTGCTTCGGGGAAAACACAAACCTGAATTCACCCCTTCTGTTGATATGGGTGACAGTGTGATAATAATCAATGCAAAGGCTGTTGCATTGACCGGTAAGAAAAGAGATCAAAAGATATACTTTACTCACTCGGGGTATCCCGGCGGAGATAAGTACATCCCATATAAAATCATGATGGAGAAGTTTCCGGAACGGGTTGTAGAGACTGCAGTCAAGGGTATGCTTCCCAGAAATCGTCTTGGGAGGAAGATCGAGAAGAGACTCTTTGTGTACAAGGGTTCTACGCATCCCCATCAGGCTCAAAAACCCGAGTTGTGGCAGGGAGGGATATAGAGAATGAGTTCTATAATGGCGACAGGTAGGAGAAAGACCGCCTCGGCGAGGGTAAGGGTTTTGCCTGGCACAGGTAGAATTACTTGTAACGGCAAGGAACTGTCTGAGTATTTTGCGGATCCTGTTTTGGAGTCTCATGTTGTTTCGCCTTTGCGTTTGACTCAGACAGAAGGTAGGTTTGATGTCTACATAAAGGCAGAAGGAGGCGGCCTGAGTGGGCAGGCAGGAGCAGCGAGGCACGGTATCGCAAGAGCCTTGTTGCAGGTAGATGACAATTACCGTGACGTGCTCAAGAAGGCAGGATACCTTACTCGGGATTCTCGGATGAAGGAACGCAAGAAATACGGGCTCAAGAAGGCAAGAAAAGCATCGCAGTTTTCCAAGCGTTAATATAGATAGTAGGCCACGGCGAGTTCCCTGCGGCTTGTGCAGGGTGTATCATGGATTCAGGCATCGAATATTGAAATGTCGAGGGGTGCCGTGGAAATGGCGAGAACTAAAAGAAGACGGGGCAAGCGGAAACGCAGGCCCCTTTTTTGGCATAAATCGACCATTGCCGTACTTCTTACGCTGGTTGCATGCGGTTGTTTTTTTCGAGTAACCGGGAATTCAGTTGGAGTTCCATTTCTAGCTATCGGCCCACTTGCAGGGCAAATTGTGCTTATAGATCCTGGGCACGGAGGTATTGACCCTGGTGCTTGCGGTTCGCTGTTTTTCGAAAAAGATATCGTTCTGGATGTAAGCCTGCTCCTGGGACAAAAGCTGGAACGCTCGGGCGCTAAGGTTGTCTATACTCGCACAAGCGATGAGGTTGACGAAAAGGAAGAGTTTGGGAGTTCAGCGTATAGATCAGCCCTTATTGAAGATTCAAAGGCTACCATCGTTGTGTCGATCCACTGTAATGATTATAAAGACCCTCACATAAAAGGTGCTCAGGTTTTTTGGAACAGCGCAAGTAACGAATTATCCGGTTATTTGGCTGACTTGATCCAGACGGAACTGGAGGCAAAGACAGGTACTTCGCGCGAGGTTTCAGATGAGATAGTTCACTTTATGCTTGATAACACTCAAGTCCCCGCAGTTACTGTAGAATTAGGGTTCTTGTCTAATCCCGAGGAAGAAATGCTTTTGGGTTCTTCTGCCTATCAAGATACTCTTGCGCAATGTATATGTGATGCCATCTTAGCGTTTTGTAGCGGTGATCACTAAGGCTTTCAAGCGTTTCAGTCGTTACCTGATGTTTTGAATTGCGGCCAGTTTTGAAGAAGGATTTTCGGGGTTATGCAAGAATGAATAAGTTAGGAGCATTCCTTTAGTCCATGGGTCGTATTCAGAGCATCTTTGTTCAGACACCATCTACCATTCAGCGGTGCAGTGCGGACAACTTGCATTTCATCTATGGAAAGGAGGTTTGAATCATGCAAGGTAATGTAATTCTTGCAGGTCTATCACCCCATCCTGCGATCATAATTCCTGAGGTGGGGTTTGGAGAAGAACAAAACGCTAAGGACACTGTACATGCAATGGATGAGCTAGGGAAATCTTTCTCTGACGCAGACATTGATGCTCTAATAGTGATTACGCCTCACGGACCCGTGTTTTCCGATGCAGTTTCAATGCTTGGCAACAAGACCTTGCAGGGAGATTTCAGAGATTTTGGCGCTGGGAGAGTCAAGTTGGAGGTAGAATCCGACTTAGAATTAGTCGAACGTATAAAAGAGAGTAGCCAGCGTTCTAGAATCCCGTGTGTGATCCTAGACAAGCGCAACGTCCTTAGGTATGGAGCAGGTTCAAGACTTGATCACGGGGTTTTGGTTCCACTTTACTATCTGAAGAAGCATGGTTTTTCGAAGCCTGTCGTGGTCGTGAACATAGGCTTTCTCCGCTACTCGGACCTTTATAGATTTGGTCGAATTATAACTCAGAGTGCATCCGAATTAGGGAAAAAGGTAGGTGTTTTGGCCTCGGGAGATCTTTCCCACAGGCTTCAACCTGGAGCGCCTGCCGGGTACAATCCGATGGGCAGGATCTTTGACGAAACTCTCATGGAGTACCTAGATAGGTTTTCAGTGGAGGATATCCTGACTATGCCATCAGACCTTATACAGGATGCAGGCGAGTGCGGGCTTAGACCCATATGCATCATGTTAGGCACTCTCGATGAGGCAGAGGTTGTTCCTAAGATCCTATCCTATGAAGGACCATTCGGGGTTGGATATGCAGTAGCGCTCTTTATCCCTAAGGATTGGGGTCCGGCATATTCGCGGTTGGAGAGGATCGCCCGGGCTAGGCAGGAAAAGATAGAAAAGCTCCGTTCTAAAGAATCCTATCCCGTTTCTTTAGCCCGCAGGACTGTTGAAACTTACATCCAGGAGGGCAAGATACCACCTATCGGAGACATTCCTGAAGAATTCAGAGGACGAGCCGGAGTATTTGTGACCATTCACAAAGAAGGGGATTTAAGGGGCTGCATTGGCACCACAGAGCCTACGCAATCCAATATAGCTGAAGAGATTGTCATAAACGCTATAAATGCGGCAACTAGGGATCCAAGGTTTCACCCGATTTCTCGGGATGAACTCGACGCTTTGGAATACTCCGTGGACATCTTGTCTGAACCTGTGAAAGTGACTGACCTTTCAGAACTCGACCCAAAGGTATACGGTGTCATATGTGAGAAAGGAAATCGCAGAGGTTTGCTTCTGCCAGATCTACCAGGAGTTGATACCGTATCTGAGCAGCTTTCCATTGCGAAGAGGAAAGCAGGCATCGACCCGTACGACAAAGATGTTACAGTATACAAATTTACCGTAAAGAGGTACACGTGAAATTCAAAGAATCTAGCATGGGAGGTTAAGCGAGGTTGAAGGAAGCTCTGCACTGGGAGTCTGGAAAGGAAGGCGTCGTTAGGTGCAGGCTGTGCCCGCATGCGTGCTTCATTGAGCCGGGCAAAACCGGGATATGTGGAGTGAGGCAGAACTATGAGGGACGTCTTTACTCTGAAAACTACGGAAAAGTGACTTCGATTGGTCTTGATCCTGTAGAGAAGAAACCTCTGTTTCACTTTCATCCCGGAGGGTTGTTGCTTTCAGTCGGCACTTATGGATGCAACCTGAAGTGCAAATTCTGCCAAAATTGGCAGATCTCCCAGATGAAACCTCCTTATTACGTGTACACACCCGAAGAGATAGTTGAAATAGCTCTTTTGCAGCAAAAACAGTATCCTAACTGTGTTGGCATTGCCTATACATACAATGAGCCGACAGTATGGTACGAGTTTGTACTAGAGTGCGCGCAGCTGGCGAAATCTAAGGGTCTATCCAATGTTCTTGTAAGCAACGGGTATATATCGCCCGAGCCTCTCGATGATCTACTGCATTTTGTCGATGCGATGAACGTTGACGTGAAGGCATGGGATGATGAGTTTTACCGACGCATGGTGAGTGGGAGAATAGAACCCGTGCTTAGGACCGTTGAAAAGGCATTATCGTCTGGGACCTGGGTTGAGGTAACATACCTTGTGATACCAGGTGAAAATGACTCTGACGAAGATGTGCGCGGAGTAGCACGTTGGCTTTCAGGCATTTCCAAGGAGATACCGCTACACTTTTCAAGGTTTTTCCCTGCGTATCAACTCGACCTTCCGCCGACGCCGCTCCTTACCTTAGAGAGGCTGAGAGATGTCGCAAGGGAAGATCTTCACCATGTATACATCGGAAATGCTGTGAAAAAGGGATATGCCGATACTTGTTGTCCTAATTGTGGGCAGGTTCTCTTGACTCGAGGCGGACTCGAATTAGAGCATGCTTTCCTCAAAGAAAGGGCCTGTCCAACTTGTGGCAGAGAGCTAGAGTTTGTAGGGAAAATATGGGCATGATCGCACGAGCCCATAGCTAGTACAAAGATAATATCTATAATTTGGAGGGAAGTTTATTGGCACGCAGAAAAGTCATAATAATGGGAGCAGCGGGAAGAGATTTTCACAACTTCAACACTGTGTATAGGGAGGATCCGAATGTAGAGGTTGTATGTTTTACCGCTACCCAGATTCCTGATATAGAAGGCCGGACGTATCCACCGAAACTTGCCGGACCGTTATACCCCAACGGGATCCCCATTTATGCTGAATCGGAACTAATCGATCTTATCGAGAAGCACGAGATAGATGAGGTTGTGTTCTCATACAGCGATATTTCTTATGAAGACCTTATGCACAAAGCTTCTGCGGTCCTTGCTGCGGGGGCTAACTTTGGTCTTCTAAGTTACAATGCAACTTGCATTAAATCAAAAAAACCAGTAATTTCTGTATGCGCAATAAGGACAGGTGTTGGCAAAAGCCAGACTACTAGACGGGTTGCCAAGATTTTGGCGGACAGAGGACTAAAGACCGCGGTGATTCGTCACCCAATGCCTTATGGCAATCTAGAGGACCAGATTTGGCAGAGGTTTGCTAGTTACGAAGATTTAGACCGTCACAAGTGCACTATTGAGGAGCGTGAAGAATACGAGCCTCATATCGACAATGGAATATTGGTTTTTGCGGGAGTAGACTATGGTGAGATCCTAAAGCGAGCTGAAGAAGAAGCGGACGTAATTCTGTGGGATGGCGGAAACAACGACGTTCCGTTTTACAGTTCTGACTGTCAGATAGTGCTGGTAGACCCCCATAGACCTGGTCATGAAGTAAGGTACTATCCAGGGGAAACCAACCTGAGGATGGCCGATATTGTCGTTATAAACAAGATAGATACCGCTGAGCCGAAAAACGTAGAGCAGCTGAGAGATACGATAAGGAGGGTCAACCCTCAAGCCATTATCGTAGAGGCCGCATCTCCAATATTCACGGACGAACCGCAGCAAATAACTGGAAAGCGAGTCCTCGTGGTAGAAGATGGACCTACGCTTACACATGGCGAAATGCCTTATGGTGCAGGAATGATTGCAGCCAGCAAATGGGGTGCTTTGGAAACAGTTGATCCACGACCCTGGGCGGTTGGCTCAATCAAGCATACCTTTGAGAAGTATAACCACATAGGTCCTCTGCTGCCAGCCATGGGTTATTCCGACAAGCAGATTAAAGAACTGGAAGAAACAATAGAAAAGGTTCCTTGTGATGTAGTGCTCATTGCTACTCCCATCGATCTGCGTCGGGTCGTTAAGATAAACAAGCCGACAGTACGAATTAGATATGAGTTGCAGGAAATTGGTACTCCGTCCTTAGAGGCAGCTATGAAGATGGTGGGCGTCATATCATAAGAGCCCGAGTTTTTCAGCATGTATTGGAAAAGGAGCGGTCACACACCCGCTCCTTTTCCACGTTTTTATGTAGACGCTTTGGATATGTTCTAATATGATAGACTTTAAAGTACATCTGCAAGAGGAGGGACTGGGGCTCGGACGCCCCGTGAGATTGAATTGGGAGACTGTACTATCGACGTTTTTGGTTGTGTTTCTAGCTGAATTGGGAGACAAAACGCAGCTTTCTACGATGGCCCTGGCAGCTTCTGAAAAGGCAGTTTGGAGCGTTTTCCTGGGTTCGGCTCTTGCACTTGTTTTGTCCTCTTTTGTAGGGGCTTTGGTAGGGGCCAACCTATACCACATAGTGTCGCCGCATATTATTAAATTGTGTGCCGGGGGCGCTTTTGTAGTGGTTGGGATCTTGATGCTTTTGGGCAAGATCTGAGGGCATACCCCTTACATATTGAAGCAAAGGGTCATTGAAGATAATATTAATATGCAATTGGGTGAATAAATGCGCCCGTAGCTCAAAAGGACAGAGCGTTGGCCTCCGGAGCCAAAGGTTGCGCGTTCGATTCGCGCCGGGCGCACCACATGTTCTGTAGCAAAATCTTGTGGGTGTTTTGGCCTTTCCCGTTAGGCGCTGTAAATAAAGGATTTTCAAAAAGATCTAAACAAAACCAATTTAGGAGGAAATCATTGTGGAAGAAAATCACTTTCCCATGGCTAGACTTGCAGTATTCATTGACGGATGGAACTTTAAGTATGCTACGTACGATGCTTTCGGGATTCAAGTAGATTTTGTGAAACTGCTCGACTATTTGACTAAGCGAGGTATTTTGATAAGGGCTTATTACTACACTGGCGAATGGACTACAGACAGCATTGACCAGTATGTTAAACTTTCAAACCAGTCAGATCTCCACACCCTTAAGGAGGATCTCGAAGGTCAAAGACGTCGTTCTCAGTCGTTTTATAGATTTTTAAACCGCAATGGCTATATGGTCGTTCGCAAGCCTCTTAAGGTTTTCGCCGGCGGCGCGATAAAGGCTGATCTTGATTTGGAACTGGCAATAGACATGCTTTCTTTGGTTCCACGATGTGACAAATACATTCTTTGCTCAGGCGATGGTGATTTTGTCCCACTAGTACGTGCTGTAGCGCAGCGCGGGGTACGTATACAGGTGCTTTCTACTCAACATCCGGAAGCCTATACGAAATGCAACTACAAGGCTGCAGATGAGCTCGTAGACGCCGCCGACGAGTTCATAGAACTATATGACATATTAGACGATATCACCAGGGACTAGCCATTTTGTTCTAGTAAGTTAAAGTCTGACATGATCTGAGATGCTAAATCCCTTGCGATATCCGGAAGGTGTGCCGGAAATACTGGTTCCGGAGCATTATGTATTGTAAATAGCAGGTGCTGAGCTATTCTATAGTCGAGATTGGATAGCTCAACGCATGATATAGTTTCGCATACGTGGCCGGCATGGTCTTGTTCCATTAGGGTTGCTTTCATGAAGTACCCGTCTGGATAGGACTTACGTTCTAAGTGGTAGTGGATGTAAAAACGCCTGTTCTCTCCGAGATGCTCCCTGGTTTCCTCGATCACCATGTTTCTGTCTAACACTTGTGTCCCCCTCTTTTTCTAGTAATCTAGTTTGGTCACGGCGCGTGCCTTCGCCGGTTCTTTCAATTTCGTTGGGAACCGTGTGAGTTCCCTTGAGAGTATCCATGAATAAGCCGACAACGAGCGACAGAGGCCTATCGAGAAAACGTGTGAAATTCACCGAAAAGCCATGGCCCTGTGTGCGTTACCTTTGGGTTCTCTAACTCAATCAGGCACGGTGTGGCTGATCTTGCCGATCGATATTTTGCTCTTAAGAAATCAGATATTTCAAAGAGAAATGTGGAACATGGAAGGGAACATCTTGCCTCAAAATAGGTCATAATAGATATCGTAGTTTCAACATGCACATGACAAGTGATGGTACAAGGGGATGAAATGTGAATGAAGCGCTTTCTTAAAGTCTTGGCAATAGTAACTGTAGTAATGAGCTTTCTTATGGTAGGTTGCGGCCCTAAAATCTATATCGATGGCACGTACAAGGGAGTCTCTCAGGTAGATGATAGAGGCTATGCGGTTGCCGAAGTTACCGTAAAAAACGACAAGATTACAGAAGTAAAACTGTCTGAGTTTACGGTATATGGGGAAGAGAAAAACCTTGATAATTATGAATACGAAGAAGCAAAAAAAGCCAACGAAGAACTTTCGAAACAGCTGATAGGCAGACAGGATGCCTCCGTTGACGTGTATACTGGGGCAACATCATCTTCAAAGAAATACATAGCTGCTTCATCTTTTGCGCTAGAAAAGGCAAAGCAGAAACCTGATATTGAGACAGTGTATTTTGACGGCACTTTTTTGGGCAAATCGCCTGTCGAAAATGGTGGATATGGGATTGCTCTGGTAACAATAGAAAATGACAAGATAACTGAAGTCCGTCTTTTGGAATATGACGAAAACAATGAGCGCCGAGATTATCCAACTTATTCCTATACACCAGTGCTTCAAGCCAAAGAAAAGATGGAAAAGGCATTCGTAGAAAAAAACAGCGCCGAAGTTGAAGGGTTTACCGGGGCTACAATTAGTTCTCGGAGGTGGATTGACGCTGTTTCAGACGCCCTGAATGCCGCGAGAGTTAGGTAGCAAATAGTCTCGGGCAAAAAAGCAAGTGAAGTGTGTTATAATTTTAGCGTAAAAAAACCACGTAGAAGAAAGGTGGGCAGAAAAATGCCAAAGGTTTGCGTTGATCAAGATCTTTGCATTGGGTGCGGGCTGTGTTCTGATACTTGTCCTGATGTGTTTGTACTAACCGATGAGGGCAAGGCAGCGGTAAAAGAAGGCGCGGAGGCCAACGTCGACTGCGCAAGAGAGGCTGCGGATACTTGTCCTACCGAGGCAATCAAGATTGAGGAGTAGGTGGATGGGTACGGCTTCTTACATAGTGGTTCCTCCAAAAGAGGAATAGGTAAAGGAATTGCCAGGTTTGGGCTATTAGCTAACCTGGCAATTTGATAAGGGGGAAGTTTTTTGACAAATGCTTTGAACCTTCACCAGAAATCTATAATAATCGACGGCCACTGCGATACTCTATTGGCTTTTGCCGGAAGAGGACTATATGCTTCTTCGCAGCAGCGCGATTTTTTTGAGAAAAATGAGACCGGTCACATAGATCTCCCGCGGCTTAAGGAAGGCGGAGTGACGTGTCAAGTGATGGCTCTTTATATTGAGCCTCAGTACAAGCCAACGCGTTCCGCGCGAAGATGTTTGGAACTTATGGATGCATTTTACAGTCTGGTTGATGTGTCTGAGAGTTTTGTTCTTGCGACTTCCGCGCAAGATATCAGAAATGCAAAGGAAAGCGGTAAGGTGTGTGGTCTTTTGAGCATAGAGGGGGGCGAAGCGATCGAAGGCAGCCTTCGTGTTCTGAGGACTTTTTACCGGCTCGGAGTAAGGGCCATGGGTCTTACATGGAATCAGAGAAACGATCTAGCTGATGGAGTAGGAGAAAAACATGCAGGTTCTAGCATAACCGATTTGGGCATCTCAGTTGTTAAGGAAATGGAGCGCCTTGGGATGCTTGTGGACGTGTCCCATCTGTCAGAATCCAGTTTCTGGGGCGTTCATGAAGTTGCAGAAAGACCTTATATAGCGTCTCACTCAAATGCTAGAGCCCTTGCTTCGCATCCGCGCAATCTCACGGACAAACAAATAGAAGCACTAGCCGAAAAGGGCGGAGTTATCGGTGTGGTGTACTGCCCGGCTTTTGTGGATGACGACGACGAAAAAGTGTCTCTTTCTAGGCTTTGTGATCACATAGATCACATAAAGAAGATTGCAGGTGTAGACCACGTAGGTCTGGGTTCAGATTTTGACGGATTTGGAACTCCACCTGGAAAGCCTCAGGTATTCAAGGACGTTTCAGAGTTGCCTCTCCTTACGCAAGAATTAATGAATCGCGGCTATAGCGAGGAAGACATTCAGAAAATCCTCGGAGGTAACTGGCTTAGGGTATACGAGGAAGTTCTCGGTTAGGCATGTTAGACTTGGGGCTATAACCCGAAGTATTAAGCGGATTTGAAAATGGGGATAGGGCCTGAGCTCCATCCCTGTTTTGATCATTTAAGGAAATGGTAGTGATGACTGTCATCGGTATTGAGGGTAGTATTCCATCTAGAAGAAGCAGAAAAAGACGTAAGCGGTCGCCAAGAAAATGGCTACTAGCGTTAGTTCTAGTCGTCATGCTTATTGGAATTCCGGCCTATTACTCATTGCGAACCGTAGAACCGCCGGAAGCGGACCGGCCATACCTTGTTTACTTAGCCGAGATTCAGGAATTCCCGGTCATAATCGAAAACGAAGAACCATACATACCCCTTTCATTCATAAAGGAGAAAATTGATCCAAATGTACATTGGGATGAATCAGGCGTTATGGTTGTCACGACGAAAGACAAGGTGATAAAGCTTAAGACAGACTCTCTTACAGCGCATGTGAACCAGCATCCGGCTCCTTTGCAGTTTCCGGTTATACTGGTCGACAAAGAACCGTACGTTCCGAGCAATACACTACAAGCTTTGTATCCGGTTTCCACAACATATAATGCTGAAGCAGGTATGTTCTTAGTGAGGAGATTAGATCAGATGGTTAAAGTTGGGGAATTGGCGTCAGATGTCTTCCTGCGGCTCGAGCCCTCGGTTTTTTCTCCTAGGGTAGAAGAGATCAAAGAGGGAACAGAAGTTGTCATATATTCAGAAAGTGGACGGTGGCTTAAGGTAGAAACTAAAGACGGACTCTGCGGATTTGTTCGCGCTAAACAGGTAGCGAGTGTATTTGAAAGACCACCTGAAGTTAATGAAGTCTCAGATTACGTGCCAAAGTCTCTGGAGGGAGATAAAGTGGTTTTGGCGTGGGAGCAGGTGTATAGCGCTCGGATCGACACATCGAAAATAGGTGATATGCCTGGACTAAATGTCGTAGCACCTACGTGGTTTCATCTTTCGGACGACCAAGGAGGCATTGAGAATCGGGGAGACATAAACTATGTGGATTGGGCTCACTCCAAAGGTTATCAGGTCTGGGCACTTTTTTCCAACTCCTTTAATCCCGAAAGGACTTCAATAGTACTCCGAGACTCCGAGATTAGAGATAGAGTG
This sequence comes from Bacillota bacterium, assembly GCA_033810155.1. Lineage (GTDB taxonomy): Bacteria > Bacillota > Sulfobacillia > Fermentithermobacillales > Fermentithermobacillaceae > UBA3907. Next base: position 948 of record JAPXKJ010000004.1, on the reverse strand, counting down.
ATCTCGCAGATACTTGTTTACTGCAAGATCTACAAACTTGACGGGATAAACATCGATTTTGAAAATGTGTATCTTGATGACGGGCCATATCTCACTCAGTTTGTGCGGGAAATAACGCCACTGTTGCACGAACAAGGGCTTACTGTGTCTATTGACATCACCGTCAGGTCGGAAAGCCCTAACTGGTCACTTTTCTTGGAAAGAGAGAAACTGTCAGATACTGTTGATTATGTGATGCTCATGTCGTATGACCAATATCCGGCAGGCTCCCATGTTGCGGGCCCAGTTTCGTCAATTCCATGGACCGAATCCAATGTCAAGACCACCCTTCTTGAAGTGCCAAGCAAGAAACTCGTGTTAGGAATACCGTTTTATACTAGGCTGTGGGAAGAGACCAAAGAAGAAGGTGAGACCAAGATCACTTGCAAGGCTTTGGGGATGGAATCTGTGTCGAAATGGCTTAGAGAACACAATCCAAATACTACGTACCAAGAGCAGACGGGCCTTCTATATGCTGAGAAAACCGTCGGTAATACAACCTACAAAGTCTGGATTGAAGATAAAGACTCTGTCGAGAAACGAGTACAGCTTGTAAACAAGTATAATCTAGCAGGAGTAGCCGCTTGGTCGCGTGGTTTCGAAACCCAGGACATCTGGCATACTATAGCTAATACCCTTGAATAAGTCTTATTCTTCTATGACCACGTTTTTATCTATTTTCAGTGCTCAACTTCCCTTGGCGTACTTTCGATACATTACATAGAGCAGGGAGGGGATGTAATGGCAAAATCCGATACCTTACGTGAAGAAGCAGCGAAGAAGAATGAAGACAAACAAATTGTAGCTTTTTCACTAGGAAGCGAAACTTATGGCGTGGACATAAGCCAGGTACGGGAGATAATCCCGATCCAAAAGATTGTTCCAGTGCCTAGAGCGCCTGAATTTGTA
>JAPXKJ010000003.1:0-99699 GCA_033810155.1 Bacillota bacterium | reverse complement strand
TGCCGAAGGATGCGGAACGAAAAGTCAGCGACTGAGGGGGTGACGGACCATGCCGATCAAGGCAAACGCGACTCGGCAGGAGCTCACACGGCTTAAGGGCAGGTTAAGCATGGCCAAACGTGGTCATACGCTCCTTAAAGATAAAAGAGATCAGCTTATGAAAGAATTTCTGGCTATTGTGCATGAGAGCCAGAGACTAAGGCTGGAGCTCGAAGAGAAACTTGCAGATGCGTATAGAAGTTTTTCCCTTGCGCGAGCCGTTCTTTCGCCATCGATACTTGAGGAGGCGCTTATGGTTGCCGGTGGAGCCGAGGAGGTTTCTATATCCTACCGCAACATCATGAATGTGTCTGTGCCCCAGATGGAGATCGTTCACGGTGATCATGAAGAGGCGATAGAGACGTCAGGTTTTCATCCAAACTATGGCTTGGCTGTGACTTCATCTGATTTAGATGATGCCATAGAAGAATTCCATGGGATTTTGCCTCTCTTGGTCCGCTTGTCTACTGTCGAGCGCACCATCCATCTCTTGGCAGACGAAATAGAAAAGACTAGGCGAAGGGTAAATGCTTTGGAATATGTCCTTATCCCGGAATTGGAAGAAGCAGTCAAGAGCGTTGAGATGCGCTTAGAAGAAATGGAACGCGAAAATGTATCCAGGCTGATGAGGATCAAAGATGTGGTTAGGGCTCGTTGAGGGCAAAAACATGCTCACCTGCTTTGATCGTATAAGGAGATACCTATGAAGGAGTTAGTTGTTTCTGGCGGAAAGCCACTAAACGGCAGAATAAAGTGCGACGGTGCGAAGAATGCGGCTTTGCCCATTTTGGCAGCAACGCTTCTTACTCATGGGGTCACCCACCTAACACAAATACCGTATCTTGCCGATGTAGAGACGATGCTTGCGATTTTGTCATCTGTTGGAGCAAGCACCAAAATGTCATCCGGACAGGTACGCGTAAGAGCGGAACACCTTGTGTGTGATGTGCCTTATGAATTAGCTCGCATGATGAGAGCTTCATTTCTGGTTATGGGGCCGCTTTTGGTGCGCTGCGGCGAGGCGCATGTGCCTTTGCCCGGTGGTTGTGCCATCGGGCGAAGACCCGTGGATCTTCATCTCAAGGGTTTTGAAGCGATGGGAGCTGTCGTGTCTATGGAGCAGGGAAATATCATTGCCAAGGCGCCGAGGTTGCACGGGGCCGATATCTACCTTGACGTTCCTTCGGTCGGAGCGACAGAGAATATCATGATGGCGGCTTCATTGGCCGAAGGAGTTACCACCATAGACAACGCCGCTCAAGAGCCGGAGATAGTTGACCTTGCTAATTTCTTAAACGCTGCTGGGGCAAAGATAAGCGGAGCAGGGACTTCGAGGATAAGAATAAAAGGTGTCAAACAACTCCATGGCGTTGAATATACTATTATCCCTGATAGGATCGAGGCAGCTACCTATCTAGTGGCAGCGGCAGCTACATTGGGCAACATCTGCGTTGAAAATGTTATTCCTGCGCATCTTACTTCCGTTCTGGCCAAGCTTGAGGAATGCGGGTATGTCGTTTTGGAGTCAGATAGCGGCGTTGAGATTATCAGTGAATCGCGCCCGAAGCCTGTAAACATCAAAACCATGCCATATCCCGGGTTTCCAACAGATGTTCAGGCTCCTTTTGCAAGCCTTTGCAGCTTAGGGTTGGGAACCAGCGTCATATCCGAAACTGTTTTTGAGAGCCGGTTTGGCTATGTCGAAGAATTAGAACGCATGGGCGCAGATATTAGGGTTGAAGGTCCCAATGCCATTGTCGAGGGTGTTGACTACCTCAAAGGTGCTAATGTCCATGCACGGGACCTGCGAGGGGGCGCCGGGTTATGTATAGCCGCTCTTTCTGCAGATGGCATAAGCCATATTACCGGAGTGGAGCATCTGGAAAGAGGATATTCAGATTTTTGTGGGAAATTGCGGTCTTTGGGGGCCGAGATATCTTATGGCTACGATGTGGATCAGCCGTTGCGACTAGTCAAATGAAAGTGACTTTAATAGGAGAACATGGGTGAGGTGGAATGTTTGAGGTTAGGTAAAGACGTAGGGATTGATCTTGGAACCTCATCGGTATTGGTATTCGTCTCCGGCAAGGGGATAGTTCTTCACGAACCGTCAATCATATCGATTCATAGAGACTCGAAAGAAGTCTTGGCAGTCGGCGAAGAAGCCAAACGGATGGTAGGCAGAACTCCGGGGAACATAGTTACGGTACGTCCCCTTATGCAGGGAGTAATAACTGATATCGAAGTTACCGAAACCATGTTGAGATACTTTTTGCGCAAAAGCGTAGGGTCGATGATGATAGCAAAACCTAGGGTCCTTCTCTGCGTGCCATCTGCAGTAACATCTGTTGAAAGAAGGGCTGTTCTTCAGGCGGGCATTGCTGCCGGTGCCGGCAGTGTGTACCTTATCGAGGAACCTTTGGCTGCGGCTCTTGGAGCAGGGTTGAACATAAAGCGTCCCAGAGGGCATATGATAGTAGACATTGGCGGCGGGACTACCGATATTGCGGTATTGTCCCTAAACGATATCGTAACCGGCGCTACAACTCGGGTAGGCGGCAATGCTTTTGACGATCAAATAGTGAAATACATCCGTAGAGCACACAGACTTCTAATTGGTGAGTCTACTGCAGAGGATGTAAAGATCGCCATAGGATCTGCCCACGCGGAATCTACTGACGAATTAGAGTATGAAGTTAGAGGGCGAGACGCGCTTACCGGTTTGCCCAAGAGCGTGATCGTTCGTTCTTCCGACATAAGAAGCGCTTTGTCTGAGTCCTTGGAAGTTATCGGCATGAATGTGCGGGCGGTTTTGGACCGAACTCCGCCTGAACTTGTATGCGATATCATAGACCGCGGCATCATACTTACCGGCGGCGGGGCTTTGTTAAAGGGTATGGATTCCTACATAAGGGACTTAACAGGTTTGTCAGTTCACATTGCGGAAGATCCGATTTCTTGTGTCGCCAAAGGTACACAAGTTGCGTTAGAGGACTTTGAAACCTACAAAGACCATATGAATAGGTTGTCCAAATAGAAGCACTTCTCGGGATCTCCTCTTTTTTTGCACAACTCTAATCACTTTCCCTTTTCTTACGATACAAGTTGAGGGGGAGTTATTCGTGATTAGAGGCATCTTGTCAGCAACCACTGCTATGAGAGCGCAACTGGTGAATCAAGAAGTTATAGCTAACAATTTATCCAATGCAGATACGGTTGCATACCAAAAAGATAAAGCTACTTTTTCGAGTTTCCACGATGTTCTCATGTATAGGGTAGAGCCCTTTAGCCGGCCTGCACTCGTAGGCGGATTGGGCAACGGAACAGTACTTCAGGACGTAGCCACATCGGTTGAGCAAGGACCGCTGAGAAACACTGATAATCCTATGGACATTGCACTGCCCACAGGGGCATATCTGGGTTGCGAGACTCCCTCTGGGACTATGTACACGCGAATGGGCGATTTGCGGGTAAGAGATGGGTATCTCACGGTTGCAGGTTACAAAGTTCTGGGCGAAAACGGTCCCATAGAGGCGGATGACTATACGGTGTGCACGGTTTCTGAAGATGCAACTGTCCATAGCGAAGGGAGCGAGATTGGGCGATTAGCTGTGTATTCTTTCCCTTCGGGCACTGCTCTCACAAAGGTTGGCAGCAGTTTGTTTCGACAAGACCAAGGAGTGGCAGATGCCATCGAGATGCCGGCTGTAACTGTTGGCGCTCTCGAAGGGTCTACAGTAGATCCTGTGTCTGAGATGGTCAGCATGATTTCTTCACTAAGGTCCTACGAAGCGGCTCAGAAAGTCCTTCAGGCTCAGGATGAGACTTTGGATCAGGCGATAAATAGGGTCGGAAGAGTTTGATTTGTTTCAACCAATCACGTGCGGAAGGATGAGGTGTAGATGCTTAGAGCGTTATGGTCGGGCGCAACAGGAATGGCTGCTCAACAGTTTAACATCGATAACATATCTAACAATTTGTCCAACGTAAACACATCGGGCTACAAAAAACAACGTGTACAGTTCCAAGATCTGTACTATCAAAACCTCACTATAGGTAATAGCGCCGTAGTTTCGATAGGGAGCGGCGTGCGAGTTTCAGGAACCGACAGGAACTTTCGGCAAGGACCCCTCGAAAAGACAGATGACCCGTTATCTCTTGCTGTGGAAGGTCAGGGTTTTTTCACAATCGTAGGCCCGAATGGAGAAGATAGATACACGCGAGATGGAGCTTTTAGATTGGACAGCCAGGGCAGACTCGTGACATCACAAGGTTACGCGGTGAAGATAGACGGGGCCGGAGTCATACCTGCAAGCGCTGAAGAACTTACCGTTGACAAAGACGGGGTGATATATGGCAAGGTCGGTGGGGCTTTTCACCAGTATGGGAAGATAGTTCTGACTATGTTCCCAAATCCAGCTGGGCTAGAGGCTGTAGGCTCCAATCTATATCGAGAGACTACTCAGTCTGGGACAGGTGTTAACACAGATCCTGGCCAAAAGGGCGCGGGCTTTGTTTTATCGGGGTATTTGGAAAACTCCAATGTCGAGGTCGTGACCGAGATGGTCAATTTAATCGTCGCGCAGAGAGCCTTTGAACTCAATTCAAAATCGGTTGAAGCTGCGGACCAAATGTGGGCCATTGCAAACAATATCCGGCGGTAGAAAACGAGAGTGTGCCACGCTGAGGGGTGTTTATAAATGTATTCGGATTCAATCAGCGGTACCTACTTGAAAGATGTTTCTAAGAACATTGATGCGCACAGAGACGCAAAGACCTTGAAAGCATGTCAGGAATTTGAGTCTGTTTTTTTAAGCATGCTGTGGCGCGATATGACTAGTTCGTCAGGGTTAAAAGGCGGCAATTGGGATGTGATGTTATCACAGGTAATGGGAAAGGCCTGGGCGGATGCAGGTGGTATCGGTTTGGCGAAGGTACTTTACAGCCAGTTGTCGAAGTCATCTTCTGAGAATATCTTGGGAGATGATTATATTGAAGGACCCTTGTCAGACACCTTGTGAAAGCGTTTCCAAGGATGACTTGGAGAGAATAAAGGAAATCCTACCTCATAGAGATCCTTTTTTATTTCTCACACGGATCATTAGAGTTGAAGAAGGCAAGTCAGCTATAGCTGAGTATGATGTACCCTATGACCACATTTTCTTCAAAGGACATTTTCCCGAAGAACCCATTTTGCCAGGTGTGATCATTCTCGAGATGATGGCTCAGACCGGGGCGCTGGCGGTCTTGTGCGATCCTCGTCGCAAGGGACAAGTCGTCTATCTCGCTGGTATAGATGCTGCTCGTCTCAAGAAACCAGTGAGGCCTGGCGATGTATTGCGTGCTGAAGTGACTGTGGAGAGCGTTAAGATGAAAATCGGCAGAGGAATTGGAAGAGCCTTTGTAGGGGCAGATGAAGTGGCGTCAGCCAAGATCATCTTTGGCCTGCCGGTTTGACGGGTGGGTGTCTAGGTGCTAATATAGCCTAGACCGCAGATTATTGCTTGGCTTTGTGATTATTTATTTCCTCCTGAAGGAGGTTGGGCTATGCCGACTATTGGTAAGGGAACCAAGTTATTCACTTCAGAGTCTGTGACCGAAGGTCACCCAGATAAGGTAGCCGATCAAATCGTAGATGCCATTTTGGATGCGATATTGGAAAAGGACAAAGAAGCCAGAGTCGCATGTGAGTGTCTTGTCAAGACAGGGTTTGTGCTTGTTGCAGGTGAAATCAGTACGGAATGCTATGTTGACATGCCATATATAGTCAGGGAGACCTTAAGGAAAATTGGCTATACACGGGCAAAGTTTGGATTTGACGCAGATACTTGCGCGGTCCTTACGGCAATTGAGGAGCAGTCACCTGATATCGCTTTGGGCGTGGATGAATCGCTTGAATCCAAAGAAGGAACGATGCCACCAACAATAGGGGCAGGAGATCAAGGCTTAATGTTTGGCTATGCGTGCGACGAGACCGACGTCTTCATGCCTACTCCTATTCACTTGGCACACCTTTTGGCCAAACGACTGTCCTACGTACGTCACGAGAAAATAATACCCTATCTTAGACCAGACGGAAAAACCCAGGTGACTATGGAATATGAGGACGGTGTTCCCGTGAGGGTTCACACCGTAGTTATTTCTGCGCAGCATGCAAATGACATATCTCTTGATACGATCCGCAGAGACGTAACTGCTAAGGTAATTAAGCAAGTGATTCCGCCCGAACTTATTGACGAGCGGACGCGAATACTCGTGAACGCAACAGGTCGCTTTGTGGTAGGAGGACCGCAAGGAGACAGCGGGCTTTCCGGGCGCAAGATCATAGCAGATACTTACGGTGGGTTTGCAAGGCATGGAGGAGGCAGTTTCTCCGGTAAGGATCCTACAAAAGTTGATAGGTCCGCAAGCTATGCCACACGTTACATTGCTAAAAATGTGGTCGCCGCAGGACTCGCGAAGGAATGTGAAGTACAGGTGGCATATGTTATAGGTGTTGCCGATCCTGTATCTATATACGTAGATACAAAAGGTACTGGTGTTTTGTCGGATGACGCAATACTTTACGCGATCAAGAAGTGTTTTGATTTCAGACCCGCGGGTATTATTGAAAGATTCGACTTAAGGCGACCGATCTACTCTCAGGTCTCCGTATATGGCCATTTCGGCAGGAGCGATTTAGACCTTCCGTGGGAACGTCTTGATCTCAAAGATGACATCCTAAGGCATGTGTAAAGTCAGTCGCATATTGTGATTAAGCTCCCTCGAGGCGTATGAATCCTCTGAGGGAGTTTTCATTGGTAGGCTAATGGCGTCTTGCCCCCTAGGGTAAAATGGCATAAACTAATATTAGAGGGAAATTGTGCCATAACTTTTTGACCGAGAAATGTTCCCGGAAAGGGGCAAGGTAAGATGTGTCGCGTGGGAAGCAGGGCCATATATGGAATCTCCTCGGGAATTATCTATGGCGAGCCGACTTGCTGCTGTCTGTGCGGAAGGCGCATTCTGGTTGGGAATGGTATATGCGAAACATGCAGGGAGTTTTTGAAACTCCAAATGGCCAATACCTGTAAAGTATGTGGTATCCCGGTTCCGCCGCCATTTGAACTTTGCGAAACATGCAGGAAAAACCTTTACTATTTTGATGCGTGCAAATCGGCGGGGCTTTACGCCGGACTCTTGAAAAACGCCATTGTGAGCATGAAATACCGAGGAGAAAGGTGGCGGTCCAGGCCTTTGGGCGGATTACTATCAGAGGCCATGAGTTTTCTGGATAGAGCGGACATGTTGGTACCCATACCTCTCGAACCTTCCAGTATGGAGAGAAGAGGTTACAATCAGGCGAAAGATCTAGCGAGCGAGGTTTCTAGTAAAACAAAGTTGCCTATGTTCGATATCTTGATTAGGGAACGCAAAACAGGACGACAGTCCAAACTCAATCGAGTGAATCGATGGAAGAACCTAAAGGGTACGATGGCCGTACAAAGCGGTTATCAACTGCCAGATGCGACTGTAGTTTTGGTAGACGATGTGACAACTACCGGTGCTACTCTTGATGAAGGGGCAAGAGCGCTCAAAGAAGCAGGAGCCCAAAAGGTGTTTTGTCTTACCCTTGCACGAACTATGAAATACTGATACAGAAATGTTCGACGCATATCTCGGAAGAAGGACTAATGAATTGCTGAGGAAGAAGGGATGTACGTGCCCATACAAAACTGCAAGAAGTGCGGGAGACTCTTTGTCAGCTCAGGTTCCATGCTTTGTCCGGAATGTATAGAGAAAGAGGATGAGCAATTTCAGATCGTAAAGCGATATCTTACCGAAAACCCCGGCTCTTCCGTGATGACGGTTAGCGAAAAAACCGGGGTTGCAGTTGAGACCGTTACCGAGTTCATCCGTCAGGGCCGATTGATGGGAATGGAACCGCAAGGGGCGGAAAACCTGTTGGTGTGCATCATCTGTAAGAAACCAATTTCTGCAGGCAGGATATGCGACGAATGCCAGAAAGCTCTTTCGGGACGTTCTTCAGATGTATCTGGCAAAGAAAATGGTAAAATAGACGTGGAACGACCTAAACTAAGTATAGATGAACAAAATGAAAGAATTGGCGAACGTATGTACACTATCGATCTCATCCGAAGGAAAAAACAATAAGTACTGACAGAGATAGCTAAACGCTAAGTTCCAATTAATCGATGATTAATTGTGGACGGTGGCGCGATCCAAAGAGAGGCGATGTCAAGGTGATGATATCCAAGATACAAGTGGATCAAATACTCAAGGTGTACAAGACCAATAAGTCGCTGGGCGCTCAATCGGCTGTTGAGAAAGTCTCCTATGACAACAGGCAGGACGAGGTCGGGCTTTCCTTTACCAGAGAAGATATTGAAAAGATAAAGGAACTTGTAAAAAAGATGCCTGACGTCCGTGAGGACTTGATTGCTCCAATTTCGAAGAAGGTCGAAACTGGTGAGTATTCGGTCGAGTCCGAGGCTATTGCTGAGAAGATGATGGGAAGGCTTTTGGCCGACAAGATTCGGTGATGACTTGCCTCAGAATGTATAGGCGTTAAGCTCGCTGCCGTCCCTCAAGGGGGCGGACGTAATGGAAGAAAAATCCATAGAAGTTGCAAGTTTGATAAATGAGCTGGACTTGGTCATTGAACGGCTTATAGATCTAGCTAGGAAAAAGCAAGACTTTGTGATTGCAGGCGACTGTAGCGGGTTAGAGACAGTCGTCAGAGAGGAAACAGCTGCCCTTTGGGACCTCAAACACCTGGAAAAACAATTCAGTGATGATGGTCACTCGTGTATTTTGGAAGATATTCTCCGAAAAGATGAATATCGATCCGCTAAAAATACCCTCGCTAAGAAGGCCTCATTGCTTCGAAGGCTTAACCATCAAAACCAAAGGCTAATATCTAAGAGCCTGGAAATTGTGAAATATGAACTGGGATTGTTCTTGCCCAAAGATGACTACTTCAAGACTTCTGAATTGGCGCCTATTGCTTTTGATCAAAAAGTTTAGCCGGAGGTGGCTTTGATGCCTTCTACGTTTACTGCTATCGAAATCGGAAAATCGGCTCTGCTTGCCGCAAGGCGTGCGATGGACACTACAGGTCACAACATAGCTAACGCTGCTACTCCAGGATATTCGAGACAGCGGGTGGTACAAGAGCCGATCATACAAAGGATTGATGTAAGTTCGGGTACATCCGGACTTGGCGTTAAGGTTACTGATGTTCAAAGGATAAGAGATCCGTTTATCGACGGGGTTTTGCGTAATGAACAGGCCAAGCAAGCGAGTTTCGAATCTCAGAAGGATGTTTTGGATCATTTACAGGTCGTTTTTGCCGAACCGTCAGATTCAAGCCTGAGAACATTTGTAGACTCTTTCTGGTCAGCGTGGCACGATCTTGCATCAGAACCACAATCCCAAGCTGCGCGCGCACAACTGATGGAAACAGGTCAGTCTGTTGCTGATATGTTTCGGCACCTGGGAAGTCAAATAGACTCCCTGGTAGGGGACGTGGAAGGCGCTATCAATTCGACGATAAATACGGTAAACCTTCTTAGCGAGAAGATTTGTTCTTTGAATACAGAGATTTCAAGGGGACTGTCTCGAAGTGAGCCGGTTGGAGATCTTATGGACCGAAGAGACCTTCTTATCGATCAATTGACCCAGCTCACGGGTGCAACCGTGAGTTATCTTGACGAAGGCACTGTAAAAGTTAGCATTGGTGGCGTAGCGCTGGTAGACAAATACAAGTCTTACCCCATGTCGAGTTCGATAACCTCGGCGGGCGTAAAATACTTTGTATCTACAGGGCCTGCGAGCAGCGACAAAATACAGCTAGACTTGGTTTCCGGAACACTAGGAGGGCACAAAGTCGCAAGAGACGAGACCGCACTGAAGTTTAGACAAGAACTGAACACCATTGCGGCAGAGTTTTTTCAAGGGATCAATGATATCCATCAGACAGATTCTACTACCGGGCAGGTAGATCCATCGTACATTAAGTTCTTCGAGTTTTCCGGTACTGATGTGCTTTCAACGCTCAAGGTAAACGATGCGATAGTAAACGATCCGAATAATATACGGGTGTCTGTAGGTAATGACCCTTTGGATGGCACTGTCGCCCATGCAATTGCGGACTACATAGATGGCACGCCAAACAGTTTTATAATAGACGACACCGGAGGCAACTTCGCGGAGAAATGGATGTCGATCGTGGGCAAAGTGGGGGTTGAAGGGCAAAAAGTAGAGATTGGTCACTCAACTCAGCAATTGCTGGTGAAGGAATTGGCAAACAGGAAGGACTCAATAAGCGGGGTGTCCCGAGACGAAGAAATTACAGAACTTATACGAGAGCAACATGCTTTCAATGCGGCTAGCAGAGTTATAACTGTTGCCGATGAAATGCTCGATACGATAATAAACCGGATGGGAACAGGTGGCAGATAGGTTAAGGGCCATGTGCAAAGGGGGCGGTGTTTGTGCGCGTTACAGATCTTACGATTCAGCGGAACTTTCTTTACAACATTTTTGGCGTGGAAAAGAGACTAGGGGAGCTTCAAGACATGGCTTCTTCAGGGAAATCAATTACCAGACCTCAAGATGATCCTGTAGGTTCGGAGAGGTCAATATCTCTTAGACATGATCTTTGTGTAAACGATCAGTATCTGCGTAATATCGACAAGGCCAAGACGTGGATGTCTCAGACAGAACAAGCGATGGCTCATGTGACGACAGTGCTTTCAAGAGCACACGATTTGGCTCTTACTGGTATGACAGGAACTACACCGGAAGACGCAAGGGAAGCAATTTCTGCAGAGATCAGCCAACTCAAAGATGAATTATCCGGAGTGTTTGACACCACGGTTGACGGCAGGAACCTTCTTCACGGAACGATGCCTGTGTGGAGATTAGGCACAGATGTGACCGTTACGTGTAATGGTGTCGAAACCATCATGACTGAGGTATCTACTTTTATGGACCAATTAGAGCAAGGACTAGAGACCTCGAATGTCGATGATATCAAAGATGCTGCAGAAGGAATAGACAAATGTTTGGATAAGGTGCTATCTCATAGGGCTGAAAACGGCGCAAAACTTCGGAGACTAGATACCCTGGAAGAAAAAGCGGGCGAAATGTATGTCGAGTACAAAAGGGTATTGGCAAATGTGGAAGAGGTAGATATTACCGAAGTAGTTGTAAAACTTATGTCCCAGCAGATGGCCTATCAGACTGCGCTTGCTGTAGGAGCAAGACTCATTCAGCCTAGTCTACTAGACTATTTACATTAGGACCTGTACTGGTTTTTGGAAAAGAGAGGTTATGTCCGGCAGGAGGGATTCGTATGGAATTTCCCACAAGACAGTTTGGGGTACTGCATATACGAGACGACCAGGTCATAGATTTTCCGGAAGGTCTTATAGGGTTTCAATCATGCAAAAGGTTTTTTGTTTTCGACCTTGACGATTTTGGTGTCTTTAAGTGGCTTCAAAGCCTTGATGACCAATCCCTGGGCTTCGTAATATTGGATCCTAGGCTTGTATTCAAAGACTACGATCCTGAGTTTACCCCAAAGGATTTGGAGATTCTGGAAGCCTCAAATCCTGGAGATCTTGTGCTCCTTTCAGTAGTGACTCTGCCGGAAGAAGTGAGAGATATGACAGTAAATCTTCAGGCGCCTCTGGTGATTAACCCTTCCAAACGTTTGGGTAGGCAGGTAATTACTATTTCCCAGGAGTATAGTACTAGGCACAATGTATTTGTCGAGCTACAGAATCTTATGAAGAGGACGGGCTAGATATGCTTGTTCTATCGAGAAAGCAGGGCGAAGCAATACTCATAGGTGACGATATCATCATACGGGTCACGGAAATAAGGGGCAAAGGTTCTAAGGCGTTTGTAAAACTGGGAATCGAAGCTCCTTCTGGGACAAAGATCCTGCGGGAAGAGGTAGAGGTCGAGATCGCCGAAGAGATGACCCTGGCGAAAGATTCCATTTTGGATTTGGATCGCTTAAAACGCGAGCTCCTAAAAAAAGAGGATAAAGAAGAATAAGGCTAATCTATACTCCCTTATATACGATTACATTGTTGAAGGATATGTGAAATAATCCTCAAATCCGGAACCCTTTTTGGGATCTACGCTGGTTGAAAACTAAGTAAGGACTGTGTGTCTGTAGTTATGTGCAGGTGGTGGAAATATACTCTTTGGAGGTGTGAGCATGAGTTCAAAGGTTACCATGAATATGACCGGACTAGATACGCAAAATATCATTGAACAGCTAATGAAAGTAGAGAGAATTCCCATAGAGAAACTGGAATTGAAAAAACAAGCAGTTGCAGAAAAAAGAGCTGCTTGGAATGCTATTAAGACCAAAGTCGATGCGGTTCTTTCAAAGATAGGGACGCTTACGAAAGAGAGCCTTTACAATACCAAAACGCCGAAGGTAAGTGACCTGAGCATTGTTTCTGCATCGGCATCTGAATCGGCCGCGGTGGGCAGATACGACATTGAAGTGCTAACGCTTGCCCGATCCCATGTTCTTCAATCTAGGGTTTTTTCACAGGGACCTGATGTTTCACTGGGCATGTCGGGAAGCCTGACTCTTACCCTTGATGGTTCAGATCCATTTTCAGTTGATATTGTCGAGTCAGATACTCTAAACACGGTTGCCGACAAGATAAACCAGGGTGAAATGGGAATCAGGGCTTCTGTCTTGCAGGTTAGACCCAACGAGTACTCTCTTGTGCTTACGGGAGAATCCACTGGCAAAGAAATTGCCATAGTTGAGACTCTTGCAGAAGGCAACACATTCGATATCTCGCAAGTAGTCTCAGCATCGAATTCAAGTTTCAAGATAAACGGTGTTACGTTTGAAAGAGACTCAAACAAAGTATCCGATGCCATTCAAGGAGTCACTCTTGATCTTTTGAAAACAGGGGAAACCTCCTTATCAGTAGCCTACAACGATGATTCAATTGTAAGCGCAGTTAAGTCATTTGCAGATGAATACAACTCCCTGATTGACCTCACTTCGCGTTACAATTTCTGGGATAATGACACTAAATCCAGCGGACTTCTTTTCGGAGATCCATTGCTCCAGAGATTGCTTTCCGAAATTCAGAGCACGTTGTTTGCATCTATCGATCTCCCGGGTTTCAAGTTTGTAGGGCAGGTTGGGATAAGCACCGGAGCAATCGGCGCTTTCTCGCGGGACGGTAAAATATCTATTGATGAGTCAAAATTGAAAGAGGCGCTTTCAACCGACAGAGAATCAGTGGCTTCTCTTTTTGTCGAGGGTAGCTCAGGCTCCAACGGCGTTTTCAAGACGCTAGAGAGCACCTTGCAGATGTACACTTCGTACAACGGTTTTTTACCGCTGAAAGATGCTCAGTTTGAGTCAGAGAACAAGGATATATCAAAGCAGATCGACAACGTCCAGAAGCGTTTGGACATGAAACTTGCGGGTCTTCAAAGGAAGTTTACTGCCCTAGAAACGTATTTGGCCAGAATGGAAACCCAGTCAATGTGGTTATCTCAGCAAATGTTGTCTATGTTCAGCGGTTAAGATGAAGTAGAAGAAAGATAGGTGATAGGCTTTGGTGAATGTAGGGTATGTGGGAAATATAGACAAAGCGCTTGAAGTATACAGGCAGTCGAAGGTAGAGACTGCTTCACCAGCTGAACTGGTACTTATGCTGTACGATGGTTGTCTCAAGTCCATGCGGAGGGCAATGCAATGCATAGCGGACAAAAATTACAGCGGTGCAAATGAAAGCCTCATACGTGCGCAAGATATCATTGACGAACTGAGAGTATCCCTGGATTTCAGCACAGGTGAGATTGCAGACAGTCTTGCATCTGTGTACGATTTTGTTTATTCATCGCTCGTATCCGCAAACCTCAAAAAAGATCCAGAGCAAGTAGAAGCCGCGATTACGATTATGACCGAAATTAGAGATGGTTGGGAAGAAGCGATTAGAAGCCATGCTTAACATGTTCAAAGACCTTTTAGAACTGACCAAGAAAGCACTAACTTTTGCGCAGGGTGGAGACTTTTCGAGTCTTGAGTCGATAATATCGGAAAGGGAAGAGATCCTCAAACGAATAGACTCCTGTGGCAATCCTCAATTAGGAGATAAAGAATTTGAATCAATCAAAGAGATCATAGTTTCAGTAGGCGAGTTGGATAAGGAGATTGCCTCGCTTCTGCAACAAGAAATGACGAACATCAGTCACGAGATCTCGGATGTCATCACTCAATTAAGGGTCTTATCAGCTTATTCCACCGGTAACTACTCAGGGGGACGATTTGATACCGTTTTGTAGAGTAGAAATAAAAAAGCCCCGGTTATAGACCGGGGCGAGTTGGCTTTGCTTACTCAGAAATTCTAGTCACTTCTGCAGCTTGCAGGCCTTTGGGGCCTTCTACGATTTCGAATTCTACAAGATCGCCTTCGTTAAGCGTACGAAACCCGTCAGATTTGATTGCCGAATAGTGTACGAATACGTCTGGACCGTCATCACGTTGAATGAAACCGAAGCCTTTTTGCGCGTTAAACCATTTTACTGTACCTTGCATTGTGGGACATTCCTCCTAATTCCCGACGCTGGGCCCCAACCCAACATCTTTTGGAGCTTTTAGCTCGTGTTGCGAATATAGCACGATAAGAAGAAAGAGTCAACAAGTATTTTTGATTTTGTAGTGAACGGTGGGCGAAAACTGCATAATGATATCTGGGGATAGTGTGGATAATTGTGTTGATAACCACTTAGATGCTATCTTCCATTGTGCACAGTTATGTGGATTGCAGGTTCACACATGTATGGGTTTAGCGTATTATTGAATTGAGATTGAAGCGTCGTGTAAAGCCATATGAAAGGTATATGGAATGGGCTCGGAGAACTTATTGTATAGTACGAAGAGATCTTTGGTTATTCGCATAATCCAAAGGCAAAAGTAACGGTTATTTCGAGGAGGCATGCCACATGGAGATCAACGTAAGAGGTAAGAACATGAATGTAAGCCCCGCACTTCGGGAATATGCAGAGAAGAAATTGTCCAAATTGGATAAGTATGTAAAGCAGGATTCTTGTTTGTGCCAGGTGATGTTTTCAACTCAGCGGGGCAGGTACGTGGTTGAAGTTACGCTACCTCTCAACGGCATGATTTTGAGGGCAGAAGAGTCGGCCCAGGACGCGTTTGCCTCAGTAGACCTGGTTGTTGAGAAACTCGAGCGGCAGCTGGACAAATATAAGACGAGGCTTCTTAAGCGCGATAAGCAAGAACCTCGGTTGTCAGAACATGAGGAAGAACCGGAAACGGGAAGGATCGTAAAAGTCAAGAGATTTGCCATGAAACCTATGATGCCTGAAGAAGCTGCGATGCAGATGGAGCTTTTGGGTCACGATTTCTTTGTTTTTGCAAACGGGGAAACCGGTTTGGTTAACGTGATCTACAGAAGAAAAGACGGCAACTTTGGTCTCATTGAGCCGGAAATATAGGGGCTTTTGGGAAACTTGTCTATGTTAAGCGGGGGAGCCAGCTTGGAACAACCTAAGGTTACCGCAGTAATGTTTGAAGGTGGTAAACCGAAAACTTCTCTAGATGCAAAGATCAAAGACATCCGGAAAGAGATTGCCCTAGATACACTGTCTAAGCTGGCATTGGCACCGGAAATTGACGAAATCATACTTGCAACCAATTACGAAGACCTCGCGCGCGAAGCGTCAGAGTTCGCAATAGTTGATTTGGAGCCAGATGATGGCAAGTTCCACTTTGGACGTAGATTAAGGGAGATAATCGTCAATTACCGATTAGAAAACGTGTTGTATATGGGGGGGACAGCTGCCCCCCTTGTGTATTTGGAAGAGTTTGACCAGATTGCCCTTACGCTCAAGCAGAGCCGAAATACAGTCATAATGAATAATGTCCAGTCCGCAGACCTGGTTGCCTTTACTCCTGCAAGAGCAATCGATGAGGTTGAACTACCTGAGAATGACAACGTCCTTGGCAATTTGCTTCGCGACATTGGAATGCGGCGGCTTCTTGTGCCTAACTCGGGTAGGGTCAATTTCGATATAGATACCCCAACTGATATCCTGGTACTTGGTCTGCATCCTAACTGTGGACCGAGATCATCAAGGATCATAAGTTCTCTCGATTGGCCTACTCAGAACCTAAATGATGCCTTACGAATACTTAGGCAAGATTCACGTGAGATAGCGGTGATAGGACGAGTGGGGCCTGCGGTCATACAATATATAAACTCCAACATGGTGCATAGAATGCGTGTGTTTTCTGAGGAGAGAGGTATGAAGGCATTGGGTCGAGAAGAAAGAGGAGAAGTTGTATCTCTATTAGGTTTTATGATAAATGAGGTCGGCCCGAAGATGTTTTTTGAGTATCTGTCTCGTGTCTGCGATCTAGCCTTCATCGATACAAGAGTGATTTTTGCTCATCTTAAGGGTCAAGTTTCCGATTGGGACAGGTTCTACTCAGATCTAGGCCAGTACCAATTGATTGAAGATGAGTGGGTAAGGGATTTTACTAAGAGCGCGGTTGAATGCCCTGTCCCGGTTATACTTGGCGGGCACAGTCTGGTGGCTGCGGGACTGTGGATTATGGCAGAGATGGTTGCTAAGGAGAAAGAAGATTCAGGGTATCGTCATAACACTGCAATTATGGCCCCGTATATGTGATCGAAGCGCTTTTCCAATTGGGAGTGCATAAAAATGGGCATCAAGGATCATTCAGCCAAAGATTATGAGGACATCATCAAGAAGATAAATGACGTGTTGGATTGTCGAGTTTCCATTGGCGAGGACAACAATGTCGACGAAATTAATGTCGTGGCGCGAACAGGTCGTTCGCCCAAATATGTAATACGCGATGTAGAATCTGCCATCTTGGCGGCATCCGGAGAAAAGATCGATAAAGGTAAGATTTCGATCGTTCAGATGACCGACACAGAATTGGCTTTTGTCGCTCGGCCGAAACTGGTCGGGATAGAGCTCATGGCAAGCGGATCATCTGCTGTTGCTAGAGTAAGACTTGCTTTGGGTGGAGTAGTTTCTCTCGGAGAAAGTGAAGGAATTGCCACTGCGACCAGATGGAACTGGTTTTGCGCAGAAGCTACTGTAAACGCTCTTAGTCATTTCTTGAAAGAAAGTGTTAATATTTCTCTTAGAGATGTAAATGTATACGAGTCAAGATCTCTGCGAACGGCTCTGGTTGTTCTTGGTGTTATTGAGGATGGCAGGGAACTAACCCTAACGGGTTCTTGTCCTGTTTCATATGACGAAAGGGAAGCGGTGGTAAAGGCGACTCTTGATGCGGTTAATCGGCGGTTTCCAAGGCTTATGGCGAATGCATGAGATCAGACGGATTTGCACTACTTAATAGAAGGACTAATCGAAACAGTCGTTGAACAAATTACTATGCCGACAGCCCGGCAACTTTCATCAGCGGAGCTAAATGAATCTGATCTAGCGATTCAGATTCAGCCAGTTGACGGGGGGTTTTTAGGTGAATAAGAAGGTTCTCAGGGTGATTTTCGCCATCCTCACGCTCCTTTTGGCTGGAGCGGCGAACTTTCAAGTAGGTTAGAGTTTCTGCCGGGGCTGTCGGCCTGGTCATGAGGTGTCTACCGTTGAATAAGAGTCTCAAGTCCTTTGATGTGTATTTATGGGGCATAATATGCCTTGGTATTGCGTTGCTATGTATGAACATTCCTTCATTCGAGGGTTGGGCTCACTTTTTAGAAGTATGTTTTTTGGGAGCGCTCATAGCTTTTGGCGAGACTCTGGCAATTCCTTTCCCAAAGGGGAAAGGTACCGCTTCCGTCGCTGCCCCTCTCATTTTCACGGTTATCGTTCTGCACGGTCCTGCCATAGGTATGTGGGTGGCAGCGTTGTTTACTCTTCGCAGACGAGACTTAGTAGGGCAGGTTCCTCTCAAACTAGTACTATTCAACAGGGGGATGCTAAGCATATGCGCCTATGTGTTCTCCATTGTGTACGCTTTTCTGGGCGGCGAATTTGGATTCTTGGAATTTCCTTCAGGACTTCTGGCTTTTGTATTAGCGGCGCTAGCTTACACGATGCTCAATGCTGTCATGACCGGAGAATTTGTGTCCCTTCAAACCGGACTATCTTTCCTGACCATTTGGCGCCAGAACATAGTGTGGATGTTGCCTAATATGTTCGCTCTATTTCCTCTCGGCGCCCTTATGGTTGTTGTAACGAAACAAGCTGGGCCCCTTGTGCTTCTGTTGTTTTATCTGCCTTTAGTCGTGACTAAGATGTCCCTTCAGAAATATGTGGATCTAAAAGACACCTATGGCGAAATGGCTGAGGCTTTGGGTACGGCTGTAGATGCAAGAGATCCGTATACCCAGGGCCATTCCATAAGGGTGTCCGAATACTCTGGGTTACTAGGAAAAGAAATGGGACTTGACGACGAAGAGGTGGACTTACTGAAACACGTTGCCCTTTTGCATGATGTGGGCAAAGTAGGAATACCTGACAACATATTAAAGAAAACAGACTATTTTACGTACGAAGAATATGAAGAAATGAAGAAGCATGTTGATATAGGGGCAGATATTATTGGGGCGATGAAGACATTGAGTAAGGGTGCGGAGTGGGTGAGATACCACCATGAGAGATGGGATGGTACAGGTTTCCCGAAAGGATTACGTGGTGAAGAGATACCTCTAGAAGCGCGTATTATTGCCTGCGCAGACGCTTTTGATGCTATGACAACAGATCGGCCGTACAAAGAAAGGATGGACTATGAAGAGGCTAGAAAAGAGATCATAAGGTGCAGTGGAACTCAGTTTGATCCCCAAGTGGTAGAAGCTATGCTCAAAGTAATAGATGAAAAGATTCTAAGGAAGTGATCCGTTGTTCCTAACCGTAATGGTCGTTTCCCTGGTTGTTGGGCTAGTTTCGGGAGGCAAGATTTCTCGGCTTGCAGATGTAGACCTTGATAGAGTGGTGTGGATTGCGGGTTCATTCTTGGTGAAAATCGCATCGATCAAGTTGCTAAGCGGTAGATTTGAGCCGTATCCGCAGATTTGCCTCGTCTTAAGTTTCGTTACTTACCTTATGCTATTTTACGGCCTTTATCCAAATCTAAGATTGCGTGGGTTTAGGGTGCTTGCGTTTGGAGTATTTTTGAATTTCCTAGTCATAATGGCCAATGGAGGCAGAATGCCTGTTGATTTGTCTCCGCTAGGCCCCGATGTCTTGGGCAGCCAAATATCAGTGCTCTCTTCCAGTTTTACTCACTGCATGTTAGGGGATAACACAACGCTTACGTTTCTTGCAGATATATTCTCTTGGAAGTTTCTTTCCAAAGCGCCCACCACGTTTAGTCTAGGCGACATATTCATGGCGGCGGGAATCTTCTTGTTCATAATGAACGCAATGCATGCAAGTTTTTCGCAGAGGCAGAAGAATGGTAGAATTAAAGGCAGAGATATATAGGCAAAACTGTTTGATTGTTTGTGAGTTTGCACGCAGAAAAGGAGATATGCATGTCCATTCTAAAGAATTTGTTTAACGCCAATGACCGGGAGCTGCGAAAAATAAGTCCAATCGTCGATTTGGTAGGAAGATTTGAGCCGGTTTTGGAGCGAGCTTCCGACGGAAACCTGCAAGGTAAGACCGGAGAGTTCCGGGAACGCATATCTAGAGGTGAGCCGCTGGATAAAATACTGCCCGAGGCTTTTGCCGTCGTCAGAGAAGTTTCCAAACGCGTGCTCGATATGAGGCACTTTGACGTTCAGATAATAGGCGGTGTTGTTCTTCATCAGGGACGTATTGCGGAGATGCAAACGGGAGAAGGAAAAACGCTCGTAGCTACTCTCCCGACTTATCTGAACGCCTTAGGAGGCGCTACCGTCCACGTAGTTACGGTCAACGACTATCTGGCAAAGCGAGATAGAGAGTGGATGGGTCAAATTTACAGGTTCTTGGGCTTAGATGTAGGACTTGTAATCCCGGGAATGGAAGTTGCTCAGAAGAAGGATTCTTATTCATGCCCTATCATCTATGGTACGAATACGGAATTCGGTTTTGACTATCTTAGAGATAACATGGCTTGGCGCAAGGAGGATCTCGTTCAAAGCCCTCTAAACTACGCTGTAATCGATGAGGTTGATTCAATTCTGATAGATGAGGCAAGAACCCCTCTCATAATTTCAGGCCGAGGAGAGGGCACTACAGACAAGTATATAAGATTTAGGGATCTGGCTCGCACGCTAAAAAGAGATAACCATTACACAATAGATGAGAAAGCTAAGACGATCGTATTGACCGATGAAGGGATCAAAAAAACAGAGGAATGGTTGGGCATAGAGGATCTTTCCGATGAAAACAACATAGGGTTGGAGCATTATGTTAAGCAGGCCCTAAGGGCAAAAGAGCTAATGCATCGAGATGTTGACTACGTGGTGAAAAACGGAGAGGTTCTAATAGTAGATGAGTTTACCGGTCGCATTCTTGAAGGTAGGAGATTTTCAGATGGGCTTCATCAGGCAATTGAAGCCAAAGAAGGAGTAAACATAAAAGAAGAAAGCGATACGCTCGCTACTATCACAGTGCAAAACTTCTTCAGGATGTATGACAAACTTTCCGGCATGACAGGAACCGCTGCCACTGAAGAACCGGAGTTTGTAGAAATATACGGTTTGGATGTTGTGTCTATTCCACCGAATAAGGCTCTGGTAAGGACGAATATGCCCGATTCTATTTGGAAAACAGCAGACGCCAAGTTCAAAGCTGTTGTTGAAGAAATTGCTCACATGCATGAAATTGCCAGGCCCGTTCTTGTGGGCACGCGTTCGGTGGAAAAATCAGAGATGCTATCTTCTATGCTCAAAAGAAGAGGGATCGACCATGAAGTCCTCAACGCTAAGCATCACGAACGGGAAGCGGAAATAGTGGCCCAGGCAGGAAGAAAAGGCGCGGTGACCATTGCAACCAACATGGCCGGGCGGGGAACTGACATCCTACTGGGTGGCAATCCTGACTTCATGACGCGTTCGGCTCTTAGAAAAGAAGGCTATGATCCTGAAGTGGTATCTATCGCCTCGGAGAAGGTGCTGCCCCAAGCAATACTTGCAAAGGTAGACGAGGGCACACAAGATGAGCGCACTAATGTGATTCTTGAGGCGAGAAGCAGATACAAGGAACTCTTTGAGCAGTTCAAAAGTCAGACAGATGAAGAGCATGACGAGGTAGTGTCTTTGGGCGGACTCCATGTTCTTGGAACAGAACGCCACGAAGCTCGGCGTATAGATAACCAGTTAAGAGGCAGAGCGGGTAGACAAGGAGACCCGGGCTCGTCGAGGTTCTATCTTTCGTTGGATGATGAGCTTATGCGGCTGTTTGGAGGGGACCTCATAAGTAACGTTATGGAAAAGGTAGGATTCTCAGAGGACGAGCCTATAGAGCACCCATTGATCACCAAGTCTGTGGAAACAGCCCAGAAACGCATTGAGGCGCACAACTTTTCTATAAGGAAGAATGTGCTCGAATACGACAATGTTCTGAACAAACAGCGTGAAGTCATATACGCTCAGAGACGCCAGGTACTTGAACTTGATGATCTTTGTGATATTCTGCGGAGTATGATTACGAGGACAGTAGAAACGGGCTTTGATGCATTTTGGAATCCGGGCGAAAGGAACCACGAGGCAGATATAGACGGGCTTGTTTCTTATCTCAAGGAGCTAATGCCTGCCATAGATTTCGGAAAAGTTTTGGATTCTGCCAGTTCCAGAGAAGTTGTATTAGAAGCTGTCATGAAGGTTTTCGATCAAGGATACAAAGAGAAAGCAGAAATGCTTGGGCCGAACTTCAACGAGGTGCAGCGACTCATCCTTCTTAGAGTAGTTGATCAAAAGTGGATAGACCAGCTGCGTGCCATGGAGGGTCTTCGCGAAGGAATAGGACTGAGGGCGTATGGTCAGAGAGATCCTTTACTTGAATATCAAAAAGAAGGTTATGAACTGTTTCAGAACATGGTTCAAAATATAGAGAAAGATACAGTCTCCTATCTCTACAGAGTAACTGTATCTAAGGAACGAGGCGTCGGATCCAAAAGAGATGGTCAAGGAACCTCGGGGCCGGTGAGAGTGATAAGACTTAGCGGGCCTCAATCTCAAGATACACCTGAAGGTGGACAACAAAGGTCTGCACCGCTTAAGTTCGGGAAAAAAGTAGGGCGAAATGACCCCTGCCCGTGTGGTAGCGGAAAGAAGTATAAAAATTGTTGTGGAAAACTTGGATAACGGCGCAAAATGCCGTATTATTCATGTCTGGGAAATGGGTCACAGGTATCGTAATTAGCGGAGGGAATGATTATGTACGAAGAAGTAATAAATGAATTGGAGTCTTTGAAAGAAAGACTAGCAAATATTGGGAGGTCTCTTTGACCCTGTTAAGTTATCCATGGAGTTGGCGGATCTAAATGCCAAAATGCAAGACCCTTCAGTATGGGAAGATCATAGGCGAGCGCAATCAATTGGCAGACGAATAAGCCATATCGAAAACAAACTAAACACATTCAACGATCTCAAGGTCCAGGTAGAAGACAGTATTTCCATAGCTATTTTGGCCGAAGAAGAAGGCGACATGTCGCTTCTAGAAGATCTGAAGCAAACGGCGGAGGAACTGTCTGGAAAGATCCACGACCTAGAGTTTGAAACCTTGTTTTCTGGCCCGTATGATTCGAGAGACGCCATAGTTACCCTGCATGCGGGTGCAGGGGGTACAGAGGCGATGGATTGGGTTGAGATGCTCTACAGAATGTACTCTAGATGGGTTGAGCGTAGAGGATTTGAACTGGAGACTCTTGATATGTTACCTGGTGAGGAAGCCGGACTGAAAAGCGTGAGTTTTTCTGTTAGGGGCGACCACGCATATGGTTTTTTGCGCCCGGAAAAGGGCGTGCACAGGCTGGTAAGGATCTCTCCTTTCGATTCAAATCAGAGGAGGCACACCTCGTTTGCATCTGTGGACGTGTTGCCTGAGATTGAAACCGAAGAAGAAGTAGACATCAACCCAGATGAGATCAAGATAGACACATATAGGTCTTCTGGCGCAGGTGGCCAGCACGTTAATAAGACTGATTCTGCGGTTAGGATCACGCATATTCCTACAGGCATTGTCGTTACATGCCAAAACGAGCGTTCTCAGCACTCGAATAAGCTCGTGGCAATGCGGGTTTTAAAAGCCAAACTTCTGGCCCTCAAGGAGGAAGAAAAACTAAAGGAGATTGAAAACCTTAGGGGTCCCCAAAAAGAGATTACATGGGGAAGTCAGATTAGGTCATATATCTTTCAGCCATACACGCTGGTTAAAGACCACCGCACAGGCTTAGAGATAACCAACGTGGAACGTGTTATGGATGGCGATATAGACGACTTCATATATGCCAAACTTCGGCAAGATGCCGAACGGGCGGCAGACGGATAACACATATCAAAACCTACGGAAGGTGGTTCTGAAATGCCAAGGAGATACCTGATATGTTTGGTGGTATTAGCAGTGCTAGTCGCGTTTTCAGTTGGGTGGTTTGGTAGGGGGCTGGTTTTCGCTGGTAGCACAGTTTTACCCGGGAGCGAGGACGATCCGTTAGTCTCAAGGTCCTATGTGGATTCAATGATGAAGATGAATGTAGTTGAACTTTCTTCTGGGCAGAGCCTTATCGGGTATTCTGGGACAGAGATCATTCTCAGATCAGGAGATGCTACCGTAATAGATTCTGAACTTGGTGGGTTGTGCGATGTTACTGCCGGCTCCGACCTGGCAAAAGGTGCCGAAGTGCCAAGAAATCACCTACTTTTGGTTCCAAGAGATGATGGCAGAGGGATAAAGGTTACTTCCAATGCGTTTATTATGGTACGAGGCAAGTTTGACATTAGATAGGTGGTTACGGGCAGTTCTATATGCGGTCTAGATGACGTAAGACGATGCTTATGTTTTCTTCGGCAAGAGAGGAGAACACCGGTAGTTCTTCATTCAGCGTTCTTCTGTACATATCGCCATCTCGGATTAAGGCAAAAAACTCTTTTACGATGTCGAAGTTAGGGTGTTTTGCCGGGTATGGGAGAACTGGACAACCTGCTGTGTTGCAAAATGCGCTAATCTTAGGGTCTATATCTATCCCAACAAATGGGACTCCCACTCTAGATGATAGTATCAAAGTGTGTAATCGCATCCCCAGGCAGAATTGGCCAGCTCCAAGGATGCCGAGAGCATCTACGGGCGTTACATTTGAGATAACCGGCAATGGATCCATCTTCATGGCTGTGATATCTTGGTTCAATTTCGTGGTCAAGGCCAAATCTCTTTCTTGCATCGCAAGAAAGCACGGCGATAGCCCATGTTGTTTCATCTTAGATACTAATGTCGTGATTTGATCGTAAAACCATGCCGGAGCATTTATGTCTCTTAGGGCAATCCATACGATGTCTTGTTGTCCGTTCACTCCATGAGATTCAAGGATTTTCTTTGTTAGATCGTCTGGTGCAGGCTCTAAAAGAAAAGCTGGGTCAGCCGTTACCTTTATATCCTTAGTCACGCCGAGCCTCAATAGTTCCTCCTTGGAGTCACTATCTCTTACTGTTATGTCTTTCACTTTCCCCATAGCCCGTTTTGTAAGTAACCTGCCCAGACGAGAGTTTATTGGCCCGATCCCGTTTGCGTACACTACCACAGGTTTATTGTAAAAACTTGATAGGTGTATTATCGACAGGTAGTACAAAAGAGATCTAAAAGAAGTAGCGTCTTGTAGTAGACTTCCACCGCCGAAGATCACTAGATCTGATTTTCGTACGGCCTTTCTTACCTCATTCATGGACATTCTAGGATAAGATTCTACGCCATATGCCGTGCTAGTCTCCTCAGGATGTTGAGAAAGGACCATGATATCCAGGTCAGGCCTGGCCTTTCTCAAAGCTTTGACAGTAGACGCCAGAATAGCTTCATCGCCTATGTTACCAAAACCGTAATACCCGGAAAGGAGAACTTTCGCCACACGTCCGCACCTCGTTTTCTTGCATGGTCCAGGTTACAATTCATTATTTACAGCACAAACATTAAATCAAGTCTTTTTGAATCATAACAAAAAAAGATACCCTTAAGGAAGGGTTGTATCTTTAAACAGGTATTCGGCAAAAAGAGCCGAAGTTGGTTCACGAGAATCGTCTCCGTGTTACACTGAAAAGGGTGAGGTTAGGTTGGTCAATATTCTTGGAGTTGAGTTTAGTCCTGTTACGCTTCAAGGGGCGTTAAGCACTATAGAGGGGATGTTCTCTCAGAACGACGGTCGTACAAAGATCATTGTCACGGCTAATCCTATAATGGTGATGACTGCTCAAAAGGACGCTGAGTTTATGCAGATACTCCGATCTGCCGATTTAATCGTTCCCGACGGTGTAGGAATCCTCTGGGCAGCTCGTAGGAAGGGCGTGGATTTGCCTGACAGAGTAACAGGTGTAGAATTGGCTTATGGCTTGCTAGGTTCAGAAGTCTCGCCTAAGGTTTTTTTCCTTGGTGGGAAAGAAGAAGTAGCAGAGAAAGCGGCTCAAAAGGCTAAGGAACTGTTCCCCGGGGTTAGGATATGTGGGACCCATCACGGATATTTTTCCCCGGAAGAGGAGCCTAGAATCGTACAGGCTATTAGGGAAACAGAAGCTGACCTCTTGCTTTGTGCCATGGGTTCTCCTAAGCAGGAGAAATTCATATGGAAGTATAAAAGTGAATTGGGTGCCAAAGTAGGCATAGGAGTAGGTGGGGTTTTCGATGTATTGGCAGGAGAGAAGAAGAGAGCTCCGGAGATTATACAGAACCTAGGCTTGGAATGGTTGTACCGGCTGATTCTGGAACCGAGCAGGATAAAACAAGATGCTTTGCTTTTGCAGTTTGTACTTAAGATCCTTGTGAGCGGCAAAGAGTAAAAAGGGAAAAGGCAAGATGGAGGGCTAGACGATGCAGGAATCCCCAACCGAAAGCATGGAGAAGATAGTTCAGTTAGTAAAAGAAAAGGCAAGAGAAATTAGGGTCAATGTAATACAGATGACATCCAAAGCGGGCTCGGGTCATCCCGGTGGGTCTTTGTCATCGGCAGATATATTGAGCACGTTATATTTTGGCGGGGTGCTCAACGTGAAACCTGATGAGCCTTTGTGGCCCGATAGAGATAGGTTCATTCTTTCCAAGGGTCATGCTGCCCCTGCGCTTTATGCGGTTTTGGCCGAGAAAGGTTATTTTTCAAAAGATCTCTTGCCCACACTCAGGCAGTTAGGTTCGCCCCTGCAAGGGCATCCGGACTGTCGCAAAGTGCCAGGTGTAGAAGTCTCAACGGGTTCCTTGGGTCAGGGCCTGTCTATGGGAGTTGGAATGGCTCTTTCGGGCAAATTGGATAGTAAGCAGTACATGGTCTGGGTATTGTTAGGAGATGGCGAATGCCAGGAAGGTCAAGTCTGGGAGGCCGCGATGGCAGGTCATCACTACGGACTAGATAACCTCGTGGCAATAGTGGATCACAATCACCTTCAGATAGATGGCAGGATTGAGGATGTAATGTGCCCAGAGCCTTTGTCTGAGAAGTTTGAAGCATTTGGTTGGAACGTGCTTTCGGCAGACGGACACAATCCTATTAGTCTTCTCAGTGCTTTTGGCAAAGCCCGAATGACTAAAGGGCGCCCTTCGGTTGTAATTGCCGAGACTGTAAAGGGCAAGGGAGTGAGTTTCATGGAGAATAAGAGAGAATGGCATGGAAAAGCTCCGAGTCCACAAGAAGCAGCGAAAGCGATTGAAGAATTGATGAGCCGAGAAATCTAACTCGTGCTATGTTGTATCTACCGAATTAATGTTCACGAGGGTGAAGGGAGAATGTCCGAGGTATCGGAGATGAAAGCAACAAGGGACGCTTACGGTGAAACCCTAGTTGAATTAGGCAAGGAGAATCCTGATATTTGCGTTCTTGACGCAGACTTGTCCTCCTCTACAAAAACATCTGAATTTGCAAAAGCGTTTCCCGAGCGGTTTTTTAACGTGGGAATAGCCGAAGCCAATATGATGGGAATAGCGGCAGGGCTTGCACGGTCGGGGAAGATCCCATTTGTGTCAACGTTTGCTGTATTTGCAAGTGGCAGGGCATACGATCAAGTACGGCAATCTATCGCATATCCTGGTTTCAATGTGAAGATAGTGGCATCTCACGGGGGACTTACTGTAGGCCCTGACGGGGCATCTCATCAAGCCTTGGAGGATATTGCTCTTATGAGGGTGATTCCTGGAATGGTCGTCATAGTGCCCTGCGACGCCCGGGAAACGCATCTCGCTGTAAGAGCGGCTGCTGCCCATGAAGGGCCAGTCTATATTAGGCTGGGCAGGGAGAAAGTGTCTCCTATACTTAAGCCAAATCATAGTTTTGAAATCGGAAAAGGGACAGTCTTATGGCCTCAATTGTCAGAAGGTTCCATCGATGACCTTATAGAGGGGAAATTAGGTTCAGATCCAGAGGAGGCACCTTTCGATGTCTGTTTTGTAGCGTGTGGGGTTACGGTTCTGCCTGCTTTGCAAGCTGCTCAGACTCTTGAAGACGAAGGTATATCATGTCTTTTGATAGACATGGCGTGCGTAAAACCTATCGACGTAGAGTTGCTAAGAAAAGCGGCTGCTTGCAGTCGGATGATTATAACTTGCGAGGAACATAACATAATCGGCGGTCTAGGTAGCGCAGTATGTGAAACGCTGAGTAGGATTCATCCTATGCCTGTAATGCGTCTGGGTGTAAACGATGAATTTGGGCAGTCGGGGTCGGCTAAGGAACTTATGGAAGCCTACGGACTTACGGCAGAGAAGTTCTGTGAAGAAGCAAGGGCCTTTCTTCAAACCTGAGGGCAGTTTTTTTCATAAGGGCGCGTATTAGCCGTTTCTGGGAACAGGATGTGCCGAAATCGTGTCGAAATATTAGTGTACAAGCATAAGGCAGCTTTTGTTGCGTTGTGATGGCAGGTGACTATTTTGATTAGCTTGAGGAATGTGTCCAAAGATTATGGGCGTAGCGCCAAAGCTCTGGAATCGGTAACTCTTGCCATAGACAAGGGTGAGTTTGTGTTTATCGTGGGTCCGAGTGGCGCAGGTAAGTCTACTCTCATAAAACTATTGTACAGAGAAGAAACACCGTCTACTGGTCAAGTTGTGGTATTGGGAAAAGATTTGACGAAGATTCGGCGAAGGGAGATTCCTTTTCTTAGACGGCGCATAGGTGTAGTATTCCAAGACTTCAAACTGCTTGAGGATAAGACAATTGGAGAGAATATATCCTTTGCTCTGGAAGTTACGGGCACGCCTACACGCGAGATCAAGAAAAGGGTCGCCCAGGTTCTGAATCTAGTTGGCTTAAAGGACAGAAGAGACGCTTATCCCAATGAGCTATCCGGGGGAGAGCAGCAGAGAATTGCCATTGCCAGGGCGCTTGTCCGAAATCCCGATGTTCTTTTGGCAGATGAACCTTCCGGCAATTTGGATCCCAAGACGGCTCACGAGATTTTTAGCCTTCTCGAGCGTGCCAACATGTACGGCACGACTGTTGTAGTCGCGACTCATGCACAGGATATGGTTAACCTCTTCAAGAAGAGAGTGATCGAACTCAGAAACGGCACAGTTGTACGTGACGAGAGAAGAGGGGCGTATAGTTCTTGAGGTTCATAGGATATGTATTCTCTGAGGCTTTTAGGAGCCTATGGCGTAGCAAATTTTCGTCATTTCTCTCGTCTTTAACAACAGGTTTTGCGTTGTTTCTGCTCGGGATCAGTTTCTTGGTTAGCGTTAACTTAGGATATATCTACACCGTGGCGGAACAGCAGATGGAAATCCAGGCCTATATCATAAAAGATGCCTCGGCTGAACAGATTTCTACGGCAGTTGAGCGTGTGCAAGGAATGCCTGGTGTTAGCACTGTAAAGTATGTGAGCAAGGAAGATGCTCTCGAAGAGTTGAAATTAATGTTCAAAGATAAGGCGTCTGTGCTCGATTCTTTGAAAGAAGAGAATCCTTTGCCTGCAAGCATAAGGGTGAAAACTACCGGTGTAGATGAAATCGATGCCGTTGTGGCTGAAATTCAGACTCTTGATATCATAGACGATGTTATCTACCAAGAAGAAGTTTCGAGGCGAATGATGTCAATTGGTCGGGCTATTCAGTATGTGTCTCTCGGAGGTATGGTTGCAGTAGGGGCAGTTTCAATAATGGTTATAGGGAATTCGATCAGGCTGACAATCGATTCCAGGCGGCACGAAATTGCGGTGATGAAGCTTGTGGGTGCTACGGATGGATTCGTTGTAGGTCCCTTTATACTTGAAGGAGTAGTAATAGGTGTATTTGGGAGCATTTTGGGTGCCTTCTTTGCAGTTGGCATTTACAATTGGCTTTTTGAGAGGCTCTATGAATTCATACCATTTATACCTATGTATGTGCTTGATACCCAGTCAACACTGCAGATGTTCGGGATAATGGCGATCACTGGAATTGTAGTCGGTGCGGCGGGTTCGGTCCTTTCAGTCCGAAGACATTTGAAAGTGTAGTCGTTAGGGGGTTTTGCTATGGAGAAAGGCAGGTACAAATGCAAAAGCATTATCGCATTCGCCGTGATAGCTGCTTTATGCTTGGCTTTTATCCCATACCTTAATGTTGCAAAAGCCGGTATTTTGGACGACAAGTATTCGGAACTTGAGCGGATGCAAAAGGAGATTGAGGAGTATCAAAAACAGATTGAGTCCAAACGGCGTTCAGAGAGTTCCGTGTTGAAAGAACTGGAAAAGTTAGAAATGGAACTGACTTTGTCGGAGAAAGAACTTGCGTACATGGTAGCTAGAATTGAATATCTCAACGGAAGAATAAACGAAACAAAAAAAGAGATTGAAGCGATGGAAAACAAGATAGCTGAGCAAAAGGGCCTTTTTGACGAGAGACTAGTAACTATGTACAAAGCCGGGAGAATGTCCTACTTGGAGATATTGTTGAACTCAGATAGCATTTCGGATTTTACGGCTAGGTTGTACTACCTTCGCGAGGTTGCCCAGGACGATGTCCGCCTTATCGAAGAATATGAGGCCATGAAGGTTGCGTTGGATGAGAAAAAAGCAACACTTGAGAAAGATCTTAACGATATAACCTGGTCAAAAAGACAAGAGGAGCAGAAAAGAGCGGCCGTTGCATCTCGAAGCACAGATAGAGAGAGATATCTTGCGCAACTACAGCAAGACAGGCAAAAACTTGAAGAAACTCTCGACGAAATGGAACGTGAGTCCAAAGCTCTGGAACAGGTAATCATAGATCTTCAGGCACAAGGTCATCAGCGAGAGAAACCTGAGGGCCTGTCCATGATACGGCCGGTCTCAGGAGGATGGATAAGCTCCGACTACGGCAACAGGTGGCATCCTCTTTTGGGGAAGTACAAATGGCATTCCGGCATAGATATTGCCGTAAATAGCGGTACTCCTATAAAGGCTGCGGAAGATGGGACAGTTATCCTGTCGGGTTCAAATGGCGGATATGGGCTCTGTGTGATTATTGACCATGGTGGCAGCATCTCAACCCTCTATGGTCATGCCTCTAAACTGTTAGTAAAAGTTGGAGATGTGGTCACAAGAGGACAAACGATTGCCTTGGCTGGGAGCACCGGAGTGTCCACGGGTCCCCACCTACACTTTGAGGTACGTGTTAAGGGTGTTACGGATAATCCCAAGAACTGGGTGTCCTTTTAGGTCACATAGGGTATTTCTAGACGCAAACGTAAGCGCTGCTTATCTAAGTCGGTGTGCAAGCCTTTTGTAGAGACTTGCATAGCAACTGGGATAAGCAGTTTCGTCTTGAATATGCTAGACTGAGTATGACGCTTCATAAGTAGACCAGATCTGAATGTTATGTGTGGGTTCGATTGAATAAAGGAAAGAACGGCGGTGGCTTTATATGGAAGCTAAATCTAATCGAAGAACTCTGAGACTGTGCATTATTACAGCCGTTATATCAATTATGGTTACGGTTGGATTATGTTCGTATTTTGTGGTCAGATATACTCCTATAGCAAAGGTATATGAGGTGCAAAGAGTCTTAGACCAAGCGTATTACAAGGATTTTGACAAAACTAGTCTGATGGAAGGCGCTCCTCGGGGAGTCGTGTCAGCTCTTGGCGATCCGTACACCACATACATGACTAAGCAAGAGTGGACTGAGTTTTACATAACGACTAGCGGTGAGTACTCTGGCGTCGGTATTACTATAGGGGTAAAAGATGGGAAAGTCACTATCGTAGCGCCAATGAAAGGAACACCTGCCGATAAAGCCGGCATCAAAGCAAACGATGTTATCCTCAGCGTAAACGGCAAGGATATTTTTACTAGCGACGAAGCCGCGGCACTCATAAGAGGTCCTGCTGGAACCGAAGTGAGTATCACCATATATCGTGACGGTGAGATCCTTGAGTTTTCGCTCGTGAGAGAAAACATCGTTATTCCTGCTGTAAACTATGAGATGAAAGACGATACCATTGGCTACATCGAACTAATAACTTTTAGCGAGAATGCGGCTGTAGAGACTTCTCAGGCGCTGAAGGAGCTAAAAGCCCAGGGCGCTCAGGCCATAGTACTCGATCTCCGCTATAACGGTGGAGGCCTTTTGGATAAGTGCATAGATATTGCGAACTTGTTTGTTCCCAAGGGAACCGTTGTCACTATCAGTGGAAGGAAGTTTGAGAAGACGAGTTTCAATTCATCGGGTACGGGATTGGGAATGCCCCTTGTTGTCCTGGTTAACGAGGGCACTGCAAGCGCTTCCGAAATCCTGGCAGGAGCCATACAGGATCATGAGGTAGGTACTTTAGTGGGCAAGACTACATTCGGGAAAGGTTTGGTACAGAATTCATATGAGCTAAGGGATGGTTCCTACGTCAAAGTCACCATAGCCGAATATTTGACTCCCAAGGGACGTTCCATTCACGGAATAGGGCTCGAACCGGATGTAATGGTAGAAGGGGACGAAGAGCAGCTTGCAAAAGCACTGGAACTTGCGAAGGCCGAGATCGAAAAGACGTTCTAGCTTGTGTTTGGTTCAAATACGAGAGGGGAATGTGCGTGGACCCATTGATTGAACTGGTTGGTTCAGTTATCCGTTCTTACCCGAGCATATTTGGCAATCCTGTGGTAGACGGTTTGTATCTGGTCGTGTTGGTTCTTGTGACAGTTCAGTATCGCAAGATACAGTCGATAGAAGAGAAACTATACGGCACCGCAAAAAACAAGGCGTTTGGCAATACTCTTTACGCCATCGGCCTTGGATTAGTGGGAGGACTGTTTGCAAGCCTCCTTTTGGTCATAGTTGGGGTGTCCGTTAGTGACAGCGGGATAGGTTATCTTTTCCCGCTTGCTCTGCTACTTTTTCTAGTGAGCCCGAGGTTTGTATGTTACTCATACGCTGGTGGTCTTGCCAGTCTTAGCTACCTTTTATTTGGATGGCCCAAGATAAACGTGCCGTCAGTGATGGGCCTTGTTGCATGTCTTCATGCTGCAGAAGCCTTTCTTATATGGATATCGGGGCATTCATGTTCTACCCCTTTTTATGTTTCGAGTAAGGACGGAAAGGTAGTCGGCGGCTTTGCGCTTCAGCGGTTTTGGCCCATTCCCCTGATCGTTTTATTCCTTATACAAGCGCCTTTTATCTCTGACATTCAGGATCTGATTTATCTTCCAGATTGGTGGCCTTTGATAAGGACACCAGGCGACTTAAGTACCGAACACATGATTTTTGCGATGATGCCTGTAATTGCTGCCCTAGGCTACGGTGATATCGCCGTTGCCTCAAATCCCAAAGATAAGTCTATAAGCACGTCGAAGACGTTGATGCTTTTTAGCATGGTCCTACTGATTTTCTCTATTATGGCGTCGCGGTGGCCTTTGTTTGCCTGGGTCGCGGCGCTATTTTCGCCAATTGGCCATGAACTCGTGATTAAGAAAGGGCTCAAAGAAGAGTTTGAAAATCCTCCCATCTATGTTCCCCCGGAGAAAGGGGCAATGGTCCTCGATGTTGTCCACGGCAGTCCGGCAGAAAAATCGGGAATAAGGACTGGGGATATAATAGTCTCAGTTGATGGTTGCGGAATTGATTCCAGGCATGAGTTTTTGCAACTTGTTGAGTTTTCTGAATCAGAAAGCGTAGTCGTGACTATCGAGAGACAAGGTCAGGACGGTCGAGTTGAAACGCTTCACACTGACATCCGAATAGTCCGTGGCGAACCCATAGGGATAATTTTTGTTCCAGAGCCGGGAGACGAGCCAATGGTGAGCCAATACAACGAGGGAATCGTGGTTACTTTCATAAAGAAAATGCTAGGGAAAATGCAAGCTAGATCTGCTGACACTAAGTAGTAATTCCTATGGAACCTCTGTTTGTCCCATCGAGACTTGTCTACTTGCCAAGTCTATTCTCATATTTGGCCCCATATAGAACATTTGATTGCCTACCCCTCGCCGGTTATAATAAGTGGATGGGGGAATGCAGTTGCCAGATTTCAAATTAGTTTCTGATTTTAGACCAGAAGGAGACCAGCCTGAAGCCATAAATGCCCTTGTTTACGGTGTGAAAAAGGGATATAGACACCAGGTTTTGCTGGGGGTTACAGGCTCAGGCAAGACGTTTACTATTGCCAACGTCGTCGCACGGCTCAACCGCCCTACTTTGGTGGTGTCTCACAACAAGATCTTGGCCGCTCAGCTGGCTTCAGAGTTCAAAGCTTTTTTCCCTGACAACGCGGTTGAATACTTCGTCAGCTACTACGATTACTATCAGCCGGAGGCATACATTCCTCAGACAGACACCTATATAGAAAAGGATGCCATGATTAACGATGAGATCGACAAACTGAGACACTCAGCTACCTGTGCCTTGTTTGAACGCAGAGACGTCCTTACCGTGGCTAGCGTGTCCTGTATATACGGTTTGGGATCACCTGAAGACTACAGAGACCTTGTGCTTTCGGTACGAAAGGGAATGCAGAAAGAACGGGAAGAGATCTTGCGTAGGCTGGTAGACATACAGTATACCCGGAACGACATTGATTTTCGGCGAGGCACCTTCAGGGTGCGTGGTGATACCATAGAGATCTATCCTGCAGGATCTACTGATACAGCTGTAAGAGTGGAGCTCTTTGGGGACGAGGTTGAAAGGATCCTGCAGTTTGATGTGCTTACAGGGCGAGCCATTTCCGAGATGAATCACGTCATGATCTATCCCGCTAAACACTATGTAGTGAAAGATGATAAAATGGCACTCGCCATAAAGACTATAGAGGAAGAGCTTGAGATAAGGCTGAGAGAATTGAGGGACCAAGGCAAAATCCTCGAAGCTTACAGGCTTGAGCAAAGGACCAGATTTGACTTGGAGATGCTCCAGGAGATGGGATATTGCCCGGGTATCGAAAATTATTCTAGGCACCTTACTCAAAGGCTCCCGGGGCAGCCACCTTATACGCTACTAGATTTTTTCCCGGAAGATTTCCTAGTTGTAATAGATGAATCTCACGTGACAATACCACAACTTCGGGCGATGTATGAGGGAGATCGCTCGCGCAAAGAGGCTTTAGTCAAATTTGGATTCAGGCTTCCTTCGGCTTTCGACAATAGGCCGCTTACCTTCGATGAGTTCATGTCCAAAGTGGGCCAGGTGATTTACGTATCTGCTACGCCAGGGCCTTTCGAAATGGAGGTTGCTTCTCAGGTAGTAGAACAGGTTGTACGCCCGACAGGGCTCATCGATCCGGAGATAGAGATTAGACCTACTGCGAATCAAATAGATGATTTAGTCTCCGAGATCCGGGAAGCATGTTCTAGAAATGAGAGAGTCTTGGTGACTACCCTTACCAAGCGCATGGCTGAAGACCTAACTGAATATCTCAGGGAGCTAGGTATAAAAGTGACTTATATGCACTCTGACGTAAAGACTTTGGAGCGCATGGAGATAATTCGAGATTTGAGACTTGGCGTTTTTGACGTCTTAGTAGGCATAAACCTTCTAAGAGAAGGACTTGACTTGCCTGAGGTTTCACGCGTCTGTATACTCGACGCTGATCGAGAAGGGTTTTTGAGATCCGAAACTTCATTGATACAAACTACGGGTAGAGCAGCTCGAAACGTAAATGGAAAAGTTATAATGTATGCAGATACTATAACAGGGTCCATGGAGAGAGCCATCCGCGAAACCGAAAGACGCAGATTCAAACAAAGAGCCTATAATGAAAAGCACGGAATCGTTCCTAAGACCATAGAAAAAAAGATCCACGATGTAATCGCACACGAAAGACCTCTGGAAGAAGAGAAAGTGGATTCTCTCCTAAGACAAAAGAATTTGAGAGATATTCCAAAGAAACAAGTCCCAGAGGTTATTGAGAGTCTAATGAAAGAGATGAAAGAAGCATCTGCAAATCTTGAGTTCGAGAGGGCGGCGATCATAAGAGATATGCTGTTTGAACTAGAACAATACGGAGGAGAAATCCCATCCTTGAGAGGTAAACGCAATGTCCCGCGATAAGATAGTCATAAGGGGTGCGCGTCAGCACAACCTAAAGAACATAGATCTGGAAATACCCAGAGACACCCTGACAGTCATAACTGGGTTGTCGGGTTCAGGCAAGAGTTCATTGGCCTTTGATACCATCTACGCCGAAGGTCAGAGGCGGTATGTTGAATCACTATCGGCTTACGCTAGGCAGTTTTTGGGCCTTATGGATAAGCCTGATGTAGACTACATCGAAGGGCTATCGCCGGCAATCTCTATTGACCAGAAATCGGGAGTCAGGAACCCGCGGTCGACTGTGGGGACTGTGACTGAAATATACGACTACCTCAGACTTCTTTACGCACGCGTGGGTCATCCCCACTGTCCGAAATGCGGAAAGCCTATATCTAGGCAAAGCGTAGATCAGATGGCAGACAAAATCCTTGAGCTGCCCGAAGGTACCAGGTTCTCGGTGTTAGCTCCTTTGGTGCGGGGCAGGAAAGGAGAGTATGAAAAGGTCTTCGACGATATTCAAAGGCTGGGATTTGTGAGGGTTAGGGTCGATGGGGTCACAGGGGAAGTCTCCGAGTTTCTGGGAAAGCGACTAGCGAAGCACAAAAATCACAACATAGAGGTGGTCGTCGACAGGCTGATAATTCGGGAAGGCACGAGACAGAGACTGGTGGATTCGCTGGAGACTGCACTTTCCCTATCAGGTGATCTAGTATGCATTGAGCTTATCATAGATGGTGATAAAGAAGATATCCTTTTCAGCCAGTCTTTGGCTTGCCCTGACTGCGGCATATCTATACCGGAACTGGAACCAAGGTTGTTTTCATTCAACAGTCCATTTGGTGCCTGCCCTGCGTGCAATGGATTAGGAGTCAATATGGAAATCGATCCTGAAATGATTATCCCCGATAGACGAAAATCGATTTCAGATGGTGCGATAGCACCGTGGAATGGAACCCCCGATGGATATTACGCTCAGCTTTTGGACGCAGTAGCAGGATTTTTAGGGATATCTACGGATGTGGCAATTCAGGATCTTCCGCCTGAGCACGTTGAGGCGATTTTATATGGGATTTCAGACCGAAAAGTGCCTTTTCATTATGAAAGCCCGTACGGCAGGGAATCGGATCGTTTGATTACTTTTGAAGGGGTTATTCCTAACCTCGAGAGGCGTTACAAGCAGGCTACCAGTGACGATGCGAGACAGTGGATAGAGCAGTTTATGGCTGCAGTGCCTTGTCCTGTATGTGAAGGCAAGCGACTTAGGCCTGAATCGCTTGCTGTAACTGTAGGCGATATCAACATAGCGGACCTTACCGATATGTCATGTGAAAATGCACTGAAATTCCTAGATACTTTGACGCTTACCGAAAGAGAGTCTCTAATTGCAAACCAAGTTTTGAAGCAGCTTCGTTCGAGACTAACGTTCTTAACCGATGTAGGATTAGGATATATAACTCTAAACCGTCATGCGGGTACTCTATCAGGTGGTGAATCTCAAAGGATACGGTTGGCAACGCAGATTGGTTCAGGTCTAGTAGGGGTGTTATATGTGCTAGATGAACCAAGTGTTGGTCTACATGCTCGTGACAACAAGAAATTGTTAGATACATTGAAACATCTTCGGGGTATTGGCAATACGGTAATCGTAGTGGAACACGATGAAGAGACAATACGCTCAGCAGACTATGTTGTTGATATTGGACCTGGCGCTGGTGACAATGGCGGTTACGTTATATGCGCCGGATCGGTAGAGGATCTTCTTGAATGCGAAGAATCAATAACTGGCCAATATCTGTCGGGCAAAAGGCAAATCCCTGTTCCGAAAAAACGAAGGAAACCTGAGAAGTTTATCACGATCAAAGGTGCCCGAGAGCATAATCTAAAGAACATCGATGTAAGAATACCTCTCGGAGTATTTACCTGTATAACAGGGGTCTCAGGTTCAGGGAAAAGTACTTTGGTAGATGATATCCTCTACAGAAAGCTCGCGTCGTCGCTGCATGGAGCGAGGCTTCGGCCAGGCGATCACGACGGGATTGAGGGAATGGAGTTTCTGGACAAAGTCATAAACATAGACCAATCGCCTATAGGTCGGACTCCGAGGTCCAATCCTGCCACATATACAGGAGTGTTCACTGACATAAGGCAGCTTTTTGCAGGAACTCCTGAGGCCAAGATGAGGGGATACAAACCGGGACGATTCAGTTTCAACGTAAGAGGAGGCAGGTGTGAGGCTTGCAGAGGTGAAGGTATTATTAGGATAGAAATGCAGTTCCTGTCCGACGTATATGTTCCGTGTGAAGTATGCAACGGCAAGCGATACAATAGCCAGACATTGGAAGTGAAGTACCGCGGAAAGAACATTGCTGAAGTCTTGGATATGACTGTTGAGGAAGCCTTAGAACTTTTCAAAAACGTACCTTCGGTGAAACGGAAGTTGAAGACGCTCTATGATGTGGGCTTGGGGTATATAAAGTTGGGGCAACCTGCTACTACACTATCCGGAGGAGAAGCTCAAAGAGTAAAACTGTCTACTGAGCTTTCGAGAAGAGGCAATGAGCGAACCCTCTACATTTTAGACGAGCCTACCACCGGACTTCATTTTGAGGACATCCGCAAACTGTTAAGCGTGCTACAGCGTCTAAGGGATGGTGGTAGCACAGTGGTAGTCATTGAACACAACATGGACGTCATAAAATCTGCGGACTATATCATCGATCTAGGTCCTGAAGGGGGCGAAGAAGGTGGTTACGTCGTTGCAGAAGGCACTCCCGAGGATATTATGAATCATCCGTCTTCTTATACAGGTCAATCTTTGAAAAAAGTTCTTTTAGCGCCTAAGAGTAAAGCGAAGGAACAGTCATCCAAACAGACTAGGTCAGCGGATAACATAGGTTCAAGAAGACCGAAAAAAGCGTCAGGGCAGAACAAGGCCGCCGCTGAGGATGTCACTCTTGCCGGGGTTGATGAGCGTGAAAGTTAGCCCGCAGGAACATATATGGGCCGGTATCAGGGGTAATCGTGGAGTTTTGGCAGAAAAGACAAAAGATCTGTCTGCTTCTCCAGGGGTATATGTGTTTCGCGACGAATCGGGTGAGGTATTGTATGTTGGCAAAGCTAGGAATCTCAAGAACAGGGTTCGTTCTTACTTTGCATCGAACTTGTCAGCTAAGACGGAAGCGCTTATGGAAAGAGTAGGCGGCCTCGAAACGATAATCGTAGATTCGGAAGCGGAAGCTTTAATCTTAGAGTGCAACCTCATAAAAAAATACCGACCTCGATACAACATCTTGTTGCGAGATGACAAGAACTATCCTTACCTCAGAATCGACTTAGAGGAAGAGTGGCCAAGAGTTACTGTAGTAAGGAGAATGAACCAGGATGGAGCGCGCTACTTCGGGCCGTTTACGAAAGCCGGTTCGCTTAGAGAAACGCTTTCGTTGTTGCGCCGGATTTTTCCTTATAGAACCTGTTCAGACGCGCATTTGTCCCAGGCTTCCCGCCCATGTTTGGACTATCAGATAGGAAGATGTCTGGGTCCTTGCACCGGGAACTTAGATAGAGATTCCTACATGGAAACAATAGACGGTGTAATCAAGTTCCTGGAAGGTCGCCACAAAGATGTAAGGGATACCCTATCTGCACGTATGGAACGATGCGCTGAGAACCTCGATTTTGAAGAAGCTGCAAGGATCAGGGATCGAATCTCCGCGCTTGATGATGTGACTCAAAAGCAGAAAATCGTGCTTCCCGACATGAAAAATCGAGACATCTTGGGATTGGCGCGTTCGGGGAAGCTTAGTTTTGTTGCTCTTTTGCCAGTAAGAGAGGGTAAACTTATGGGCAGGGAAGGATTCGTTCTTACGGGGACTGAGCTGGATGAAGACCATGAAATAATAAGCGCATTTGTGAGCCAATACTACCCGAATGCTTCTTTTATCCCAAAAGAGGTTGTGATTCCTGTCTCACTGCCTGATGTAGATGAAATCAGTAAATACACAGGGTTGAGAATAAGGGTGCCCAAAAGAGGAGTGTTGAAAGACTTAGTATCTATGGCTAACGACAACTCAAGAGCTATGATGCAAGCGTACATACCTAGATACGAAAGGCAGACCCAGGAAACTATAAAAGCCCTACGAGATTTGGCAGATGCCTTAGGACTATCCGAACCCCCTCAACGAATAGAATGCTATGACATATCTAATACTTCCGGTAAGGAAGCTGTCGCATCTATGGTCTTATTGCTAGATGGCAAACCCGACAAGTCTTCGTATCGGCGGTTTCGCATGAAAGTAGACGGAAAACCTGATGATTATGCGATGATGCAAGAAGTGATGTGGAGGCGTTTCAAGAGGGGAATTAAAGAAAGGGATGCCTTAGAAAAAGAGGGTGATATGCCCAGAAGGCAGAGCAAGTTTGCGATATTTCCCGACCTAATAATCGTCGATGGGGGCAAGGGGCAAGTCAGCGCAGCAAAGCAAGTTTTGGATGAACTGAAATTGGATATACCTATAGCAGGTTTGGCAGAGCGGAACGAAGAGATTTTTTTGCCTCACAGGTCGCAACCTGTAGTGCTTCCGGAAGATTCAGGCGCTTTGTTCTTAGTTATTAGGATTCGCGACGAAGCACACAGATTTGCTCTCTCATACCATCGAAAGATAAGGGATAAAAAACGTCTAGGTACTGAATTGTCACAAATCCCGGGCCTCGGTCCTAAAAAATCCAAAGATCTTCTGAAGGCTTTTGGTAGCGTAGACGCCGTGAAATCTGCGTCCTACGAGGAGCTTGTTAAAATAAAAGGGATAGGTCCAAAACTCGCTTCATCCATCCTCGAATACTTCGATACTCACCGCTAACACAAGAGAGTTCAATCGATCAATTAATATTATTAACATTGCTATTGACATTTCTAAACCCACGTCATATATTGATGAAGAAAGGTGGGATGAAGTATGCCAAATGAAGTGATTGGAAGGTGCCCTGTTTGTTCTCAGCCTATGGAGGTTACGGAACTGGAATGTCCTGTATGTCATACCAAAATATCAGGTAACTTTGAGCTGTGTAAGTTCTGTTCGCTTACGCCTGAACAAAAAGGGTTTGCAGAAGTATTTATAAAGAACCGCGGCAACATCAAAGAGGTTGAGCGAGAGTTAGGAATCTCATATCCCACTGTAAGGAGTAGGCTGGAATCGTTGATAAGGGCGCTAGGGTATCCCGTAGATGGGGAAGAGCCTGGTTATGTAGACGAAGAAAGATACTCAGAACAGCGAAAAATGATCTTGGATAGGCTCGATAGTGGGGAGATAAGCGTTCAGGACGCAACCAGGATGTTGAAGAACTTGGGTCGTAGATAAGGTTCTCAGTACATGACGAGGGGGAAGAAATGTGTCAAAAGAGGAAAAGATGCTTGTCTTGGAAATGGTTAAAGATGGCAAGATTACGCCGGAACAAGGTGCCGAGTTGCTCAATGCTCTCTTAGGATCTAAGCCGGCGCCGAAGCCACCTCTCAAATCTATGCGTGGCATTTCAGATGACACAGAGGGTAGAGAGGCGTCAATAGAGCAAGCGGTGGAAAAAATAGAGGAACTTGCAGAATCAAGAGCCGAGAGTTTGGCTGAACGCATAACCCAGATGTTTTCCGGCGGTGCGTCACGTGGTCCCCGGTTTGAACTATCGGAAGAATTCCAAGGTGAGCTAGACCCAGAAGGCGAGATTGAGGTTGATTTGCAGTCTGCAAATGGCGTCATAGAAGTGAGGAGTTGGGATAGATCAGGCTACCGCCTAGAGGTTTTGAAGAAAGCAAATGCGGAAACTGAAGAAGAGGCCGAGAAGATTCTTGAAGGTTGCTTCGAGTTTAGCCATACGGGCTTGGCCCTTAGTGCGATCGCGAAGGAACGCCAGCGTCTTGGGAGCAGAAATCTCTCGGTAGATTTCATGCTTACTCTGCCTGCAGACAGAAGGGCTACCGTAAATCTTCACTCAGCCAACGGGCGCATAACTGTGCAGGGAATATCAGGCTCCCGGTGTAGAGCTAAAACAGCTAACGGGCGGATTGAAGCGCTAGACACAAAGTTTGAGGTGCTGGAACTAAATACCGCCAACGGGCGGATAGCCATCGAAAATGCGTCAGGCAAAAAATGTACTGCAGAGACCATGAATGGTCGTATTGAGGCTAGAGGTTGCAGATTCTGCGATGTAGAGATGACGGATATGAATGGTCGAATTGAGTACGAAGGCGAATCTCGCAACATGACCGCAAAGACGATGAATGGGCGGATAGTTGTGGAACTCACAGGGACAGGGAATTGGAACCTCAAGACGAGCAATGGACCTATTGAAGCGAAGATCCGTAAAGGCGAGACTGATTCCTATGAGGTAGATTTGGTCACTAACAGCGGAGCGGTCGATGTAGACGGGATGGGAGACGTAGACGTTTTAATCGATGAAAGAAAGAAACACTTGCGAACCAGGCACTATAGAGCTTGCAGCAAAGGGTTTGCAGAAGCGGAATCAAAGGGTTCCTTGAAGGCATCGACTAGTTCAGGCAGGATATCAGTAGAATTTCTCTAGAAGGAGGCGCTATGGAAATCATGGATGAAGAGAGACTTCGCGTTTTGGAGATGTTAAGGGATGGCAAGATTACTGCGGATGAGGCTGTAGGATTGCTTGAGGCGATGGAGTTGCCTACCGAAGTGTCTGAGCTAGATGTACCTCAGACACCTGCTAGGTGGCTCAAAATCAGGGTGACTGATTTGGGGGCAAATAAACCCAAAGTCATGGTTAATCTTCCTATGAAACTCGTCAATTGGGCGCTCAAAACCGGCAACAAGTTCTCATCTGTAAGTGGTGTAGACCTAGATGAGATGGGAGTAGATCTTAACGATCTAAGTGAAGCTTTATCTTACGGTTTTCGAGGTAAACTGATTGATGTGGTTGATGAGGACGAAGGCCAGCATGTTGAGATTGTTATTGAATAGGCTCTCTTGATTTATCCCCGTTGAGGCAAACCCTCAGGGCTATCCCTTGTCCCTTTGGGTTTTCCTTCTTTTATGGATGCTGCTCTCTTCGATATTCTACGCAACCTATGATTGACT
The DNA here is from genome assembly GCA_033810155.1 of Bacillota bacterium. Lineage (GTDB taxonomy): Bacteria > Bacillota > Sulfobacillia > Fermentithermobacillales > Fermentithermobacillaceae > UBA3907. Next base: position 56,965 of record JAPXKJ010000003.1, on the reverse strand, counting down.
GCAGATTTGGAAATTGGCGGGTTGAGGGTCTGTCCCAGTTCTTCTAAGGTCAAGGACGGATTTGCGAGCCTCGCCTGAGCTACTTCTTTCAAGGCGGGTGGCAATGAGCGTAAGCCAACTTCCTCGTCTATGAGTTCGATGTCGGCTATTTGACCCAACGATGATTCTACCGTTCTTGAAACATTAGCTTTATCCATATTAACTTGCCGCTGGACAGAACTTTTTAAGGCTTTCTGCACTCTAATTTCTTCGTATTTGAGCACGGAACGTGATGCTCCAAGCATTGTGAGGAATTCGGATATTTCATCACCGTTTTTCATATATACGATCCACGAACCTCTACGTTGGGTAATCCCAGTCTTAAGGCCATCAACCCTTAGAAGGTTGGAGACGACAAGTGCCTTTTCCTTTTTTGGAAGAACAAACTCTAGATGATGTTGTTTCAGCGGCGATGAAAGAGAACCTTTTGCGAGAAAAACGCCTCTTAAAAAGGCTCTCCTAGCTTTCACATCGTATTTGAGTTCAACGAGGCCTTTGGGCCGGTTGCCATTTGAATGCTCATTGCCGGTGTTTATCACCTTATCAAGGTAGAACATCCTGCGCAAGAGATATGGCTTCACCTGGCCTTTGGCGGACTCAAAATCAAACCGGTCGTCGGGTGATGTGTGGGAGAATAAGAGCAGACTGAGAGCATAATACTCCCAGAATGCCTCGCGATAGTCCATCGTCTCAACTCTGGATAGTTCCTCTTTTACTGTCCTCGAAAAGGTGTCTTTCTCGAGTTTCACTCTCTAATCTAAACCTGCCTTGGTAATCTCGATGTTGTCATATGTGTTGCGTGGGTCGGCAAGATCCAATATGGTACGGGCGATTATATATGAATCGTGGTGTGCTATATCACTGCTTGCAAGAAAATCGCCTGTAATTGGCATGTAACCTGCCGCACGCAGCGCATCAATGTCGGGTAATACTAGGCGTTTGTTCTCAATTGCGTATTTTTCCGACAATTCGTTGGAAGGCACACCCGTGTTTACGACTACGTAGGTGAACAATCTTCCCGCATGTTCTTCGATTGCTCTCACATGGTCACAAGCAGAGTAACCGTCAGTTTCACCAGGTTGAGTCATGATGTTACAGATGTACACTTTGTTGCCCTTGGACTTCTTGATGGCACCGGGTATTCCTTGGACGAGGAGATTCGGTATTATGGAGGTGTACAAGCTTCCGGGACCGATTACTATTATATCTGCAGTGTCGATCGCGTACATGGCTTCGTCTAGAGCAGGTGGGTTTTCAGGTACCAGGCTCACTCTTTTGATTTTCCCGTTAGCAGCCGGAATGTTTGTTTCTCCAAGTACTTTAGTACCATCTCCCATATCTGCTACAAGGGTTACGTTGCTCAAGGTTGCAGGTAAAACCTTTCCCTTTACTGCGAGAATCCTTGACATCGTCCTTATGGCTACCTGGAAATCGCCAGTCATCTCAGTCATCGCCGCTAAGAATAGGTTGCCGAAGCTGTGGCCTTTCAACTCGCCTTTTTGGAATCTGTGACCAAATAGCGCAGTCATATCCGTCTCTGCTTCAGCGAGCGCTATGATACAGTTGCGGATATCCCCTGGTGGCAGTATGCCCATATCTTTTCTGAGTCGCCCCGAGCTACCCCCATCGTCTGCAACTGTGACTATAGCAGAAATCTCGCAGGGAAACGATTTAAGCCCTCGCAAGATCGTAGAAAGACCAGTTCCGCCGCCTATTGCTACGACTTTAGGCAGAACGGATGATTTCATGAGTCATCACCTCTATCTTCACCAAGCCTGATGTCTCTATGTTCTACAATCACCATGTAGCCTCTGGACTCTAGGTACTCTCTTATTTTCTCACCGATAACTACAGATCGATGGCGACCACCTGTGCAACCAATGGCAATCGTGAGATGGGTCTTGCCCTCTTCAATGAAATTAGGTATTAGGAAGTCTAGAAATTCTGTTGAGTATTGTAGGAATTTTTGGCTCACAGGCGCTTCAAGAACGTATTTCGCCACTTCTTCATCTAGTCCGGACTGCGTCTTTAATTCCTCTACGTAATATGGGTTCGGCAGAAACCGAACGTCAAACACTAGATCTGCATCTAGAGGAATACCGTGCTTGAATCCAAAAGTCAGGACGTTGATTATAAGCTGCTCCAAATTAACGGTCCTAGACACTATCTCTATTATTTGCTGCCTCAGATCTTGGCTCTCTAGATTGCTGGTATCTATGACTAGGTGGGCTTTATCGCGTATGTCCTTTAGCATCTCTCTCTCGTCTCTTATGCTTTCGAGCACGCCACTTTGTTCCGAAAGAGGGTGTCTTCGCCGCGTAAATTTGTAACGTCTGATTAGGGTATCGTCATCAGCTTCAAGGAACAAGATAACCGGTCGAATGCCAGTTTCTTTGACGTCGGTAAGGGCGCGAGATAAGTCATGGAAAAACTCGCCGCCCCTTATATCCACGACGATTGCTATTTTGTCAATGGGCTTTCGTGCTTGCGTACACAGTTCCATGAAAGTCGGAATCAACGATGGCGGAAGGTTATCTACGCAAAAATAGCCAAAATCCTCCAGTGTCCTTAGGACGCTGGACTTGCCCGCTCCTGATAGGCCCGTGATAATGATCAAACTGGTAGTATTTGAGTCCAAAGCGAGATCTCCCTCTATTTCAGTGGAACCTAACTTGTCACTATCCGCTTTTTCCCTGCACATCATTCCAAAGACTTTCGTAAAGATGAGGTTTGACCAGGAAACCTAAATCGGCACCATCTTGCCACGATCCATATATGCTTCTTTCCCTGTAAAGACCTACCTTAGAAAAGTCTCTGGGTTTTTCTAGCCTGGGCTTCGGATGTTCACTGTAAGTGTCGTTGGGCATGAATATACTTTGCCCCTTGTATTCAACGTCGTAATATGCCATCCCTTTTCGAGCCCTTATAGGTTCGTACACTGAGGAACAGTCTCTGGCAATCCAATTTGCGATGACAAGAGGTTCAGGGCCTGGGTTAACCGTAACGTGCGCATAGTGAGGCGGAATAAGCAAGATATCACCTTTATCGAAGTCGGCCACTACGAAGTCTTCTACTTCGCCACTTATGTTTCCGCCTTTTTGCATAAGGAAATGGGCTTTCCCATGCAACACTTGGTATACCTCTGGGTATGTGTAAGAACTCCCAGGCGCCTGCGGATGATAGTGCCCTACTGTCTTTACATATTCGAAGCCGACTTTGCCCGGATATATTACTGTTATGTCGTACCTTAACCCCGCATTGGCCATAGAAATTCTATCTTTTTCCAGGCCTGTACCCCTGTACATTAGGTACAGGGTATCTGGTCCCGCTTGTTCCGAATAAAGGAGCACGTCCACCGCGTCTCGACGTTTTCGGGCCTCAGGATGCGGTGCTAATACACCTTCTCCGAACTCAAGACAGCCGCTTTCGTTAAGGCATACTTTAAATCCGGCAATTTCCGAAATGTCTATCATTAACATCCTCCCAAAATGCTACTGTTTTCTCGGTTTAAGCGGTTTGCATAGTATTTCCAATATCTGGGTATCGAATATATTGTTAGAATGAGCTGGAAGAAGGACAAGTGCGGTATCAGCCCCACCGCTTGTTCCTCCTACTGATATTATCATTTCGCCGTAGGGGATCATACCGGCGTCTAGCGCCATGACCGCCACCTCTACAGCTACTTTCGTTCCTTGGGAAAACATGCGAAGCGTGTGGGAAATAATCCCACCTGGATACAATCCTCCGAATTTGTTGGTCACCGCTCTTTCTACGTTGCCGAAAAGATGGGTAGTGGTTAGGACTTTTACGCCTTCTGACTCAAGGCTTACCCTTTCTTCTTCACTCATCTCGTTGCATCCAGGCTCGCGGAAACCGGATTGATGGGTTACACAAGTCAGGTTGATGTTGTCATCAATGAAAAAGCGCGCGGTCTGTCCCGTGTTTGAGGCTACAACTATGTTTTTTATGCCGAGTTCCTTAGCACGATTGAGCGCGATGGAAGCAGTGTCTTCGGTATTTGAGCGTCCGGGCTTTTCAAAGTAAACTGTCACGCAAATCCACCTCCTTACACTAATTATCTGCCGCTAATATCAATGATACACAATCCTATGCACGAATCAAATGCTGAGGCAAGATAATTACAGAATGCAGCGGGTTTATCAAACAGATGTCGCTTGTGGTACAGTCCTTCAAAAAAAGGGTTTATCCGCGCTTGTCTGAGTGTTATCCTATACGCAATGGAAAGGATGTGTTCGGGCACTTGTTAGAGCAACTCAAGTTTTTCACTTGGCAAGATGCTATATTGGCCATTATCGATATCGCTTTGGTCGCGTATTTCTTCTACAAGATATATACGCTGATCAAAGGTACGCGGGCTGTTCAACTTCTCAAGGGTATCATCATACTGCTACTTCTTGTCTCTTTAACCCAGTGGGCCAGGCTCTACACTGTCAACTGGCTTTTGGTGCAAATACGAACAATGCTTCTTGTTGCGTTACCCGTCGTTTTCCAGCCTGAGCTCAGGCGCGCTCTTGAACAAATCGGTCGCGGTAAGATATTTTCACGCTCCTTTCTGAAGTCAGGCGGAGAATCCATTGAGCGGACAATTGACGAGATAGTGTCCGCTTGTTTCGATATGTCTTCAGATAGAATCGGCGCGCTTATCGTGCTAGAAAGGCAGACGGGGCTTGAAGAGTATATGGAAGATGCCGTTAGGCTTGACGCTTTAGTCAGTCGTGAACTGCTTAAGAACATCTTCAATCCCGGCAGCCCTCTTCACGACGGTGCTTGCATAATAAGAGAAGACAGAATAGCCGTCGCGGCTAGTTTTCTTCCGTTTACTCAAGATCCCGTTGCAATAGAATTGGGATCCAGACACCGGGCCGCTATAGGCGTTACTCAGGTGTCTGACGCAGTCTCAGTGGTTGTGTCCGAGGAAACTGGAATTGTATCGTTTGCTGACGGCGGGAGGCTTATACGTGGATTGGATGCCAAAACTCTCAAGGAAAAACTTATGGAAAGTCTCGATATGCAGCACATCTCTGGGATTTTCGGCCGGGGGTATGACAGATGATTAAGGCGGCAATGTCTAAAGACCTCACCGCGAAAATCATTGCTATCATCCTCGCCGTTGTTGTTTGGGCACAGGTTTTCAATGACAAAAATCCAATTGAACGGCGTAGCTTTGTCTTGGATGTAGTTCCTGCTATGGTTCAAGACGGAATGATGATCGTGTCGACAAATCCCGATAAGGTAACAGTGACGCTAGAGGGACGGACAAGAACCCTAGATGAGCTGGACGCCGGGAAATTAAAGGTTGAGGTTGATCTTTCTTCAGTTGAACCAGGTTCTTTTTCTACAACTCCTCACGTTGATGTACCCTATGGCATCAAGGTAGTCGAGATAAGCCCGGCAACAGTCGCCTTTGAACTTGATGTCATGAGTTCTGCCGAAGTAGGCGTTGTGGTAGAAGTGCAGGGTAGTCCGGGCGAAGACTACGAAAAGGGTATGCCAATGCCATCTGTAAATGCTGTGACTGTAAGAGGGGCCAAAAGATTTGTTGAGAAAGTAGACCACGTTTACGCCGTAGTGGATATAACCGGAGCAACGAGCGAAGTTAACGCAACGGCCAAACTCGTCGCAGTAGATGCGGCAGGAAACGAGCTGTCTGGTATACAGATTGAACCTTCGGAGATAGAAGTTTTGGTACCTTTGCAAAAACTACCTCCGGCCAAACTCGTACCGGTCCAGGTCGTCGTCAGCGGGACTCCGAAAGATGGGTACACGATTGGGCCTATTGTAGCCAATCCGCAGCAAGTTAAAATCCGGGGAGACAAAAGCATCATCGATACCATAAATTGGATAGGTACGAAGCCTGTGGATGTTTCGGGAAAGGATAGCGCCTTCCAGACTACAGTTTCGCTCAGCCTTCCTACTGGCGTTAGTTGTCAAACGCAGCAAGTTGTCGTTAAGGTAGACATAATCGAAGAGATCGAAACTCGCACCCTTGAAGATGTCATAGTGCAATTAGAGTCTCCGCCTGTAGGATATACCTGGAGCATAGAGCCTGCCACAGTAAACGTCGTTCTTACCGGCAGGAGCGACCTTGTTCGTAAGATCCGGAGCGAAGACATAACAGTTTACATAGACGCTCAGGGGAGAGGCGAGGGAACCCATGACCTCGTGGTGGCGTACAAGATCGATGCTCTTGAAGGAGTCAGCGCGGATATCCTCCAAGTAGACATAAAACCGCCAAAAGTCAAGTTAACTCTGACCAAGAGATAGTTCTGCCGGCAGAGGGAGGCCCTTGGTAATCTGATGGTTTTGCTTGAAATGTGGGGGTGGTGCTTTGAACTTATTTGGGACCGATGGTATTCGCGGGATTGCTAATCAGGACTTGACTTGTGAAATAGCTTTTAGGTTGGGTAGGGCGGTAGGTTTTCTGCTATCACATGACAGACCAATTTGTGTTGGAAAAGATACAAGGGTTTCCAGCGACATGCTAGAAGCTGCTCTTACAGCTGGAGTTTGTTCTACAGGAAGAGGCGTGATCCAGCTGGGTGTTATCACCACGCCGGGACTTTCGTACATCATCACGCACTTTGACCTAAGCGGGGGTGTGATGATCTCCGCATCCCACAATTCGTTCGAGTACAATGGGCTGAAAGTATTTGGCTCTGATGGGATGAAGATTTCGGATGAGGCTGAGGTCACCATCTCTAAGATCATTTCTGACCGAGAAGATGGAGGCCCGTGGCCCGTTGGAAAAGAGATAGGTAAAGTCATACGAGGCAGTCATCTTGTGAACTCGTACAGCGATTTTCTGAAAGCTCTGCCTGCTACAGATTTATCGGATCTTAAGGTCCTAATCGATACTGCGAATGGTTCTACTTCTACGATCGCTCGCGATGTGTGGCGTTTCTTGTGTCCAAATGCTGATTTCATGAATTTTTCTCCTGACGGATTCAACATAAATTGCGAGTGTGGTTCCACACACCCTGATTCTTTGGCATCTGAGGTAGCACGGGGCTCTTATGATGCAGGATTCGCATATGATGGTGATGGTGACAGATGTATAGCAGTAGATGAGAAAGGGAATGTGATAAACGGCGATAAATTGATGGCTATCATCGGGCTTCATATGGCTCAAAATGGGCGGCTGTCCAAAAACACTGTTGTAGGCACAGTTATGTCTAATTATGGTTTGGAGCGCTGCCTCTCTTCCTATGGCGTCAAATTGATTAGAACCCAAGTTGGCGACAGGTTTGTTCTTGAAGAGATGCTTCGGGGGGGATATAGCCTAGGTGGCGAACAGTCGGGTCACATAATCATAGGTGACATTTTACATGCCGGAGACGGTATTTTGACCTCACTATGCATAGGTGAGATACTGGCAGGGTCGAGGTCTCCTTTCTCAGAACTTGCTTCAGTCGTTAAGGAGATTCCCCAAGTTCAGGTAAACGTGAAGGCTCCGTGTCCGGACGAAATAGCCAACCTTCCCAAGGTGCAAGAAGCTGTAAAAGAGATCAGCAGCCAATTATCAGGAGTAGGGCGAGTCCTCGTAAGGGCTTCAGGAACTGAACCAGTCGTGAGGATCATGGTAGAATCAGAAGACCCCGCAATCGTTGAAAGATGTATTGACTACCTAAAGACAATCGTTGAAAAGGAAATCGGGTCATAAGTTACCAATGTCTCCGAAGATGGAAAAAGAGGGGAACTGGACAAGTTCCCCTTTCTATCTTTGCTGTTAGCTAAGTAAGTCTTGGAATAGTTTTCTCCATGTTGTCCAGGCCAAACGCGCTTGCTTATCAGTGTAGGTTGTGAGCATCCTTATCGCTTTCTCAGGGTCATCTGATAGAGTCTCCGAAACCCGTGCTTCAAATTCGTTTTGAGATTTGCGCCACATTTCTTCGAGAGCATCTCTAGACTCCGAGATTCTTCCGATGAACTCGGCATAAGATTCATCTGCCAAATCCTGCACGTCTTGGAATGCCCACCATGCTCTGCCTGGTCGATATGAAAGGTCCGCAAGAGGCACATTGAAGTGATTAGCCAACCCTGTTTCCGGTGAAATCCAACCAAAGCCGGTAGGTATTTTGTCAATGCCCAGATACCAAGGTACATAGGGGCTTGTACATGGATTTAGCAGTGCACGCCATACACAGGTGAGTTCAGGCTTTTCTCTGAACTGCACGACTATGCTCTCGATTGTGGTCGAAGTACATATGGTGCGGATGCCGGTCTTATGAGGGTTCACAGAATATCCGTTTGACAAGTCGTCGTCTTTGCCTTCGTAGTGTGTTCTTAAGATTTTCTTCACATCTTCTACTCCCAATTTCTCTTTCGGACTTACAGAGAATACCCTCACATCTTCGGGTTCCTTACCCAAGATCATGCGGAGAGCATTTTTATGGCGGTAGATATTGCCGTCTTGTTTCTGATTGGGATCCTGATAGGCGATGGCGAAGTCAAAATCGCTGAAATCGGAAGGGACGCTAGGCTTATACCATCCCCGGTCAATTGCATACGTGATTAAGTCGTCAGACGCAATGTAGTTATTTTTGTCAGACAGATCCACATTTCGAATTGTGTACCAGTTTGGAATGAACATGACTTCATCATCTGGCACTCTCTTTGCTACGTAGTGCTTGCCCTTTACAACTTGAAGCACCCAACCTTCATTGTTGTCGACAATCTGGTATGCCCGACCGGATGCTGTGTACCCATACTTATCCAGAAGGCCCGCTGCAATTTCGACGCCTTCTCTTGCTGTTCGTGCTCTTTGAGCCACTATATGACCTAAGCCATATCCTATGCCGCCGTTTGTTAGTTCTGGCATATCCTCTCTTGAATTTGAGCAGCTATCACTGGCTATCGCGACTCCCCATTCGTTTATGAAAGTGTCGCTAAATGGAGCTTTCCAACTTGCTCGTGTTTCGGACCAAATATACCCCCAGGTCACAGGGACTTGTGGGATCTTGGCGCACTCGGGTTCGAAAGTGAGATACTCTCCAGGGTTGTGCTTTTTCCGTGGGACTCTGTATTGCACCATTACGTTGTTGCCTCGGTCATCCTCATTGTGGCCAAAAAGGACCTCGCCGGTTGCTGATGCCTTCTTTCCTACTATGATTGCGCTGCAGTCCTCTACTATATCTGCATAAGGTACTTGGTCTAATTCGAAGTTGTTTACTTTAAACATATCCCTGCTCCTTCCACTCGGTGATGGTTCACGATCACTCTTTCTCTATCATACTTTTCTAATGAGTCTAAGGCCATGCCGCATTGCCCAGACATCGCCCTTTGCGTCAAACAAGAAGTATAAATCGGTGCTATCTTCATCATCTTCGAGGTCAATATCTCTGTCTACACGTATAGAATTGTAACTGGTCGGTATTGCGGGATACACGCTTTTTCTGTTCTTGCCGTGTACGATATAGTAGAGGTTTTTACCGTCGAAGGCGATAGAAACCTCGGTACCTTCTCCCGATGCGTAAAGCCCTGTAAACTTTGCCGAATGTTCAGGAGGAATGCTCGCTGCGGGCACTTTCGGTTCGTGGTAGTTCCGTGGGAGATTCAGAATTCCGTTTATAGCAGCAAAAAACACTTTAGAAGCAGGAAAACCGCTCAGATTTGACAATACGCAGACAGAGAGTTTCTTTTCGGGTATGAACCCAATATATGAGGCCACTCCGACTATGTTTCCACCGTGATGTACTAAAGTGACCCCATCACAGTATCTGGGTTCTACCTGGAATCCATAGCCGTAGTAACCTCCGCCTTCGATAGAATAGTAAGGCGATGTTATTCTATCTGCGGTTGCCGTTTCGCAGATCCTATTACTTCCCCAGAAGCCTTTTTCAATGTATAAACTAGTGTATCTAAGCAGATCCTTAGTAGATGATTTCAACGATCCTGACGATACGAACGTTTCTCTGTGTTTCCAAGGAGCTTTGGCTAGGTTACCTTTTTCGTCGCGATAGTATAGCCCTTGAAATTCGAAATCAGACAGAGCGGCCACATCAATGAAGGTATGGTCCATTTCCAATGGCTCCAGGACATTTTTCTTCAAATACTGCTCAAACGAGATACCCGAAACCCTTTCGATTACCTCGCCTAACAGGGAGAAGCAATCGTTGGAATAACTCATGTATTGTCCCGGTCGGCCAAGCGGTTCGAAACTGTAATTTGCGATAAATCGCAGTAGATCTTTGTTGGTTCGAATCACAGGTTTCCCTTGCAAGCAACCGTCAGGTTTGTTTCTCAAAGCCATCGGATCAGCCAAATACTCTTCTACAGTAATGCTGAGTTCGTTTACGTAATCGAGGGATGGAAGAGGTGGTATTCCCGAGGTATGTGTCAAGAAAGAGTGTAGCGTCATCTTGTCGGCTGTGTTCGATCGGAGAATACTGAATTCTGGAAGATATCGCTTTACAGGGTGGGATACCGACAGTTTCTTCTCTTCGGCCAAAAGGTTTATGCAAAGAGCCGTAAAGGATTTGGTTACAGAGGCGAGACCGAATACTGTGTCTTCTGTTACTGGCTGGTTCTTTTCTACATCTGAAAGGCCAAAACCCTTGAAGTACTCCATATTGCCATCAACGCCGATCCCTACAGCGATACCAGGGACCTTGGTCTTTTCCATCAATTTGCTGACATAGTCTTCAAATTCTCTAACACTAAAATTTTCTATCAAATGACTAACCTCCTCTTACTTACTCATACTGCAATCAGAGGTGAAATTGCAACATAAAAGTAATCAAGAACAAGGTGAAGGCACTGAAGGGATAGCGGCGTGACGTATGGAATGTAGAAGCGCCTTCCTGTATGATCTGTGGGCAAAGGAAGGCGCGATTTTGGTTTTTTTAAAAGGGGCAATGCTGATGGACTCGTGTGGTTTCAGGATAGGACTTGACTTGGTGTCGTTAGCTCGAGTCGAAGAGATGTACAGCACAAGGCAAAACCTCTTTCTCGAAAGATTCTTCACATGCGATGAAATCAGGTTTTGCTTGCTTAGTCCTAGGCCTAGGAGACAGATAGAGAGAATGGCTGGCTCTATTGCTGCCAAGGAAGCGGTCATGAAGGTTTTGGGGGAGGGATGGCCAAAGATCCCGTGGACTGATATTGAGATCGTACGTAGGGAAAAAGGGCGTCCGGTCGCTTGTCTGAAAGGTAATGCGTCGCGCCTAATGGAAGAGGAAAACCTAGAATCCATAGAGATTTCGATTACTCACGATGGCCAGATGGCAGCTGCAGTTGCCATTGGAGTACCTAGGCAATAAACTTCGACATTAGCCTAGGCGAAGGAGGTTTTGAGAAGTGGTCCTGGTATCTTCACAACAAATGCGCGAGATAGATCGCATGGTTCAGAAAATGGGCGTTCCGGCTCTTATCCTTATGGAAAATGCGGGGAGGGCCCTGGCTTATCATTCCATGGCTCTTTTAGATGGGAGGGGTATCCGTAAACCCAGAAGTAAAGGAACCATAGTTGTTCTTGCGGGTCCCGGTCAAAACGGTGGCGATGGCTTCTGCGCCGCAAGGCATCTAGCGGCGCATGGATATGAAGTTAAGGTGGGCTTTTTTGGGAAAGAAGCAGGTCTGCCTTACGAAGCGTTTACCAACTATGAGATGTTGAAAGCCTATCCAATCAAAGTGCATTCTCTTGACCATTATAAAAATCCGCAAGCGATCCTCGATCAGCTAGACTCGCCTGACCTCATAATTGATGCTCTTTTGGGAATTGGGGCAAAAGAGGGTCCTAGATTTCCCCTGGATCTCGCCACAGAATGGGCAAATTCTCAAGGAGCACCGATTGTCGCTTGTGATATACCTACAGGGGTATCTGCGGATACAGGAGAAGTATATGAGCCGTGCATAAGGGCTACTGTCACTGTAACTATGGGCTATGCCAAAATAGGTCTCTTGTCCTACCCTGGCAGGATGTTTGCAGGTGATGTAATAGTAGAGAACCTGAGTTTTCCGCCTGATCGTGTAGTTAGTATAGGGGGATCGGTGAGACAGCACACCACTTCCGAAAGTGCCCAGGATTTGCTTACGAATCCAATTGAGGTTACGACACAGGCCGTGTTCTCACAAGATGTGAGGCCGCTTTTGCCCGTGAGACAAGCAGACCACCACAAGGGGATGTCAGGTCATGTTACGGTGATAGCAGGTTCACTCGGGATGGCAGGTGCGTCTGTTTTGTGTGCAAAGGGTGCTCTTAGAGCAGGCGCCGGGACTGTTACTCTCATTTGCCCCGGCAAGATTTACGAAGCCTGTGCGTCGGCGGTACCAGAGGTGATGGTGCTTCCTTGCGGAGATTCTGAGGTCTTTACGCCTGATCCCATATCATTTAGAATGATAAAAGACAACATACAAAAAAGCGACGCGGTAGCTATAGGGCCCGGATGGGGCAGGGGACTTTCTCAGACAGGATTCTTGAAGGAAATGTTGCCGCACGTGTTGAACATACCTTGTGTGATAGATGCAGATGCGCTCTTTAGTTTGGCGGAATTGGGCGGATTGCCATATCTTGCAAAACTCCACGGTGAGTTCATACTTACGCCTCATCCCGGAGAGATGGCAACACTATGTAATATGGGTGTGTCAGAATTGAACCGGGATAGGCCGCGTATTGCGTTAAAAGCAGCCATGGAATCTAAGAGCGTTGTCTGTCTCAAAGGCGCCGGAACATGTACGGCTGGGCCAGAAGGTCAACTGTTTATTAATACTTCGGGTACTGCTGCCATGGCTACAGCGGGGGCCGGAGATGTTTTGACAGGGGTAATTGCAGGTCTGGGAGCTCAGGGTTTGGCTCCTCTAGACAGTGCCGTTGTTGGGGTGTTTTGGCATGGAACTGCAGGCGAGATAGCATATGAGAACAAGGGCTCCTATGGGATACTCGCCGGAGACATCGTAGAATGCTTGCCTCAGAGTAGGGCAGCGATAGAACGCGGCCAGAGGCAATGAAAACTCTGCGAAGAGAGGTGAAGGGCCTGCCAAAGGGTGGGCTTAGATTTGGACAGGATGAAAGAGTTTGTGACAAAACTTCCCGAAGGTGTACTTGCAGATATAGATGACATTGCAAGGAGAATGAGCAAGACCCGGTCTTTGTTTATTGAAGAGGCATGTTGTTTTTATATTGAGAAGATAAAAAGGGACAATATGCTTGAATCTATGAAAACTGGATACCTAGAAATGGCGGAGATAAACCAAGTGCTTGCTGAGGAGATATGGTGCGATTTTGCTTGTTTTCCTCGCAATGATTACGATGATGAGTACTACGCCGAGGTGGTAGGAAGGATCGTGCGTACTGAGAACTTAGACAAATGGAGGAAGACCTGATTGGAGCCTTCTCGAGGAGATATCTATTTTGCAGACTTGAATCCCGTGCTTGGTTCAGAACAAGGCGGATTCAGACCCGTTCTAATCGTGCAAAACGATATAGGGAATAAATACAGTCCTACGGTCATTGTTTCGGCCATAAGTTCGCAGATCCAAAAAGCAAAGCTTCCCACTCATGTTGAGTTGCCTGCAAGCGTTTCTAATCTCGAAAAGGACTCTGTCATTTTACTTGAGCAGATTAGGACCATAGACAAAAGGCGGCTGAAGAAATGGGTAGCGCACCTCGACAAAGACATAATGGATAGAGTTGATGAAGGCTTATCCATCTCATTGGGACTTAAGGAGATATAGATATATCATGATTTCTTGTATGAAGGGGGTTTTGACATGCAAAAAAATACTTTGGGATTCTCAAGGGTGCATCTTGCCAATTTGCCCACTCCTTTTGAAGGAACTCCACGGTTCAGCCAGGTATTAGGAGGACCACAGATATTCATCAAACGAGATGACGCTACTGCGCTTGCTCTAGGCGGAAACAAGGCAAGGAAACTGGAGTTTCTTCTTGGAGACGCGCTTGCGAAACAATGCGACACAGTGATTACATCAGGAGGGCCCCAGTCGAACCATGCTAGGATGACGGCAGCTGCTTCTGTGAAACTTGGTATGCAGCCGGTTCTTGTTCTAGACGGTGATGATCCCGGTACTAGGCAGGGGAACTTACTGTTAGATCATATCTTGGGAGCGCGGCTAGTTTTTACCGGGCAAAGACTCTCTGAAGATGTAATAGAAGAAACAGCGGCAGATTTAGAACGGGAGGGCAAAAACCCCTATGTTATTCCGGTAGGCGGCTCTAACTGCATAGGAACTCTAGGTTACATAGGTTGTGCTGCAGAACTTGCGCGTGATTTTGTGGACGCGGGAGTCTCCCCTAGCGCTGTGTATGTTGCGACCGGTTCGTCAGGGACTTTGGCAGGTCTATTGCTTGGCAAACTCATATACCAACTTTCTTTTTCCATTAAGGGAGTTGCGGTAAGCCCTGGCGCCGCTAAGAAAGAAGCTAGAGTCTTAGAACTGGTAATGGAAGCTATTGGACTAATAAAAGAAAAGTTAGAGTGCCTAGATACCGAGACCGAAACGGAGGGTGGCTCGTGTGACCTTCGTGAAATAAAGGATCGAATTCTTAATATCACCAAGGACGATGTGAAATCCAACATAAGCATTACAGAGGACTATGTTGGTCCTGGATATGCCGTGCCAACTCCTGAAGGCATAGAAGCCATACTTACTCTTGCGCGAAGCGAGGGGATAATCACCGACCCGGTTTACACAGGTAAGGCGCTTGCATGTCTGATAGGCGATGTGCGAAACAGATTATATGATAAAGATGAGGCGATAGTTTTTCTCCATACAGGAGGAGCGCCCGCGAATTTCGCGTATGTAGATGCTTTCTTGAAAGAAGGGATTTAAGTTGAAACCAATTATTGGTATAACGGCTAGCTGGAATGAAGAAAGACAGGCTTCGGTATTGCAGTATACCTATGTTGATGCAGTGCTAGAAGGAGGTGGCATACCTCTTTTGATTCCGATGGTAGGCAAATCGGAAGCTGAGGAGCTTGTGTCGAGGGTAGATGGAGTAGTATTTCCGGGAGGCGCCGATATAGATCCTCAAAGGTATATGGAACGTCCGCATCAGAAACTTGGTTCCATAAACCCTAGGCTCGACGAACTAGAGTTTAACGTTGCTAGACTGGCTCTTGAACGCAGGGTGCCCATTCTGGGCATTTGCAGAGGATGCCAGGTAGTTAACGTAGCTGCAGGCGGTTCGCTGGTGCAGGATATACCGTCCCAGGTTGGGGGAGCAATGAAACACAATCAAGATGCCCCGAGATGGTACGGGACGCACGAGGTAATTCTAGAGGAAGGTTCCATGGCGGCAGACATTTTTGAAACCCGCCGTCTGGTCGTTAATTCGTATCACCATCAGTCGGTTAGGGATCCGGGAGATGGTTTGACCGTGTCGGGTAGAGCCCTTGATGGGGTGGTAGAAGTGGTGGAAGCTAGACAAGGATTTGTACTGCTTATTCAGTGGCATCCAGAAGGAATGTGGAGACATAATCCTTTGTTTATCAAACCGTTTAAGGCATTTGTCGAAGCTGCAAAAGAGTTTAGTCGTTGATTTGGAGGTTATTAGCTAGTAATGAGACATGACATTTCAGTAGGGTCTACCGAGTACTCTCGACGCAGGTTTCGAGAATGCAAGTTATCAACAGGGGTTTTGCCAACTGGTCCTTTGAATTCTATAACAGATGTTCCGGGAGTTCTTGTAGGTCATTGCACGATAGTTGAAGGTGAAGGCCCACTTGACCCGGGAAAGGGCCCAGTTCGAACGGGAGTTACTGCGGTCTTGCCTCACGGAGGCAATTTGTTTAAAGACAAAGTGAGAGGTGCCATACACGTAATCAACGGTTTTGGTAAGGCTACAGGCATTGCACAGATACAGGAACTCGGCACCATAGAAACACCTATTATTCTTACAAACACCCTTAGCGTAGGTTTGGCTTGGGATAGCCTTTGTGAGTACATGTTGGAAGGTAACCCGGAGATAGGTGTATCTGCGGGAACGGTTAATCCATGCGTATTGGAATGTAATGATGGATATCTCAACGACATAAGAGGGAGACACGTAAAGAAGGAACACGTCTTTTCTGCACTTTACCATGCTACAGATGGTCCTGTAGATGAAGGCAACGTCGGCGGAGGGACCGGTATGTCGTGTCTAGGATTCAAGGGGGGGATTGGTACCTCTTCGAGAGTATTGGAGATGGATGAACGATGGACATTGGGTGTTCTGGTGATGTCTAACTTTGGCAGACTTGAAGATCTGCTGATTTGCGGGATCCCCGTAGGAATAGAACTCAAGAGGTCCATTGGAGCGCAATCTCAGACGCCTCCAGGTTCGATCATAATTATTGTGGGAACAGATGCCCCCTTATCAGACAGGCAGCTGTTGCGGGTCGCCCGGCGCTGTCAGGGTGGCTTAGCTCGCACTGGGTCTGTGTTCTCCCATGGTAGTGGCGATTTTGCATTGGCCTTCTCAACAGCTAATAAGGTGTCAGATTCTGATACCCCAGAATTATCTGAGCAGAGGTACATAAGCGATGATTCTCCATACTTAGGCCTGTTGTTCAGAGCCTGCGTAGAGGCGGTTGAAGAGAGTGTGCTAAACTCATTGTTCATGGCGGAGACTATGGTAGGGCGCGATGGGCATACAAGATTCGGTCTACCTATTGACACAGTGCTCGAGATCTTGGCAAGGCATCAGGTTATCGATTGAGCATGGTTGGGCTATTGTGCGGACCGCAATCATCAAGTTGCAGGATATTCCCGAGGATCGTAGAATCAGGTAGGAAATGCCCAGGGCATATGATACAAGTGGCAACAAACGTGTTCATTGGGGAGGTTACAATGACGGAAGCAAAAGATGAGTCGAAGGGCACTGACAAGCAGACTCCTGATGCAAGCAGACCTTCATATCTCAGAGGTCCGCTGCCCAAAAAAGGCGATGCTGAAGCGAGAAGCGAATCTGAGAACAACGCAGGTAAGGGGATTACCGGAGAGAGCATCCCCCAAGCAGCCGAACAAGAAAAAGAGGATGTCGAATTATACTCGTGGAAGGTTTGGCTCCTTCCGCTTCGTCCGGGCGTCTCCACCCTAGTGGTAGCATCTGTAGCAGGTTGTATAGGGCTTGCTTACTGGGCGTTTCCGCAGTTTTTCTTCGTGGCTGTGATGACACTTATACTTTTGAACAGGTTGGCCGTTTACTTGTTCCCAGTAAAATATGTGATTACAGAGCAAACGGTTGGGTATAGGACCTTTTTGGCAAGGGATATCCGTTCTTGGGATAAGTTCTTGACTTACTATCAATTCCACGACGGTGTGCTCCTTTCACACGATACGCGGACGGTGAGGGGACGAATGAAGCAGGGCATGTTTCTCTATTACTACCCCGATGGTTCAAACAAAGACACGGTGCTCGAAATAGTTTCCTCGAAACTCACCATGCCTGAACAGGCGTTTAGTGAGAAAGACGAACTTGTCAAAAAAGAGAAGAAGGAAAGAGGAGGGATCCGGGCCGCAATTGAGCGAATTCGCAACATCAAACCCAAAGAATGATGTGTGCAAATGTGAAAGTAGAATTATGGCGCAATAGAGAATGCGCCAGTCTAGATTGTCTGTTGGATGAACAAAGGACTTTGAGGAGGGAATCGGATGGAAGAAATCCAGCGAAAGGAAGGCCTTGATAACAAACCGGTAGAGTCTATCCTTGCCACCGACGTTGGGTCGACCACTACTAAAGCCATACTTATCGAGAAACGTGGCGACGAATATCGATTGGTAACTCGTGGAGAAATGCCGACCACAGTTGAGGAACCATGGGAAGATGTCATGATTGGGGTCAAGAAATCAATTCGGCGCATCGAGGAGCTTATTGATAGGCCAATTCTAGATGAGTCAGGCAATTTGATTCGGCCCAAGGAAGGTGACAAGGGGGTAGATATCTACGTTTCGACATCATCTGCGGGTGGAGGATTGCAGATGATGGTTGCAGGATTAGTAAAGACAATAAGTGCCAGTTCAGCTCACCGTGCTGCCTTAGGTGCAGGTGCGGTTGTGTTGGATGTAATCTCGGTAGATGACGGTAGATCACAATCGGAGCAGATCACCAGGATTACAGAATTGCGGCCTGACATTATCCTCATGTCAGGTGGTGTAGATGGCGGCTCAGTTGCTTATATAGCGTCAATTGCCGAGATTATAAAACAAGCGAACCCGCAGCCGAGGTTTGGGGCGACGTACAAACTGCCACTAATATACGCAGGCAATAAAGACGCCCAAGACCTTGTTATGGAAATATGCGGGGCGGACATGGACGTGAACATAGTCGACAATTTGAGGCCCCGGCACGATATTGAAAACTTGGGACCTGCCAGGGAAGCAATTCATGAGATTTTCATGAATCACGTCATGGCTCAAGCTCCAGGGTACGGGACTCTCATGGAATGGGTTGATACGACGATTATGCCCACTCCTGGTGCAGTGGGTAAACTTATTATGCTCCTTGCAGAAAGGAATAATGAGAATATCATAGGTGTAGACATTGGCGGCGCTACTACTGACGTGTTTTCACACTTCGAGGACACTTTCACCAGGACGGTATCTGCGAACCTAGGTATGAGCTACTCTATTTGCAACGTTTTGGAAGAAGCAGGATTCGATAACATTCTGCGATGGGTACCTTTCGAGGTCGACCAGTCTCGCATCTCGGACTGGGTTGCAAATAAGATGATAAGACCTACTACAATTCCACAAACAATGTACCACCTAATAGTTGAACAGGCTATTGCCAGGGAAGCGCTTCGCCTTAGTTTTGAACACCACAAGAGTCTTGCCAAGAAGGTAGAAAAAGAAGAGGTGGGACTTCAGGTTACGGGTCGAGGCAAAGTAGCATCGGCTACCGGACGCGACATAATAGACATGCTCCATCTTGATATGCTAGTTGGTTCAGGCGGAGCTCTTTCGCATGCTCCGAGACGACAACAGGCTGCTTTGATGCTCATCGATGCTTTTGAGCCTTCAGGGGTAACCTATCTAGCTGTGGACTCGATATTCATGATGCCTCATCTTGGTGTTCTTTCGTCGGTATACCCTGAGGTATCTGCCGAGGTTTTCGAGAAAGACTGTCTTGTAAGACTAGGGACCGTAATAGCCCCGGTTGGATCGTTCAAACGTGGCCAGGTGGCAGCTACGGTTAAGATGACCATGGAAGATGGTACTGTAGTAGAGCACAAGGTTACAGGAGGAGAACTCCAGGTTATACCGTTAGGGGTTGGCGAAACTGCCGTCTGTAGGATACAACCTCACGGTGGGAACATAGATGTAGGTGATGGAAAAGGTAAGGCGTTGGAGAAAGAGATCCACGGCGGTTTGGTCGGTGTCATCCTAGATGGTAGAGGACGCCCTCTGGAGTTGCCCGAAGATAACGTGGAACGAATCAATTTGCTCACATCTTGGATTCAAGGTATGAACGCGTACCCAATGGATGAAATTCGTGAGCTGCAAGAAAAGTACCCGGCGAAGAGGTCGGAAGGTGGAAAAGGAGGGAAGAAGCGTGGCGGACTTTTTAGCAGATTTGCCGACTAATGTTAAAAGCCAGATTGCACTTGTGAGAAAAACTCGCAAGCTGCCTCTCCCAGGAGAAGTGCTTGTTGAAGTGGGGGATATAGTAAAACCTGATACACCGGTAGCCAAAATAGCTATGAAGCCTGGGATTCCCTGGGTCATACCTGCCGCTAGATTGTTGGGAGTCGAACCGGCTCAGCTTTCCAAAAGTATGTTGAAAGGAATAGGCGATTCGGTCAAGACGAAAGAAGTCTTTGCCAGGGCGGAGCAGGGGCTATATGGTAGGAAAGAACTGGAATCTCCTACAGATGGCGTTATAGAGTCGATATCCGACCGGTCTGGAAGGGTAACTATACGCGAGGAATTTGGCAAAGAGGAGCCTCCTGTCACCTTCGATGTCGCCTTTGAGATAAAGTGTAAGCCCGAGGAATTACCGCAACACATGCTGAGGACAGTGGGACAAGAGGTAAAGAAAGGTCAGATGATCGCAAAAAAGGGCGAGGCTCAGGCTTTCTTTACGAAGACAGCGCTTGCGCCTGTATCCGGAATAATATCTGATATCGATACCAAAACCGGGAAAGTCACCATTTCGCGTCCCTTCAGAGAAGTCATAGTCAACGCTTATGTAGAGGGACGTGTTTCAGAAGTAATGGAAACGCGTGGATGTGTCATTGAGACCCCGGGGATCAAACTTAACGGTATTTTTGGCCTTGGTCGTGAGACTCATGGTGAGATCATGGTCCTTGCAAATGGACCGGACCAAGTTCTAGAAGCTGACATGATAACCGATGACTGCAAAGGCAAGATAATCATCGGTGGCTCTTTTGCCACGAATGACGCTTTTTCAAAAGCTATAGAGGTTGGAGCCAAAGGAGTTGTAACAGGCACGGCGAACTACTTCAATCTCACTCAGTCGTTGGGCGTAAAACTCGGAATAGGCATCACGGGCCAAGAAGATATACCTCTAACCGTAATTCTCATGGAAGGCTTCGGGCATCTAGACATGAGAAGGGAAGTATGGGAAACCCTAGCGGCTCTTGAGGGAATGACGGCGTCTATGAATGGTGCAACTCAGATCAGAGCGGGAGCCATAAGACCCGAGATAATCGTTTCGTTCTTTGGTTATGAAGGCGAATTAGCTAAGCCGGTGCGGTATGATATTGATCTGAGGCAAGGTGCACAAATACGGATCGTAAACGAACCTTACTTTGGTGCGGTAGGGACTATTGCTGAAATCACAAAAGAGCCTGTGATGATAGAGACCGAAGCAAAAGTGCCAGTTGTCAAAGTACTACTTGCAAATGGTGAACAAGTTGTGGTGCCAAGGGCAAATGTAGAGATGTTGTAAGATGGCGCAAAAAAGAGTCCTACTTGTTAGGCCAGCTCCCAACTATATTGCGGTGCCACATTGGATTAGCCAACTTGCCAAAAGTGATGTACAATATGAGGGTTACAAGCTATCCGGAACCAGGAGGAGGTGTCATAGATGCTGAAATTTCATGAGCCAATTGACGAAGCTAGACGGGATGAGATCATAGAAGCTATAGCGGCTCGGATTGTGCAGTTCGGAATGACAGTTCCTGCGATCTTCTTTCTCGAGATGAACAAGCCCCTCAGTTATTTTGGAGGACAGGCCATGCACTTTTTTGCGCCTATCGTTGGCGTGTTTTTTGAGACTTTCGAAGACTATGCCTACTTTTTCGATCAGCGAGATAATGTAGAACTCTTGATTCAGCGCCTTGAACTTGCAGCCATGGAGGAAGAAGCTGAACGCAAAGCGGAAAAGGAAAGCAAGAAGAAATCAAAGCAATTAAGGAGAGCTAAGAAGGGTTCCATGATAGATGAAGCCTTGAATATGGATAGCAATAAGAGTAGCGGATCCAAACCAGAGGAAACAATTGAAAATTAGTCGAAGACTAAGAGGATTTAAAGACCAGATGTCGTAGTTTATATGTTAGGTATTTACGCTACATGTGGCAGCGAGGGAGGGGAAGAGTTCGTGCAGGAAGAAAAAACTGCGTTCACGCCAGATACAGAGATCAATACTGTTCTGGCCACCGACTGCGGTTCGACTACAACAAAAGCTATCCTCATCGAGAAGGTTGAAGACGAGTATCGCCTTATTGTAAGGGGAGAGGCACCGACCACAGTAGAGGCACCTTTTGAAGATGTTACAATGGGTGCGAGAAACGCCATCAGAGAGATCGAGGAACTCACGGGCAGGCGTTTTTTGAGTGACACAGGAGTTATTACTCCTAGGCAACCAGATGGGTCAGGTGCCGACATCTTCATGTCAACGTCTTCTGCAGGCGGAGGATTGCAGATGATGGTAGCTGGCGTTGTCAAGACTATGACCGCAGAATCGGCAGCGAGAGCCGCGCTTGGAGCAGGCGCAATAGTAATGGATGTTATTTCAGTCGACGATGGAAGAAAACCTCACGAGAAAATCCAAAGAATCCGGCATCTGAGACCGGATATGATCCTTCTTTCCGGAGGGATCGACGGAGGTACAATAACACACGTTGTTGAGATTGCAGAGCTTATTTCTGCTGCCGAACCCAAGCCACGGCTTGGGATAGGGTATAAGTTACCGATAATCTATGCCGGGAATAAACATGCCAGAAAGCATATTGAAGAGATCCTTAGCGAAAAAACAGATCTCAGGGTAGTAGATAACCTAAGACCTGTTTTGGAAAGAGAGGTCCTTGGGCCTGCCAGGGAAGCTATCCACAATCTTTTCATGGAACACGTTATGGCACAGGCACCTGGATATAATAAGCTTATGAACTGGACAGCTGTTCCTATAATGCCAACTCCTGGTGCTGTGGGTAACTGCATGCAAACAGCAGCCAAAGAGTATGACATGAGCGTCATAGGCGTCGATATCGGAGGAGCTACTACTGACGTGTTTTCAGTGTTTGGAGATTTCTTCAATAGAACCGTATCGGCAAACTTAGGGATGAGTTATTCGATTTGCAACGTGCTTCTTGAGGCCGGAATGGCTAATATTTCGAGATGGATCCCATTTTCCATCGATGAAGCAGATCTCAGAAATAGGATCAGGAATAAAATGATCCGTCCTACTACGATTCCACAGACTCTAGACGACCTCATACTCGAGCAAGGAATTGCCCGTGAGGCTCTTCGCCTTGCGTTTGTTCACCACAAGAGCCTTGCGGTAGGCTTGAGGGGTGTTCACAAGGAAAGGACCATCGGCGATACGTTTGAGCAGTCGGGTTCAGGAGACACATACATCGACATGGCAGATCTGGGCATGTTGATTGGATCAGGAGGAACGCTTTCTCACGCACCTAGGCGTGCACAAGCTGCAATGATGCTATTGGATGCGTTCCAACCAGAAGCTGAGACCATGCTGGCAGTTGACTCCATTTTCATGATGCCGCAACTAGGAATTCTTGCTTCCGTTCATCCTAAAGCAGCGATGCAAGTTTTCGACAGGGACTGTCTGGTGAAACTAGGCACCTCTATTGCTCCCATAGGTCCTAGCGGCAACCTACAATTTGGGGAGCCATGTGTTACAGTAACAATTGACTATAATGGTGAAACTATCGAGGAATCTGTTCCTTACGGTTCAATGAAAGTCATAAAGATTCCAGAAAACGTCACGGTTGATGCGGTTATTCATCCTACAAGGCAGTTTGATGTAGGTAAGGGGCACGGGCGTGTTGTTGAAAGCAAGGTAAACGGTGGCGTAGTTGGTGTAGTGATAGACTGCCGTGGACGTCCTCTCGCCCTTCCTGATGATCCGACTTTGAGAAGTCAGAAGCTGTTAGAGTGGTTTATAGCTATGGATATGTATCCGGCAGATCTACTTAAGAAATATGCGGACAAAGGCATATAGAGGGGAGGAAGGAGTAAATGGCACACGCATATACACCAGGGCTAAAAGTTACGGAAAAGGCGGTTATTAGAAAGACCCGGCGCCTTCCTATCCTCGGCGAAGTTTTGGTTGAAAAGGGGCAGAAAGTTTCGCCTAGCACAGTTGTAGCGAGAACCAGTATCCCGGGCAATCCGCAGACTGTTAATATCGCCAATATTCTAGGTGTAGAAGCTGAAGACGTTGTGGAATACATGCAAAAAAAAGAGGGCGACTACGTTCACCAAGGAGAGATCCTGGCCCAGTATAGTTCTTTCTTTGGCCTTTTCAAGCGTGAGGCAAGGTCGCCGGTAGAGGGCACAATAGAGATGATCTCGAAGGTTACCGGGCAGGTAACGCTCAGAGAACCTCCGATTCCCGTTGAGGTCGATGCCTATATCGAAGGCGTGGTCGAGGAAGTGTTGCCAAAAGAGGGCGTAGTTGTTGTCACAGAAGGCGCCTTTATACAGGGAATTTTCGGTGTAGGCGGCGAGACGAATGGGGTCGTACGGGTGGCAGTCGAGTCTCCTAGCGATGTACTTGAAGCTTCCCACATAAAAAGCGACGATGCAGATAAAGTGTTGGTCGGTGGCTCGCTCGTGACAGCAGATGCAATCAAAAAGGCGGGCGAGGTAGGGGCTCGAGGTATTGTGGTAGGTGGTATCGTAGACCATGACTTAATTGAGTATCTGGGATTCGATATTGGAGTCGCCATTACAGGTCACGAGGATGTTCCTGTTACTGTCATTATCACCGAAGGTTTCGGACAAATGAGGATGGCAGATAGGACTTTTTCTCTTCTCCAAAAAATCAGCGGCCTCAAGGCCTGCATCAATGGCGCTACACAGATTAGGGCGGGGGTCATGCGACCTGAGATAATAGTCCCAGGATATCAGACAAGCTCCTCAGGGGCCGCTGAGGAGGATTTGGCTCAAGGGTTGGTTGTCGGAACGGCCATAAGGATTATTAGAGAGCCTTACTTTGGTCTGTTGGCTGAGGTTGTCGAATTGCCACCTGAGCTTCAGGTTATTGAGTCTGAGTCTAAAGTCAGAATTCTCAAAGCTAAGCTGGAGGATGGAACCATAGTAACTGTTCCAAGGGCGAACGTTGAGATAATCGAAGCTTAAGGCTATTCTGGCGGATGTAGAAGATAGAAGCGAACAGTAATGCGCTGATAAACTAAGGGACGGCAGAGCAAAAAGGGCTCTATCGTCCCTTTCAAATTGTGAGATACTTGTTTCTTTTTGCTCGGCGACTTAGAGGGTTACAGCACAAAAGCGCAGAACCATTTTGAGTGGCGATGACTGTATAATATATGATGAGAGCGCGCAGAAGGCCTAGATCCAATCGGAAGGAGGATCAAAGGGCAGGTGAGTGTGACTAGCGCCTGTCGGAGAAATGGAATACCAAATTGTGCAGGAGTTTATGGAGGAATCTGCAATACCTCTTGGATGCAAGTTTGACGACTTCTTGCCCGTTGTCTTAGATGTGCGTAAGGCTGCACAGATCATAGTACCTGCTGAATTACCAGATGCGGCCATTCTTGGTGCTACCATAGATAGTCGATTTCGCAACAAAATAGAAGGCAAGAAGAGTCTCGGGGAGTCTTTTAGCAACTACGTTAAAAAGAAAGCAGGAAGACTTGGACGAGATGACAAAGTGAAAGAAGCTCGAATGAAGACCGAACTTTTGAGAGAACTCTATACAGAGGTAGTTGAGAGTTCCGTTTCCTACAACCTGTATATGGACTGGATCGATAGACTGGGACTTCAGAAAAGGATATTAGAATCTCGGCCGACTATACGAGAAGTGTATATTTTTAAGGATGATTCAGTATCGGTTGAATTGGAAGAGTTGCAGGACATGCGCAAAGATATAAGGTGGGAAGCGTGGCGATACCCAAATATCTCCGCGCCCGTGTCACTGCGAGCGTTCCCTGAAGAAAGCAACCCTGCATTTTTGAGAAAGATCGGAGACATACTTAGCTTTCCTGCCTGTTGCATAGATAGGTATATCTTCGATAGAGGTTCTGCAGTTCTGAGTCCCGAAGTAAGGGCTGCCAACCAGATAATACATGCTGAGAGCCCCGAAGAAGTGAACAAATTTGCTTACTTTACAAAGGATTTCTTCCCTTGCCAGCCAGACTGCGAATCAGCTGTACAAATCGGAAAGGCTATGTATGAGAAACTCCAAGATATTAGTCCTGAATTCGGGGAACTATATTTAAAGCACCTAAGTGATAACTTAGAACTGGTCAGAAGATATCCTGAAATCATAGAAGAGAGAATAAGGAGCCTGGAAAGCCAGAGTCATAGAGAAGAAGGGGATCGCGTTGACGACAAAGAGTGAGTGGCTTCAACGTCCTCTTTTCGACTATCCCGATAAGATTGAAAGCAGCGACTTAGAGGAACGAGTTTCGGCAGTTGAACCAACCCCTGCTAAGGAACCTACGAATATAGGCGACTTGGGGGCTTTGAGAGAGCGCGTACTTCAGTGTACAAAGTGCCAGCTTAGACAAGGAGCAAAAGGTGTGGTGTTTGGTGAAGGCAACCGCCAAGCACGTATAATGCTCATAGGAGAAGCACCGGGGAAAACAGAGGACGACACAGGGAAGCCTTTTGTCGGGCGGGCAGGGCAGCTTCTAGACTCCATGCTGGAAGGTTATGGGTTCTCTAGAAGCGATGTTTTCATAACGAATATAGTCAAGTGCCGTCCGCCGGGAAACAGGATGCCGACTGATGAGGAAGTCAAAGCGTGTCTTCCTAATCTCACAGCCCAGATTCGCCTGATTAAACCTTGGATAATTGTTCTTCTCGGGGCTCTTTCTTGTCAAACTCTCATAGACCCGGGTTTGAGAGTTACGAGAGATAGAGGTAAGTGGTTTGAAAGAGATGGAATCATGTATTTGGTTACATTTCATCCTGCGGCAGTTTTGCGGGATGAGGCTGGCAAGAAACCTCTTATGCTGGATGATATGAAGAGTCTCAAAATGAAATATGATGAACTAGCCAACCAACGTACTTAAGAGGCACTATAATACACAAATGGTGAGATTATTGAGCGAGAGATCCTTTAGTGTAAAAACACGATCGTCTGAAGAAACTAGAGAACTAGGGAAATTAATAGGAAAACACCTTAGAGGTGGAGAGGTAGTCCTGTTAGAGGGGCCGTTAGGCGCTGGCAAGACTACTATGGTCCAAGGAATTGCACAAGGATTGGGCATTAGTAAACCTGTGAACAGCCCTAGTTTCGTATTGGAGAAGATCTATGAGGGTAGATGCCATCTTCATCACTTTGACTTCTATCGCTTGGACGAGAAAGAGATCGAAGAATCGGGACTTCTCTTGGATTTGGACCCAGAGGCGGTAGTAGTGATCGAATGGGCCGACCGGTTGAGCAGCGAACTAGAAAAGGTCACCCTCAGAATTCGTATACGCTTCTCTGACAGGCACTTTAGCGAAGGGTCTGTTCTAATAACGGATGATCGGACCATTGACATTGCTACAGAAGACGAGTCATGGGCTCGGATAATAGAAGAATTTGTTGAAAGAGGAAACAAAGAGGATGAATAACGCAATACTTGCTGTAGAAACAAGCACAGATTTGCTCGGGGTATCTGTGGTTAACTCAAAAGGCGTGCTCTCTGAGGTTACTACGTCCAGACCAAGAGTACATTCTGCTATGCTTCTGCCTCTATCTGTAGAGGCCCTAAATATGGCCGATTTGAGCATGGAGGATATAGACTGTTTTGCGGTATCACATGGGCCTGGTTCGTTTACTGGGTTGAGAATAGGTTGTGCGAGCGTCCAAGGAATGTCTCTGGCTCTTGGGAAGGGCGTAGTTAAGGTGCCAACTTTCGAAGTGTACTTGAGACAGTGCAAGGCATATGACAAGATAGCAATTGTTCAAGGGAAAGCCAGAGGTCAGACGGTGTGCGCTTACTTCGAACGCAGAAAAGTGCCTTTTGAAAATAACCACGCATTTCCGTCTAATTGCGTGTATGAAGAAAAGATAAGGATTGGGCCGAGGACCTATGCTGAGTTTTGTGTAGAATTGAGCAAAGAGTTAATCGATGGCCCTATTTGGATTACGGGAGATGCGGCTCATGATTTCACCATCTCGGCCTCAGGGCTGTTACCTTATGACATACGTCCTGTCGATGAACACCTGTTATTGCCAAAGCCTGCAATAGTTGGGCTGATCGGGCGAGAGATGTTTGAGCAAGGTCTGGAAATTCATCCTTCACTTGCTACTCCAGAGTATTACAGGCGGTCTCAAGCCGAAGTTTTGTTTTCAGAACGAATAGACGAAGGTGAAATGTTATGAATGATTCTTTGAATGTTGCAATAAGAGAGATGACTCTTCAAGACCTTGATGGGGTTCTTGCCATAGAGAGTCAATCATACCCGACGCCATGGTCCAGGAGAGCGTTTGAATCAGAACTTCGGGATAACGTCTACGCCCATTACTTCGTAGCTGAGTACGAAGACCAGATCGTAGGGTACTTTGGCATGTGGATTATATTAGACGAAGCCCACATAACTAACATAGCTGTGAGCCCTAAGATGAGACGCCAAGGAATAGGAGAAAAGATGCTAAGATTTGCGTTTGAAAAAGCCAGAGAACTTGGTGCTTCTAAAATGACTTTGGAAGTTAGAGTCTCTAACCATCAGGCGCAAAACCTATATAGAAAGCTGGGTTTCGTAGAACGAGGAATCAGGAAAGGATACTATACTGACACCAATGAAGATGCCCTTATAATGTGGAAGGACGATCTTGGACCGTCAATCTCTCAGTTAGAGCAGTTAAAGTGGATGGTGTAAAGTGCAAACAGGGCTAGATCAGCGAAATCACCGAGTTTATATCGTCGCGTGCTTTCAAAGCAGCGTCCTCGATTGCGCGGGTCACTTGTTCCGCCGTGGGATGTGAGTTTTCCAGTTTCTCGTAGGCAAATATGATTTGCCGTGATGAAGACACAATTGCACCTTTCCCGTCAGAAGTAAAGGCTGGTCTTACATCTGCGGCTGTGCCACCTTGCGCTCCATAGCCAGGAAGAAGGAAGATTGTTCGGGGCATGATCTGTCTTAAACGAACCATACTTTGGGGGTGCGTAGCGCCAACTACCGCTCCAATGTTGGATAATCCGCAGGTACCTAGGTTTTTGTCTCCAAGGCTGGCGATTTCGGCACCGATTATCTCAGATACTGTGGCAACCTGTCTGGTGCCTGCATCTAAGACACTGAGGTCTTGAAATGCCGAAGATCCCGGGTTGGATGTCTTTACGAGCACAAACAAACCGCAGTTGTTCTTGTCTGCGGTCTCGACAAATGGGGCAAGCGTGTCGGGGCCAAGAAAAGGATTAACGGTCAGAGCATCCGCGAAGAAATCAGATCCGGACTCTAGATATGCAGCGCTGTAAGCGGAGGCTGTATTGCCAATATCGCCTCTTTTGGCGTCAAGAATAACTGGTATGTCAAACGAACGGGCATAAGCGATCACTCGTGAAAGAACTGTAAGACCCATGATGCCCATACACTCGAAAAAGGCGGCCTGAGGTTTTATGGCGCATGCGTAGTCTTTGGCTACATCCACTATGGTGCGGCAGAAAGCCTCCAAAACGTATTCTGAAGACTTATTCCCAAAGGCTTGTTCGAGCCTTGACTGGGGGGAAAAAACGCGTTTGGGATCAGGATCAATACCGATTACAATCCTGGAGTCTACTTTGTCGATCCTGTCCTGGAGTCTATCTGCAAAATGCATTTTTAGTATCCCACCTTATGCGACCTATTTAGCGCTGCAATCTCGGGATCATAGAAAAGATTATCAATACAAGCGCAAGCTTTCAATACCAGATAAGCCTAGCGCCATGACGAAGTTCTGGTAAAGCCTGCAGATCACAGTATAATTGTTGTAGACTTCTAAGAGGTGATAGAAATGCTTATCCTTGGGATCGACACATCCTGCGACGATACTTCATGCGCCGTGGTCGAAAATGGAACGAAGATACTATCTAACGTGGTTTCTTCGCAAACAGATATTCATTCAAAATACGGAGGCGTTGTTCCCGAAATAGCTTCAAGGCGCCACATCGAGATGATGGTACCGGTTACGGAACGGTGCCTTGCCGAAGCGGGAATAGAACTTTCGGATATTAACGCGGTGTCAGTAACTCACGGCCCTGGCCTAATAGGGGCACTTCTGGTGGGGACATCCTTTGCAAAGTCCTTAGCCTATACGCTTGGCGTTCCTCTTGTGCCTGTGCATCATCTGGTAGGGCACATCTATGCCAATTTTCTGCGAGGAGATCAACCCGCATTTCCAGTTTTAAACCTTGTGGTTTCAGGTGGTCACTCAGAACTTATCTTGATGAAAGACCATGGACAATTTGATATCATCTCGCAGACCTTGGATGACGCAGCAGGAGAAGTTTTTGATAAAGTCGCTCGAGAATTGGGATTGCCATTTCCTGGGGGGCCTCATTTGGACGAAGTCGCCGAAATGGGAGATCCAGAAAGCATATTCTTTCCTCTGCCAAAAATCCAAGGAGTGAAGCACGCATATAGTTTCTCCGGCATCAAGACTCGTGCTATTTTGGAGTTTGAGGCGAGAGGGAGAGGCGAAGAGGTCATTCCAGACCTATGCGCGAGTTTCAGGAAAGCAGTTGTAGAGCAGTTGCTTCATCCTGTGGATGAGATTATGAAAGATATGAGGGCAAACAGTTTTGCAATCTCAGGTGGAGTCGCAGCCAATAGGTTGTTGAGAAAAGAAGCTAATCTTCTATGCGACAGGCTTGGGGTTCCTCTCTACATCCCGCCGATAGAACTGTGCACAGACAATGGGGCTATGATATCTGCTGCAGGTTTCTTCAAGTATCATTGCACTGGCAGTGACATCGCAGATTGGCTGTACCTGAGCCCTTCCGCAGGGCTTGAATTGGAGTCATGGAGGGAAAGCAACTGATGATTCTTACACCTACGCCTACACCATCCATAGATGCGCTTTTGTATCACGCAGAGAAAGAGGGAATACTGCCTATCACATCGGTGTGCAATATGAACTGTGTTTTTTGTTCCAATAAATATAATCCGAAAGGGTGCGAGGTCTTAAGCATCCCTCCTCGGTCTTTGAGGGAGATAGAGGAGACAATCCTTTGGCTAGGTAGTACTAGAGGGCCTATAGTCATTGGCGAGTCTGTGACAAGGATTAACGAAGGAGAACCCCTAACCCATCCTGAGTTTCTCGAAATCATAAAGGTAGTGCGCAGGGCTTATCCATATCGCACTATCAGCGTGACTACCAATGCTACCTTGCTAACAGAGGATCTGATCGAAGAGATCTCAGAAATAGGGAACGTTGAATTTGTTGTATCACTTAATACTGTAGGATATAGAAAAGAGGTAATGGGGGATATAGAGCCTGAAAAGACTCTTAGGAATGTGGCGCTATTAGGATCCAAGATCCCGTTCGAGGGTAGCATTGTTGCTTTGCCTTTCCTAACCGGTTGGCAGGACATTACTGAAACAGCTGTGTTTCTCAAGGAATCAGGCGCTACGACGATAAGATTGCTGGCACCAGGTTTTTCAAAATTCCATCCGCTGAGTTCAAAGGTTTCTGCGACCTTATGGGATGATCTTTTTGCTCTTAGCATCGAATTAACCCGGAAAATGAAGACTCCCGTTCTCTTTGAGCCTCCACGACTCAAAGACTTAGTGCCCGAGGTCATGGATGTTCTTCCAAGGTCTCCGGCGAGAAAAGCGGGCCTGAGATCCCAAGATGTGATCACCATGGTGCGCGGCGATGAAGTATTCTCCCGGACTCATGCGTTTACGACTTTGAGGGAACTCGAGAATCCTAAGCTAACATATGAAAGAGATGGAGTGTTTTATGACACTGTCCTTTACAAAGAAAAGTATGTTCCCCCCGGTCTGATAATGTATGACGACCTCGCCCCCGAGGATTGGTTCGAATGGGAACGCAAGGCTAGAGTACGGCGAAGAAAAGCGCTAATCCTTACATCAAGACTGGCAAAACCGCTCATAGAAAGTGCCCTCGTGAAGCGAGGATTGTCTGCAAGGGTGGAGGCAGTTCCTTCTCTTTTCTTTGGGGGAAATATCCAAGCGGCAGGTTTGCTTACGGTGCGGGATTTTCTTTCTGTTTATGAAGATGTTGCTTCGTCAGGTTTTGTGCCAGATGTCATCACTTTGCCTAAACGCGCGTTCGATCCATGGGGGAGAGACCTAGAAGGTGTGAGGTACAAGGAGATTGAAATGATAACTGGACGCCCAGTGGTTTTAGGGTAAAGAAAAGGAGGAATGGTTCCTATTATTGGAGAAGACTCACGGGTAGGGGAAACTATGTGATGTCTCAGAAGGCAAAGTGTTTTTAGGAGGTTGAGAACAAAGTGGATGTGAAGCAATTCCTTAAAGAAGCATCCATGGCCCATGGGGTGAGCGGTTTCGAGGTTGCGAACATTGCAGACCTTGTCAAGGACGCAATGTCGGGACTGGTTGACGAAATTCGCGGAGATGCCCTTGGCAATGTTATTGGGGTGAGGTATGGAGAAGGTTCCGAACCAAGACCCAAGATCATGCTAGCCGGGCATATGGACGAGATTGGGCTTATCATCACCAAGATTGAAGAAGGCGGGTTCCTTAGATTCTCACAGGTAGGAGGAGTAGACCCTCGGATACTCCCAGGGCATGAGGTTGTTGTGTATGGAAAGAAGCCTTTGACCGGCGTCATCGGGGTAAAGCCTCCTCACTTGACGCCCAGAGAGGAAGCAAGGAAAGCCCATAAGATGGAAGATCTGTTCATCGACGTGGGTATTCCCGAAAACGAGGTTAGACAGCTAGTCAAGGTAGGCGATGTTGTGACCTTCAAGCGTCAGGTAACTGAGCTTTTGCAGGATGCTATGGCCGGGAAGTCTTTTGATGATCGGGCAGGTGTCGCCGTGATCCTTGTTTGTCTCGAGGAACTCGGGCGCTACAAAGTGAATGCTGATGTGTATGCTGTTGCTACCACACAGGAAGAGGTAGGTTTGAGAGGTGCGCTCGTATCTACATACAATGTCGTTCCCGATATAGGTATAGCTATTGATGTCTGTCATGCAGAAACTCCGGGTGTTCCTGATTGGAAGACTTCATCTATGGGAAAAGGCCCAGCTATTACACAGGGTGGAAACATTCATCCCAAGGTGTATGCGGGACTCAGCAAGGCAGCAAAGGAACTGGGCATTGCGGTTCAGCCGGATGTGGCGCCTGCAGCGACCGGAACTGACGCATGGGCCATGCAAGTGTCTCGTTCAGGTGTAGCTACAGGCTTGGTTTCAATCCCGGAGAGATACATGCATACTTCCGTGGAGACCCTCTCGTTTGGAGATGTAGATAAGGCCGGGAGACTCATTGCTAGGTTTATATCGTCAGTCGACACGGCTTTTGTGAAGGAGTTGAAGACATGGACCTAAAGACCTTAACATCCCTCGCAGGTGTTTCAGGAAACGAATACGAAGTGCGGAACCATATAATCGCAGAACTTGAACGTATGGGGATCTCATATGAGTGTGACGTCTTGGGCAACGTAATCGCTAAGAAGGGTTCCAAGGGGCCCAAAGTAATTATAGATGCTCATATGGACGAAGTTGGGCTGGTAGTTACGTACATCGAAAAGAACGGGTTCCTCCGATTCGCAACAGTAGGGGGCATCGACCCTAGAGTATTAGTTTCCAAGCGTATTCTAATCGGAAAAGATAGAGTCCCTGGAGTGATAGGGGCTAAAGCCATACATCTTCAGGAACGCGATGAGCGTACCAGAGTAATACCTTTGGATCAGCTTTTCATTGATATCGGAGCAGGTTCGCAGGAGGAAGCCCAGAAGAAAGTTGCCATGGGCGACTATGCAGTTTTTGACACGGAATACGAGGAGCTATCCTGTGGGATTGTAAAGGCCAAAGCTTTGGATGACAGAGTTGGTTGCGCCATATTGCTAGAGGTCCTCAAAGAGCCGTGGGAAGATATCCAGCTTAATGCTGTGTTTGCCGTGCAAGAAGAAGTAGGGTTAAGGGGTGCACGAGTAGCAGCGTTTAATGTAGAACCTGATATGGGCTTGGCTATTGAGGGAACCGTCTGCGCCGATATTCCCGGTACAGACAAGGAATTTCAAGCTACCCGTATTGGCAAAGGCGCTGCCCTTAGCATTATGGATAGTGGCTCCATACCGAATCAAGCGATGCTTAAGGAACTAGTTAGACTCGCCGACGAAAACAACGTAACGATCCAGTTCAGGGAAGCTACCTCAGGTGGAAATGATGCAGGGGCAATTCAACAATCTAAGTCAGGATGTCCTGTTGCATCTGTATCCGTGCCTTGCCGTTACATACACACCCCGTGTTCTATTATGTCGATGTCTGATTTCGAAGCAGCGAAGAAACTCGTGACCCTTTTCTTGAAAAGTGTTGAAGGAGGTTTTAGACCATGAAGGAACTTATAAAGAAACTTACCGAGGGCTTTGGGCCTTCCGGGTTTGAAGATCCAATCCGCGAGATTATCCGCGAAGAAGTAGAACCTTTTGTTGATGAAATTAGGGTAGATGCTCTTGGAAACCTGATCTGTTTCAAAAAAGGCAACGGCGGGAAGAAAATCTTGCTTGACGCTCATATGGATGAGATAGGCGTTATTGTGACCCATATTGATGAGAACGGGTTTCTGCGCTTTGGAAATATAGGTGGTGTGAATCCTGTGGTTGCTTTGGGCCAGAGGGTTTACTTCGAAAACGGTGTTTGCGGCGTCATTGGATGTGAGGCTTTAGAAGATCCAAAGGATCTTAAATTGAACAAGTTTTTTATAGATATCGGCGCTAAGAGCCGAGAAGAGGCTTCAAAACAAGTCAGGGTAGGACAAAGCGCCGCTTTTCTTCAACATGCGATCGATCTAGGCAACAGCAGGATGATGGCAAAAGCCATGGACGATCGGATTGGATGCGTGGTAATAGTCGAAGTACTAAAGAAACTCAAGTCCGTAGAGCATGACATCTATGCGGTTTTTGCCACACAGGAAGAAGTTGGACTTAGAGGCTCGAGAGTCGCTGCTTTTGGCATAGAGCCAGACGTAGGTATAGCGTTTGATGTAACAGGTACCGGGGATACTCCAAAGGCTCGTACAATGGATGTTTCCCTTGGTAAAGGAGCTGCTATAAAGGTTAAGGACTCCAGTTTGATATGTCATCCGGGGTTAAGGGAATATCTGGTCAAACTCGCTCAAGAGAATGGAATTCCCTATCAGTTAGAGGTGTTGGAGTACGGGGGAACTAATGCGTCTGCCATACAAATGACCAAGGCAGGTATCCCGGCAGGTGTGATTTCAATACCATCAAGGTACATCCATACTCCGGGAGAGATCGTTGACCTGGATGATGTGAGAGCTTGTATTGATCTTTGTGTAGCTGCATGCCATAGCTCCTTGGATTTCTAGTGGGGAAGGGGCGTTTTTACAATGCTAGAATTAGAAAACGTCATAGCACTGGCCCAGAAATGGGGCGCAGAATATGCTGACGCGCGTTACGTATGTACTACGAAAGAGCCTATATTCGTAGAAAGCGATGGGGCGGTCAGCGTATCTACTTCGAAAAACACCGGCATCGGGCTGAGGGTGCTCGTAGATGGCGCCTGGGGATTTGCTTCAACCCCTTATATGGACGACAGAAGCCTTAGTGAACTGGCGAAAGAGGCTGTAAGGATTGCCGGTGCTTCTAGTTTGCACAAGAAAGGGGAAGGGATCAAACTAGAGCCCTTGCCTTCTATTAGCGTCAAGTATAGAACTCCTTTGAAAACAGATCCGTTTAGCGTAAAACCTGAAGAAAAGCTGGAATATCTGACCGATGCGATAGGCACCGCCAAAGATATGCCAGATGTCTCTCGCGCACGCGCTTCCATGGTTTCTTGCTCGGAGGAAAAGGAGTTCTTATCCACAGACGGGCGGCAGATTACGCAGAACCTCTGTTATACTGGGGCATCGATCGCGGTTACCGCAAGAGGTTTGGGTGATACGCAGGTGAGGTCATTCGAGGACTATGCTACTTCAGGATATGAGTTTGTTCTGGGCTTGGATCTTAAGACAAAGATCCAAGAACTAGCAGAAGAAGCAAAGGAACTTTTGACTGCTCCTGTTTGTCCTCAGGGTGTGACTGACCTTGTAATGGGTGGTTCAATGACGGCACTACAGATCCATGAATCATGCGGGCATCCCGTAGAACTTGACAGAGTAATGGGATGGGAAACTACCTATGCCGGGACTTCATTTTTGACGCCGGACAAGAAGGGTAATTTCAGATACGGATCACCGTCAGTACACTTGGTGGCCGATGCTACGGTACCGGGTGGTCTAGGGACTTTTGGGTACGACGATGAAGGGATTGAGGCTCAGAGGACAGACCTGATTGTTGACGGGATTTTCCAAAACTACCTAACTTCAAGGGAACTAGCTCCAATGTTCAATGAAGAATCAAACGGTAGCATGCGGGCGGTTGGCTGGGAAAACTTGCCTATGGTCCGTATGACCAATATTAACCTGGAGCCGGGCGACTGGACACTCGATGAAATCATACGTGACACGGAAAAGGGGATCTTTGTCGATACGCCCAAGAGCTGGAGCCTTGACGATAAAAGGCTTAACTTTCACTTTGGTCAGGAAATAGCCTATGAGATTAAAGAGGGCTCGTTAGGGAAGATGCTCAAGAATCCGGCGTATACGGGCATGACACCTGAGTTTTGGAGATCGTGCGACGCTTGCGCAGGCAAGGACGAATGGAACGTGTGGGGTACGCCCGGTTGTGCAAAAGGAGAACCGGTACAGGTTATTCACGTAGGACATGGAGCAGCGCCTGCCCGATTTCGGAATATAAAGGTGGGTGTTGAGGAATGATAGGTAAAGACGACGCGCTCAAAATGCTTGACAAGGTACTTTCTCTTGGCAAGGGTTTTGACATTTGTGCCCATCTGGTTTCAGAGGACCTTAGCCTCACTAGATATGCAAGAAATCAGATCCATCAAAACCTCAGACGAAAGAATCACTCGCTGACGGTGACTGCTGTAAAAGGGAAGAAAATCGGTACGGCGACTACTAATTTGTTAGACGAGAGATCTCTTAGATGGGTGGTTCATAAAGCTCAGGAGAGTATGGAATTTGCCCAGGAAGATCCCGACCTTCCATCTCTTTTCAAAGCCGAATCTGCTCCGTTTGTAAACACATACGTACCTCATACTGCTCAAATGACGCCTGAAGATAGGGCTTTGGGCTGTGGAACTCTGATTTCGTCGGCACATGAGAAAGGGATCTTAGCATCTGGAACCTATTCGACTTCGACAAGGGAAACTGCCGTCGTAAACACTTCCGGTACAAGAGCGTACAACATGTCAACGGAGGCTTTTTTCAAGACAGTTGTCGAGTCGGGCAATAATACAGGATATGCTGACCGGCTTGTAAGAGACGCAAGAGATATTGACTATAGGGAAGTTGCTGAAGAAGCCATAAAACGGGCGCTTTGTTCCGGGGATCCCATCGCCATTGAACCAGGAAGGTACGATACGATTTTCACGGAGTATGCTGTAGCAGACCTAATTCGGTTTTTGGGGTATGTTGCTTTTAGCGCTGCAGCAAAACAACGCGGCACGAGTTTTATGGCCACCAAGATGGGACAAAAGGTCATGGGTGAGAATGTTACTATTTGGGACGACGGACTAGACGCAAAAGGGTTTGCGTCACCTTTTGATGCGGAGGGTGTCCCAAGGAAGAAAGTGGTGTTCATCGATAAAGGCATCGCCAGTGGCGTAGCATACGATACAAGGACAGCTGCCAAAGATGGGGTTACTTCAACGGGACATGCTACTTCAGTTATGGGAAGATCGCAACCTATGCCTCACAACATGTTCATGGCCACAGGAGATTCGTCTATACAAGATATGATAAGGTCTACCGAGAACGGTATATTGGTGACCCGATTTCACTATACGCACTGTCCGGAGCCTATGAGGGTTGTTGCAACAGGTACTACGCGAGATGGCACATTTCTTATACGCAATGGAGAAATATGCGCTCGAGTGCGGAACCTGCGGTTTACTGAGTCGATGCTTGATGCTTTTTCCAATGTTGAGGCTATTTCAAGAGATTCCCGTGTAGTCAAGGATTGGTGGAGCACGTTTACCTCAGTGTTGCCTGCTGTTAAAATACAGGATTTCAATTTCACAGGTTCTACTATGTTTTGATTTCAAGAATTTAGGATAGAAGCAAGGGGGACGGTACTTTCTGCTTCAGTCATGAAGCAGAAAGTACCGTCCCCCTTGCTTCATTCATCTTGTGGTTCAAGGTGAAAAGTAGGTTTTTAGAGCATTGAAAATGCCCAGTGCCGCAGCATCTTGGATATATGCCTGTTTCAACAGTTGCTCTTCCCTAGGATTTGAAAGATACATAACTTCAACAAGGACTGAAGGGCACAAAGATTCTCTGTTTACGAAAAAGTTTGCATTTCTAATCCCGCGGTCATAGGTGCCCAAGCTCTTTGTTACCTCGTTCTGAATCAGCTGCGCAAGTCTTTTAGATTCAGCTACGTTTAACGTATTCTCACATATGTATGAGGTCGTGCCACCAATTGATCTGTCAGCATGGGCGTCGTTGTGTATGGACACGAAAGCATGTGCCTTTTGTGACCATGCCGCTCTTTTTGCAAGGTCTCCTGAGTATTCATCTGTGTCTGGACTCCAGTCCTCGGGAGGTGTTGCGCTTTCATAGATCCCTTGCCGTGTCATTATGACGGTAGCTCCTGCCTGTTCGAGGAGGGCTTTGAGTTTCATCGCTATCTCGAAATTGGCTACGCGTTCAGTGTACCCAGTAGGGCCCGAGGCTCCCGGATCGGTGCCGCCATGTCCAGGGTCAATTACGATGGTCTTGCCTGAAAGACCTGGATTATGGAAGATAGCCTCTAGAGAGTTAGGGTTCTTTCTCAAAAGGTAAGAGCCACTCTGAGATGCATCTAAAGAAAGTGTGACGCCATCTTGTTGAGGAGAAATGCTGGTTGCTTTCACCAAATTACCCTGAATCTCAGAAATCTGGCCTGAATACGATGCTCCAGGTAGGAACATGTCTATTGAAGAACCATTTCTATGCATAGTCGGCCAGGCATAACCCAGAGTCTTGACTTCGAGAGTTTCGCCGTCTGTGCTTGGTTCGATAGTAACAGATGTGATTACAGGAGAAAAAACCAACACCAACTTTCCTGAGGTTTGTTCTCTTATCACGTACGAAGGTTTTTCTTGAAAACTAACTAGAACTTTGTTTCCTTCAATTCTTACGCTTTGAAACTCGCAGAAATTAATGTCTAATCGGCCCGAGGTTCCGAAGGAACTTGAGGTTGTGATCTCCAGTACGTTATTGTCTTCGTCGGGTGTGATTGAAAAAGACTCGAATGGCCCTTGTACTGTGAATATGCGCATACTGGAACTTGTGTCCAAAGATACGGAGAAACCGGGGCCCTTTCCAGGGGCGCCGGCAGTCAGCCATGAGGCGATCCAGCCAACTATGCCTTTTGGCGAAATGCACTTTATCCATTGCCCCTCGGTCTCAATAACTCTAAGCGCATCTCCTTTTTGCACCATCGATATCACGGGGTAGTTTGTGCCCGGGCCTGAACGAAAGTTGACGTCGGTCGCATTGACTACGATGGTACTGTACTTGCCCATAGACCACGACGATTCCGAAACACCAAACGACAAGGTTGGGTCGGTAAGGAGAGTGATGACTGTATCCGGACCGTAAACCCATCCCCGTATACCTCCGGAAGTCTCTACGGCGATCCAAGCTCCTCTTGAAGTGATATACTTAGCCGAATTTCCAGGAGATATGGTTGCCATAGTGCCTGACCCTTTCAAGGGAGATTGATACACGGTTACTGAGCCGCTCCGAGGTCGAACTAACATGTCGCCTGCAGGTTTTTCTGTCTCTTGGATGGATGGTAGTTGGAGCTCCAAAAGATCGGCACGGACCCAACCTGATTTTCCGGTCCCGAGAGAAAACCTAATCCAGTCTCCCCTTTTCGCTTCTGCGTAATAGGATTGCCCTTTTTGAGTGAGACCAGTTACAGGATAATCAGTGCCGGGACCTTGACGTATATTCACATCAGTCTTAGTTATGACTACCCTTATGTTGTGTGAACTTAGGTCTATGTCCACAAGCCAGTCGGCTATCCATACTTCTTCGTTTTTGTATCTCACTTTCAGCCAATCATTTTCTTTTGTTAGAATATCCAGCCACGTTCCTTGAAGAACCAGTCCTTTGGAAGTATAGTTAGTTCCTGGCCCAGTCCTCAGATGGCATGCGTCGCCAACCACTATGCCTTTAAAACCTGCAAAATCTGCCGGGATGGAGACTGCTTCGGATGCTAAAAGCGCAGGGGTTGCACTTGGAAGATAGGTAAAAATGAGACATAGGACCATGGCGAAAACGGTGGTCTGCAGTCGGAATTTCCTTCGCTTTGTCTTTTCACGTCCGTAAATACGTGGCAATGGTTTGAGATTTTTCATATGTATTAACCTCACATCATAATTTGGGCCGACAAATGGACAAAAGCATAGCTTACCTTGTATGTTATGACGCTGTCATTGCCTTAGGTGTTCCAATTAAGAAACAGGCCACAGCCTGACTTTTTTCGCATGACTGTGGCTCCATACCTTTCTCGCCCAATCTAGGCTCTATTCTCGTTAGATACCTGGTCTTTGCCAGTTTTGCTATAGTAGTCTTGGATTGCCATGTGCACCGCATCAGCAGCAAGATTTGAGCAGTGCAGTTTTTGGGGTGGTAGCCCATCTAGGGCTTCTGCAACCGTTCTATTGGAGATCTCTAGGGCTTCTTCCAAAGTGTGTCCCTTGACCAGTTCAGTAACCATGGAACTTGTTGCAATGGCTGCACCACAGCCAAATGTCTTGAACTTTATATCTTCGATTTTATTATCCTTAACTTTTATTGTTATCTTCATTACGTCTCCGCATACAGGATTCCCTACTAAGCCTACGCCGTCGGGGTTTTCGATTTCTCCTACATTTCGCGGATTCATGAAGTGGTCCATGACTTTCTCGTTGTACATGTATGATATCCCACCTTAGAGTTAGTATTATCTAGCGTCCAAATACGGACATTGCCCGTAGTTTCTCGACTATAGGCGGTAGTGATTCCAAGACATATTCTATGTCCTGCTCTGTGTTCGACTTCCCTAATGTCATCCTGAGTGAACCGTGTGCCAGTTCGTGGGGAATTCCCATGGCGAGGAGCACGTGTGAAGGCTCAAGGGAACCAGAGGTACAAGCCGATCCCGAGGAGGCTCCGATACCGAGCAGATCCATGTTAAGGAGCATAGCTTCTCCCTCGACGTACTTAACGCTTACATTTACATTGTGAGGCAGTCTTTTTTCAGGGTGACCATTTAGGACCGTGTCTGGGATGTTAGATAAGATACCGTTTATGAGCATATCGCGGAGCGCTTGAAGTCTTTTTGACTCTTCGGGCATCTCCTCTTCTGCGAGCGCGCATGCGGCGCCAAAACCCACTATTCCGGGAACGTTCTCAGTACCCGCCCTTAACCCCTTTTCGTGTATGCCCCCTGTAACTTGAGGTCTTATCCTGGTTCCTTTTCTTACGTAAAGTGCCCCTACACCTTTGGGACCATATATCTTATGACTTGAGATAGTCAGCAGGTCGACCCCCATGTCATCTACTTTGACAGGGATCTTTCCAAGGCTTTGCACCGCATCTGAGTGAAACAATATCCCATGTTCCTTAGCGATCCTGCCAATTTCCTCGATTGGTTCGATAGTCCCTACCTCGTTATGTCCGTGAATGATGGATATGAGAATCGTGTCTTTCGTAATAGATTTTCTCACGTCGTCTGGATCGATTAGTCCGTACTTATCACAAGGAAGGTAAGTTACCTCATAGCCATCTTTGGCTAGAGACTCAAATGTATTAATAACTGCGTGATGTTCGATTTGACTTGTAATGAGGTGCTTGCCTTTTGTCTGCATCGATTTGGCTACACCCCTTATTGCCAGGTTGTCAGATTCGGTTCCGCCGGATGTGAAGATTATCTCGGACGCAGTAGCACCTATAATTGAGGCTACCTGTTCGCGAGCCGAATC
Organism: Bacillota bacterium; assembly: GCA_033810155.1. Lineage (GTDB taxonomy): Bacteria > Bacillota > Sulfobacillia > Fermentithermobacillales > Fermentithermobacillaceae > UBA3907. The sequence goes on along the minus strand of JAPXKJ010000003.1, from coordinate 15,356 downwards.
AACTGCGGTTCGTGCTTGGCGCCCCCAACTGTGGATGCTGGAAGGATTACCGAATTTATCGCCGAAATATGGCAACATTGCTGCAAGCACTTCGGGTCGCACTGGAGTTGTAGCAGAATGATCTAGGTATACAGATCTAGTAGCATGTGGTCGACTACCCATGGTTGTTTTCTCCCTTCAAAGTACAAGAATCGTCTAGTTCGAGCAAATCCTTAAGAGTGATCGAGTTCAAAACATTACTGATGGCGTCTCCTACCTTGCGCCACACGAGTTTGGCTTTGCAGTCCGAGGGACCTGTGCAAAAAGAAAAGTCATCGCTCACGCATTGGACGGGAGCAACTGGCCCTTCTGATATCGTGACGATTTCTCCAATCGTGATTTGATCCGGGGGTTTTGCTAGTTTGTACCCGCCTCCGAAACCTCTTTTGCTGTCGACAAGGTTGCTTTCCTTAAGCGGCCTTACGATCTGTTCGAGGTAGCCCTGAGAGATGTTCTGGGTAGATGAAATCTCAGATAGCGATGTCAATGTACCTTCCGACTGGGCCAGCTGATACATCAACAACACTGCGTAACATCCCTTGGTCGACAAGGAGAAAGCCATCTTTTCACCTCGAATTCCTAATGATACGATAATCCTATTATTATACTAGGATTAATCGGAGTCAATATAGTTTCCACGAGTTGTTGAAAATTTGCAGACTTCGACACAGAACACAACATAAAGGTATTATATAAGGGAAGATAGAATATGTATAAGACTTCAATAGCATAGCGAGGGATTGTTGTGGAGATTGACGAGAAGTCCTTAAGAGAGATAATAGAACGGCTCGAAAAAGAAGTTTCTAAGAGGCCTAAGGATGTATCTACCAGGCTTCAGCTTGCTTTGTCATACATGAGACTAGGAGAGACAGAGAAGGCAAAAGAGCAATTGTTGAAAGTTACCGAAATAGACAAGCGCAATGTGGACGCATACTATTATTTGGGGATTACCATGGCCGATGCCGAGGAAATTGACGAAGCCAAAGCTGCATGGGAGAAAGTTCTATCCATAGACAAGAACCACAGCCCATCTATGTACTTCCTGGGTAAGATCTATGCCCTAGAGGGGAACATTGATCAAGCGATATCTCTGACTGAAAAGGCACGAAATATACAACCAAGCAACGTGTTGGCTCATTCTCAGCTAGGCGAGCTTTACCTAGCAAAGGGGAGAGTAAAGGACTCGTTGCTGGAGTGGCATGAGGTTCTCAATCTTGATCCGTCAAATGTGCAGGCGTTACACAATGTAGGCGCCATATATACAGACCTCCAGATGTATGATGAAGCGCTTGAGACTCTCACAAGAGCAGAACGCTTGGGTTCAGAGGCACCTTTGCTCTATTTCAACAAAGGCTTGTCATACTTGGGTAAGCAAGAATACGATAAGGCAATTGAGTTTTTGACGCGAGCTAAGGAGTTGGAACCTGAAAACACTCATACCACCACCACTCTCGGGGAAGCCTATGCAATGTCGGGGGATCTTGATGCTGCCATAGAGCAATGGAAAGAGGTCCTATCGACAAATCCAGACGATCTGTTTGCTACTTATAATCTTGCACTTGGCCTGTTCCAGAAGGGTGAGAAAGACGAAGCGATTAGACTATGGGAAAAGTGTATTTTGGTAAACCCGAACTACGTTCCTGCGCGTCAGAATCTTGCGACGTGTTTTTTGATGGACGATGAATACGAAAAAGCTATTTATCAGTGGGAACAGATCCGCATGTTGGAACCGGGTTCGCCTCAACCCATGCTGGTATTGGCGGAGCTGAATTACAGAGCAGGTGATCTTGCCAAAGCCAAAGAGATCGTCGAGGAAGTGTTGGAAGCCCAAAGGAGAGCTGAACCAACAAGTATTGAAGAAAAAAAGTTCAGGTCTGACTGTGAGTTTTTATGTGGCACGGTTAATATGGCATTGGGTAATGCCCGAGATGGACTTAAGAACTGGGTAACTGCAATGAGGTACAATCCTAATTTCGCGCTCGAATCGGGTGCATTCATTTCACGGGCAATTTGGCCAGAACTGATCGCTTTTGCAAAAGAAAGTGCAAAGACTGAGGATGAGAAGAGAGTTGTGAGTCTGGTTGGGAGTTTTGTGAAAGAAGATGCCGCACCCCCTCGGGGCGTAGATAGAATTCCGGGCACCAAGGGGACTGGAAAGGAAGGTTTAAAGTGGCGTCCATGGGAAAGGAAATAGCACCTAGCCCATTATTTCCTGATGTAGAGGTTGTCGCGCTTGTAGGACCAAGTGGAACCGGCAAATCCCATCACGCGATGTGGGTTGCCCAAGAGCATGGATGCGAGGCAATCATAGACGACGGTCTTTTAATCTCTGGATCTAGGATCATTGCAGGAAGATCCGCAAAGAGAGAGGAAACAAAACTAGCTGCCGTGAGAAGGGCTGTTTTCACCGCCCCTTCTCATGCTTTTGAGGTTCGTGCCGCCATCGCAGAGATAAAGCCCAGGCGCGTCTTGGTCCTAGGTACTTCTTTGTCCATGATAGAGAGGATAGTAGAAAGACTAGGTCTGCCTAATCCTTCTTCCATCTTGGACATAGCAGATTTGCAGAGCGACGAGGAGATTACGGAGGCTTTGAGGCATAGGAAACAGGAAGGTAAGCACGTTATTCCGGCGCCTACGTTTGAGGTCAAAAAAACCTTCTCGGGGTACTTGGTGGACCCTTTGCAGATATTTGTCAGATCGCACGAGCAAAGGCCGACTATTCTTGAAAGAAGCGTTGTGCGGCCCACCTATAGCTATTTTGGCAATTTCTACATTGCTGACAATGTAGTGATGTATATCGCGTCCCAGATTTGTTCCGAAATTTCAGGAGTAAATAAGGTATTGAGGACTATAGTTATAAATACAAGCGAAGGGACTATTTTGGAGGTCGAATTAGCACTGGCCTATGGTGTGCAGGTATTTTCTGTTATGAGCGAAGTACAGGCTAAGTTGAAACAGAAGCTAGAATATCTTACTGGCATCTACTTGGCTAGTGTGGATGTGGTAACGAGAAAAATCAGTGTGGACTAGCTAAGTGGCCAATTGGAAACCCAGGCATAGGGGTAAGCTGTGCCTGGGAAAGTCCGCAGGAGAGTGGGAACGTGGAACCTGGATATGGTCTTGAACTTTTGCAGACGCAAAAACTTATTCTGACGCCTGAACTTCGTCAGGCTATTATGGTTTTGCAGATGAATGTTCAGGAACTTGCCCAGTTTATACTCCAAGAAGTTGAAGATAATCCCCTTTTGGACATCGCAGACGATCAAAGTAACGAGGTGGAAGCGGATTCTCCAACGGAAGATGATTACGAAGAGTGGATGGACTATTTTTTGGATTCCTCAGATCCTGGAATAGCGCAGGTAAGTGCGAAAAAAAGTAAGGAGCAGAGCCTTCTTTTCTATCAGGGTATGCCTCTAAGCAGCAACAGTATGTGGGATGCCCTCTTATCGCAATTGGCGCTTCTTCGTTTGAGCAAAAAAGAGCTTGAAGTTGCACGATTTGTAATTGGGAACATAGATGACAATGGATACCTAAGATGTTCGATTTCCGATATCACTTCAGCTGCTTCGTGTACGCAGCATCTAGCAGAATCTGTGATTAGGATGATCCAAGGTCTTGAACCTGTCGGTATCTGCTCAAGGGATTTGCGAGAATGTCTGGAACTTCAGGCAGTATCGAAAGGGTTAGGGGATCTGGAATTACGGATCATAAGGGCACATCTTGAGGATCTAGGTCGAGCCAGGTACACTAAAATAGCCGAAGAAGAGCAAGTGTCGTTAGAAGATGTGCTCAGGGCGAGGGATCTCATTGTGGGTCTGGATCCGAAACCGGGCGCGAGCTTGTCCTACACGAACATAACCTACATATTACCAGATATCACCGTCAAGAGATTAGGGGATGAATTCGTTGTGATACTGAACGAAAATGCCCTGCCTCCCATAAGGTGGAATCCGTATTACCGGAGATTGCTTTCTGAGGGCGAGAAGGAGACCAAGGACTACCTTACGCAGCAGGCTAAAAGGGCATACTATTTGATGAAAAGTGTGGAACAAAGGCGGATGACTATAGCGAAGGTTATGGAGAGCATAGTGAAGCGCCAAAAGCGCTTCTTCCTCGAAGGGCCCGATCATCTTGAACCCCTCACGCTCAGTGACATCGCGGATGAACTTGCGATTCATGCGTCTACCGTATCAAGGGCGATATCGGGCAAATACGTAGATACTCCATTTGGCATTTTCCCGTGCAAAATGTTTTTTGGACCTGGAATAAAAGCTGTCGGCGACGAGATTTCTCAATACAATGTAAAAAGAGCCATATCAGAGATAGTTGACAAGGAAGACCCCAGAAACCCCCTGACTGATAGTCAGATCAGTGAGCTTTTGCACGAAAATGGGGTTTTTGTTGCAAGACGTACTGTTGCCAAGTATCGTTCCCAAATGGGTATTCCTGCGTCAAACCGGAGGAAGCGGCTATGACTTCTCTTACATCCTCAAACGACGGTTCGTCTAATCCCAACTTGTTTTTTACAAATGCGCGTCTACGATGTGTTAGAATCTAGAATAGGTTTTATTGTTGACTAATGGTTGTAATCGAGGTGGTGTAAGTGATCACTATAAAGAAAGTTTCGGGAGGCGTTAGTGTTCCGGATAAGAAGCATTTATCTGAGGACTCTCCCATTGAGTTCCCTGGTATCCCTCAAGAATTGGTACTTTTTGTATCGCAGCACACGGGAGCTCCGTCAAGGCCTGTTGTGAAGCCTAAAGATGCTGTCAAGAGGGGGCAGATCATAGCGGAGCCTCAGGGCGCCATAAGTGCCGCTTTACACGCACCTACGTCGGGAATCATAAAGAGCATCGAACCTAGGTTCCATCCGGTGCAGGGGCGAATGGTCGATGCAATCATCATGCAGCCCGACGGACTGCACGATGATTCGGGGGCTCTGGCTCCCATAGCCTCTAACCTGGATGAGATCGCACCCGAAAGGTTGAGAGAGACTGCTAGGCAGATGGGACTAGTGGGTCTGGGAGGAGCAGCGTTTCCAACGGATGTAAAACTCACCCCGCCCAAGGATAAGCCTATAGACACCTACCTTTTGAATGGTGCAGAATGTGAGCCCTACTTGACAGCGGATTACAGGCTCATGGTTGAGGAGCCTGAGAAAGTCGTGTTCGGGTTTAGGGCGTTTATGAAAGCCTCTGGTGTTAGAAGGGGCATAGTATGCATAGAGGATAACAAGCCCAAAGCGATTGAAGCTCTGAAACATGCAATTGAGCCTTACGACGGTATTGAACTGGCCGTGCTTACTTCGAGGTACCCTAGAGGAGGGGAAAAACAACTCGTTCAGGCAGTCCTCGGTAGAGAAGTGCCTCCGCCTCCAGGTCTGCCGCTAGATGTTGGGGTGATCGTATCAAATGTGGGTACTGCTTATGCCATGGCAGAAGGAATTTTGGAAGGTCTGCCATTGGTCGAGAGGATTGTAAGCGTTACCGGTGAAGGTATAAAGAAACCGTCTAACTTCAGAACTCTTGTAGGGACTCCTATTTCCTTCCTGATAGAGAAAGCAGGAGGGTATAGCGGTACCCCTCGCAAAGTAATAATGGGTGGCCCTATGATGGGCATGGCAGTTAAGGAACCAGACGTGCCCGTGTTAAAAGGTACATCTGGTGTTTTGGTCTTAAGCAAAGAACAGGTGACAGAAGAGCCGATTTTGCCATGTGTACGTTGTGGAAAATGTGTTGATGCATGCCCAATGCGGTTACAGCCTTTATGGATAGCGGCCTACTCTGAACGAGGTCTTATTGATCAAGCCGAAGATGCAAGAGCAATGGACTGCTGCGAATGCGGAGCTTGTGCTTTTGTGTGTCCTGCAAAAAGGCCTTTAGTGCAATGGATAAAGATGGCAAAGAATTCGATCAGCGCGAGGAGAAGGGCTCAGCGTAGTCAATAGGCTGGCAAGAAGAGACGGAGGTATTACGATGGAAGACAGACTACTTATAACGCCGGCGCCCCATATCACGAGCAGTAAGACGATACAGGGGATAATGCTGGACGTGGTGGTTTCTCTTGTTCCCGCTAGTATCGCTGCGGTAGTCATATTCGGGGGCAGATCGCTTTTGATAATACTTGTCTCTGTATTTTCCGCAGTCGCGGCGGAAGCGATATATCAGAAACTTTTCAAGAAGCCGCTTACAATAAACGATATGTCCGCAACTGTAACAGGTCTTCTTTTGGCGCTTACGTTGCCGCCGAACGTCCCGATATGGATTCCAATTATCGGGTCTGTATTTGCTATTGTGATTGCGAAGCAGATATTTGGCGGGTTGGGGACCAACTTTGTAAATCCGGCCCTTGCAGGAAGAGCATTTGTTTTAGCTGCTTGGCCTCTTCATATGACTCATGATTGGGTTACACCAATGGGGTACGATGCGCTTACAGGCGCTACCCCCTTGGCGGGCTTCAATGGCACGGGTAAAACTGTGTTAACGCTGAGAGAACTATTACTTGGCTTGAGAGCAGGTTCGTTGGGAGAGACGTGTATAATTGCTCTTTTGGTTGGGGGGATTTATCTAATTGCAAGAGACGTGATAGATTGGCGAATTCCTGTAGGGTATCTTGGAACTCTTGCGCTCGGAACCTGGATCTTTGGGAACCCAAACGGATTTTTCATGGGAGATTGGATAAGTGGACTATTTCTTGGCGGGGCTATTTTGGGTTCGTTTTTTATGGCTACAGACTATGTTACCTCTCCGGTTACTCGTCGAGGTCGACTATGTATGGGAATAGGAGCTGGCGTTGTTACGTTGTTAATTCGACTTTGGGGCAGCTATCCTGAAGGAGTCACATATGCCATCTTGTTTATGAATCTCGTCACGCCTCTAATCGATAAGTACATAGTGCCCAAATACTATGGTTATGCACATGATGTACAGGCAAGAAAAGCTGCAACAGGAGGTGCAAAATAATGAGTGAGCCTAGGCGATCTCTTGGCTTTGACTTTATCAAGGGTTTTATACAAGAGAACCCTACTTTTGCCTTGGCCATTGGTATGTGCCCCACACTTGCAGTTACTACAAGCGTGGAAAACGGTTTTTGGATGGGAATGGCAGTGGTGTTTGTGCTTACGTTTTCTAACGTGTTTGTATCGCTGTTGAGGAGGTTTATTCCTGATGCTATCAGGATCCCAATATTCGTTATACTAATCGCAACTCCCGTCGTTATTGTTGAATTGGTGATGAAAGCTTATCTTCCAGCCATCTATGAAGTCATGGGGATCTTTGTCCCACTTATAGTCGTAAACTGCATCATCATCGCGCGCGCTGAGGCGTTTGCATATAGATATCCTGTTATGAATTCCCTCATGGATGGGCTTGGCATAGGTGCTGCGTACACGGTCAATTTGATGGTCATAGGCGGGATCCGTGAGTTTCTAGGCACTGGGCAGATCGCTTTGGGAAGCATTGTTTTTCCGTCAGCCCCGTTTTTTGAACCTGCCGCGGTTATGTTGACCCCTCCTGGAGGGTTCATAACACTGGGGCTACTTATGGTTCTATTCAGGGTAACTTTGGGTTCTAAAGCGAAGGTGGAAGATCACAGTAAAACGTCGTGAGAAAGTCGCTAATGGGGAGGGATTCGTGTGTCTGTAATCGGAATCATAATAAGCGGCGTCCTTATTAACAACTTTATTTTCATGCAGTATTTGGGCATATGCCCTTTTATTGGGGTATCCCAGAACCTTGAGACAGCGCTAGGGATGTCGGGTGCGGTCATATTTGTTATGACTATCGCGTCTGCGGTTGCTGCTGCGTTTGAGCAGTTTGTGCTGGCTCAGTTTGGTTTAGAGTACCTAAGGACCATCGCCTATATACTAGTTATAGCTGCGTTTGTGCAGTTAGTGGAGATATTTATGAAAAAAGCATTGCCTGGTCTGTACAAGGCTTTGGGCATTTACCTTCCGCTTATCACAACGAACTGTGCTGTGTTAGGTGTTACTATGTTGAATGTGAGGCACTCATACAGTATCTTGATGAGTACGGTAAACGGGTTTGCTGGAGCCTTGGGATGGAGTCTCGCGATAATAATATTTGCCGGGATCCGAGAGAGATGGCAGCTTATGGACATTCCTCCCGCGCTTGAGGGTTTCCCGCTCGCTCTCATATCTACCGGGCTTATGTCGTTGGCCTTTTTGGGCTTCTCAGGATTGTTCGCAGGCTTGCTGTGACCAAAAGGGGGAACTATTGTTGCTAGATGCGGTTCTTGCGTTAGGAATAGCTGGACTTGTGTTTGGTGCGATGTTGGCTATGGCCGCTGAAAGATTCAAGGTTGAAGAAGATCCAAAGGTGCTCGAGGTCTTAGCTGTGTTGCCGGGGGCGAACTGTGGAGCGTGCGGGTTCGCGGGTTGTTCAGGTCTGGCTCAAGCGATAGTTAAAGGTGAAGCTCCTACTAATGCCTGTGTTCCCGGCGGGAAGGCGGTCGCTGAAGCAATCTCCAAGATAATGGGAGTTGACGCTGAGGTTTCTGAACCTCAGGTTGCGGTGGTGTATTGTCAAGGGGATCAGGATAACGCCAAGAGCGTTGCAGACTATCACGGACATGCCAGTTGTCAGGCTGTGAATCTTTTGGGTGGGCTCAAAGGTTGCCCTTACGGGTGTTTGGGATTTGGTGATTGTGTGAAAGCTTGTCCCTTTGGAGCTATGTATATGTCAAAAGATGGCTTGCCTATCGTTATTCCAGAGAAATGCACAGGTTGTGGGGCGTGCGTAAGAGCATGTCCTAGAGGAGTGATAGATCTTGCCCCTAGGGGTAAGAATGTCCACATCCTGTGTAGTTCGTACGATAAAGGGCCTTCGGTGCGAAAGTATTGCAAGGTCGGATGTATTGCGTGCCAGTTATGCGTCAAGGCGTGTCCCCAGACTGCCATATCTATGGATAGAGGTACTTTGGCACAAATCGACTATGCCTTGTGCGACAATTGCGGGATTTGCGCTACTAAATGTCCGATGAAGACGATTCAAGATGAGAACAAAGCCAAGAATGTGACTGCCTGATGTATGTAGTCTTTGTATAGCGTTTGCGATTTTACTTTTGGGTGGGTGTCTATGATACCCTAGAATCTAGGGGGCGGACAAATCGTGAGGAGACAATCAAACACGTGGGTTTGGGTGATAGCTCTTGTGGCCGGCGCCATAGTAGGCAGTGTAATAGGCGAGGCCCTGTCAGAGGTAGTGCCTTTGCTAGCCAAAGGGTTTGCTGTTGGGATACAGCCGCCATTTAATCTCGATCTGAATGTAGTTTCACTTACATTGGGGTTTACTGTGCGACTTAACTTAGCTGGTGCGGTGATGGTTCTTGTTCTCGTGTTGTTCCTTGGGCGGTGAAAAAGTTGCAGTTAATTTTGGCTTCGGAGTCACCAAGACGTAAGGAACTTCTGGAATCTTTGGGCATACGGCCAATCGTTGTTCCGTCAGGTTTTGATGAAGACTCTGTCTTGGAAGAGGGGCTAGGTCCGGACAGATTGGTCAAGGTCTTGGCTTGCCGAAAAGCGGAAACGGTGAGTCGTATCTATGCGGACCATTTGGTATTGGGCGCGGATACACTTGTATACCTCAAAGGAGAGATCCTGGGTAAGCCCAAAAACCGAGGCGAAGCATGGGAAATGATCAAAAAGCTTTCAGGGAACACCCATAAGGTCTACACTGGGATTGCATTGTATGAGCCTAGAAGCGAGCAAGTGTTTTCGGACGTTGACTGTTCCTATGTCACGTTTCTTGATATGAGCCCTTACGAGATCCAATGGTACGTAGAGACTGACGAACCATTAGGCAAAGCGGGTGGATATGCCATTCAAGGTAGAGCCGCGTTGTTTGTAAGTAGGATCATTGGCGATTTTACTAGCGTAGTAGGGCTGTCCTTGCCTAAGTTTTATGGTTTGTTGAAACAGGCTGATGTTTCTTTTGAGTCCTTGATCTCATAAAGCAGAATGGGGATGGCTGCGAAGGAATATAGGAGGTATTTGCCATTACCCTCGATAGATTGACCATTAAGGATTGGCCCGAGCAAGAAAAGCCACGGGAAAGGCTGTTTTCGTTAGGGCCGTCAGCATTGTCCGATGCAGAACTTCTGGCCATTTTGCTGGGCACAGGTAATCCAGAAGAAACTGCTCTTGACTTGGCAAAAAGACTTTTGCGTTGGGGAACAGGTCAGTACGGGTCAGGGATGGGGTTTTTGAAGGAGAGTTCTATGGAAGAACTCATGTCTTTGCCCGGTATTGGGCCAGCCAAGGCAGCGAGATTAAAGGCATGTCTTGAGATCTCGAAAAGGTTGCAGAAAGTTGATGATTCCAATATCAAATCTGTGTGCCTAAGAAGCGGGCAAGATGTGTACGAATTCATGAAAGGCGATGTAGAAGAACTAGACAGGGAACATTTTTGCGTGATCATGGTTAATGTAAGAAATCAGGTTATCGCTAAGGAAGTAGTGTCGGTAGGCGGGTTGAATGCAGCGATTGTACATCCTCGTGAGATATTCAAGAACTGCATAAAAAAGAGCGCTGCCGCTGTGATTCTTGTGCATAATCATCCCAGCGGAGAACCTGCTCCCAGCGATGAAGACGTTGCCGTGACTAAGAGGATCATAGAAGCGGGCAGGATAATAGGTATAGATGTACTTGATCATGTGATAGTTGGGCATGGCCAGTATATTAGTTTAAGGGAATCATTTAAGGGCTGGTTTACATGGTAGGAACTAGTCTGGTTTTCGACTGAGAGGGGAGTGGAAGAAGGTGCAATGGCTTTACAACTATATTACTAGGGATATCGGTATGGATCTTGGCACAGCAAATACTCTGGTTCATGTGCGCGGTCAGGGCATAGTACTCGTCGAACCTTCCGTAGTGGCCATTCACGCTGACAGTAAGGAGATCCTTGCAGTTGGTACCGAAGCCAAGCAGATGATAGGGAGAACCCCTGGTAATATAATAGCGATAAGACCAATGAAGGACGGAGTAATCGCCGACTTTGATGTAACCCAGGCAATGATGCACCATTTTATCAGAAAAGCTTATAGGAGAGGTCTATTGAAACCTAGAGTCATTGTAGCCGTTCCTTCAGGTTGTACCGAAGTCGAACGAAGGGCAGTGCTAGATGCCGTGCTACGAGCTGGGGCCAGAGAAGCATATACCATTGAGGAGCCTATGGCAGCAGCAATCGGCGCGGGTCTTCCTGTAAACGAGCCTACCGGAAACATGATTGTAGACGTAGGTGGCGGAACGAGCGAGGTAGCTGTCATATCTTTGGATGGTATCGTGGCATCTCGGTCGATAAGAGTCGGCGGGGATGAAATGGATGAAGCTGTAATAAACTATCTTAAAAGGGCATACAACTTGCTTATCGGTGAAAGAACAGCTGAAGAGATAAAGATCAATATCGGTTCTGCCTACGAACTCAATCCCGAAGAGACAATGGAAATACGTGGTAGGGACTTGGTTACCGGGTTGCCTAGGACAATCGCGGTAGATTCACCTGAGATCCGTAAAGCTCTAGCCGAGCCGGTACGTGCGATCCTAGATAGTGTGAAAGAGACTTTGGAGAACACACCACCGGAACTTGCTGCAGACATCATGGATAGAGGAATAGTTATGACAGGCGGAGGTTCCATGCTAAAAGGTTTGGATAAGTTGGTCAGCGACGAGACAGGAATGCCTGTACATACTGTCGATGAACCCATGTACGCAGTTGTTCGCGGAACAGGCAAAGCACTCGAAGAGATCGAGACCTTACGGAAAGTCCTGGCTTCTGCGAAACGGTAAAAGGAAGGATGACACCAGTTGAGGCGGCTATTTCCATATAAGAAAGTAGTACTTACCATATTACTAGTAGCCGCCTCGGTGTTTTTGATGAACATTACAGGCAGCTCACAAGAGAGTCCCTCGTTTTGGGAGAGTCTCTTGCGCAACTGCATGGAACCGTTTGTAAATTTGTTCTCCACGCTAATGGATAGAGCATCTGGTTACGCCGCCCTCTTAGAATCAAAAGAAGAACTCATGGACGAAAACAAGGATCTGAGGAAGAAACTTGGCTCCCTCGAGCTTCTTTTGGCACAGCTTAGAGATGTGAAGCAGGAGAACCAAAGATTAAGAGAACTGCTTGAGTTCAAGGAGCAGTCAACCGGTGAGTACAAAGGCGCTGACGTGATAGGGCGAAACCCTAGTAAGTGGTTTTCTACGATTACTGTAAGATTGGGAGCTCAAGATGGTGTGCAAATTGACGATCCTGTGATTTCCAATAGCGGCCTTGTAGGACGGATCATGAAAGTCGATGAAGACCAGGCCGATGTTCTGCTACTTACTGATCCTGAAAGCGGGGTAGGGGCATTAGTCGTTAGGTCGCGCGACTACGGCGTAGTAGTAGGTGGAAGCGGTCCCGACTTATTAACTATGACTTTTTTCTCTAAGGATGCAGATGTAAAACAAGGAGACGTTATCGTTACTTCGGGTATTGGGAGTTTGTATCCGGGAGGGCTTTTGATCGGTGAAGTGACCGAAGTGTATATACCTCAACCTGGTTTGGTCAAAGAGTGCCACGTAAGACCTGTCACAGATTTTGACCACCTTGAAGAAGTACTGGTGATGATCAGATGACTAAAAGAGAAACAGTTCTTATCATAATATTTATCTTTTTTGGTTTTTTGGTCATGAGTGCTGAATATGTGTGCCTTGCGGGACCAGGTAAGCCGGATCTGACCCTTGGGTTAGTATGTGCAGTCGGCTGGGTGTGTTCCTTCCCGGTCGGTCTTATCACAGGCTTTTTACTGGGAATTATTAAAGATGTAGTTGTAGGGCGATTCATCGGTGTGTCTGCCTTGTCTATGTTGGCAGCCGCGATGACGATGATGGGTATACGCCGACGTTTTAACCCCGATATGGTACTTTCGCCTGTTATAGCCGCGTTAGTTTCATCTATCACTGGTGATCTTGTATCTTATCTGGCTCTCCTATCTTTAGGGGTACATATTCAATGGGAGTTCTTCCTTAGAGGCATTTTGTACTACGATGCGGTTTGGGCCGTTGTCATAATAGTGCCATCTTTCTTGCTGGTTAGAGGTATGTCGCGCTCATTAGAGAAACTCTGGCCCGAGAGAACGAATGAAAGGGTAGGTAGGTCAAGTTATGAGTCTAGGGTCTAGAGATGTTAGGGAGACGTCCGAGAACCTACCCCGCAAAGACTTGAAGCGAATAAAGGGCGTGCTGGGGACTGCGATAATTGTGTGCTTCGGGATCTTGGCGCTGCAGCTTTTCAACCTGCAGATTGTAAACGGTGAAAAGTACAGAGTTATGTCTCAGAACAACTATCTCAGAATTACGCCAATACAAGCACCACGCGGAGACATCATAGACTGCAACGGCAATGTTCTGGCTGCTTCGCGCCCTACTTTCACAGTCTTTTATTGGTATTTAGACGAGGCAAAAGCCCAAGAGGCACTACCAAGGCTGGCAGGTATACTTGGCATGGAACTAGAGCAAATAGAAACCAAAGTTAAACAGTATGCCGGCATGTATTACCAGCCTATACCCATCGCCAAGGATATATCGTCGGAGATGTATACTAGAATCATTGAAGATGCTCCAAATTTGCCTGGCGTATTCATTGAACCTCAGCCAATTCGGTATTACCCTGAAGGAGCGCTTCTTAGCACTACTCTCGGATATGTCGGAGAAATCAGCCAGTCGCAATTAGCCGACCCGCGTTGGGATGGGTACTCCATGGGTGATATTCTGGGACAAGAAGGCTTGGAGGCTTACTATGAGGATGTTTTACGCGGCAAGGATGGTGGATACCGGGTAGAGGTCGATTACCGAGGCAGACCTACAGGAAGCGAGGTGGGCTCAGGTACTGAACCAGAGCCTGGCAAGTCTATACAAATTGAAGTTGATATAGAGTTTCAGCGAGCAGTGGAGGAGGCGCTTTACGAGGTTTTGAGGAATAGCAAGACGGCAAAAAGCGCTTCAGCTGTGGTATTGGATGTAAAAACAGGGGGTGTGCGAGCCATAGCTTCTGTACCTGGCTTCGATGCAAACATGTTGATTTCAGGTATTTCTGCTAAAGAGTTGGATGACAAAATATCGCGAGGGGAGTGGCGTTTTGCCAATATGGCCATAACTGGGCTTTATCCCCCGGGCTCAGCTTTTAAGGTTGTTACTGCGGTAGCTGCCTTGGCCGAAGGGAAGACCACAGAGTCCGAGCAGTTCTTTGATCCAGGCTATCACCCAATGGTTCCGACCTTAGTCTGTCACAAACGCGGTGGGCACGGATATGTGAATGTGGTAGACGCTCTAGCGGTATCTTGCAATACTTACTTTTACGAGATGGGCAGGCGCTTAGGTGTAGACACGCTAGCGGAGTATTCAAGAGTCATGGGACTTGGAGCAAAGACAGGCATTGACCTTTTTGGAGAGAATTATGGTACAGTACCTAGTACCGAATGGAAAGAGAAAGCGTATAGCGAGGGTAGGGTAGCTGAACCCCAATTCCTTCTATCCGAGCACATGATGGCCGGAATGGGACAGGTTTTTCACCTATACACCCCCATTCAAATGGCGTCTGTGGTTCAGTGCATCGCAAATGATGGGGTTAGGATGAAGCCTAGGCTGGCTGCCAACATCCTTGATTCAGACTACAATGTGATTGAAGAGATTAAACCTGAGATTTCAAGCGTCTTGGATGTGGCGCCTGAAGTGATCGATTTAGTAAAAAAGGGTATGCTAAAGGTAACTTCGGATCCAAAAGGGACGGCTTATTGGGTTTTTTATGGTGTTCCATTCGAAGTAGCAGGTAAAACCGGAACTGCCCAGAATCCCCTTGGTGAGGACCATGCATGGTTCATAGGTTTTGCGCCATATGAAGAACCGGAGATCGCTTTGGCGGTAGTCGTAGACCAAGGAGGTTCCGGATCAACAGTTGCGGGACCTGTTGCTAGGAAGATTTTCGAGTCGTATATGACCCTCAAGTATCCGCCGGAAGTCGAGACAGAAGTCGTGTTAGATTCAAAGTAGGGAGGAACACTGAGATGGCCGACAAGCCAGACATAATATTCAGAGGGACGAAGAATGGCCTACATCTCATATTGAATGGAACTCGTGATTTTGACGTTTTGACAGAAAAACTCAAAAGTCACTTGGAGAAGGCGGATAGGTTCTTCGAAGGGGCCGAAGTGACTTTAGATGCCGGAGACATGGAATTGTCTATCGATCAAATCTTGGCGATTCAGGAGATACTAGCATTTCCCTATGGTCTGCATTTAAAGAAAATCGTATATGGAAAAGA
>JAPXKJ010000002.1:0-103989 GCA_033810155.1 Bacillota bacterium | reverse complement strand
CGGTATTGGGAAAAGTGTTCGAGTGCGCCGACAAGATTGGCGAGCGAGGATTTGGAGGGCCAGTTTTTAAGGTGGTCCTTGACCACCTAACGCCGTTGGATCGTCAGGTCCTTGTGGAGAAGCATCTCATAAGCCCTCAACAAGCCGAAAGTGGTCACGGCAAGGGGTTGATTTTGAGACACGATGAACTGGTATCGATCATGGTCAACGAAGAAGATCATGTGCGACTCCAGTGCCTAAAGTCGGGTCTCGAATTAGAAGAATCCTGGATACTCGCCAACGGAATTGATGACCTTTTGAGCGAGTTTTTGGAACTGGCATACGATGAGAAGCTGGGATATCTTACAGCATGTCCGACAAACGTAGGAACAGGGCTTAGGGCTTCGGTCATGGTTCACCTTAGAGCGCTTGCACTTACCAACGAAGTTTCAAGGGTGCTTAACGCCGTAAACAGAGTAGGCCTCGTGGTACGGGGTCTATATGGAGAAGGAACCGAGGGTCAGGGAGACGTTTTTCAAATCTCGAATCAGATAACCTTGGGCCATACAGAAAAAGAAATCATAGAAAACCTTGTTTTGGTGGCCAATCAGGTTGTAACGGAAGAGAAACGGGTGCAAGACGCGCTTTTGAAAAACCACAGACTGGAAATAGAAGATAGGGTTTTTCGTGCGTTCGGGGTGCTTTCGAATGCACGATCCATTAGTTCCGCGGAGGCGATAAAGTTTTGGTCGGATCTGAGATTAGGTGTTGAGTTTGGCATGATTCCAAACCTGACGCTCAAAGACGTGAACGAGATATTGGTGTTGTCAAGACCCAACTTTGTCCAGAAGGTATTCAATACTGAGTTTTCACCCGGAGAAAGAGACATGAGGAGAGCTTACCTTATACGTAAGCACATTTCCGGAAAGATGTCACAAATTGAATAATCGATTTTTAGGAGGATGTATGTGACGTGAATGGAAAACAAAGATATACAGAGCGTGCCATGAGAGTGCTCAATTGGGCCCAAGAAGAGGCCAGAAGCCGTGGCGCGCAGGCTATGGATACTGAGCACATATTGCTTGGGCTGCTGAAGGAACGCGGGAGCATAGCGGTTTCTATTCTTGAGTCGATGGGGATTACGCCTGATGAGATAAGAAGCGAGATAGATTCACTATCTGAGAAAAAGCCTCCTGTACCTTCCATTGATGCGATAACGGAGTCTGCGAAGAATGTTTTGACGCTGCTTGGTGAAGAAGCAGCAGCGCTTGGCCATTCATATATAGGTACGGAACACATTTTGCTTGCTCTTTTGCGAGAAGAAGGCGTGGCCAGCGAAGTGCTCACCAGTTTGGGCGTCGACTATGAAACTGTGCGAGAGGAGATCATAAAACGGGTTGGCGGGCAAATCAAAGAGCCATCAGCACCTCAACAAAAGGCGCGCACCGGACGGAGTCGCACTCCAACGCTTGATGCCTATGGTAGAGATTTGACCGAACTCGCAGCTCAGGGCAAACTCGACCCTGTCATAGGTCGTGAAAAAGAGATCCAGCGGGTGATCCAGATACTGTCTAGGAGGACTAAGAACAACCCTGTCCTTATAGGAGAACCCGGGGTGGGCAAAACGGCGATAGTCGAGGGCTTGGCCCAAGCCATAAAGGCAGGGAACGTGCCTGAGATGCTAAAAGGCAAAAGGGTTGTCAGTCTTGATTTGGCAGCTATGGTCGCTGGCACGAAATACAGAGGAGAGTTCGAAGAAAGGCTCAAGAAGGTCCTAGAAGAGATCAGGAGTTCGGGCGATATTATCCTTTTTATCGATGAGATGCACAATATCATCGGAGCGGGCGCAGCAGAAGGCGCTATAGATGCGTCGAGCATTCTCAAGCCGATGCTGGCCAGAGGGGAGTTGCAGTGCATAGGCGCCACTACTTTGGATGAATACAGGAAGTATGTTGAAAAAGATGCTGCACTTGAGAGAAGGTTCCAACCAGTACTCGTTTCTGAACCGACAGTCGAAGAAACCATAGAAATCCTGAAAGGGTTAAGGGGGAGATACGAAGATCACCATGGCGTAACTTATACCGATGAGGCTCTTGAGGCTGCTGCTGTCCTTTCCTCGCGATACGTGTCCGACAGGTTTCTTCCTGACAAGGCCATAGACTTGATAGATGAGGCAGGAGCGATGGTAAAGATGCGGGCCTTTGAGGCACCGTCTGAGCTTAGGGAACTGGAAGCCAAGCTCGAGAGCATTGTGCAGCAGAAAGAAGAGGCGGTTGCAGCTCAGGAGTTTGAAAAAGCAGCTCACCTAAGGGATCAAGAGCAGCAATTGAAGGCTCTTATAGAGGAAAAACGGAAGGAATGGCAGATACGTGAAGTGCCGGAGAAAATGACGGTGACAGAAGATGACATTGCATCTATTGTTGCTGACTGGACAGGCATACCGGTCAAGAAACTTGCTGCCGCAGAATCTGAGAAACTCTTGAATCTAGAGGATGAACTACACAAGCGGGTCATTAATCAAAATGAGGCTGTTGAGGCTGTAGCTAGGGCAGTAAGACGGTCACGAGCTGGGCTGAAAGATCCCAAGAGACCCATAGGCTCCTTTATCTTTCTAGGTCCTACAGGCGTAGGAAAGACAGAACTGGCAAAAGCTCTGGCAGAGGTTTTGTTTGGAGATGAGGATGCCATCGTCAGGCTGGACATGTCAGAGTATCAGGAACGCCATACGGTTTCAAGACTGGTAGGCGCCCCTCCTGGTTATGTTGGATACGAAGAGGGCGGTCAGCTTACGGAGGCGGTCCGCAGGAAGCCATATTCTGTGATACTCCTTGACGAAATCGAGAAAGCACATCCTGACGTGTTCAACGTGTTGCTTCAAGTCCTAGAAGATGGAAGGCTTACAGAGGCTCAAGGACGTACTGTGGACTTCCGAAATACTGTGATAATCATGACGTCAAACGTAGGCGCTGAAGACATACATGGTAAAGCTGGGCTAGGCTTTACTGCTGGCCGTGGTTCGCAGTTATTGTCGCATGAAGAAGTAAAGGCCCGAGTTACAGAGGCATTGAAGCGCGTTTTCAGGCCAGAGTTTTTAAACAGAGTTGACGAGATCATAGTCTTCCAGTCGCTCACAGAAGAGCATCTGAGAGAAATCGTGGATTTGCAGATAAAAGAGGTTAGGAAGAGGTTGGAGGATTCGGCCGGTTTGTCGCTTGAAGTTACTGATAAGGCGAAAGAGAAGCTTATTCGCGAAGGTACCGATCCTCAGTATGGCGCACGACCTTTGCGGCGAGCCATTCAGCGATTGATCGAAGATCCCATGTCAGAACTTATTCTGAGGGGTGAGTTCAGAGGAGCCGAAAAGGTAGTGGTAGACGCCGACGATGAGGGCAACATTACGTTTGCTGGCGCAAGTTCGGCAGTGGCTGAAGCGGTAGAAGAATAGAGGAAATTCCAGACGCGGCATAGAAACTATCCAATTAAAGGGAGAGGATTCTATGCCGCGTTTTGTTCTTAAGTATGTGTGCTCGGCCTGTGGTTTTCAATCATCGCAATGGTATGGGCGTTGCCCCGAGTGTGGTGAGTGGAACACCCTTGAGGAACAGACAGAGGAAAAAGACAAGAAGAGATCTTCCGGAGCCACACCTAAGCTCCTTTTGCCCATCGTTTTGGCAGAAGTTGAACCCGAGAGCGTACAAAGGTTTTCTAGCGGTCTTGACGAACTAGACAGGGCGTTGGGCGGCGGATTTGTGCCCGGTTCCTTGCTTCTTATAGGCGGAGAGCCAGGGATAGGGAAGTCTACGTTGCTCTTATCTGTCGCAGATAACGTGGCAAGGTTTTGTGGTTGCGCACTATATGTGTCGGGCGAAGAGTCGGTAGGTCAAGTCAAGATAAGGGCCGATAGGCTCGGAATAAGTTCCAAGAACTTGTTTTTTGCCTCTGAAAGAAACATAGACAGTATATTGGAACTATGCTACCAGCTAAACCCCGCTTTTTTGGTAATCGATTCAATTCAGACCTGTGAGGATCCATCCGTCGAATCCCTTCCGGGAAGTTCGGCTCAGATCCGGGCATGTGCCGCAAAGTTTCACGAATATGCCAAGACAAACAATGTTACATGCATTCTTGTGGGTCATACAGTCAAAACGGGAGAGATCGCAGGTCCTAGGCTTTTGGAGCACTTGGTGGATACGGTGCTTTACTTTGAAGGTGACTTAGGCCATTTTTATAGGATCATAAGGGCAAGAAAAAACAGATTTGGTGCTACCGATGAAGTGGCAGTCTTCCGCATGAGTGAACAGGGGCTTACGGAAATTAAGAACCCATCAGAGTTTTTCCTTTCAGAACGTACGGAAGATAGATCAGGGTGTTGCGTTGCAGCCTGCTTGCAGGGAGTCAAGCCAGTCCTTATGGAGGTCGAAGCGTTGGTGACGCCTTGTGCCTATGGCGCCCCTAGTAGAATTACAGGCGAGGTTGATTACCAAAAGCTGCTGCTCATTGCGGCTGTAATTGCGAAAAAGATGGCTTTGGGTTTGGATAAAATGGATGTATTCCTTAAGATTGCGGGTGGCGCACGCGTAAACGAACCTGGCATAGATTTACCGTGCGCAGTGGCGATCGTGTCAAGTTACTATGATGTTCCTGTAAGGCGTGATATCGCCTGTTGCGGTGAAATCGGCCTTACGGGTGAAGTGAGAATGGTGCCTAGAATGGAAGAAAGAGTCAAAGAAGCGCTGCGGCTTGGGTTTTCCCATGTCATCGTGCCCAAATCTTTTTCCGAGAACAATGGCTCACGAAATATAGTAGGCGTTTCAACTATCGAAGAAGCAGTAAGAAACGCCTTAGTAGAAAACAAGTAAAAGCTTAGAAGTAGTATGTTGCCGACTAAAGAACATTAAATATCCCAAGACAGGTAATGCGGTCTTGTTCTTTTTCTAGGATTTCGTCAAAATCAAGGCCTAAAGTATTGCATAAAGCCGCTAGATAAAACAACGCTCTGCCGATTTCGTCTTCAAGAACCTCGGTACACTGCTCGCATAGTTTGCCTTCAACGTGGTCTTTCATTGCTTCTCTAATTGAGGTAAGAGAACTAATTTCCGACGGGATTTCCTGCTTAGTAGCGTGTATCTGAATGCAACCGCACGAGGTAACCGATTTTGCCACCGCTCGGTTAACACGACTTCCGGATTCGCTTATCTTGCTAAGCACGTCTATAATGCTTCTGTGCCTAATCAGATACTCATCTACGGTCTCTTGGAACTCTTGTGCCAGCGTATTTTCCACAGTTTTCACCTCTTGTAAGGTCTAGAAACCTAGCCAAGAATATCCTGGTGGACGTGGCGGGATTCGAACCCGCGGCCTTTCGGATGCGAACCGAACGCTCTCCCACTGAGCCACACGCCCACATATTATAAGGAGTACGCAAAGCAATTCTACTTTAGCCCGGACTAAGAGTCAAGAAAAGGACTATCTATGCAAGAATCTCATCGATGATTTGAATAGTTTCTTCCCTATCCCAATCAGTTGCGAGGATTAGCTCAGAAACCAGGATCTCCCTAGCGGTGTCCAGCATTTTGCGTTCGCCGCTGGACAGTCCTTTCTCCTTGTCCCTGGCTGTGAGGTTTCTTACGACACCGGCAACTTCAAATATATCACCACTTCTGATTTTTTCGAGGTTATTGCGATATCGCCTGTTCCAGTTCGTGGACATAGGGGTGCAGTCCTCTTTGAGTACTTTCAGAACTTCGTCAACTTGTGTGGCGTCAATTACGTCTCTTAGACCAACTTCTTCGCTGTTGTCTACTGGGATCATGACTTTCATATCGCTTATGGGAAGGCTCAACACATAGTACCTATGAGTTTTTCCTAGAACCTCTTTTTGTTCGATTCCTTCTATAGTTCCGGCGCCGTGCATAGGATATACCACCCGGTCACCAACCCTGAACATAGCTATACCTCCCATTGAGCTGTACACACACAATTGTACTATTAACTGGGCTTTGGGTCAATTGCATTGGTCTTATCCCAGCCTTAAACTGCTTTTAACCTCTTATTTCGTCTAATTCTTTGTCTGTAGGTTCTACCTAGCATATAATAATTGCATAAAGTAGTATCTGAGAGGGAGGTGCTTTAGAATTGGAGAAATCGGGACGGTATTTTGCAGTCTTTGGGGCCATCGTTGGCGGGGTTTCGGCCTTCTACCTACTTGGTCCCATAAGTGATTTTCTTGGCAAGAACTTGACTATTTACGAATCGGGTGGAGCGATACTTGTCATAGCGGGGGTGCTCGCGGCGCTGTTTTACTTGATAGGGCCGCCTATCGCTGTTTTGGTTAAAAAAGGTGTCAAGTCGCTCGAAAACCAGATGGTGAAAATGGCTTTTCAGGACATCTTGGTAGGGGTGTTTGGACTTATAGTTGGACTTATAATAGCTAATTTGATTGCCCCGTCATTGGCCAGGATTCCTTTTGCAGGAAGCGTTCTCCCATCTATCGCTCTCGTGTTGCTAGGGTATATCGGGATGTTGGTTGCTCTTAGCAAGAAAGATGACGTCTTGACCGTAGTTAAGCGGTCTCGTATTTCCGAGAAAGCAAATACAAACCCTAGCGGCGAGCGAGCAGAAAAGGAGGTTCGAAATTCGTCGGGTGTACCTAAGATCCTTGATACGAGCAGCATAATAGACGGAAGGATAGCAGATATATGCAAGACGGGCTTTGTCGAAGGGCCCATGATCATTCCCGACTTCGTGCTTGATGAACTTAGGCACATAGCTGATTCTTCTGACAACATGAAAAGGAGTAAAGGAAGAAGAGGCTTGGATATCCTAAATGCTATGCAAAAAGAGCTTCCGATCGAGGTATCCGTTTTGGAGTGGACTGAAGATCCGGATCTAGATGTGGATCTTAGGCTGCTTAAGATGGCTATGGCTACCGGAGGAATGATCGTTACAACAGACTTCAACTTGGCAAAGGTCGCAGAACTCCAAGAAGTGGGCGTCCTTAATATTAACCAGTTGGCAAATGCTCTCAAACCTATAGTATCTACCGGTGAAGAACTGGTTATAAGGTTAATAAAAGAGGGTAAAGAACCAGGGCAAGGCGTGGGGTACCTGGAAGATGGCACTATGGTTGTAGTTGAGGATGCAAGGAAACTCGTCGGCGAAGAAGTGCCAATAGTCGTTACTAATTGTCACACTACTCCCGCTGGTCGCATGATATTTGCAAAACTCAAAAGCGTAGATTTGGCTGAAGTGCAATGAACGAAGAACTCTGGTGCATAATTCCGGCCGCAGGGCATGGTACGAGAGCATGTTCTAAGGAGCCAAAGCAATTTGTCACCATTTCAGGCAAGACAATTCTGGAGTGGACGGCAAGTAAAGTCTTGGCTTTGCCAGAAGTAGACGGAGCCGTCCTCGCACTGCCGCAGGGTTTCAGAGATAACCATGAAATACTGGAGATTTTAGTGTCCTTGGAGCGGGCTTGGCTCAAACCTGTAGTTGCCATCGAAGGCGGAGCTAACCGGCAGACCTCAGTAATGAAGGCGCTTCAGGAGATTCCGTCTGAACCCAGATGGGTTATGGTGCATGACGCATCGAGGCCTCTTTTTACCGCCGGCCTGTTTAGGCGAGTATTCGAGGCAGCCAAGAGCATTTCGGCAGCAATATGCGGTGTTGAGCCAGTTGATACTGTGAAGGCAGTTAGTTCTAAAGATGACGAGGTATTGCCTGTTGTAGGAATGACTTTGAAGAGGGATGGGCTAGTTTTGGTTCAGACTCCACAGATATTTGATTACCGGCTATTGCGCTTTGCCTATGAAAGAGCTAAGGAAGATGGATTTGTCGGTACAGACGATAGTCAGTTGGTTGAGCGACTAGGACATAATGTGGCGATAGTGCCGGGAGAAAGGACAAATCTCAAGATTACCTTCCCGGAAGACTTTGTTCTCGCAGCAAGCCTCTTGGAATCAACCGATACGCGCAGAACCGGTCATGAGGCAAAATCCAAGGATGTTAGAAAGAAAGCCAGAAAGCGGGCTGCCAAACCTAAAGGATGCTTCGTGACTGGTTTGGGGTTGGATGTTCATCCGTTGGTTCCTGGCCGCAAATGTGTTTTGGGTGGAGTGGAGATACCTTTTGAAAAAGGGCTCTCAGGGCACTCCGATGCCGATGTTTTGTGCCATGCAATAATGGATGCCATTTTAGGGGCATTAAACATGGGAGATATAGGTGTATGGTTTCCTTCGGACGACCCGGTGTATCAAAATGCCAGAAGCCTTAAACTGTTGAGCGCCATGTGGTCCGTCCTATCCAGAAGAGCAAGGATCGTCCACATTGATTGCACGATAGTTGCACAAAGTCCTAGACTCTCACCTTATATCGAGGGTATGCGAAAGAATATATCACGGGTGTTAAGAATCTCCCAAGATCGGATATCAATAAAAGGGACTTCGCCTGAAAACATAGGCGCGTTAGGGAGAGAGGAAGGAATAGCAGCATTTTGCACTGCGACCGTGTATAAGAAAGGCGGGGGCTAGTTTTGGGTATTGTTGTGTACAACACGCTTTCCAAGCGCTATGAGGAATTTGAACCTATTGAGGAAGGACATGCGAAAATATACGTATGTGGAATTACACCTTACGACAGTAGTCACATAGGACATGCTCGGCCAGCCGTTTTTTGGGATGTGGTTAGGCGCTACCTTCTATACAACGGGTACAGAGTAACTTTCGTAACGAACTTTACAGATATAGAGGACAAACTCATAAGAAAGAGTCAGGAGACGGGGATCCCGCCTACAGAGATAGCTGAGAAATACGCGGCTGAATATATAGAGGTTATGGATAAGTTGGGAGTAAAACGCGCCGACGAATATCCAAGAGCGAGTCAGGTAATTCCGGACATCATAGAAATGATCGAAGGTCTGATAGAAAAGGGTTTCGCCTATGAATCATCGGGTGATGTCTATTTCAGAGCAGAGAAGTTCGCTGACTACGGAGCTCTTTCAGGGAAGAACCTTGATAAGCTCATGCCTGGAGCGAGAATTCAGGTATCTGACCTCAAAGAATCTCCTCTCGATTTTGCCTTATGGAAAAAAGCGGATGAACGTGAGCCGGGATGGCAGAGTCCGTGGGGGCGAGGAAGGCCCGGATGGCACATAGAATGTTCAGTTATGGTGCTAAAATTCTTGGGGCCAAGCATTGACATGCATGGTGGAGGAACGGAACTCATTTTCCCGCACCATGAAAATGAGATAGCTCAGGCCGAGGCTTTTTCAGGGATTAAACCCTATGTTAAATACTGGATTCACAACGAGATGGTGAATTTAGAAGGCGAGAAGATGTCAAAGTCCATAGGCAACGTGATTAGCATAAAGGAGATCCTAGACGCGCACGATCCTATGGCGGTTAGACTGTACCTTCTTTCGGCGCATAGGCGCAAGATCCTAGAGTTTTCAGAGGAACTTCTCGGCTCTGCGGAGAAAGGTTGGTCAAGGATACAGACATGTATAGACAACGTCACCGCGTTCTTACTAAACCCGGATGCACAAGGATTGCCTGATGCCAGGCCTCTTTCTGAGGCCATAGAGAAATGCAAAACGGACTTCTTTGAAGCGATGGATTACGATTTCAACACCCCGGGGGCGATAGCAGCAGTCTTCGATCTTGTGACCGCCATCAATTCTCATGTTGTTGCTCAAGCTGAGATGACGTCTGGTCCGTCTAGTCGCCAAAAGGTAGCAGAAGCATACGGGTTATTAATACAGTGCCTCGGCATTCTTGGATTGACGCCCAAGACTTCTGAGGAACTAAAGCCTCATGGAGATGACCTTAGCCAGGAACTCCTTGAAATCTTCGTTGAGATGAGAAATTCGGCTAGGAGAGAAAAGGACTTCAAGACAGCAGACTACATAAGAGATAGACTGTCCTATTTGGGTTTTGCCCTTGAAGATACACCTTCGGGTACGAAGATCCGCCACCAGAAATAAAAGGAGGGGTCGGAGGATATGAGTGAGACAGTGAACCCTGAACCGCAGAAGACGAGAATGAAGGTGAAGGTCCTTTATTACCCGTTCATGGGAACTGACATCGATACGGAAAGGCTCATACTTCTTGCACGTATTTGCTATGCCCCAATGGGGATAGATAGCTTGGAGTCTTTGTTGACAGGGGATAAGCCGTCGAAAGAAGAGACTGGGAAATTCATAAGAAACCTGATAAGGTCGGGACACGTCGGAGCGCTTGAGCATTGGTACACTACTTTTGCTGTAGAGGGGTATTCTAGAATATCTAGCCAGCAGAATGACAGACATAGATTGGTGAAGGTGTTCAAGGACTCCGGAGTCTTCTATTTTAACGAACCTGTGCACGCTTCTTCGGATTTGTCCCAGCTCCAGCAGTCGCAGCGGTACGTGAAAGAGGATAACTTCAGATACATAACGCCCCCTAGTTTCTATGAACACGAGGAGTTTTTGAAAAGATTCGAGGACTTGCAGAAAGAAGTAATGGATATCCAACGCGAGGGTTTGTCTTTGGGAATTCCTGCCGAAGATGTTAGGTTTGCTCTTACCAACGCTACTGAAACCAGATTCGTGGTTACTACAAATGCTAGGCAGCTTCGGCACATGTTTAACCTCAGATGCTGCCAAAGGGCCCAGTGGGAGATCCGGGAGATGTTTACCATTCTTCTCGAGGAATACAAAAAAATCGCCCCTAACATCTTTTACAATGCGGGGGCTTCGTGTGATGAATTTGGCTATTGTCCTGAAGGTAAAATGTCATGCGGCAGATCGCCAACCCTTGATGATCTGAAGAGAGCTTACAAGGATTCAAAGAAGACATGATAAAGGTTTATAGATTGAAGGAGTGTAGAATATAAGGTGCCGAAGAACAGACCTAGTAAGGGCCCGGGTAGGTTCAAGATATATGGGAAACAACCGGTGACAGAGGCAATTGATAGCGGGTGGCCTGTATATGAGGTAATTATTAGGAAGGGGATAGATCAAGAATCGGCCGCATCAATTGCATCGAAGGCTCGTTCCTTGGGGATCCCTGTATCTTACATGGCCGAACGCGATTTCGATGCGGTCTATGACAAATCAGCTCAGGGTTTAGCCGCGGTAGTCGGAGAAGTGACTTTCAGAGATCTAGATGACGTCATGCAAAATATACCGGAAGGAAGTTACCCGCTATTTGTTGCTCTCGATGGCATCTTAGATCCACAAAATCTAGGCTCTATTTGCAGGACCTGTCATTCAATGGGTGTTCATGGCGTGGTAGTACCTAGAAGAAGGATAGCCCCTTTCGGGGAAGGCGCTTTCAAGGCTTCATCGGGAGCTATCTTCTACCAGCCCATCTGCGAAGTGCCAAATATCCACCATTTCATTCAGTGGTGCCAAAAGCAAGGGATCTGGGTGTACGGTCTTGATGCGGGTGGAACCCGATCGTTGTGGGAGACGGACCTCAGCGGACCCGTTGCCCTTGTGGTAGGTAGCGAAGGCAAAGGGTTATCAAGGCTAGTGCGTGATAGGTGTGATGAGATAATAAGTATCCCAATGTTTGGGGAGATAGGGAGTCTCAACGCGAGCGTAGCTTGCGCAATGGCACTTTACGAAGTTCAGAGGCAGAGAAATGTGAAATGTTGATCTTTGCCCTTGGGCACACTTATAATGTATGTATCAAGGCACCATTAATCCAATCGGGGAGTTTACAGGTACAGGCCAAAATAACCGGGGGAGGGGTGCTGTTTGGTAGTTAACCCTCAAGATAGGTTTGTTTCAGTGTTCGATGGCATGCAAGACGAGGAAATAGTAGAAGTCGCAAGAACCGGTTCGGTTGAGGCACAAGAGTATCTCATCAACAAGTACAAAGGTTTTGTAAAGGCCAAGGCAAGATCGTATTTCCTTATAGGGGCAGACAGAGAAGACATTATCCAAGAGGGCATGATAGGGCTTTATAAAGCAATAAGAGATTTTCGCAGCGACAGGTTGACTTCATTCAAAGCTTTTGCGGAATTGTGCATAACACGACAGATAATAACTGCTATAAAAACAGCCACCAGGCAGAAACACATACCGCTTAACTCATATGTTTCTTTAAATAGGCCTATATATGACGAAGATTCGGACAGGACGCTATTAGACATAATGCCTAGCGACCAGGTGCTAGACCCAGAAGAAGTAGTCATCAGCGCAGAAGAAATCGGCCGAATGGAAGAGCAGATCACAGAAATCTTGAGCGAATTGGAATGGCAAGTTCTTAACTGCTATCTTGACGGCAAGTCATATGTCGAGATAGCCGACGAACTTCAAAGACACGTGAAATCGGTAGACAATGCACTTCAGCGCGTAAAGAGAAAACTAGAACGTTATGTGGATTCTAGGAGTATTACAATCATAGCTGAGAACGGGCACGTATCCTTGCGGGAGAACTAAGAAAACTCCCCTCAGCACGCATAGCCCGCCCAGAAGTGAGCGTATTGACATAATAGCTGCGGCATTATACTATTTGATTTACTGTATTCCTTAAGAGCCAGCGTAGCTCAATTGGCAGAGCAACTGATTTGTAATCAGTAGGTCGTCGGTTCGAGTCCGACCGCTGGCTCCATTCTTTGAAGCAAGGAAGAAGCAGAAAGTACCGTCCCCCTTGCTTCCTTTGATTCCTCAAAATGGTTTTGGTGGTGCCTTTATCTCGGGAGGGATCAAGCACTCATACTGCCTTCCCTTGAGTTGAGTCTGCCATTCTTCTCGCGCCTTTTCGCGAAGGTCTTGATCTGTCAGAAACCGATATCCTGTAACACCTAGTATTTTGGCCGCGTAAAGCATGCCCTTGTGGCCGATGCTCATCCCTGAACACGAAGTAATGGCCCAACTGTGACCAGGAATTCCTAGGGGATGACATGCAGTAGAAAACTGAGCGGTAGGCACGACCCATGATACATCCCCTACATCGGTGGAGCCTTTTCCTTCTCCTATTTCATCGCCGTATGGTACCTGTGTATCGCAAAGGTGTTTTTGGCCTAAAATGGCCCCGGATTCTTCCAGGGATTCTAATGCTTGTTCTACGAGTTCGGGTTCAAACTGCTGTTGCATAGTTTGGGCGAACTCAAGTTCTTCTTCGGTCCATTTTGGCGCGCCGATTTCTTCCATCACAGAATGAAACGTTTGGGCGATTATACGGTTGGGTATAACGTTTGCGGCACATCCCAAAAACAGTTCTTCAAAGCGAGTTTGAGTCATAAGAGCTGCGCCTTTTGCGATGTCTCCTACCCATTGGCGCATCTTTTTGAGTTCAGCAATATCTTTAGCGCGGACATCAAAGAAATTCTGAGCGTAGTCTGGCACTACGTTGGGAGCTCCTCCGCCATAGGAAATCACGTAGTGTACTCGGCATTCAGGCCGCATATGTTCCCTCATACGTTCTACGCCCGAGTTCATTAGTTCAACTCCATCTAGGGCACTTCTTCCGTTCCAGGGACCTCCCGATGCGTGGGCAGTTTTGCCGTAAAAGTTGAACTTAAGGACAAAGTCTGCCAAACTGGATTCGTTTTTCACCGAATTGATAGCCCCTGGATGCCAGGTGAGGACTACATCCACGTCATCGAAAACGCCATCTCTTACCATCCATGTCTTCCCGAAAGAACTTTCTTCTGCCGGGCAACCATAATAGCGAACTGTGCCGGGAACGCCTTTTTGTTCCATGACGTGCTTTAAAGAAACGGTTGCTCCCATGGAAGCTACACCCAGAAGGTTATGGCCGCACCCGTGGCCTGTTCCGCCTTCTATGAGAGGCTCTTTGTAAGGCACAGGTTTGTTAGATACCATCGGCAAAGCGTCATATTCTCCCAAAAAGCCTATTACTGGTTTCCCCTCACCCCAAGAGGCGACAAATGCAGTTTCCATGCCACCTATGCCAGAACGTATCTCAAACCCATGGCTCTCAAGATAGTCCATCTGTAGCTTGGCAGACCTGTGCTCATCTAACCCTAGCTCAGCGTAACCCCAAATCTCATCTGAAACCGAAATCAATTCCGACTTGTGTTCTTCCACCCAACTTAGGATATCTTTTTTCATGATTAACCTCCTTTTCAACTGCAAGATTGAATAATAGGGTTGAAGAAGCATGAATAACTTCCGGTATGGCAAGCTGCTCCTACCTGTTCAACTAAAACTAGTAGGCTGTCTTTGTCGCAATCGCAATACAACCCTTTAAGATATTGGATGTTCCCCGAGGTTTCTCCTTTCTTCCAAAGTGAAGCAAGGGGGACGGCACTTTTTGCTTCACTTTTTGCCATAGAAACAAAAAGTCATAGGGACATGGGAACGGCGGGTTTTAACGTAGGCTCCTCCCTTAGAAAGGTCTAAAAACCTCCACGAAGTCGGGACGCAAGCGAAAACACGCAGCACCCAGATTAGTAAAGACAGCCGGTAGCCTCATTCGTCCTACGACCACAGAGGCCATCTTCCTGTCTGAGAAACATCGCAAGAGATTACACCCGTCTTGAGGCGTAACTTGAGAGCCTATATAATTTTAGGAAGAGGTGCCAATTCTGAGGATATACAAGGCTTTATAACGAAGATACATATGGAGATGTATGATGTGTCAGAAAAAGTCAAACGTCCCGATAAACAGGCAGTCAAAGCGGTTGTCGATAAAGCAACCAAGATTTCCGATTCGCTCACATCAATATCTGTGAACGATGAGGCTGTAAAGCAGGCCGTCATTCAACAGGCATATGCCCTAATAGATGATTCGGCTTTGAGAGAAATGGCCAATATATCAATTGATGCCCTGAACGCTGAAAAACAAGGCATACGAGTTTCCGCTTTGAGAAACGCAGGCATTGAGAACATGTATGAGGTATATCACCTGCCTGTCCAAGCACTTGTAGGGATCAAGGGAATCGGTGAAGAGACAGCACATAAGATCAAGAAAACCACAAATGAGATGTATGACGCCATCAGTGCATCTAGACGAGTACGGATTGACTTGCGGCAAAGGACTCAATACCAGGACAAATTGATGCAGAGTCTATATATCTTGCGAAACGGCGAAAACCTAAGGAACAAAGCGCGCGAGCTTTTGGCACAAGAAAAGAACATATCTACGGCTTTAGAGGATGTTAAACCGTCTTCAGGGTTTTTTGGATGGACGTTTTCCTCTAAATCCAAGCGAATTTCCTCAGTCGAGGCATATCGCTATTTATCGGACCTGATGGGAGGCCCTTTTAAGGACGAAGCAGAATCATGCATTGCAGAATACGATAATATAGTCAACGCGAGATCAAACCAGGTTTATGCAGATTATGAAGAGAACGCTGTAGCTTATTACACCATACTAGAGAACCTAGGCCTAGGCGTAGACAAAAACCTGGCAGGTGGATTACCTGCAGAGTTGGTAGAAGAAGTCGAACACCGCTCTCTTGATCTTACCCACATGAAAACTAGTCTGCGCAGGTATCAGATCTTTGGGGCGAAATACATACTGCGACAGGAAAAGGTCCTTCTTGGAGATGAAATGGGATTGGGCAAGACGATCCAAGCCCTGGCTGTTATCGCTCATTTGAAATCCAAAGGAGAAACGCATTTTCTTGTCGTATGCCCTGCAAGCATCCTAGTAAACTGGCAACGCGAAACTAGAAAGCACACAGACATCCCCTCCATAATAATTCACGGTATGGACAAGGAATTTGAATTCGAACAATGGAAAGCCAAAGGAGGCATCGGCATAATCAATTATGAAAGTCTGGTAAGACTGGCCGATAAACTAGATTTCAACGTCGGCATAATAGTAGTCGACGAAGCGCATCTGGTAAAAAATCCTCTAGCCCAGCGCACTCGCGCACTCATTGCTTGCTCAGAAAGGACTGACCGCATCCTTTACATGACAGGTACTCCCTTAGAAAACAGAGTAGAAGAGATGTGCTTTCTTATAAAGTGCCTGCGTCACGATATCGCAAAGAAACTGTCTACTATGAAGTCGCTGGCTTCCACCCAAAGGTTTAGAAACGAGATTGCTCCTGTGTACTTGAGGCGAGTTCGTGACGATGTCTTAGATGAACTACCTGATTTGATCGAGAACGAGGACTGGCTAGAACTAGACAACCTCGAGCTTGACTCATATTATGTGGCTGTAACATCAAAAAGCTTTATGGCTATGCGGCGGTTGTCTTGGGATGTTGACGTATCTTACTCGAGCAAAGCTAGACGCTTGTTGGAACTATGCGAACAAGCTCGCGACGAAGGCCGCAAAGTTATCGTGTACTCTTTTTTTCTCAATACACTCCAAAAGGTGTGTCAGATCCTTGGAGACCGTGTCATAGGGCCAATTACCGGTGGCGTTTCTCCGGTAAATAGGCAGCAAATAATCGATGAGTTTGCAAAGGCGGAAAGCGGAACAGTGCTTGTAGCTCAAGTGCAGACAGGCGGATTTGGGCTCAACATACAATCTGCCAGCATGGTAATATTATGTGAACCACAGATAAAACCGTCCCTTGAAACACAAGCGATTTCACGTGCCTACAGGATGGGCCAGGTCAGAGACGTACAAGTTCATAGACTTTTGTGCGTAGATACCGTAGATGAACGGATCATGGAACTTCTGCGAAAAAAACAGGAGGAATTTGACACCTATGCCGATGAATCTGTTGCCGGAATTGAGAGTCTCAAAGAAGAGCCGAGCATTGATTGGATAAGAGAGATTATAGAAGAAGAAGGAGAACGAATAAGAGCGTTACAGTTGGAAAGCGCAAGAGAAGGCGACGCTGCTTTATCTTAGTTCGCTATTAGACAATATTTGTCCCTGCGTTTGGCTACATTGTGCCCGTCTCGTGTGAGCGGGCATATTAAAATTCCCATAAATGGACAGACTTTTTCCCCACTTTCGGACAAATCTGTCCCCAGTTTTGGACAATAAAAAGACTTGCTCCAAGCCGAGTAGAAAGATTCTTTGAGAACAAAAGCTACTTAGCAAGGAGCAAGCCAGAATGATTGGAGTTGAACTGTTCGTGGAAATCAAGTATCTTAACCGTCAAGGACTGAACAAGACTATGTCGTGAGATATCAACCCTGTCATGTGCAGGCGATGACCACAATGGCCACCCACCTCCAGTTCCTTACGAAGGTTCCGAAAAAACCGTCGTAAGGAACATTTCGCTTTACGTTCTGCTGAAAATATTTTGTTCCTCGGTCCCAGCGGAATTAGGAGAACCCACTTGTCTATTGCTCTAGGCTATTAGGCGGTCAAAGCAGGCTACAAAGTGCTTTTCATTACCACTCAAGAACTGACATCGCAACTCTACGCTTCTCTTGCTGATGCCACTATCACAAATCGCTGAAACAAGGTCAGGAAGAGACGAAAGGGGGTGGTGAGTCTTCTTGTCCGAAAGTGGGTACTTTAGAATGTCTCTTGACAGCTGGCAACGAGAGTGCCAGAGAATTGATGGGAAAAGAAACCTTACGCGAACTGGGTGCTGTTGTCTACGAACAAGTAAAAAAGAATGCCTCCATTGATTGGATCATAAAAGAGAGCGCAAGGGCCAAGTTAAGAGTGGTAGTGAAGAGAACTTTGCGGAAGTATGGTTATCCTCCGGATATGCAAGAGTTGGCCACAGAAACCGTCATTAAGCAGGCGGAAATGATCGCGGATGAGCTGGCAGAGTTGAACCTTACGATCAGGGCATCGTCGCACTTATTGTGCTTCCTTGATTTCTTTGTGTTTTCATCAAAAGGTTAAGGTTGTTTCGTATTCTCCAGGTACGCCAGAGTCATCTTTCCAGGTGACTTTAAATTTGAAGGGTGGACTACAGTCTAACGTAATGCCCGCTATATACGATATTTCTGAATTCGGGCCTATCAATTTGATTTCCTGCTGACCAGAGGCAATAGCGGGATGCTTCAAAATTGGTTGCCCATCGAGTTTCGCTTCTACATTGCATGCTGTTCCTTGTCCGAAATTATTGATAACCAAGCGATAGCTATTTCGTTCAACTTTCCGCAGCTCTGCCTTCAAATTCGCTTTCCGACTTTGAATGGCTCGATCTTGTTCGCGTGCCTCCTCAATTTGCGTAATGCGTTTTTGCATCTCAGTTTGTTCCTTTTGCAATGTCAAACTATTTTTATTAGCGCGAAAACTAAAATATACAGATAAGAGCGACACCAAAATTGCACCTATGGCTATTAAATCGGAAATTGCCACCTATTGCACCTCCATCGAAATAGATAACGATTTTTGAAGACAGAGAGGTTTACCTCGAATAAGACGTCCAGTGGACCGACAGATAGGCCTTAGCCTTGCCCGGAAGACCGTGTTCCCTATCTTCGCATAACTTCTTTATCCATGAGTAAATTGCCGACTTGGACCAGCTCAACTCATTGACTGCATCTGTAGTCGTCATCTTTCCGGTATAAATTTGCTCTACATAAGCTATCTTCATATTACCGTCGAAGTATTTTGCCGTGTCGACAACTTCTGATGGCTTTCCTTTATTATCGTCCATCTTCACAGTGTCCGCTAGTAGGTTACCACATCATCTGCAATTGTTTGGATTAAGAAGGAGACGGTTTTTATTTCTCCTTATAATCCAACTAAGCCTGAGACTGAATACTTCACGTACCAATCGCAAATTGGACGCTTATCCTTAACGAAGGGAATTTTGTTACAGGTAATCGCACCTTTGAGGATTTGACCATCTCGTTTGCTCAGGTATATTCCGACTGCATAAACATCGGGTAAGGCGCCCGGTAGGATTCTACGGAACGGCCAGATCCTAAGACCCTCTTATAATCACCACTTCGGGAGGGAAAGCTATTTACACTCCGAACAGCCTGACATTTGACAGATTGGCGACGGAAATGGCACGCTTCACATGGAGTGCGCCAACTCTCCGTTTTCAGCGCCCGCTTAGCCGGGACTTTCTGACGAGCTGATTGACAGTTATCCTTGAACGATATTACACTCTTATATAGATGACTATCTATATGAGGTGAATGTATGAAGGAAGCAGATGTGGCTTTGATATGCAAAGCCCTAAGCGATTCCAATCGTATAAAGGTTATCAACGCGCTTTGTGGAGGAGAAAAGTGTGCCTGTGAATTGTTGGAAGAGTTTGAGATTACCCAACCAACTCTTTCACACCATATGAAAGTGCTTTGCGGGTGTGGCCTTGTGAAGGTGCGTCGAAAAGGAAAGTGGGCTCATTATTCTCTTGATCGCGAAACGCTTTTGGGTTTTTGCCGCTATATGAATCATCTTGCTTGTAAGACACTAGAAGAAAGAGGCAATGGCGATGGCGTGGGATGTGATTCAAAGACAGGTTTTGGGGTTTGAATGGCTAAACGTTCTAATTGGTAGAATGCTAATTGCTCTAGGTGTTGAAATCGACAGTAGTTTCGGCGCGGGCATACAGTTTTTCTTGTATGATACCTTGAAGATAACGATTCTACTGTGTGTGTTGATTTTCGTAATATCGTTTATCCAAAGCTATTTCCCTCCTGAGCGGAGCAGGAAAATTATGGGGAGGTTTCATGGAGTCTGGGCAAATTGCGCGGCTGCACTGTTGGGGACTGTAACACCTTTTTGCTCCTGCTCATCGATTCCGATATTTCTGGGGTTCATAAGCGCAGGGCTGCCCCTAGGTGTGACATTTTCTTTTCTTATTTCCTCGCCAATGGTAGATCTTGGCAGTCTTGTGCTTTTGACTAGCATTTTCGGTGCTAAAGTTGCTACAGGTTATGTCCTACTCGGCCTTGTCGTTGCAATTGTTGGAGGGACTTTGATTGAAAGACTTCACATGGAGAAATACGTGGAGGAGTTCGTTACAGGTCCCGGTGTCGCAAATATCGAGTCCCCTTCTTTGACTCTTTCTGAGCGGGTAACCTACGCAAAAGAGCAGGTTATGAGCACCTTTTCAAAGGTATTTCCATATATTATAGCAGGCGTAGGCATCGGCACTTTGATCCACAATTGGATCCCTCAGAGTTTTGTAGAAGGCGTGCTCGGCAGAAAGAACCCCTTTGGTGTCATATTTGCAACCCTTATAGGAGTGCCTATGTATGCCGATATTTTCGGAACTATCCCTGTGGCTGAGGCGCTGCTCCATAAAGGCGCCCAGCTAGGCACAGTCTTGAGCCTTATGATGGCGGTAACGACGCTCTCTTTGCCATCTATGATCATGTTGCGAAAGGTTGTGAAACCGAAGCTTTTGGGCATCTTCATTACCATCTGTGTTATAGGAATCGTAATTGTAGGCTATACATTCAATGGCCTGGAGCATCTGTTCATATAGAAGTGATGTTCGTCTCTTGGAGA
This sequence comes from Bacillota bacterium, assembly GCA_033810155.1. GTDB lineage: Bacteria > Bacillota > Sulfobacillia > Fermentithermobacillales > Fermentithermobacillaceae > UBA3907. The sequence continues at coordinate 83,710 of JAPXKJ010000002.1, read as the reverse complement.
TGGGGGTTACTTCTATGCAAATCAAAGGAGGTAATATCGTGGGAGAATCTAAGGAAGGCAGCATCAAAGTGCTAGGGATGGGATGTGCAAAGTGTAAGGCTCTTGAAAGAGCGGCAAAGGAAGCGCTGGCCGAACTAGGAATGGATGAAACCGTTGATCATGTCACTGACCCGGCCAAAATAGCCTCCTATGGCGTTATGAGTACGCCAGCACTCGTTGTTTATGGCAAGGTGGTCTCAATGGGAAAAGTCTTGAAGAAAGAAGAGATCGTGAAGATCCTTCAAAACGAGTCAAATGCCTAGATTTTTTGTGATTATACCCCTTTTTCTGCTGTAGGAGGATTTTGGGTGCATTTGGATAAACTTTCTATGGAGAATATAAGATGTTATCCAACTCATCACTTGCGATACAGGCGATGAGACGAGGGACCGGGCCGGCAAGACATGGGCCTTTATGGTAAGGCATACAATGGGTTGTAGTATATGCAGGAACGGTCTTAAGAGGTACGTTTCTCACTTAGAAAGGGAGGGCTAAATTGATGAAAGACGCCTACATTATTCCCCTGCGTCAACAGGCAAAAGTCCGCAATAGTTGGCTAGAGGAACGGTTTCGCACCATTTTGCCTCGCATCATGGACAGAGAGGGTTTTGACATGTGGATCGTTTCCGGGAGAGAGTATAACGAAGATCCTGTCATGATGAGCATGTTTCCCCAACCTATGATGTCTGCCCGCAGGCGTACTATGCTTGTGTTTTATCGAAGTCATGGTCATGAAAAAGGTGAGATAGGTGAAACCGGCAAAAAAGCACCTCTTTTCGGAGAAAGTGTTTCTCCGGAGCCCTGGAATGGTTTGGAGAGGATCGCTATTTGCCGCGGAAGAACAGGCTTATCCCGGGTGTACCAGCCACTTTGGATTGAAGAGGAGCCCGATGAGTGGCACGTTCTTTCGCGAATAGTGGAGGAAAGAGATCCTAAATCCATAGGTATCAACGTGTCCGAGGTTTTCGCATTTGGAGATGGACTGAGCCATTCTGAGTACGTGAATCTTATGGAAGCATTAGGACCAATCTACAGGGAGCGGGTAAGGGGCGCTGAGAGGCTAGCTCTTGGATGGTTGGAAACGCGTCTAGCAGATGAAATATGGGCGTACACCGAAGTTGTGCGAATTTGTCACGATATAGTTAAGGAAGGTTTTTCGCGGAAGGTGATCGTCCCAGGTGTGACTAGCGCTTCGGACGTAGCCTGGTGGATGAGACAAACTATGTGCGATATGGGACTTCAGGCCTGGTTTCAGCCAAGCGTTGATATTCAACGATTTGGAGCAGGTGCTGTAAAACCTGATTCCCCTATACTTCCAGGAGATTTGCTCCATTGCGATGTGGGCTTTTATTATTTGGGTCTTGCAAGCGATATACAACAAAACGCTTACGTTCTTAAACTTGGAGAGGATAGCCCTCCTTTGGGATTGGTTCGTGCATTGGCGACTGGGAACAAAATGCAAGACATAGTCATGGGGCAGATGCAAGCGGGACGGACTGGAAATCAGATTTTGAAAGCGTCTCTCAAAGAAGCTCAGGATCAGGGGATAAAAGGCAGCGTATATTGTCATCCTATCGGATACCACGGGCACGCTGCAGGGCCAACCATTGGATTGTGGGACCATCAGGAAGGCGTACCTGGAAGAGGCGATTATGAGTTGTTTGAAGATACCTGTCATGCGCTGGAACTGAATATTAGGCAGGAGATAGAGGAATGGGATGGGCAAGAGGTTACGATAGCCTTGGAGGAAGATATAGTGTTTACTGGAAACAAAGTGTATTTCCTCGACAAGAGGCAAGAAGCGTTTCACCTAATTTAGGAGGTTTTTAATGTGGACGAAGTAATTCTGAGAAGGGGATTCATGAAGTCTGGCTTTTCCAAAGGGCCTATAGAGTCTGGCCGTAGGCGTGATCTTCCTCAACCTCCACTAGAGAAGCCTCACAACCCCGATTTTGAATTGGTGGATCTTCCCGAACCTGATTTGAACCTTGCGAAGAGCCAAGATATCTTCGGTTGTATAGCGTCTAGAACTAGCAGGCGGCAGTTTACAGGAGAAGGCATATCGCTTCCTGAATTGTCGCTTTTGCTGTGGGCCACTCAAGGGGTTAAGAAGGTGCTTCCCAGGGCAACTTTACGATCAGTGCCGTCGGCTGGAGCTTGTCATCCTTACGAGACCTATCTGGTAGTGAGGAATGTAGAAGGGCTAGACCCCGGTTTATACAGATACCTGTCCATTTCTCACAAACTGGAGGTTGTGAAGGCCCCTGCGTCTTTGGGTGATGAAGCAGTCAGAGCCACAGGAAATCAAACTTGGACAAAAGAAGCCGCGGTTTACTTCATCTGGGCTGCAGTGCCCTATCGTAGCGAGTGGAGATACGGCAATGAAGCGGCTAAGTTTATGCTCCTAGACGCAGGACATATATGCCAAAACCTGTACCTTGCGGTTGAGGCGTTAGGACTTGGAACCTGTGCGATAGGTGCGTACGATCAAGATGCAATGGATAGCCTCATAGGAGTAGACGGTGAAAGCGAATTCGCCGTTTACTGCGCCCCTGTAGGCAGGATATAAAGCAAGGGGGACAGGAGTTTTTGCTTCATATCTCTAAAACCCTAGGGAGCGCCGGGCGGGACTTTTAATGCCCTTTCGCGGCGCTCCCTGAAGTTTTCTATTCACCTATATCTATTCACCTAATAGATAATGGCAGAACCATGCGAAATTCTGCTTCATTATTGCGCGGTGGAAGCCAGGTTTCTTGGGGTTATGTCCCATTCCTTTGAAAGTAACTAATTCTACAGGTACGCCTTTGTCTTTGAGCCCCCTATAAAGCTCCTTGGCGTTCGGATATGGAACTCTTGGGTCTTGGTCGCCATGCTGGATCAAAGTAGGCGTGTTGGCTTTACGTATATAGGTGATCGGCGAAGTCTTGGCATAAATTTCAGGATCGTTCCAGGGGGTATCGCCCAAGTAATGCCTGGTGAAAGGGGTAATATCGGTGTTTACGTAGTAGGTATACCAATTGCTTATGCCTGCTCCTACTGAAACTGCCTTAAACCTCGTGCTATACGTAGCGCACATGGCAGATATGTATCCACCTTGGCTCCATCCCATTATCCCAACGCGTTCTCTGTCGGCCAATCCCTTTTCTACTAGCATGTCTACGCCTGAAATCACGTCCTCGTAGTCGCCAATTCCTAGATTTCTGTAGTTTAGTTTGCGGAAACTGTCGCCGTAGCCTGAGCTGCCTCGGTAGTTTACGTCTAAGAGGATGAAACCACGTTCTACGAATTGTTCATAAGGATAGTAAAGGTTAGAAGTAGGTGTAGGGAAAGCAGCCCAAGTAGGCCCTCCATGGACCACGACGAGAAGCGGATGCGTCTTTTTCTCATCCAAATCCGGAGCTGTTATGAGTATGCCTTCTATCTCGGTGCCGTCTTTGCTTTGCCAAGTCACCACTTCTTTGTGGCTCAATGTTTTTGAGTCATAGTACCGGGTTTGGTCGGTGACTGCTTTACCATTTAGGTATATTTCAAAAGGCTTATCTCTAGTCGCGGTAAGGGTCGCTAAGCTATCTCCCTTTTGAGTAACCGCTGCTGAGAGTGAAACGGTGCCTGGCTCATCTAGAAGTGGGACTATCTTTCCTTCATTGTCCATCATGTATACGTAATAGTCAGTTCTGTGCTGAATAGCAAACACCAAACCTTTATCTGACCAGCGAACAGGGAAGGTGCATTCATCTAGGTCAATAAGGGGCCTGGATATGTCGCCGCTTTTTAGATCTAAGATCTCCAGAGTAGTGACGTTTAACCATTTGCCTTCGTTTATGGGCCTCCCGTAGCAAACTTTGTTCCCATCTGGCGAAAAAAGCACCACGCCCGAATTATCGAGGGGTCTAGATACAGGTAGTTCCTTTAGTTCGGAAGTGGCCATGTCGAAAAGATACACCTTCGCATCTTCTATTGCTTCTGAATCTGAGCCTGGAGCAGCTATGGTGGCTATACTCCTGCTATCTGGAGACACTGCGAACCCAAGGACATGGTGGTTTTCATCGCCGAAAAGTTTTCTTTCAGGTTTTTGGTCATCTTGTTGGTCCTCTTGTCTGAGATCTTTAGGGGTTGAGTTGGCTTTTATTAGATCTTCATCCGGTCCCACTTCCCTAAAATATAGAGAATTCCAAGTGCGATCCCTTTCTGCGTAACTAAAGTCGCCATAAAGTTCTTTGCGCTTTTCAAATGCTTCTTGACATTTGAGATCAGGGGCGATGAAGTAAATCCCCTTACCATCCGGTGCCCATTGAAATGAGATCACGCCGGTTTCTATGGAGGTGACTTGGATGGGTTTCCCTTCAGCTAGTACGAATACCTGACCTAGTCCATCGCGTAGACCCAGCCACGCTAGTCTATTTGTAGTAGACCACGCCGGCGAACTAGAGGATGCACTTCCGGCCTCCAAAGTGATCTTGGTTTCAGTCCTGGTGTCGTAGACTTGCACGTGTTCAGGGTATTCGTTCTTGTCCCAGTCGGTTGTCGTTTCGACCCATGCCACCTTACAGCCATCTTCACTTACGGCAGGCTGGGATAACCGGGGGATGGATATTATTTCTTCCATAGTAAGGTATGGTTTCATCAACTAACCTCCAATGAGAATAATGAGTGGCCGCTTACGCCATGTTTCTGAAACGGTTTGTGCTTGGGGCTCAATCATTTTGGCCTTTCTTCAGAAAATCTTCTGCAAAAAGCTCCATATACACCATATCTTGAAATTCGCCATCTCGAAGCATATGGTCTTTTAGCCTTCCAACTTCTTTGAAACCTAGGCGCAAGTAGCACTTCTCTGCGCGTTTGTTATTGCCATAGTAAGTTAGGAGCAGTTTTCTCAGCCTCAATTGGGAAAACGCAAATTGGATCAAGGTCCTTAGAGCGTCACTGCCGTATCCTTGCCCCCAGTAGTCTTTTCTGCCTATGACTATGCCTAACTCCGCAATTCCTGATATGTAATCTATCTTGTGGAGTCCTACTTGACCAATGTATGTTCCGTCTTTTGTTTCTACAGCAAGGATTTGGTCCGAAGGATTGTCGGCTTTGGATGCTCTAGCAAGCCACTCTTCTTCGGATTTTCGGGATACTGGCCAAACAAATGAAGAAAGCCATCTGGTGACTTCAGGATCATTCACCCACTGCATGATGAAGTCTATGTCAGTAGGTTCGAGGCGCCTTAGTTGGACTCTTTCTCCTTGAAGCATGGGTCTTCCTCCTCGCATGATTTTCTAAACACCTATCCTGGTGAAGCGCTCGATATGTATTCCGGATATGTATTCCATAGGAACTGTTAGTGTACCTGGTGCAGGTGCCTCTTCGGAGAGGCGTTGCTTCATTGTATATAGAAAAGGAGGGCCGAAGCCAATGGAATTGTGTTGCTGTTTCCCGGATTGGAGAGTTGTGGTTGCTTGGTGGGAGTGGTTATTTTGGACGTGGAGAATGAATATTGAAGAAGTGGCTCAGTGGGTGAGCCACTTCTGCTGAGTAGGATAGTCTCGGCGGAGTGAGTGGCTCAGTGGGTGAACCACTGTTAGTTCTCAGGGAGGTTTTCGGGAATGGATGTGGTCTACAGGATGAGCCACTTTTCCCGGGAAAGAGGTTTGTGAATCTGAAAATGGCTCAGTGGATGAACCACTTTTTTAAGTGAGCATGTTTCTGAATGGAGAAGTGGCATAGTGGATGAGCCACTTTTAGACTACCGGGGGGTTCTCGGGTATAGATGTGGTCTACAGGATGAGCCACTTTTCCCGGGAAAGAGGTTTGTGAATCTGAAAATGGCTCAGTGGATGAACCGCTTTTTTGAGTGAGGATGTTTCTGAATGGAGAAGTGGCATAGTGGATGAGCCACTTTTAGACTACCGGGGGGTTCTCGTGTATAGATGTGGTCTACAGGATGAACCACTTTCTTCGGAAAAGAGGTTTCTGAATTTGAAAGTGGCTCACTGGATAAGCCACTTTTTTGAGTGAGGATGTTTCTGAACGGAGAAGTGGCATACTGGATGATCCACTTTTAGTTCTCAGGGAGGTTTTCGGGTATGGATGCGGCTCACACAGTGAGCCACTTACATCTTCTGCTAGAGATGTCTTAGAAACCGGTTAGGATCTTGCATGAAATCTCTGAACAGTTTTACGTGGTGCAGGTCGTCATAATCCTTTTTGCATATAGGTACACTATCGAAGCTAAGTATAGATGCACCTGGAACTGCCATTATGATCGGTGAATGAGTGGCGATTATAAACTGACAGTCCTTAGCAGCCATTTCTTTGACCATAGATAAAAGCGCCAATTGACTTATGGGTGATAGAGCCGATTCAGGCTCGTCTAGCAAATACAGTCCTCCCGGGACGAATCTTGCTTGAAAAAGAGTCAGGAGGCTTTCCCCGTGAGACTGTTCTTCCAGACCCCCATCGTATTTTCTTTCGATGGCGCTTATCGAATTGTGAAAACTTCCCTTGGCAAGAGCTTTTGCGTAATCAGAGCGTTCTGTGTATTCCGCATCTACCTGTTTCATGGCATCTTTCATATCATCTTTAATTTCTGCGAGTCTCCTTGAAAAGTTGAAAAAATCCTCAGTCCTCATGAAAAACCCTTTACGGGTTCTTATGTTCCATACCAGTCTCATTTTCTCTGAAAGTCGGCGTGCACCATATAAAGTAGGATCACTGTGGACATCATGCCCGCCAACTGCGACCGATTCACACGCAACAGCCAGTCCTTCAAGAAGTGTGGATTTTCCCGTACCGTTCTCGCCGACGAAGATGGCTACTGGCGAGTCAAATTCCAGGCTTTTTGTATGTAGCGATTGGATAACTGGTAGGCTAAATGGGTACTCATTGAGCAGCCCATCAGACTTGTTAAAAGGGTCTTTGTCTTTGAACAGGTCTATTTCTGCAGAGCGAAGATATATCAGATTACCATTCCTCCTCATTTAATGTTTCGCGATGATAGGTGTGGTTTTCCTGCATTACCTAAAGGTAGCAGGTCCGAAAAGATGTGATGCAAGGGGGACGGTACTTTTTGCTTCATGAGAAGCGAAAAGTACCGTCCCCCTTGCTTTCCTTGCCTTTTGACTAAACCTTGAATTGCGCTACCAAGGTGGCTAATTCCTGTGCCAGTCGTGCTAACATCTGAGCAGACTCGGCTGTTCCTTGTACTGAGGCCGCTACCTCCTCGCTGCTAGCCGACACTTCTTCGGCAGCTGCAGCGGTTTCTTCGGAGATGGCGGCTGTGTTTTCCATCAATGCTTGTGCTTGGTGAGTCTGTTCGGCTGCGTTAAGGGTTGCCTCCATGTTCCTTTGAGCCATGAGCAGAACCTCTTCAATCGCCGAAGCTACTTGAGCTGCTGCATCTTTTAATCCTTGTATCTGTGATGCCATATCGGTTACATGTGCTTGCGATTCTTCGGCTGTGTACGCGACTTGACTTAGGGCTGAGCCGGCTTTCCCTACGTGCTCATTTACGCGCTCTACCTCTTCTGCGGTTTCAGCGATGGTGTTTGACAGGTGTTTGGTATCGCGCAAGGTCTGACTTATGAGGTTCTCAATGGCTTTAGTTTCGGCGGCGGATCTTTCGGCTAGTTTTCTTACCTCGTCGGCTACAACTGCAAATCCACGCCCATGTTCGCCAGCCCGAGCCGCTTCTATCGCTGCATTAAGGGCCAATAGGTTAGTTTGATCGGCGATGTCGCTTATTATCTCCAAGATCTGTCCTATCTGCTGAGAATGTGAGTCAAGTTGCGAAATGCCCTTAACTACGTTTGAGGTTGTCTCTCTCAACCGGGTAACGCTTTCTACGGCCGCTTGAACTGTGTCAATTCCGTTAGATGCAGAAGCTTGGTTCTCCTGGCTTACTCTTACTGTATTCTCGAGGCCCGAAGCGACTGAATCGAGGGCCGAAATCATGCTGTTTACGATGACATTTGCTGATTCAGTGTTAGCTTCTTGTGCCTGAGCGTCACGGGCGATCTGTTCGATGACCTGTGTTATCTCCTCAAGGAATTCTGTAGCGCTACCAGCGTTGGTGGTCTGCTCCTGGGCCCCTTTTGCAACCTCGGCTATTGCAGTAGATATCTGTTCTGCCGCAGCGCTTACTTGTGCCCCACCTGCTGCTAGTTCCTCGCTAGTGGAGGAAACCTCAGTCGCATCAGATGCGATTTGGGCGACTATGCTGTGGATTTTGTCGACAAAAACGTTGAACCAATGCCCTAAATCACCTAACTCATCCTTAGAATTTACCTCAATTCGTTTGGTAAGATCGCCTTCTCCTTCAGCGATGTCTTTGAGCAAATACACTGTATTTGTAAGGGGCGAAGAAATAGAATACGACATCCAAATGCCTACTCCCGAGGCAATAGCTACGGCAATTAGTCCAATGGTAAAGGTTGATGTTAGAAGTTTTCTCCGGGCAGCTTGGACATGATCGGCGGCGATGTCCGCGGCTACAACGCCTACAATCTCGCCTTTGGAGTCTTTTATAGGTGCATAACCTGAGAGAAAAGTGCCCCAGTCATCGGTGATAAAATCAGAGACTGTTGTCGCTATTCCGGAAAAAGATTTCTCCATGTCCGGGTTTGATTCATATGTGCTCGCGAGGTCCGAGTGGTCTTCGCCGACAGCGGCGTCTAGCACGAAATAGACTTTACCGTCGGGGGTTTTTGCCAAAGTATACAGGTAGACCAGATCAGGGTTTGCTTCCATGACCTGTTGAAGTTTGCGTTGGGCTTGAATGTAAAAAGGCGAAGATTCCATTTCATAGGATGTAAGGAGGGCGTGCTGGTCGCCATCTATGTGTTGAGCGACTGTTTGTACGATGCTGAGCAGACGCGCCTCTAAGTCTTCCTGTGTCCTGGTGGATACCTGAGAGAAGAGGATGCCTCCCAAAAGCGTACAACTCAGTATCACGACTGCCAAGTATGAAAGCACCAATTTGCCTTTAAGCCGTAAGTTTAGTTTCAAATTTATCACTTCCCATAGAGATGACGTTCGTATCTTGCTATAGACATTTCTGTTTACTTTGTTATCGATCAAAGAGGAGCTGTTTTGTAGGATTAGACCTGAAATGAAGCACCGGGGACGGCACTTTCTGCTTCTCTTTCTGCTTTTTCCTTTCGTGTAAGTAACCTTTGCCTTTACTGGTATAATATGGTATATGGTAATAGAGTGAAGGTATTGCTACACACGGAGGTGATGTGAGATTCGAGATGTTCTTCAAAAAAGGGTAATTGAGCGTGGACTTTTACTTCCTTCGAGGCAGAAAGTTACACGAGTTCCACGTGCTTTGTTAGCAGATAATTCTATAGACCCGCGGGCTAAGTTTTTGTACATGAGCATAATTGCATTCAAACCCAAATCCATCCGCGAACTCGCTGACCGAACTGGGATGAATCGAAGTGTAGTCACGAATTTGGTCGGTTCCTTGCAGGAAGCACAGTGGCTTCTCATCTATGAAACACCTGGAAAGAAGGTCATGATTCCTACCGGGCCTTTAGAGGTTCAGAAGGCAAAACTCGAACACGCCAAAGAAGTAGATAAGTTCCATCCCCGAGGGGGTGAGAACAAAATGAATTTGTTGTTGGATCTAATTGTGGATGTAGCTCCTTTTATCTACAATTGCAGGCCTTGGTTTTTGCAGAATCCTCTTACTAAAGAATTCCTTGAATACGATTGTTTTGCGCCTGACGTAAAAGTCGCTTGGGAGTTCAACGGAAGGCAGCATTACGAAACCACTCCTCAATTCTCTGATGAAATTGAGTTCGAACGAACTAAAGAGAGGGATTTGATGAAGGCGCAGCTTAGTTGCGAGCAAGGCGTTACTTTGATTACGATCACTTCCAAAGATCTTAAGATCGATACCATGCTAGAGAAAGTTCCAGAGCATGTGCCTACTAAACTATTCGATGTAAATAGCGTCTACGCTAAGGGTGTGGAGGAAATGTGTCTGCAGTACATGAAATACTCGGAACGGGCTAGGGCGCGGGATATGAGGTTTCAAAATAAGTGATGGACACCAAAGAAGTGGCCTATCCCATTGGCCACTGTTGGCAGATTCTTAGGGTAGAGGGAAAGAAAGTGGCATATGTGGTGAGCCACTTTGGTAGGTTGGCAAGGGAGGAACAAGGAAAGTGGCCTACACAGTAGGCCACTTTTCCATTAATAACATCCTTCCGAGAAGCAAAGTGGTATATGTACTGAGCCACTTTCTAGGGAAACTCAGATAAGAAGGTCAAAACTGGCTCACCTGGTGAGCCAGTTTTATCCATGTTTATTTGATTCTAAACGTAAGTGGCTCAACCAGTGAGCCACTTTTTAGAGCTGATGATGGTGAGACTGAGGAAAGTGGTCTATCAGATGAGCCACTTTTTCATGTAGTGAGGGCGAAGAGGAAGTAAGTGGTCTATGGAGTGAGCCAGATTGATAAATAGGCATCCCTGGAATGAAGGAAAGCTAGGGTAAAAGATGGGCTATCGTTACTCAAAATATCGGTGCAAGACTATCTTAACCTTCTCTTCGTGTATCGGATACCCCATGTATGGCGTTTAAATGTGAAAAGCGCAGGGACCTTGTTCCTAAAGGATACACTAAAGGATATATACCAGGTGCATAGAATATTGGACCTAATAATATGTAGAAGGTGGTTTCCATCGCAGATATCAAATTTCCCTATTCAGAAGAAGAAGCTAATGTGCTCTTTAGCCCGTGGGTGATGCGCGCTGCATGGAACAAGGTATTGAATTGGTACTCTGGTGGGGAGTGGCACGACCCTGCTGAGATTCTGGAATGGAAGGCGGATCCTTGGCGTCACTTAGGCGAGCTTTCTTATGAGTTAGCACAAGGTACGTATTCGCCTGGCCCTTTTCCTGAAATTCCCTATCCTAAAAAAGGCGGATATACTCGACACTTTGTAATGCCATCAGTGCGTGATCAGGTGGCATTTACCGTATTTATGGTCCTACTAGGTCCCTTTCTTGAGGCTAGGATGCCGAATGTTTCCATGGGCAATCGTCTGTACAGGCCCAGGGTTCGAAAGGAACCGAAAAACGAAAAATCATCCGAATCAGAGGACGAAACACTATCCGAAAAAAATAAACGCTGGTTCCAAGCGCCTTTTTCTCTTAATCACAAGCAAGTTTATACTGGCTTTGCGGCTGGCTATGGTCTGTTCAGACGGGTGTTGCAGTGGCTTACGAACTACTACGTAATTGGCAGCGAAAAATCCTCGAGTTCCTTCCAATATGAGGAGATTTTTGAGGAAGATCCCGATCTGCTTCCCTATTTGAATTATCTACGGGAAAAGAAGAACCAAGAACCGATAGATTTGACATATGCAAAACTGGACCTTAAAATGGCTTTTCCTTCTGTGAATAGAAATATACTCCGAGTTACAATGACTTCGTTAGTACGAAACAAGATAGAAGGTAAGACAGATTCCCAAGAGATGAAATACACAGGTTTTGGGCGACCTAAATTTCCGTCCTTAAAGCGTCCAAGATCAAAAGGCTTTCAGGATTCTATTGAGTCCTATTGGGGTTCAGGACATAGTTCCAGTATTCAACACCCTTGGGAGTATCTTAGACAGGAACAAAATGAACGCGCAAGGATAAGACTTGCAGAACACCTTATGTCACTACTTGATTCTGTTACGTACTTGCCTTGGAACGTACCTTCTGATTGGGAAGATAGCGTAAACACATGGGCGCCCTGCGACAGTTGTTCATCTTCTGGCGAAAAGGCCTGTAGGGACGAGGCTGACGCTCATAATGAAGCGAATCCGGACAAGTGTTCGGAATTATTAGGAAACGAAGATCGGTTGTGGATTGGTCCCCATGGTTTTGCTCCTTTGGAAGTGAAGCCTTCTTTACAAGGCTCTAGTTCAAATGAAATTGTAAAAAGAAATGATGGTTTGCCAACGGGTCTCGCCATATCAGGATTCTTGCTCAATGTTGTGTTGACACCTGTAGATGAGCGTATGGTTGAATTATCAGATAGAATCGACAAGACATCCGCAGGTCCTATGATTTACCTTCGATTTGCAGACGATGTGGTTATTTTGGCGAAAGATCCAGAGGTTTTGGAACAAGCTATCTTAGAACTTAAGGAATCGCTGAAAGAGTATACAGGAGATGACTTGCAGCTTAACCTTTCCAAGATGAAACCGCAGGGTGTGAGAAATTATATGACCAAGCGGACTAAATCCAGTAAGCTTAGCGAGAAAAACAGGAATGAAAGTACTCCGAACCACGAAATTAAGACGACTGGAAAAGAGATTCCTTTGCAAGAAGTGCCTCCTCCATACGGAGGAGACAATAATCCGCTGCGGAAATACTTACTCCCCGACGATTACCTTACCAGGAAGAATCTAGAGTTGTTTACGACTGAGATTGTTAGGCAGATGAGCGGGATAAGTGAAGAGACTTTTGGAGAGCGATTTGGCGCTTACGGCATCGAGAGGCTTGAAGAACTGATGGAGTTGGCTACTCTTGAAATCGAAGATTTTGAAGTAGGAGCCGATGCTCGTCTGTCTTTTGCTGTAAACAGGTTGGCAAGAGCTTCTTGGCCCAAGGGGTCGGTTCTTAGGGAAGGGGAGATAATTAGCGCTACCACTTATGTAAAGAAGATTATGTTGATAGCCGAGACCGCTTTGCGTAGACATCCTTGGCGGTTCAAACTTTGGAGGGCAATTATAATTGTAGCTCTGAGGGCGTCTGCGTATTTTGAGGTACAAGGCGGGGAAGTCCCAGAACGGGCAGGTTTTAAGTGGTTGACTGAGCAGATATTGCCGATTATACAATGGGTTTCTAAGGATGAAGAGGTCGACATGGAAGGCTACCTTTCGGCTGGAAACACCAAATGGGAATGGGATCCACGAACGTTCAGAGACTACCCTGACCTTAAACATAAATGTAGGTACGCAGATCGCTTGAGAATGGCTCAAATTCATAGGTGTCGGGAAAGAACCAGTTTTCACCGAACCCAGTTTTGGCGAGAGTGGTCCTATTGCATAAATGCCTTGCAGAAAATAGCCGATGGTGATGATGAGGCTCTTTTAGGCGGTTGGCTGGCCTTTTTCGGCGCCGAAGATGCAAAGCTATTGCTTAAGGAGTTTGGCGATATTAGCAGATTTGCTAGCGTTTTGTATGGCGATTGGACTTGGAAGTGGTCCAAAGAACCGTTTCTTTGGTGGTGGGAGCAAGAAGCGCTGATCGATGGTTGTTTGACAGTCTTATCTGCCGAAAATCTTAATGAAATTCACAGAGAGATAATGGATCTGCCCGATGGGAATAGACCTTTCTGGGCTGAAAGCGTGAGCTATACTGCTTTGGACTTTGCAGAAGATGTTTTGGATTCGCTAGGTTCTTCTTGTGCTCAAGCATTTAGATCTTCACTAGGACCGGAGGATGTGCGAAATTACGCGATTTCTATGATACTTTCGCATGACTTTGAAGTCCAAGGGCGAATACGCGAATTACTCGGGCGAACCGCGTCATATGAGGGACAAGGTAGTTTTCCCGTTGCTTCGGGGAATAACGCAGATTCTGGGCTAAGCTCGTTATGGCTCACGCGTTACTTTGGCAATTGGTACACACCTGACGAAAATGAGATCGCTATTACTAAGCGGGAGATTGCGGCTAAGGTTTTGCCTGGGACTTGCGATCCGAACTGGGCGTCATTGGCTCGGGTGTCTCTTTGGGATTCGCTTTATTCAAAGGATAATCCTGTGGTGACGGGGCCGTTTAAGGCACGATATGTAGATGATAGGTTGACCTACTTGTGGAAATGCTTTATTCGACTGCAAGACTACGCTTCTTTGAGACGCCTTCTTATGGCACACGATATATACGTTCCTACTAGCTTGTTTAAAGACTGGTTCTCCATTTTTACAGGGTTAAAAGATGGCGACGGAGCCGGTGCGTTTGAAAAATCCCTTTACTATGCCTTTTACAATCTAGATGGTGAAGAAGGAGTTTGTACCGAAAGACCTCCTAGGCCTTCTCAGGTACCATCTTTAGGCTTGCAGTGGCCTTTAGCATGGCAAGTATGGTCTAGTGCGCGAAGTGCGGCGAAGGCAGGAAATGTGGTTGCTCCTTCTACAGTTTGCCTCGATGATGATTCTTTTAGACTTTTGGTGGACTTTAGGAGGAATGAGTTGGTAAATAGCAATGAAAGGGTGTTTCAGGGGTCATTTTTATTAGGCGATGATCAACAAGGGGACGGAGAAGGTTTATCTAGCAGATCTAAGTTGAAAACAGAAGTTATCCCATTGGGTTTGGGTCATCCCGCACCTCATCCTTTGTTCATCTGTTTACATTATCTAAATGAAGGTAGAACGCCTGATTCCCAGTTAGGAGCTCTTCTTCTATGGTTGCTTGAGGGTTCTGAAAGATTGCTAGACCAAATGTTTGAGTTTCACCCTTGGATCCTACCCTTATCAGATCGTAAAGATGTTAGAGCAAATCTCATGCTTCCTTATTATCTGATGCACGAGTTAGAAAAGGGTTTTGGTATCATAAGTGAGAGCGACGTTAGTAAGAGGATGATAACTGCCACTGAGGATCAGTGCAAAGAGTTACTAAAAGATCCATGGATAAGGTGTGTTGAATTCCATATTAACGGTGGTTGGGATTTGATGTCACCTCCTGATGGGAATTTGCATGACGATAGCAGTTCATATTGTGCTGAGGAGTTTAACTTAAGGCTCATTCAAGGCGTTGAGATACCCGATTATTCCAAGTGGCTTCCTTCTCGAGATCGTCCGTTCTTTTCTGTAAGCAGGGAATCTATGGAAAAAGTATGGGAGGAAATGGCTGCAAGTCTGCAGCAAGCCTACAGCGAGGCTAGGGTAGCTGTGGGTGACGGGCGAGATCGAGGTAGCAGGCCCTATCCTGATATGATCGTGTTCCCTGAGTGGTATGTGGATAGGGGGCGCATTAGGGATCTGAGGCGGTTTTCCATGCAGAGCGGCATTGCGATCTTGTGCGGATTGCTTCCTTATGAGCTTCCTAGGGCGGTGCCAGTAGTTCGTGATGTTCGTAAGGTAGGGCTTAGGTGTTTGGTCAATGAAGCGGTTTTGATAATGCCTGGTTCGGAAACAAGGGAGACGCATAAGAATAGTTCTTCTCATGGTAAGGGCTATAAATTTGATCTGCCTACGGAGGTGTATCAGTTTTCCATACGCAAATGTGTTCCTGCAGTTTCTGAGGTTGGGCTTTTGAGGGCGTTAAAGGATGTTTTCCCTGATACAGATTGGCGTTTTGCTTCTGGGAATGCATGGAAGTGTTTTTTCCATCCTAGGTGGGGTAATTTTGTGGTTACAATCTGTGCGGATGTTCTTGCTTCAGGGAAGTGGGGGGATCTTAAGGGTTCTTTAGATCACCTTTTTATACTTGCATTTAATCAGGATATTGACCTTTACGAGCAAGTTACTTGGGCTAAGGGTTATGAGTTATATGCCAATGCGATTACAGTAAATCACGGGATGTACGGCGGAACAACAGTTTGGACTCCTAAGCATGAGTATCGGAAGGAGATTTTCAGGGTCCGTGGTTCGCAGAAGGGACTTGCTATCCCTGTTAGCGTTCCTGTTAAAGATCTTAGACTTGCAAGGGAAGTGCAGTATGAGTACAAATTGATGGATAAGGAGAAGGATTGGAAGGAGAAGTTGTTGAAAGTAAGGGGCAAAGAGGAAACAGATGACGTGCGTAAGAGACTGAAGGATTTTAAGACGCCGCCTCCGAAGGTGAGGCATGAGCGAGACAGATATGAGAGAGTAGAACTGGGCACTTGATTTGGAAAACAGTTGTGTTAAAGGGCGTTGCGATGTGATTAAGAGCTGTTGTGTGGCGGTGTCGACGGCGGGCTCCCATACTGTCAAATTGACTATAGTAGGAAATAACTGGCTTACCTTAGATTTAGAAGATTTATAGCAACAATCTTTATGGACTTTTCAAGATTCGGAGTCGGGTGAATTACTCGAATTGGTTGTAGAGCAGGTATTGAAGGTGCAGCCTAGAGAACAAAATTGCCGAAGAACGAAAAGAGCGTGTGAGAGAATACGAGAAACCCAAGGGCTGCGGTATCTACCCGGAAAGTAATTGTCATCACAAGGGAGCTATGTAGCACTACGTTTTCTACGAGCAGATTGTCTGAGCTTAGAGCATCTAACACACAAAAATAGACTTGACCTAGGTCAAGGATTATGGGTCTTTTTGAACTGTAGAGATAACGGCTATTATCTTGCTAAGTTGGGAGTCTCTTGGTGTCGGCACCCTAGTAGAAATCCGTGACCGAAAAGACTCTTAGGAAGCAAATAGAATGGCACCAATATGGATCTTACCCCTGCGTCTGTAGCAACCCGGTCAGCCGGAGGTAGAACAGGGAGTTTGCGAACTCTACGATCTTTCTTGGGAGAAGAATTGAGGAGTAGTAGGTACAGAATACCGTCTACCTTCTCAATGGATAAAGTGCCCTAGATTACAACCGAAAGAGAATCTGGCCAAGAAAGGATGTATCGCCATGAGGGCACGATCAAAAGAGCTTGTTGATCGGGCAATAAACGCAATGGTTGCCGCTATTGGTGTGTATAATCTACCTAACCTACCGTATCGTGTGGAATCTTTCACGATCCTTGCGATTAACGCTTGGGAGTTGTTGCTTAAGGCCAAGTGGCTTGCAGACCACGGTAATCAGCTGAATAGTCTTTATATCCAACGAAGTGAGGCTAAAAAAGGAGTCAGATATGTTCGAACGCGAAGCGGCACACCAAAAACTCACAGTTTAGAGTGGTTGGCGCGAACTATGGTGGAACAAAAAACACTGGATGGAGCCATAGAACGGAACATTGAAGCACTTGCAGCCCTGCGTGACGGCGCCGTGCATTTTTACCACCATGATTCTGTACTGGTTGAGCAGGCTCAGGAATTTGGTGTTGCGTGTATCAATAACTTCGTTAACATTGTGTGGGACTGGTTTCAACGTGACCTTTCTGGTTTCTATATATACCCCATTCCGCTTTCATTTGATGACCCAAAACGTTCTCTGACGAGAGTGAAGATAAGCAAAGACGAAGAGAAATTCTTACAATACCTTGAGGGTCTCAAATCGGGGTATGAAGATGAGACTGCGCCCTATTCGATAGCCGTAGGCATTGAACTCCGATTTGTACGTTCTTGCAGTTCAAGTGCACCGGCGGTGCGATTGAGCAATGCCCCTGATGCTGTCAAGATTGGATTATCTGATGAAGAGATGCGCAGAAGATATCCCTGGAATTACAAGGAATTGACCAAACAATGTAAAGATAGGTACGTGGACTTCAAAGTGAACGAACAATATCATAGTATTAGGAAGTGCTTCGAAAGCAATCAAAGGTACACCTATGTGCGTTATCTTGATTCGAACAATCCAAACTCGCAAAAACAGAAGTTCTACAGCCAGGCGATCCTATACGAGCTGGATAAGTACTATTCAAGAAGGAAGAAATGAGTCTTTATTGTCGTAGTTGTGGCTTATAGACCTGGCAGTACACAATACGATCGCACAAAGTAGCACAAAACGCATGCCCATTTATTTTCGCCTTTCGGTAGCTTAACTCGATGGTACATCTTCTGCAGGAAAACGCTCTTCTTGTTAGAATAAATGCAGTATCGAATCGCTTTCTCTATTGGAGGGTTATCTTTGAAAAACGTGAACTTCGGCATCATAGGATGCGGAGCAATAGCAGAAAAACACGGCCAAGCACTCTTACAATTAGATAACGCTAATCTTGTCGCCGCTTCGGATGTTGATATAAGCAAGGCGGAGCGCTTTGCTTGTAAGTATCTTAATAAAACGGCGTCAAAAAAGGTGTACGACGATTATAAGGAAATGCTCCGAGATTCATCGATTGACGCAGTGATCGTTGCAACACCTAGCGGTATGCATACTCAGATGGCATTAGACGCATTAGGTGCAGGAAAACATGTCTTAGTTGAAAAACCTCTCACGCTTAACCGAAAAGATGCGGAAGCACTCGTGTCTAAAGCTGAGATCGTGAATAGGTGCTTGGGTACTGTTCACCCTAACAGATATTATGAGACTAGTCAGATATTGAAGTCTTGTATTTCTCAAGGCAGATTTGGGAAATTAAGCCATGGCGTAGTGACTCTTAGGTGGAACAGGTCTCAGGCGTACTATGATGAAGCCCCGTGGAGAAAAACTCGAAACATGGATGGCGGTATTCTCTTCAATCAAGCTTGGCATGCCCTAGACCTTCTCTTGTGGTTTATGGGGAGTCTTGTAAGAAGGACACATGGCATTTCAGCAACCAGGTTTCACGATATTGAAACTGAGGATGTGGTCCTTGGAACTATGGAATTGGAGGATGGATCCTTAGGGCTAATAGAGGCGACTACAAACGTCTACCCGAAAAATCTTGAGCAGACTGTGAGCATTTTTGGGGATAAGGGTACTGCTGTATTAGGTGGAAGCAGGATCGACTCTTTCAGAACCTGGCGGGTAGAAGGTGATGATGAGGGTGCTTTCCTTGCGAAATGGGGCGAAAATGCACCGAGACATGAACCAAGCTGGGCACATAAGCAGGTCATTTCAGAATTTCTGTCGAATATTTCTCACGACGTTGTAGTCCCAGATGTGGTTCTATCAGCCGTTAAGGTTATAAGTTGCATTAGTGAGATGCTAGATTTAGACTAAACAGAGGAAAACCGTTCTTAGACACTTGTTTCGGAAAGAAGGTTTTTTATGGGAACTGATATACATCCCTCAGCCTTGATCGAAGAAGGCGTTACTTTGGGTCACGGGGTTCAGATAGGTCCAAATGTTGTGATATATGCGGATACCAGAATTGGGAACGACGTGAGAATATCGGCCAACGCTGTTTTAGGGCAAAAACCTACTAAGGCCAAGTCGAGCACTCTTAAGACCTCAGGTGATCTTCCCCCGCTATTTATTGGAGATAGATGCCTTGTAGGTGTTGGTGCCGTGATCTATGCTGGTTCTTCATTGGGTGAGGATTGTTTCATAGCAGACAGTGCCCAGGTGAGAGAAAGATGTAACATAGGGAAGTCGGTGATTGTGGGGCACGGGGCGACCGTTGAGAATGATTGCCAGGTGGGAGACAGAACTAGAATTCAGACAGGTGCTTACATCACTGCTCATTCCATCCTTGAAGAGGATGTGTTTATTGCCCCAATGGTGACCACTACTAATGACAATTTTATGGGCAGAACACAGGAAAGGTTCGAAAAGACCAAGGGGGTTACTGCAAAAAAAGGCTCTAGAATTGGAGGCAACGCAGTAATCCTTCCTGGAGTGGTCATAGGGCAAGAAGCCATGGTTGCTGCTGGAAGTGTGGTTACCAAGGACGTTCCGCCTTATGTCAAGGTCATGGGGGTTCCAGCGAGAGTAGTTGGGGATGTTCCTCAAGAACAGATTATTTATCCAAAAGAGGAAGATTAGGGGTATTTTGCCTGGCTCAATGGGTTATTTATGGTAGGATTCACATGTGAATAGACAAGTGTTTTCGGAAGCGTTGAAAATGAAAGGTGGCGTACATATATGAAAGTACCGTCGTTTGATCTTAAAGAACAGAACCAGCGATTGAGAGACGAACTTATGGCTGCCATTGAGGATGTTGTGCTAAGCGGGCAGTTTATCCTCGGCGATGTTGTGGCTTTTTTTGAAACGCAAATTGCCCAACTCTGCGAAGTAAAGCACGGTATCGGCGTGGGTAATGGGAGCGATGCCCTTTATATCGCTCTAGTAGCGTGTGGTGTAGGGCCGGGGGATGAAGTCATAACCACTCCTTTTACTTTTTTCGCTACTGCTGGATCAATTGTAAGGGCTGGTGCAACGCCTGTTTTTGCTGATATTGATCTTGAAACCTTCAACATCGATCCTTTGGACATCGAGAAGAAGATTACATCTAGGACTAAAGCGATTTTGCCTGTGCATTTGTACGGTCAGTCGGCAGACATGGATCCCGTAATGGACATTGCAAGAAAACATGGGCTCAAGGTAATTGAAGATGCGGCCCAGGCCATAGGGGCTAGTTACAGAGGTCGGATGGTGTGTAATCTTGGGGATGTTGCATGCCTAAGCTTCTTTCCTACGAAGAACTTAGGAGCGTTTGGAGATGCAGGTATGATAGTTACCAGTGATGATGAGATTGCAGACAAGTGCCGAATCTTGAGAGTTCATGGCAGCAGGAAGAAATACCATCATGAAATGTTAGGCATAAACAGCAGGCTGGATGCTCTACAAGCAAAGGTGCTTTCGGTGAAACTTAAGTATCTTGAAGAATGGACTGAAAGCAGACGTAGGATCGCCCAGCGATACACTTCCGGACTATCTGGAACTTATGCAGTCAAATCTGGGAACTTGGTGCTTCCTAAGGAAATGGATGGGAATAGGCATGTGTACCATCAATACACCATAAGGGCAAAGAATAGAGATGACTTACAGGCCTATCTTAAGGATAAAGGTATATCTTCTACTGTGTACTATCCTCTACCCTTGCATCTTCAGAAGGTGTTTTCTGACCTTGGATACAAAGAAGGAGACTTTCCTAATTCAGAGGAAGCATCTAAAACTGTATTGTCCCTGCCTATGTTCCCTGAACTGAAAGATGATCAGGTAGATTATGTTGTAGATGCAATTTCTGCCTTTAGCGGTTTTTAAATACAGAGTTTTTACAGGAATGAATTATGAATACAGGCGGTTTACTTTTGGCTGAAAAGAAGGGGTATG
Source organism: Bacillota bacterium (assembly GCA_033810155.1). Taxonomy (GTDB): domain Bacteria; phylum Bacillota; class Sulfobacillia; order Fermentithermobacillales; family Fermentithermobacillaceae; genus UBA3907. Next base: position 62,899 of record JAPXKJ010000002.1, on the reverse strand, counting down.
TGTGGAGATGAAGAAAGATGATCGACAGGAGAATATATCTGAAAATCATGTGGTTTCAGAACTTAAGAAGAAAATAGTTGAAAGAAAGGCCGCGGTTGCAGTAGTAGGTGCCGGGTATGTAGGTCTTCCTCTTGCTGTTGAAAAAGCCAAAGTGGGATTTAGAGTTTGGTGCATAGATCGGAATTCGCAAAGAGTGGACATGATCAATAGAGGTGAAAACTACATACTCGATGTTAAATCTGAGGAACTGAAAGAAGCAGTTGAAAAAGGCCTGATTAAAGCTACGACTGAGTTTGACGTGTTAGATGAGTGTGACGTGGTGATAATATGCGTGCCTACTCCTCTCACCGTAAATAGGGAACCTGATCTTCAATACATAGTGGGTGTTTCTGAAGATATATCTAAACATCTCCACAGGGGACAATTGGTGTGCCTGGAGAGTACCACTTATCCCGGTACTACTGAAGAAGTCATACTTCCGATCTTAGCCAAGTCAGGGCTCAAGGTGGGTGAAGATTTCTTCTTAGCCTTTTCACCTGAAAGGGTAGATCCGGGAAACGCGAGATACACTACGAAAAACACGAATAAATTGGTAGGCGGGGTTACGCCTTCATGTTTGGATGTGGCGTCTACTTTCTATTCTCAGACCATCTTGGAAGTTGTAAAAGTGTCATCACCGGCTGTTGCTGAGCTGGCAAAGGTTTTTGAGAACACTTACAGAGCTGTTAATATTGCTCTTGTTAACGAAATGGCGCTTTTGTGTGACAGGATGGGACTTGATGTTTGGGAAGTCCTTGATGCAGCTTTTACTAAGCCATTTGGGATACAGCCTTTTTATCCAGGACCTGGGGTAGGTGGGCACTGCATTCCTATAGACCCTTTTTATCTTTCTTGGAAGGCTCGGGAGTATGACTTCGCAACCCGTTTTATTGAGCTTGCAGGTGAGATCAATCTTAGGATGCCATATTTTGTGGTGGAGAAGGCGGGCAGGCTTTTAGGTACCCAGCGTAAATCTCTTAGAGGGGCAAAGGTGCTGGTTCTTGGGGTGACATACAAAAAGGATATTCCAGATGATAGAGAGTCGCCTGCTTTGAAAGTAATAAGCCTTTTGCTTAAAGAAGGAGCGGAAGTTTCTTACCACGACCCTTATATACCGAAGATTGCTATTCCAGTTGCTGCCGGAAACCAGGATCAGTGTAAGTCTATTGTGCTGGAAAGTGTACCTTTAACTGAGGAAACACTAAGAAACCCAGATATAGTAATCATAACTACCGATCACTCGAACATTGATTATCAGTGGGTAGTCGACAAAGCACAGTTGATTCTCGATACTAGGAATGCGCTGAAAGGTAAAGTATATGATGAGAGCAAGGTAGTTCGGCTATGAGGGATCATACGTGAGCGGCGATTCCAGCGTTGTAGAGGAACTGTCTGTCTAGAGGTCGAACTAGGTATGATATTTCGTGCGAATGTGGGTAGGAGAGATACTCAAGACAGGGGCAAGAATAATATGTGTTTGTGGTAGCGCTTCCAGAGGAAGTTATTGTTGTTCATGTGGAATATCAAACGACAGGGAATTGTCATTGCCCTGTGACAAGTGGGAATCCCTGCATACATGGCGATTCTGAGGTTATCAGCATCCTAGTTTCTGTTATATAGAGTGAGTGTGTTAAGTGTAAGCAGGATGATATGGAATTGAAGCGGTATTCAATTGAGAGGTTTTGAGGTGTGCTTGAAAAGTGTGAGTATGTTGGATGGGGTGCAGCAGAGTCCGGCGATAGGAAAATTAGCCTGGCACTTATATCGCCGGTTACTATTCTTACTTTACAGTATTTGGTTCTAGCATCATTAGGCATAATCGACACGGATAGAGCTAGTCAAATACAGCTACTGTCGAAGTTGCTAGTAGCTGTAGTGTTTTTCTATGCATTGCCAGTGGTTCTTAGGCGGAACAAAATGAAATTCGTGCGGAACTACCTTATCTGGTCTTCTGTGTTTCTATTACACTATCTTATGTTTCCAAGTAATAGAGTTTATCAACAGGCCCTGATTTTTCCTTTTTTTGCAATGTGTCTACCTGCGTTCATATATAGTTCAAGCATTATAGATATAAGAGTATTTAAGGATACACTGTTGAGAGCCAGCCATGTCATTTTTTGCTTGGGGTCAGTACTTGGTCTGTTTGTCCTCTCTGGAAAGGTGTTGATTGGTACTTATAGTATGTCGTTTTCTTATTACATGCTTGTGCCTGCTATCGTATTCCTTAACGATTTCTTTGATAAGGGGAGTTTTTGGAGTCTCGTTCTATCAGTGGTTTCGACGTTCTTCATAGTAGCAATCGGCTCTAGGGGGCCTGTTATGTGTATTACAGTTTTTGTTGCCATGAGATTAATACGACCGCCTCGAAAGCTAACGAATACCCAAGTACTAGCTTATTCGCTCGTTATAATGGCCCTGGCAAGTATTGTACTACTCATGCCTAGTTTTCTAGCGAGTCTTGAAAGTTTCTTAGCTAGAATTGGTATCTATAGTAGGAACATTGCGTTAGCTCTGACTCCTGGTTTACATATTGAGCCCAGGACTGCAATTTATGAGAACGTGATAATTGAACTATTGGAATGCCCTTTGATGGGATTAGGTATAGCTGGAGATAGGTTCGTATTGGGTGGCACTTACAGCCATAACATGTTTATTGAGCTATTAGCAGATTATGGGGTGGTGATTGGAAGTTTTGCCATCTTGTTAATACTAGCCCTAATATCACGTGTTTTCTTTTGGAAGGATATGCGTGGGTATAGTTTTATTGCACTGTGGCTGTGTATTGGGTTTTGTCCACTGATGGTGAGCGGATCTTATTTCTCGGAGATTCACTTTTGGGTTTTTCTGGGCCTGGTTACTCGAGGACTCAAATGGGGTGACAGACTACTGTAGGATTATCTACAAGGTATGTTGGCAGGTGGTGTGGGCTTACTTGGAAACGCGAGAGCATCGCTAATCCCTATTGGCAAATAGTGCCATCCTTGCAGAAGTTTGTACCAGGTGGATCTTCCAAATAATATTCAGTTTCATTAAATGTTGTTTGTGATAGGTAGTAGGGGGGTGGTGGTGATCTTTTGTTTGGCGATGTTAATATGTTAATAGTAATCGATTTGCGATAGTGAGGTTGGCCATTTGATGAACAATCCAAGTATCCTTCATATTTGTTCCTATTATGTGGGTACACCGCTTTATCAAAATCTCTTTGATGCGTTAAGCAAGCAAGGGGTCACTCAGGATGCATATGTTTTCGTTGATTACGATTACCGATTGCCTACAGAACGTCCGTTGAATGTCATATTTGCACCATGCTATAGGAAATACGATAGACTCTTCTTCCGTGTCAAGCACCGAAAAGTTTTGGAAGACGCAAAGCGGAGGCTGGATTTTGGGAGGTATGACCTACTGCATGCACATTCTCTCTTTTCAAATGGGTACGTAGCTTACATGTTAAAGCAACAATACAACATTCCGTATGTTGTTGCTGTGAGAAACACCGATGTAAATCTGTTTTTTGGAAGAATGGTGCACCTTAGGAAGATTGGTGTGGATATATTGCTTAACGCTTCGAAGATAGTATTTCTTTCAGAATCATATCGGAATCACACCTTTGAGCACTATATTCCTGCCAAGTTTGGGAAAGAAATAATGGATAAGACGGTAGTTATCCCTAACGGGATAGATAGGTTCTGGTTAGAAAATCGTTTCCATGACAGAAAGGGACCATTGCCGGGCTGTGTCAATATCATTTACGCAGGTAGAGTTGATAGGAATAAGAACGTTCAAACTACATTGCAGGCATGTGATTCATTGGTAAAGAGCGGCTACAAAGTCCAATACACTGTGGTTGGTGGTATAGAAAACGAGAGATATCTTCGGTTGCTTAACAAGTACCCATATGTGAACTACATTCCGCGTTGTCCAAAGGAGAAACTTATAGACTATTATAGGGCTTCTGATATATTCGTAATGCCATCAAGAACAGAGACGTTTGGGCTTGTCTATGCAGAAGCGTTGTCTCAAGGTCTTCCGGTCATTTATACTCGAGGCCAGGGTTTTGACGGGTATTTTGACGAGGGAGTAGTTGGATATTCTGTAGATTGCAATTCTCCTGACGAAATTGTAGCAAGAGTACAGGATATTTTGGCAGACTATAATGCCATATCTACAAGATGTGTTGCTTATAGCCAGAGGTTTGATTGGGATAAAATAGCTGCTGAATACATAGAGGTATACCGAGAAGTGCTGTCTCGGTGATTCTCGATTTATGGGTCCTGTGTGCGCTGGCTGCAAGAAAGTATGCCGTGCTATACAAGAATTCGTCATGTACTGTTTTGAGGTGTTTTGTAGAATTGGCATCTGAATAACTTGCAGGCCCTTTATTTGAAACACTTTGCAGAAAGAGTGATCTAAGTGTCTACTCACAACATATGGTACAGACTATATTCGGACTATTTGGCGCCGACAAGAATGCAAGATTATAGAGATCTACTCCGCGAATTTATTGACCATGGTTACGAGACACACTCTATAATATCGTTTTGGAGATCGCTCAATTCGGGATCGGATATTTCAGGGGGAAGGTGCTTGATACTCAGACACGATGTAGATTTGGACTGCGGCGCTGCAAAGATGATGCATGATATTGAACAACAAGTTGGTGCTCGATCTTCGTTCTATTTCAGATTGTGCACATTAGATGTTGATTTGATGGAGCAAATAGAGCAATCAGGAAGTGAAGCAAGTTATCATTACGAGGAATTGGCTACGCTGATCAAAAGGTATCGCATAAGCAGTGCTGATGAAGTGGCGGATATTGTGAAAGAGGCTCAGTCTTTGTTTGCAGTTAACTACAGAATGCTGAAAGAGATGGCAGGTCTTCCTCTAGCAAGCGTGGCTTCTCACGGAGACTTTGCTAATCGTGCCGTAGGGATTCCAAATCACTACTTACTTCAATCGCAGGATTTGCGTGATTGTTTGGGTATTGAAGTTGAAGCGTACGACAGCAAATTGATGGCGCCAGTTGTAGCTAGACTATCAGATGGGTTATATCCTATGTGGTGGTACCCTATTTCTCCAAAAGATGTTCTAAAGAGGGGAGATAGCGTAGTATATATTTTGACCCATCCCTCTAGGTGGCGTAGGAACATAGTCTTGCGCTTCGGAGAAGATGTCAATCGGGTTGTTGAAGGATTGAAATATCGGCTGCCGCTATCCGGCAGGAATCTCTAGGGAACTTAGTTGTGATGATGTCGCTTTTAGTGGAGAAAGGAACGGTATTCGAGCATGATTAGTAGAAATCAGATAAGGTATATTGTGAAAACGCTTAGAACCATGCCACGCATTAGTATTACTATGTCAGGCGATGGTAAAAGCAAAGCAGCCTTTAAATATTTCACTACCAGACATCCTAAGTGCCCTATCTTTGCGAGAAAAGAACTAGGTGTGGCATTGATTCGTATACCTGACGATATTACTGATTACGAAAGCGGGCGAAAGATGCAGGCTTTTAGGACCAATAGAAAACGTGCTACCAGGGCAGGTTACGTATTCCAGTTTGTGAAGCCGCTCGATTACATTGATGACATAATGGATGTCAATTCATCTATGCAAGTCAGGCAAGAACGGTCGATGTCTCAGTCATATATGGACCGCCGTCAAGTTGAAATGTCTTGGCAAGATGTTGAGACCATTCCGGCTGTTCTTGATGCAACGGGTGTTTTGGTAGCTTACGCTGATATTAGTTGTTGCGGTGAAGTTACAGTTATGTCGAGGATTTTGGGGCATGGGGAATACCTTGATAACGGAATTATGTATCTTTTGGTGGATGGAATAATGCGCTTGGTCATAGAACGGAAGAGCAAATATGGGCAACCCGAGTGGCTTATGTATGACACCTTGTTAGGAGCAAAAGAAGGGCTTAGATACTTCAAAGAACGCCTTGGCTTTCAGCCGTATCGGGTACAGTGGTTGTGGAAAGAGACTCCCGACTGATCATCGTAAAAACGTTGGAAAGAGTGGTGATTTGCAAGGTGTCTGTATATATAAGCCGATGGAGTCTGGTTTTTCGTAAAAGAGCGGGGTGTTAACTTGAAGATAGTTACAGTAGTAGGAGCTAGACCTCAGTTCATAAAAGCTGCTCCTGTATCAAGAGAACTGAGGAAATGGTGTAAAGAAGTGTTAGTGCATACAGGCCAGCACTATGATTACAATATGTCAAAAACCTTCTTTGATGATTTGAATATCCCGCGTCCTGACTATAATTTGGGACTGGGTGGGGGTACTCATGGCAAGCAGACAGGAGCCATGCTTGAAGCTATAGAATCCGTTCTCATGAAGGAATTGCCGCAGGCTGTTTTAGTTTATGGGGACACTAATTCAACTCTGGCTGGAGGTCTAGCGGCAGCTAAACTACATATACCGGTTTTTCATGTGGAAGCTGGGTTACGCAGTTATAACAAGAACATGCCAGAAGAGATAAACCGTGTCTTGACAGACCATCTATCGGATCTATTATTTTGTCCCACAGATGTTGCAGTCGCCAATCTTGCTAAAGAAGGCATCACCAAAAACGTATATCAGGTCGGCGATGTGATGTATGACGCATTCTCAGAGAACATGCAGATAGCAAAGAGCAAGTCTACGATATTGGAAGATCTGGATATCACACGAGATAGCTATATCCTTGTTACCGTCCATCGTGCGGAGAACACAGACAACCCGAACAGCTTGGGAAATATTGTTAGCGCTTTGCTTCAGCTAGACTATGAGGTTGTTTGGCCTTTACACCCGAGGACGCGCCAGGCTCTAGAAAAAAACAATCTGCTAGGCAAATTAGAAAGTGCTGAGCATATAAAGGTGATCGATCCAGTTGGCTATTTAGATATGCTTGTTTTAGAATATCATTCAGCGATGATCATGACCGATTCAGGAGGCGTTCAGAAAGAGGCATTCTTCTTATGCAAGCCTTGTGTTACCTTAAGAGAAGAGACAGAATGGGTGGAAACAGTTGAATGTGGTGCGAATGTTCTTGCAGGTACTGAGGTTGAGAGGATATTGTCAGCAGCTAAGGTTCAATATGTATTGGGCCCTGCTATAATTTTGGACCCTCAATATTACTTTGGAACGGGAGATGCTAGTCTAAAAATCAGCCAGAAATCTAGAGAGTATCTGGAGTCATTGTAAGAGCGAATTTGATTTGGTCAAGTAGGAAATGGGGATAAAGCATGAAGGGCAAGACAATTTGGATAATGAATCATTATGCGACGAACATGTTTTTCAATCGTGGAGGACGGCATTATTGGTTTGCGAGGAATCTTGACTCTAATGGATACGAACCAGTGATCTTTTGCGCTAATGTGGCTCATGAGACGAACAGAGTTGTGGATATCAAGAAGGGGAACCATGTTGTTGAACAAGTGGACACTATCCCGTTTGTGTTTGTTAAGACTTGCAAGGCCAAAGGGAATGGGCTAGACAGGATCATTAATATGGTATTATTCGCCCACAATTTATACCTTGCTGCTAAGACGTATGCAGCAAGATGCGGAGAACCCGATGTGATTTTAGCATCCAGCCCTCATCCCCTAACCATGATTGCAGGTATTCGACTTGCTGAGAAGTTTGGTGTTCCTTGTATATGTGAAATACGTGACCTTTGGCCGGAAGCGATATTTGCCTTTGACAAGGCTAGGGAGGATAGTACATTAGGCAAAGTACTTTTGGCAGGAGAGCACTGGATCTACAAGAAAGCGGATGCGATTATTTTCACGATGGAAGGCGGAAGCGATTATATAAAAGAGAAGAAATGGGACATTGCCCAAGGTGGCGATATAGATTTGGGCAAATGCTATCATATTAATAACGGTGTTGATGTCAGTGGTTTTGACGAATTGGCGAAGAACAAGATTTTGCATGATCCTGATTTGAGCTCAGATAAATTTAATGTTGTGTATGTTGGTTCAATAAGGCCTATGAATAACGTTGAAAACATTTTGGATGCTGCTTCGTTGCTGAAGGATAATGATGATATTCAGTTTTTGATTTTTGGTGACGGGAGCGAAAGAGAGCGACTTGAAGAAAAGGTGAAAGCTGGAGAACTTTTCAATGTGAAGTTCAAAGGCTTTATTAACAAGCAGCTTGTTCCGTACGTCCTGAGCAAATCATCAGTAAATATACTAAATTACTCGTCGACCCAGTATAACTGGACTCGGGGTAGCAGTTCGAACAAGCTTTTTGAGTACATGGCTTCAGGGAAACCAATTATTTCGACAATTAGGCCTGGATATTCCATAATCGAAAGGTATAATTGTGGCATTGAACTTGAAAACGGGACTGCCGAGGAGCTAGCCACTGCTATTTTGCAGGTAAAGAACATGTCAAAAGGCGAATATGATCGATTAGGTCACAATGCTAGGTTAGGTGCTCAAGATTTTGACTTTAGTGTTCTCACCAAAAAACTTATAGATATAATAGAAAAAGTCATCGTGGAGGATTCTGCTCTAGAGCTCTAGTGTCAGCTCGTCTTAGTAGTGGGTTTGTTCTTTTTGCTGGGCGAAACGACTCAGGATACCAACAAAGAACTGTGTGCTTAGAGAATGAGCAACAAAGGAATCACTAATAACCTAGTAAAGTTAGAATCGCAGGGCATAGAGTGAGAGCATGTCGGTCGAACTTGAGTATATGGGGGCAGGGGAATGAAGTCTAAAACGTGTGTCGTAACAGGTGGAGCAGGTTTTATCGGTTCACACTTGGTAAGACGATTAATAGGAGAAGGGTTAGCCTAAGGGTAATAGATAATTTAACTACTGGGACTATCGATAATCTTGAAGATGTTCTCGACAGTAAGTTGTTAGAATTTGTTCAAGGGGATATAAGGGATTCAGATTGCCTTCGTCAGGTTTTTGATGGTTCAGAAGTGGTTTTTCACCAAGCAGCTTTGACTTCTGTTCCTGCCTCTGTAGATGATCCTTTTTCTACCCATGAGGTGAATATCACAGGAACATTAAACGTCCTTTCCATCGCTGAAGAATGCTCAGTGCATCGAGTGGTCCTTGCAAGTTCATCAGCAGTCTACGGCAGTTCAACAGAATTACCCAACTCAGAAGGCAAATGTCCTAATCCTGAATCACCCTATGCAATATCCAAGTGCACAGGCGAGCAATACGCGAGGTTCTTTTCTAGATATAAGGGCGTTGAAACAGTGTGTCTCCGTTACTTTAACGTATATGGTCCTATGCAAAACCCTCGCTCAGAATATGCTGCCGTTATCCCTATCTTCATAACAAAGATACTTCAAGACGATAGCCCTGTTATATACGGAGATGGAGAACAGACCAGAGATTTCATATACGTAGACGACGTCGTAAAAGCCAATCTCTTGGCAGCTTCAACTCCAGATGTGTCAGGCGAGGTTTTTAATATAGCATCAGGAGAAAGTTTAAGCGTTAACCAGCTTGTAAAAATACTCAACCAAGTGCTTGGGACTAGCCTAGAGCCCGAGTACCAAGCAGAAAGAAAAGGTGATGTTAGACACTCCAGCGCTTCTATAGAAAAAGCCCGAAACATGCTGGGATTTGTCCCTTCTGTAACCTTTGAGGAAGGGTTGAGGCGGACAGTAGAATGGTATGCAGATCAGAGTAACGATACCTAATGGGAAGTCTGCTAATGTTTTATAAATGAAAAGGTGCAGATAGCCGAAAATTAGTGTTATTCTATCTAATGACGTGCCACTTGTTGATATGATGACGGTGTGGACATATTTGCAGATCTAGATCGATAGTACGAAGCATAGAAAGCGTACGCGCAACTGAATCGTTTTTGCCATAGTTTGATTGGCTTTGGAGCATGGAATTATCATTTGCAGCTGTAGGGAGGGGATTTGCCAAGGTGATCGCAGTAACTGGAGCTACTGGCCTTACAGGCAGATTTCTGATCAATTCACTTAGAAAGCATGGGTTTCAAGGAAATATCCGCTGTCTGACCAGGGCGAAAAGTAATATTGAACACATGCCGAGTGATGAGCGTATTGAATATTACACTGGGGACTGCAACAATGCAGAATCACTTATTGACTTCATTCGCGGTGCTCAAAACCTGATCCATGTGGCTGGCATAAGGTATTCAAATAATATTATTTCAGCATGCCGGGAGTCTGGTCTTAGGCGTGTGACCTTTGTGAGTACGACAGGATTGTACAGCAGCTATCGGAAATACGCTTCAGAGTACATAGAGATAGAAGAAAAAATCAGGAATAGCGGATTGGATTACACGATCATTCGGCCAACGATGATTTATGGCAATCATCGTGACAAGAATATACATAAACTAGTTAAAATCGTGGACCGTTTTCCAATGGTACCTATAGTAGGTACAGGTAATTCTTTAATGCAACCGATATATGCTGAAGATCTAGCTGATGTAATCGCTGCAGCAGCTCTAAATGACGTAGCAATACGTAAAGAGTATAATGTGGCTGGGAAAGAGCCAATTGCATACAGGAGCCTAATGGAAGAAATAGCGAAAGATCTAGGAAAGAAACGCATATTTGTGACTATCCCTTATCCAGTTTGTTTAGCATGCGGGTATCTGGGAGAGTTGATTCCGAACAGTCTCGTCAACTTAGAGAGGATACAAAGGCTTAAGGAAGACAGAGTCTTTGACTATAGCCTAGCTCGTGATGAACTAGGTTTTAGTCCCCGAAGCTTTCAAGACGGCGTTGTTTTGGAGATTCAGGCCCTTCGCGAAGCAGGGGTAATATCGTAGCCACCGATGCTGTGGTCGCCTTCAACCAGTCTAGAAAATTATACGTAAAGTAATCAAAGGAAAGTGGGTCATGTCGCCAAAAACCATTTATGTAGTCATGTTCTTGTTATTTCCCTCTGCCTGGGTCTTAACCAGCCTAATCATGAGGTACGCAACCAGGCAAGGTATGATAGACATTCCCAATTCTCGTAGTTCTCATTCAATTCCAAAGCCGCGAGGAGGCGGTCTTTCATTCGTAACACTTTTCCTCTTGTTTGCTGGGATTTGTTTTTATGCTATGAATGTACCGACTAGAATGAGCTTAGGCCTAATTGTCGCAGGATTGGCAGTAGCTGCCGTAGGTTGGTTTGACGACAAAAAGAATTTGTCTGTCCTATTCCGCGCTGGGGTTCATCTGATATCAGCCATATATGCTGTGTACTGCCTAAATGGACTGGAACAGATAACTATAGGCTCACAAGTGATTGAACTAGGTCATTTTGGCTTCGTGTTGGCAGTTTTGGGAATTGTCTGGTCTATAAACATGTATAATTTCATGGACGGTATTGACGGTCTCGCTGCTAGTGAAGCTGTTGTGGTTGCCACTGTTGGAGGTTTTCTATCTCTAATGTCAGGTAACACAATAGTTGCCTTATTGGCTTTTGGGGTATCCTTGTCTGTTGGTGGATTTCTAGTGTGGAATTGGCCCCCCGCCAAGATTTTCATGGGCGATGTTGGCAGTGGCTTTTTAGGATTTACTTTTGCATACCTTGCTCTGTTTTCTGAAAAAACCAAAGGTGTTACGCTTATTGTCTGGCTTGTTTTACTTTCAGCATTTGTTGTGGACGCTACGCTTACCCTTATGCGTAGAGTTGTTTCTGGTGAGAAATGGTACGAGCCTCATCGAACCCATGTTTATCAACTGGCAGTTCAAGTAGGTTACACTCATAGGCAAGTTACTGTTAGTGTGATTGCGCTAACCGCATGTTTGGGAGTTCTTGGATGGATCGCCACCTTATATAGTCATTTGAGCATCCCTATACTCCTCATTGTCTATATGTTGCTCGCCTTGGCACATGTGTGCCTTTACAGAAAGTGGTCACCAATGACATCCGTAAAACACGCTACTATAAATGCTGAGGAAGACTCTCCGAGCTAGAGCCAACCAATCAAGCAGCGTGAAGCATAAGGGACGGGGGTTTTTGCTTCGCTATGACTAGATTAAACCTCAATGCCAGTTGTGATCTGAGAAGACAAGTTTGTGATCATCAAATGAGGTCGGTAGCTGCGCGAGTTTACGAGGAGTGTTGGTACGTCGGATAATGCTGATGATTCGATGTCGAAAAACCGAAAAGTTCGGAAGCCTCGCAAAGTTGCTTCCTTCTACCCCACCACCCCCGCCACCCCATAACTAACCACCATAACTATAATCGCTGCTATAACGTTCCCTATGAATATAGCAGGACAAGCAAGTTTGAACCTCATATCCATAAGCGCTGCCACTATACTACCTGTCCACACACCTGTACCAGGAAGAGGGATAGCAACCAGCAGCAACAATCCTAAAGCACCATACTTCTCCACCTTATCCCTGTTATTCCTCATAGTCCTTTCAATGAAAGAATCCACTAGATGCTTCACTGCTTCCTTGCTACGAAGGTACCTAAAAATAGGCCTAACGAAGAAAAACACAAAAGGAAAAGGGATCATACTTCCCACAAACGAAAGAAAAGTGCTGTAAAGAGGAGGAAGCCCCAAAGTTACAGCCAAAGGAATAGCCCCCCTTACCTCTATCACAGGCAAAGCAGCCACTATCATTATAGCTGCCTCAGCCGGCAACGTTTCCAAAATCGTTTCAACTAATCCTTGCATGAGTTTCTCCTTTCGGGTGACGTGCTGAAGGCATTATCTGCATTATACTACTACCTGAGCAAACGCTGCATACGCATTTCCAGAAGGACGTCATTTCATGTTCAAACTTGTTCTGCTGTGTTGGGGACTCATGTGCAGGTTGGTGAAGCGCCATTCCGAGTGCCGCAATGTATAACGTCTGCCATAGTTCTGTCTTCATATTTCGACGACAGCAATTGGACACACAAGCCTGTAACAAATGCTTCACCGTGAAAAAGTGCGCTCTGAATGTGCCATCCGAACCCGGTTACCGTTATGTCTGATTAGCTGCTAAGTTAGCCCGGCAAGCAAGTATCATTGAGAAATGATCCTGCAAATCAGCGAGTTTGCGGTACTGCAAAGAAGGATATCAGCCATTGAGCTCGAATAGGATAGCATATTATATACAATATACCAATATGCTAAAGATGCGGGGTGGAAATAAGTGGATAGTCCCCTTGGCGAGATCAGACGAGAATCTCGAGTATCGCTGTTCGAGAGAGTCTATCGGGCTTTGAGGCGATCAATCGTGCTTGGCGTTTATGAACCAGGACAGCGGTTGACCGAAGAAGAAGTAGCGAATGAAGCAGGAGTCAGCAAAATACCCGTACGAGAAGCATTTCGGTTGCTTGTGTCAGAAGGGCTTCTTGAGTATAGCCCAAATCGCGGTGTAGTTGTTGTAGGCTTTGGGCGGAATGAGATCTGGGACATATGGCGTATTCGAGCAGGCCTTGAAGGATTAGCTGCCGAGTTGTCTGCTGAAAGAATATCACAATCCGAGATTTCCGAACTGGCAAGATTGCTTTGCGAGTTGGAGGTTGCTGCCGGTGCAGAAGACACGGATCGGATAACCGAACTGCTGATGGAGTTTGACGGAGTGATTGTTGCGTCAACAAAATCACCGGTTCTCGTGGCTATGGCAAGGTCGTTGCAGTCAATAACTTGGGACATGAGGTCATACATTCAGACTTCGAGCATGAGGAAACCAGTACCTTACTTGGAGCATCGGCGGATCTATGAGGCTATCTGTGAGGGCGATGGTGAGAAAGCAAGGGCCCTTACAGAAGAACATATCCTCAGATGGGGAAGGGTGTTTGTCGATTATGTTGGGCGTAAAGGCGATTTCCGAGAATTTCGGGGAGTTTGGAAAGTGCGGTGTTTGTCGATTATGTTGGGCGTAAAGGTTGTCCCTAAATCCTAGGCACAATTAGATTGCTCTTGTCAGCTCTGTCTTTTTGGAGTCTACATCATTGCAACTAGTAGGAAGTCACGGGGCAGGTTGGAGGTGAACGGTCTTTATAGATCTCTACTCTTTTTTCATAACACTGTAGGCCTAACGCACTACTTATTTGGGAGGAGCATGCCATTTGAAGAAGAGAATGTGTTTTGTGCTAGTTTTGGTTGTGATGTGTTCTTTCATAGTATCTGGTTGTAAGCCTAGTGTCGAACCCAATGTCGAAGAGAACGGTTCTGAACCAAAAGTGGGCGGTACCCTTGTTGTCGGTGACTCATGGAGTGTTGTGAACCTTGATCCGGCGCTTTACAATGACGAGGGCTCGTGGCATGTGATTAACTTGGTTTTCGATGCGCTTGTTGATCAGGACCCTGAACGCAAAATCATTCCGCGATTGGCAACATCTTGGGAAAACCCCGATAACCTGACGTGGGTTTTCACGCTGCAGGAGGGTGCCAGATGGCACGACGATAATGAAGTCTATGCGAAAGGAGAGGGGCCCGAAGTTACAGCTGAGGATGTCAAATACTCCATAGAGCGAATTCTTGATTCCGAAACGAAGTCAAGTCGCTACAATCTCGTCGAATCGATTGACAAGGTCGAAGCCCTAGATAAGTACAAAGTAAAGATCACCACCAAGCGACCTGATGCGTTTCTTCTCGATAATCTTGCGTCTGTGTATATTGTGAATAAGCAAATAGTGGAGACTCTTGGACCCGAGAAGTTCTCTCGTACTCCGATTGGGAGCGGTCCTTTCAAGTTGGAAGAAATCAAACCTGACGATTACGTATCTTTGGTTCGCAATGATGAGCACTGGCTTAAGCCGAACCTAGACAAGATAATCCTCAAACCGATACCGGATCCCAATGCTCTGCTAATGGCTCTGGAGGCCGGTGACGTTGATCTTGTAGCGCAGATTCCGCAGAAGGACGTTGAAAGAATCGAGGACACCCCGGGACTAGTTGTTATGAAACAAGGGACGGCTGCATATCGATTCATTGCTTTCAACTGCGAAAAAGACCCAACAAGCAATCTGAAGTTTCGAGATGCCATATGTGCAGCAATAGATATGGACGGGGCGGTTAAGGCGATTTTTCCGCCAGGAATGGCTGAGAGGGCGGTCGGACCAGTTCCGCCACCGAATCTTGGCTATGATCCGTCGCTGAGTAAATACTGGGAATATAATCCGGAGAAGGCGCTGGAGATACTCGGAGAGTTGGGTTGGAAGGACACAAATGCAGACGGTGTTTTGGATAAAGATGGTCAGCCTTTGAAATTAAGGATCATTGCTCCGCAAGATACAAATCGTTCGAAACTGTCTGTTATTGTGGCTACTAGTCTAAACGAGCTGGGGATAAAAGCCGAAGTGCAGAACCTTGAGTGGGGAACACTTCTAAGTGAAAGCGACAAGGGCAACTTTGACATGCTGATACTTGGCGGGTATAGCGGACCCAACGGAATGCTCTTTATGTTCCATAGTCGTAACAAAGGCCCCAACGGAAACAGCGCGCGGTATGAGAATCCTAAGGTTGACGAGCTTCTCGAACTTGGTATTACGTTATTAGATCCTAAGGAACGGGAGCCTGTATGGAAAGAAGCACAAGAACTCGTGGTCAAGGATAGGGCACACATGCCTGCTTATCATGAGTACTTCTTCTTTGCATACAACGACATAGTTAAAGACTATGCGGGGAACTTCCAGTTTGTAAGCAGGATTAATAACGTATGGCTGGAGCGTTAGGCGGATGGTAACTTGATCTATTGGATTTGGGGGGGTGCGGGCGTCGGCTTCCGACGCCCCTACTGACACGGAGGTGATAGATAGGTGTTTCGATTCATTCTGCGCCGCCTGCTGCAAGCGATTCCTGTCCTGCTGGGTATCTCGATAGTAGTATTCTTGATGGTTCACCTGGCGCCCGGAGATCCGGTCCTGATCATGCTGGGGTCACAGGAACAAGTAATCACTCCTGAGAGGATTGAACAACTTAGAGAAGCCTGGGGCTTCAATGATCCTTTGTACGTTCAGTATTGGAGGTTTCTCAAGAATGCTATTCGCGGGGATCTCGGACGTTCAATTTACACGGGTCAAGATGTTTTTTCTAGCATCCTTCAACGCATCCCGGCTACCTTGTTGCTGACGATATCCTCATTGATAATCGCTGTGGTAGTTTCCATTCCTATTGGGATCATCTCTGCAACCAAGCAGTATTCGGCATGGGATCATATTGGGATGGTTGGAGCTTTGTTAGGGGTGTCTATGCCTAGTTTCTGGTTTGGACTTTTGGTTATGTATTTCTTCTCAATCAAGTTGCGTTGGTTGCCGGCTACAGGCATAGGTCATCTCTCCGTTGGGGTTGTGGACGTGCTAAAGCACCTCATACTTCCATCATTGACTCTTGGTTTCGGCATGGCAGCCATGACGACTCGCCTTACACGTTCGAGCATGCTTGATGTTATACGCCAAGACTATGTGAGGACTGCCAAAGCCAAAGGCCTTCCCGAAAGAGTCGTAGTCTACAGGCACGCCTTTAGAAACGCGTTAATACCTATAGTTACTCATATAGGTACTCAGTTTGGCTCGCTGTTGGGCGGAGCCGTTGTTGTCGAGACGATTTTTGCTTGGCCCGGCATTGGCAGGCAAGCCGTAGATTCGATTACGCGCAGAGATTTGCCAATGATTCAAGGGAATGTACTCTTTATGTGTTTCATATTCGTAATTGTGAACCTTATTGTTGACATTAGTTACTCTTTGATAGATCCAAGGATCCGCTATGATTAGGCGTTACTTTTCCCTGCGATCTTTTAGTGACTGCAAAAGGAGGTCTATCAAACGTGGAAGATGATCTGGCAGAGCAGAGACGTTCTTTATGGGGAGATGTGTGGGCGCGGTTCAAGCGGAACAAATTAGCAATGGTGGGCCTT
Source organism: Bacillota bacterium (assembly GCA_033810155.1). Lineage (GTDB taxonomy): Bacteria > Bacillota > Sulfobacillia > Fermentithermobacillales > Fermentithermobacillaceae > UBA3907. Next base: position 46,074 of record JAPXKJ010000002.1, on the reverse strand, counting down.
TGCGTCATCATATTTCTTTACACAGTAGCCATATTTGCTCCGATTCTGGCGCCCTATCCGTATGACAAAATGAATCTAGACAATATTTACGCTCCGCCGGGTTCGCCTGGGCATATCCTTGGCACAGACGAATTTGGAAGGGACGTCCTAAGCAGGTTGATATATGGTGCGCGAGTTTCGCTTACTGTCGGACTTGTGGTCGTTGGGATGTCAAGTGTCGTTGGCATTACTCTGGGCGCAATTGCTGGTTACTATGGTGGGTGGATAGATTCCCTGATAATGCGGGTCGTTGATTTCCTTTATGCTTTTCCCTTTTTTATCCTTGCTATCACCATAGTTGCCATTTTGGGGCCTAGCTTGTACAACGCAATGCTGGCTCTCGCTGTTGTGAGTTGGGTTGGATATGCACGTATGGTGCGAGGCCAGTTTTTGTCCTTGAAGCAAACCGAATTTGTGGAGGCTGCAAGGGGAGCCGGTGCAGGCGATCTACGTATAATGTTTGTCCATCTTCTGCCGAACGCCTTGGGACCGGTTATAGTTCAGATGTCGCTGGGCATTGCAGGTGCAATTCTCTCAGCTTCTGGGCTGAGTTTTCTGGGGCTTGGAGCTCAACCTCCAACTGCCGAATGGGGAGCCATGTTAAACGCAGGAAAGGACTACCTTAGAAGCTCTCCTCATCTGGCGACCTATCCGGGCCTAGCCATTATGGTAACCGTGCTTGCATTCAACTTTGTAGGTGACGGTTTGCGTGATGCGTTGGATCCACGGCTCAAAGAGTAGATTTTATGAAGAAAGCGGTGTAGAGATGGTTAGAGAAGTTCTAAGAGTGAATAATCTCACAACATCGTTTTTTACCACTGAAGGTGAAATCAGGGCTGTAGACGATGTCAGCTTTTCAATAGGTGAGAAGGAAATCCTCGCAATAGTAGGGGAAAGTGGATGCGGCAAGTCAGTAACATGTCTTTCCATAATGAGGTTGATCTCATGGCCTCCTGGCAAGATACTGAGCGGTGAGATTCTTCTCGATGGACAAGATTTGTTGCTGAAGACAGAGAATGAGATGCAGCAGGTACGCGGCAATAAGGTCTCTATGATATTCCAAGAACCAATGACGTCGCTGAACCCTGTTTTCAGCGTTGGATTTCAGATTATGGAGGTTTTGGAGCTACATCAGGGTTTGGCATCGAAAGACTCTCGGGAAAAAGCCATCGAAATGCTAAGATTGGTGGGTATACCAGAACCAGAGCGGCGCATAGACGAATATCCTCACCAGATGTCCGGTGGCATGAGGCAACGCGTGATGATCGCCATGGCTTTGGCGTGTAATCCTAGACTCCTAATAGCAGACGAACCTACAACTGCGTTGGATGTTACTATTCAAGCTCAGATATTGGAGCTAATGGGCCGTTTGCAGAATGACAGGGGAACTGCAATCTTATTGATTACACACGATATGGGAGTTGTTGCGGAGATGGCTGATAGAGTAAGTGTTATGTATACAGGATACTTTGTGGAGGAAGGGGACGTTCATTCCATATTTGAACAACCCTTACATCCCTACACAGTGGGGCTCTTGACTTCTATACCTCGGATAGACGTAGAAACCGAGAGGCTTCATGTCATACCGGGCACCGTCCCAAGTCTCTCAGAATGGCCGTCAGGTTGCAGGTTCCATCCGCGATGTGATCGCAGGATGGAACGTTGCCAGATGGAGAATCCTCCGCTATTTGAAATGGGGCCAGGACGGAAAGTCAGATGCTGGTTGTATGAAAAGGAGGGGACGCTATGAGCCAGTCGCCTCAACCTCTGTCATGTTCTACCAATTACGATGACCGGCATGAGGGCATCTCTAGTGGAATTGATGCCGATATTCTGCTTGATGTCCACAATCTAAAGACCTACCTGCCCTTGAAGCGCGGTTTTTTCGGGAAGTCGCAGGGGTTTGTCAAGGCGGTAGATGACATATCATTTACTGTCAATAGAGGAGAGACTTTCGGATTAGTAGGAGAATCGGGCTGTGGGAAGACGACAACAGGGAAGAGCATCCTTAGGCTTGTAGAACCCACCGAGGGGACCGTGTTTTTTGACGGTCAGAACTTATTACCCTTGGATAAGGCGGAAATGCGCAGAAAACGCAAGGAAATGCAGATGATCTATCAAGACCCGTATTCCTCGTTGAATCCGAGACTAACGGTAGGGGAAATCATAGCCGAACCTCTCTTGGTACATAAGGTGCTAAGTAAGCACGAACGGGTGGAAAAAGTAAGAGAACTTCTCACCATTGTCGGGTTGGCTCCCGGGTATGCGCACAGGTATCCTCACGAGTTTTCAGGAGGGCAAAGACAGCGCATAGGTGTTGCCAGGGCTCTTGCTTTGAACCCCAAACTTATCGTATGCGACGAGCCAGTTTCTGCGTTGGATGTTTCCATACAGTCCCAGATACTTAACCTGCTGAGCGATTTGCAGGAAGAGTTTCGCCTGACTTATATCTTTATTGCCCACGGATTGGCTGCAGTTAAACATCTTTCCGACACGGTTGCCGTAATGTACCTGGGCAAAATAGTAGAGATCGCAGACAGCAAGGACCTCTACAAGAACCCGCTACACCCGTATACACAAGCTTTGATCTCAGCGATTCCCGTTCCCGATCCAAAAAAGAAAAAACAACGGTTATTGCTAGAAGGCGACGTACCATCGCCGATAGACCCTCCTTCAGGATGTCGATTTCACACACGTTGCCCAATGTGTTCGAGCCTTTGCAGGGTCGAGGAGCCAGGCATGAAAGACCTAGGGCGAAACCATTCCGTGGCGTGTCATCTTTTTGACAAGCCATAGATCGAAGACAGCTAGCAGATTCATCAATAGGACCATATGCGGCGTTTGTGTGGCGTGCAACTTCTGCCTGTTGGCAGGCTGCGACACAAACGCTACTTGATGTCCATAGGACTTCCATATTCAAAAAGAGCGGTCGCCTGTCTCTGACCGCTGATATGACAAGCCTGTCTGCATTATATAACTATCCAACTCAGAGAAGAAACCCGTTTTAGGCTATATAACCCTTACATCTTCTCCCATGATATACTCCATGTAGTTAGCTCTAGCGTTTCAAGTGAGTTTTTCCCTCTAAGCCGAAAGAAGGTCTTTACGATGAAAATAGGTTTGGGAATACTCGAAGTAACTTGCGATAAATCCAAGAACCTAGACGAAATGGTGAATATGGCAGAAGAAGCGGCGAAATCTGGAGCCGACCTTATCCTTTTTCCAGAAGCCGCCCCTACAGGGCTTATAAACTCAGACGATCCAATGAAAGACATAAAACTCGGTGAACCAATCCCCGGGCCTGCTACTTCTTTACTTTCTCAGGCGGCCGTAGAAGGAAACATATATATCGCCACAGGCATCTTTGAAAAAGACGGCAATTCCCTTTACGACTCTGCCGTTTTAATAGACCCTTGCGGTCATATCACTCTAAAATACAGAAGAATCTCTCCACACTGGCACGGGCGAGGCGCCAACCCTTTATTTTACCGCCACGGAAACTCCATATCCAAAGTCAAAACGCCCCTAGGTTCCTTTGCCTTTTTAATATGCGGAGACCTATTCGACGACTACTTAACCCAACAAGTAAAGAACCTCCAAGTAGATTGGTTGCTTTACCCCTTTGCCCGTTGTTTCGATGACGGTTCATACGACCAAAAACGTTGGGATACGGAAGAAAAACAAGAGTACATAAGGTGCGCTCTAAAGACAGGCTCCACATCTATAATGGTAAACTACCTTTCTCACGAAGACTTAGTCGACGGAAACTCCTTTGGAGGCGCCATGGTAGTCGGAAAAGATGGGAATATAATAAAAGAAGTGCCCCTTGGAAAAGCAGGACTCTTCATAGCCGAAACCTAGGTGCAACCGGTGTACTTTTACGTTCGTCATAGCGTAATAGACATAAAAGGCTGATCTTTCACACAAAATCATGAAAGAGGAGATTCAACATGACATTCAGTCAAACCGTAGGCGCTATGGCAAAAAGAAGCGCTTCTGCCATAGGCCCAACTCTCAGAAGATTCTGGTCTTCTGTAGCGTTGAGCATTGCTCTAACTGGGACTGCCATAGCAAATATAAGCAGAGAAGGAAGTTTCATCGAAGAAAACCTCACCAAACTATCCCTTTGTCTCTTCGCCGAAATAATCATATCTTGGTGCGTCATACTGTACTTAGAAAGCAGATCCGAAGAGTCAAAGACCTACTATTCTTCCCATAAACGCAATCTTGTCGCATTAGGTGTATCAATACTCCTAGGCGCCCTTTTTTATGTGATGCTAGACGGACTCACATTTGTAGCCGGAGTGAGGCATCTTTGCATAACCGCTTCGTTGCTTCTCCTTTTTCTCGTCATACCAAATCTAAATAAAGAAAAAGGTTTTGAAATGTATTTAGTGAGGCTATTTCTTCAACTAGTCATAGCCGCCATTTTTTCTGCAGTGGTGTTCCTAGGGTTAGCAGCTGCAGTATTCACAGTGTCGTCTCTTTTTTCATTAAATGTGTTTTACGATTTCTACCTCAAACTATTTGTCGGCATATTTGGCATCTTAGGATCTTTTTTGTTCATGGCAGGGATCCCAGAGCCGGGAGAAGATATATCTTACGAAGCATACCCAAAGGTTTTAAAAAGCCTCATTACAAATGTAGTCACTCCGCTCCTTCTTTTGTACGCCGCCATTTTGTTCGTCTACTTCGCCAAAATACTTATCACCTGGCAATGGCCTGTAGGACTGGTTTCAAACCTTGTGATTTGGTACGCCTTAGTAGGCACAGGGGTTTTTTTCTTCATCCAACCTATCGCTCACGAGAGCAGGTGGGCTGAGATATTTTCCAAATACTTTCCCGTAGTCATCATCCCCCTTTTGGGCATGATGTTTGTTTCTATGGGGATTAGGGTAGAATACTACGGCATCACAGAAAGCCGCTACTATGTTTTGTTAATAGGGCTGTGGCTATTAGGTTCCATGCTCTATCTCGCTTTTTCTCATAAAAAGAGAAATGCCATGTTGATCTTCGCCTTAGCCGTATTGATCGCCCTTTCTACAGTAGGCCCTTGGAGCGCTTTTTCAGTGTCCAAATGGAGCCAAAATAAGAGGCTAGAAGGGATATGCGCCAAGTATGACATGGTTCAAGAAGGCGCTTTAACCCCTTCAGATAAGGTTTCGCAAGAAGACAGGAAGGAAATATCGGCTGTCATACTTTACTTTGAAAGATATCACACCTTAAGAGACGTAAAACTCCTTCCCGACGACTTTACGCTTGACGCCTTCAGAGAATTGTTTGGATTCGAATACGATCCTTATGGCCGTTCATATGTAATCAATATAGCGGGACCAGAGGAGACAGATATGAGCCTAAGCATAGCAGGCTACGACTATTTGTTTCAATTCGAAGGTCTGGCTTACAGCGAAGGACCAAAGTCCCGCCTTTCCCAAGGTGATGTTTCTATAGAATATGATATTGATAAGCAGGTCCTTACCGTATATTTCAAAGGTAATGAAGAGTGGAGTATCTCTTTGAAAGATCACGTTTTTGAAATCGTAGGCGGATCCGAAAGCGGTACTTATGTCACCTTGAACCCTCAAGACATGATCATAGAATCCCAGAGTCAAAACCTCAGGATAAAGGTGATTATGCGTGAGTTTTACGGTGGGTTAGATCCATCTTTAGGCGAAGTGTCGATCTATAACGTGAGGCTATCGGTTCTTGTAGGGGTGTCAGGCACCTAACATTTTTTGTGGAAGAAGCGTATCTTGAAGCATACCTTGAAGCATATAGAGTTTTGATGCAAAGATATTTCATCTAAGGCAGAAGGAGTCTGAAGATTAATTTCTTTAGGCTCCTTCTATCGTATAGTGCCCTTAGGCCCTAGTGTTTCGCCGAAATCCTTCGCTTTTTTAAGATGTTTTATCATCTACCTTCTTCATCATTAAAAGACCTGATATAAGAAACGGGACAGTTATCGCCATTTGCACGAAAAAGGTTACCCAAAGAGAACCTGTAGGCTCTGGTTGAGGTGCATTCATCATGCTTGATAAAGCTTCTGGCGACAAGATAGCGTAGAGGATGAAAGTTGCAAAGTCTACTATCCCATGGATGATCGAAGGAGCTATCAAATTACTACTCCTTACATAAATCGCAGAGAGGTAAAGCCCCATCATAAAAGCCTGAATCACGTTGGCTATGACAAAGAAAAAGTCTGGGTTCATAAAAAGATTAAATAAGTGGGCCAAGGCAAATATCGCAGAAGAAATCAGCATGGCCTTCTTAGTTCTCCCAGGTACGCCTTGTAGTTTTTCGTTAATGGAATTTAGCACAAATCCCCTCACCAAGACCTCTTCGAAGAACCCTGTTGCCAAAGCGGAAAAAAGCACTATGAGGATGGAAAGAAAGCTAGGTCTAGTAAAGAGACTTTTGTCTTGGCCAAAATAGTTTAGGGTAAAAAGAGCTGCTGAGAAGATATAAGCCAGCCATCCAAGTTTTATGCCTTCTAGCAAGCCGCGAGATGTGAATTCATCTGCGTAAAACACCTGGTTTTTCTTCATAATTTGAATGACTATTGCAGAAAGGGCTACCTGCACTAAGCCGGTGAAAAACATGTATTCCATCATATAACCCTGGGACAGTCTATCTTCGAACACTTTGTTAAGAGCCATGGTTGCTGCACCCAAAGCCAAAAAGATTGCGATGGTTACTAGGATTATGCAAGGATAACTTCGTTTGTTCAACTTCTGTGCCTCCAGTCTCATGCAAAATAAGGGATGGTTCTATGGTTCTAATGTTAGGATACGGAAGAATTGAGAAAGTGTCACTGTTGATGTGTTGGATGTAGTGGAAAGTGGCCTGTGGGGTGAGGCATTTTTTCTTTATGGCGCAAAGAGATTGGGGAAAGTGGCCTATGAGGTGAGCCAGAAATGATGTTTTGGAGAAAGAAATTGTGGAAAGTGGCTCACACAGTGAGCCACTTCCTATGATTAAATCTGATCCTGGCGCGGGAGTGGCCTACCTGATGAGCCACTTTGGGTGGGTTAAGAGCTCACTTTCAGAAGAAGTGGCTCATGTAATAGACCACTTTTCTATGGGAGAGTGCGAGAATCTAAGGAATGTGGCACACCTACTAAGCCACTTTTTCATTATGGCACAAAGGAATTGGGGAAAGTGGCCTATGAGGTGAGCCAGAAATGATATTTTGGAGAAGGAAATTATGAAAAGTGGCTCACTGTGTGAGCCACTTCCTATGATTAAATCTAATTCTCCTGCGGGAGTGGCCTACCTGATGAGCCACTTTAGGTGGGTTAAGAGCTCACTTTCAGAAGAAGTGGCTCATGTAATAGACCACTTTTCTATGGGAGAGTGCGAGAATCTAAGGAATGTGGCATACGTACTGGACCACTTTTTCTTTATGGCGTAAAGGGATTGGGGAAAGTGGCCTATGGGGTGAGCCAGAAATCATATTTTGGAGAAAGAAATTATGGGAAGTGGCTCACTGTGTGAGCCACTTCCTATGATTAAAACTGATCGTGGTGCGAGAGTGGCCTACCTGATGAGCCACTTTAGGTGGGTTAAGAGCTCACATTTAAAAGAAGTGGCTCATGTGATAGACCACTTTTCTATGGGAGACTGCGAGAATCTAAGGAATGTGGCATACGTACTGAGCCACTTTTTCTTTATGGCGTAAAGGGATTGGGCAAAGTGGCCTACAGGGTGAGCCAGAAATGATGTTTTGGAGAAGGGAATTATGGAAAGTGGCTCACTGTGTGAGCCACTTCCTATGATTAAATCTAATTCTCCTGCGGGAGTGGCCTACCTGATGAGCCACTTTGGGTGGGTTAAGAGCTCACTTTCAGAAGAAGTGGCTCATGTGATAGACCACTTTTCTATGGGAAGGTGCGAGAATCTAAGGAATGTGGCATACGTACTGAGCCACTTTTTCTTTATGGCGTAAAGGGATTGGGGAAAGCGGCCTACAGGGTGAGCCAGAAATGATGTTTTGGAGAAAGAAATTGTGGAAAGTGGCTCACTGTGTGAGCCACTTCCTATGATTAAATCTAATTCTCCTGCGGAAGTGGCCTATTTGATGAGCCACCTTCCATAACACATGCTGTGGTTTCATGCTCCGAACTGGACAATGCAGTCTGTAAGGAACTTGTCCTGAATTTCGTCGTCTAGAAATAGAAGGATGAGCTGTTTCGGTACCCATTATGAAGGAGTTGATCCAAGTGATGTCTGTCGCTAAGAAATACACAAGGATTCTACCGCTGCTTATGGCGCTTGTGCTACTTATGATTTGCGCAGCAGGTTGTACCATTACAAATGGTGAGGACGATGAAAGCCAGATCGTTCCTCTTACCGCAGAAGAGTTGGAGTATTACAAGGAAATCTTTGAGCTGACGTCCACCGACGAACAGGGGAATGTTACCATAAATCCCCTCAATCACTTCTTTAGTTCTTACTACGAGAAACCAGAGGATATCAATTTGGCTGAGTTTTTACGATATTACCCAATCGAGGAATTTGTGAGTGATGAAGCAGAGTTCGAAGCCCTCAAGAACGCAGAAAACTGGCCTTTCGGGAAGGATATAACTCGACAAGAGATGCCTGTTCCCATCCACAAGTTTCCGGCTGATGTGGTAGATGAGATCCTGAAACAGCATATGGGAATTGGGCTTGACGATTTAAGCGGGGTAGGAATGGACGAGTTGGTGTATCTCGAAGAGTATGATGCGTTTTACAACTTTACTAGCGACGCTGGATTTGCCACTTTCATCCCGGTAAGCGGCGAAAAAGAGGGTGACATTGTAAGGCTTTACAGTGATAATGCGGTACTTACTCTCAAGATACAAGATGATGGTTTCTTGTTCGTATCTCACCAGATTAAGGAAGATTAGCGATAATCGAAAAATGATGGCGATTCAGATGATACCGTGTTTGTTAACGAACGAAGGGGCTAGGCAATCTTTCCGGAGCGGCAGGAGCGAAATCTGCCGCTCTTTTTGAGCTAGAATCTAAAGAGTGACTAACTGGTGCCATACTCATTTCCATATCTGAGAAAGGGAAATGGTTACCTGGTAGTAAAATACTATACAAAACTAAGGAGCTGCGATAAAGTTACAATAATTGTGGTTTAAAACTGATTTTCGGAGGGCGCTAAAGTGATCGTCACTACTACACATTCTGTAGACGGTTATAGAGTAACAGACTATTTGGGCATAGTTGCCGGGGAAATAGCGTTGGGGACTAGTTTTGTGAGAGACATGACTGCTGCCTTGGCGGATTTCTTCGGCGCCAGGACTGTGGCTTACGAGGAGAAGCTGGTCGAATCTCGCGGATTATGTATAAAGGAAATGTGCGTAAGAGCTGAAAGACTCGGCGCCAACGCTGTAATTGGCGTGAAACTGGATCACGAGATTCTTGCCAATGGGATGATGCTGGTGCTTTCAAGTGGTACTGCCGTTAGATTGGTTCCGGATACCGAAGAGTCCCATGCTGAATGACGGTGCTCCAAGGGGGTTACCATTCATAAGGGGTATGCCTTGAGTCTAGAAAGGAGTTCTAACTTATGACGAAGCAGCGCAACATACTAATTATTGAGATTCTTATATGCCTACTAATCCCTCTTGGGATGGCTGCTGTTTCTCACTACGTGTATGCTGATGTTTACAGACTGACGTTTCCAGTTTCCTTGCTTGTCTGCTGGGCTGTAATTACGATTATAAACTGGAAGAAAGAAGTTGACACCGAAGAGCCTCGCATCCGGTGGTTCACTGTGGTACTTGTGGTTGGAGCGATCGGTGTATTCTTGATCTTCCGACCCGCTCTTACCTATGAAGAAGGCAAAGATCTTTTGTCTTCAAATGGTTACACAAACATATCGGAGCTAGAAGAAAAGAGCCTGCTGTCTTTTACGCTAAGGCGCACTGACCTAATCGATTCAGCATATCTCTATATAGGAGAAAGAAATGGAACCAAATACTATTGCTTGGTTAGCCCATTAGGCGGATCTATAGAGGTGTTTCCGGTAGGGGAAGGGAATTACATAGACATGTATTTTGATCTGATTAACTAGGATTCCATGTATAGAGGCAAATCAATTTCAGGCAGATTGGGAGGAAGATACATGCTATTTGATCTAATAAAAGAATACACTGAAATCCCTGGACCTGTTGGTCATGAAGAGTTGGTTGCTAAACGCTTGATCGAGGATTGGAGTCCTGTGTGTCAGGAGGTCTGGCAGAACAAAATAGGTAATGTTATGGCAAAAGTGGGCGGGAAAGGCCCAAGACTTCTCATAACAGCTCACATGGACCAGATAAATTTCTTGGTAAGCAGCGTTGACGAAAATGGATTCTGCAGATTGACTCACGGAACTGGGGGCAGCGAGACCAGCGTTAAGCCCAACGACACCTATCTCAACCAGCCTGTCCTGGTTAAGGGGAAGGATAAGTATTATCCCGGCCTCGTAGGCATTGCCAGCGGCCATGTTAAAACCGCAGCACAGCGAGCCAAAGGAGAAGTAGGCTGGGATGATTTCTTCCTTGACCTTGGGTTGTGGAGCAAAGAAGAAGTTGAAGCTTTAGGCGTCCGGCCTGGTAGTCCAGTGATATTTGGTTCGGAGACAGTCCGCTTAGGGCATAACGTTATTGGAAAAGCGATGGATGATAGGGTCGGTTTGGCTATTATGACCATCCTGGCTCAAAAGCTTCAGGGTAAGGACTATGGATACGAGCTTTACTATGCTGCTACTATAGAAGAGGAGGTAGGGCTTGGAGGTTCGATGAACGTTGTCTTCGAAGGAGAGTTCGATTTGGCCATCGCTTTGGAAATTGGGCTTGTGGGCGACATACCTACAGTCGATTTTAAGTACATGCCCACAAAACTTGGCAAAGGCCCCATAATAGCTCACAAAGACGCACGCATTCATTACAGCGAGTCTGTAGCTGAGAAACTAGAAGAAGCGGCGAAGCGGATCGGAAAACCAGTCCAGCACGCGGTATTCCACGGATTCGGCTCCGACGGAGACTCCCTCATCCGCATGGGAATACCCACCGCTCTTTTCACCTTCCCGACGAGATACACTCATGGACCCTTCGAGATGATCAACGGAGACGACATCCTAGCTATGTGCGATATCCTCATCGAGATGTTGCTCAACAGCTGAAGCAAGGGGGACGGTACTTTTTGCTTCAACAAAAGAGGTATTAGGATCGGTGGTAGGCAAAAGAGTATTGGCTTAGTGATCGGGCGCTTATATGTATATAGCTCGAAAAAGTTTTAGACTACCTATGAAGGGATGGAAACTTTTCTCACAAAGTCTCCTCTGCACTTGCCTATATCCTTTTAGCCTACCTATAAGGGATGGAAACACGGGCTTCGATGCCTCTATCGATCGCTGCCACCCGTTTTAGTCTACGCACAAGAAACGAACCTCCTGCACAATTTCTTCTACCTCCTACCAACGCTTCCCTTTCGTTGCCCAAACTGTGCCGCCAAGCCGGGTCCATTTGGACCTGCGTTTTCCTAGTGTTTCTATGTTGGCCGAGGTATGCGCCGCCTAATTATGCACTGATCACTTGGAAGGCAGGGGTCCATGCCGCTTCAGATTCGGTTGGTCATGTAAATCCATGCACCAAAATTACCGTTGAACTGATACAATGAAGCCGAAGCCGTTGAAATCAAACACGGCACCATGGAATATGTCCAGATGGGACCTTTCTCAAACTGATACCAAAGATTGGAGCTTTCAAAATGCACCACTTTCCAGGATTACCTAGGGCTCAATTAGGCCTGTGGCCTACACCCATACACAAACTAGATAGACTAGGTGAAGACATCGGCCACCCTAATCTTTACATCAAACGAGACGATTTATCCGGATTAGGTCTCGGAGGCAACAAAACTCGTAGTCTTGAATTCCTCTTAGGCGACGCTCTAGATAAAGGAGCCGATGTCATAATCACCGCAGGAGGACTTCAATCCAACCTATGCGCCCTAACAGCCGCCGCGTGCTGCAAGATCGGCGTAGATTGCATCTTAGTCCATAACGATGAAGAGCCAGCTCTGCTCCAAGGGAACATGCTGCTTAATCACCTTTTTGGGGCACGTTCAGTTTTCATAGGCAAAACTGACGAAAACACAAGGACCCTCCAAATGGAGCAAATTGCCCAAGAACTAAAGGGCCAAGGCAGAAATCCATATATTATACATAACGGCGCATCAACGCCGCTAGGCAGCCTTGGATATGCCAGTGCTGCTTTTGAGCTTTTCGAACAGTGCCAAAAACAAAACCTGACCATTAAGCACATAGGCATGGTAGGAGCCATGGGAGGCACCGCTAGCGGCTTTATCCTGGGGAACGCTCTTTTGGGCAATCCATTTCACGTCCATGTTATAAGCGTAGAATATCCAAAGAGCGTACTAAACGAAATCATCATCAACCTTACCGGAGAAGCTTACCAGTTAATCTCCGAAAACCTCGGAGGCAAAGATCTCTTTCCTCCCCTAGAAACCCGTTTCACAACGTACGAAGAATACCTAGGAGAAGGCTATGCCATTCCTACCCCTGTTTCCAGAGAAACCTTGTACAAACTGCCTCGCAAAGAAGGCATTCTCCTTGAAGACGTATATACATCCAAAACCGTTGGGGGATTCTTAGACCTTATATCTCGCGGGATCATACCTTCTCATGAAGGCGCTTGTTACATCCACACAGGTGGGTTAGGTTCCTTGTTCGCCCAAAACGTAATTGACCTCAACACAGAACGCAACTTCAGATCGTCTCCTCCGTCGTTTAAATAGGTTTTAGGCAGTCAAAGCAAAAAAGAGGTGTATTCTCGTGAAAACCCAAGAAATGAAAGATAGTATCGATTCATTATTTGCTAAATGGGATAGACCTGGCTTGCCGGGCGCAGCCGCTGTGGTTATGAAAGACGGAAAGATAGTACACAGCAAGGGATACGGTTACTCAAACCTCGAATATGATGTACCTATAACGCCTGATACTGTATTTCACGTGGCTTCAGTATCCAAACAGTTCACTGCCATGGCTGTAGCCATACTTGCTAAAGAAGGACGAATTTCTTTAGATGACGAGGTAAAAAAGTACATACCCGAGATGCCAGAATTTGGACATCCCATAACCATACGCCATCTACTACATCACGTGAGTGGATTGAGAGACCAGTGGGAGCTCCTTACGATGGCAGGCTGGAGGATGGATGATGTTATAACAATGGGTCACCTAATGAAGATCATCACCCATCAAAAAGAATTAAACTTCGAACCTGGTTTTAGATTCCTCTATTCCAATTCTGGGTATACTCTACTCGCGGTTATAGTCCAGCGCGTATCTGGAATGTCTTTTCCCGATTACATGCAAAAAACGATTTTTGAACCCCTAGGCATGAATAACTCCCACATTCACCACGATCATCAACTCATAGTGAAAAACAAAGCAGAGTCCTATTCGCCAAAGCCAGGCGGTAAGTACAGAAAAAGTGTGCTAAACTACGCAAATTTTGGCGCTACCAGTCTATTTACAACTGTAGAGGACTTAGCCAAATGGTTGACCAACTATACCCACCCCAAAGTAGGTGGACCCGAAGTGATCTCTCAGATGAAAGAAGGTTACACCCTCACAGGCGGAAAAAAGATAGACTATGGTTTTGGGATAATATCCAAAGAGTACCGCAAGTTAAAACTCATCTATCACACAGGTTCAGATGCTGGTTTTAGAGCTTACGTTGGAGGTTTTCCCGAAATAGACTTAGGCGTAGTCATACTTTCCAACGTCAGTAGTTTCCCTAGGGAGCCTATGGCTATGAAGATCGCAGACCTTTTCATAGACGAAGAACCAAATGCGCACATAAAGCGCCCAAAGCCGCAGCCTAAAAAGATAAAATATCTGTCTTGTCCTGGCACTTATCTTGTGAAAGCCTTGGGTAAGTTAGTAGAGATTAGGCTTACCGATAAAGGACTCACAATAACTATGGAAGGGTGGGACGAGGCGCGCCTTTTGGTTAACACAGGGCAAATAGAAAGGGGAGAAACGCTTCCTCAAGGCGAGTTTTTCGAGACCGACGTTTTTGCCACAGAAGATAGAGAAATCTTGATTACCTTCATAAGCCAAGAGGCCAAGGAAGATGAGCTTATGCCCAGCCCTTACCAGATCCTCATAAACACCTATGGTGAAGAACTAGGCGGTTTGAAAGTAGAAGTCGTCGACCTTAAAGAAGAAGATCTCCGCGAATATGTTGGGACTTACTTTAGCGAAGAACTTGGCACCGCATACACCCTTTTTGTATCTCAGGGTCACCTGATTGCAGGTCACAGACGTCACGAAGATGCGACCCTTATACCTTCAGGCAAAGACCAATTCCATGGAAAAACAGGGCCTTTGAGCAGACTAGACTTTCTACGGGATGAAAAAGGCAATATTTTGGGTTTTAAGAATACAGGCAATAGGGCGTTTAACGTAAGATTCCATGTAGAAAGGGAGATGTATCAGGATGGCACGCCGTTTTGCAGTGGGTCAAATTAGTCACGAGACAAATTCCTTTAGCCCCATAAAGACAGATCTATCGTGTTTCACGGAAGGTGGCTATTACCTGGTTGAAGAGGTAATAGAGAAACTCCAAGGAACCCGCACACCCATTGGAGGGTTCATCGATTTTGCGAAGAAAACCGGCAATGAAGTCGTCCATACCATAGCTGCCTCGGCATCTCCGTCGGGAATTGTCACTAAAGAAGCATATGAAACCCTAAAGACCCAGCTTATCGACGGTATCAAAAAAGCAGGGAAGGTCGATGGGGTACTTTTGGCGCTTCACGGGGCCATGGTAGTAGATGGAACTCCAGATGCAGAAGGGGATATTCTAAGAAGCGTGAGGGAGGTAGTCGGCGAGAAGGTTCTGGTTGTGTCTACTTTGGATTTTCACGCCAATGTGACAGATGCCATGGTTAAGTACTCTGACGGACTGTTTGGTTACAACACCTATCCTCACATTGATGGTTGGGAAAGGGCTGTTGAGGCTTTTGAGTTTTCCCTCAGGTTGCTTGATAAGGAGATTAACCCTGTAAGTTATGTAGTAAGACCTCCCATGGCTCCAGGCGTGGTTCCTTTCCATACAGGATTTGGACCATGTAAGGCCCTTATGGAGCAGGCTTTTGAATACGAAAAAGAACCCGGAGTTATAAATGTAAGCGTATATGGAGGTTTTGTATACTCGGATATAGAGGAAGCGGGCCTTTCTTTTTTGGCTACTACTGACGGGGATGAGGAAAAGGCAAGGGAAATTGCACAAAGCCTTGCCCAGATGGCATGGGATATGAGGGATGAGATTAAGACAGAGATGCTTAGCCCGTCTCAGGCGGTGAAATATGCCATTGAAGCGAAGCGAGGCCCAGTCGTGCTAGCCGATGTAGCTGATAACGTAGGCGGCGGCGCATCAGGGGATGGAACAGAAATACTCAGATGTTTGATTGAGCAAAACGCTCAAGATGCAGTAGTTATAACTATCCCTGATAAAGAAGGGGTAGAAGAGGGTTTTCGCGTAGGGGTAGGAGGCAAATTCGATTTCCCGATAGGCGGCAAATTCGACGACAAACACGGTTTACCTGTTAGGGTCCAGGGGGTTGTAAGGCTCCTTTCCGACGGTTGGTTTGTACATAGAGGGCCCATGTCTACTGGCCTTATGTCGTGTATCGGGAAAACTGCAGTTATCCAAAGCGGGGGCGTAGAAATCATTGTTAACGAAAGGCGGGTTCAGCCTGTAGACGTAGAAGTGCCTCGATCGGTGGGGATTGATCCTTCCTACCGGAAAATCGTGGTCATAAAGTCGGCTGTACACTATAGAGCGTCATATGAGCCTATTGCTGCAGAAATCATAGAGGTGGATGGACCAGGTTTGAGCAGTCCTAACCTTTCGCGTTTTACTTTCAGACATATTCGTCGGCCAATTTTCCCAATAGATAGAGAAGTCTTGTGGGGCCTAAAAGAGTAGCCATTAGTTGATACCCCTGGTATATCGTCTTGGTATATCGCAAAGAAGGGATTAATCTCATCTAGCGGCAATTTATATAGTTGTTTTTCGAATATTTCGGATTCATCTACAGTTAATTGGATGCAGGTATAAAGGTCGCCAAAGGTATAGGGTATTCGCCAGTTCTGCCTCTCTCAAAACGAGTCCAAATCGCAAAGTGACAGTTTCCCAGGATACATATAGGCAGATGACATGGTAGTGAGTTACATACTTGACATTTTACTACTGGTAAAGATACTATTAATTTACAATACTAGTCACATCAGCACCGGAGGCGAACTAGATGGATGATTCTCGTAGCCGTGAGTATGGCAAGATATGGTTCACTGTAGCGATTGTCGCAGGCCTTGGATTAGGGAATATCCTTTCGTTGCATGTGAGTCCCTATTTATTCGATTATGATAAAGAAATGCGGTTTCTTCGCAGTTATGATGAGTTCCGCGATGTTGCATGGGAGATTAGTCAAGGGTTCCGGCCTGATGGCTATCGGGTAGTAGGTGTGCCTGAGCGTCGCGTTGATTCTCATATTGTGCTTGTATCTCCTGGTTGGTACGCTAACGGAAATGATTATGGATTTGCGGTGCCTCTTGCATTGCAGGAAAACGGTTGGTTCACGACTCAAGTGGGTTTAGCCTATGCGGATGACGAAGATGGATTCGCTATTGTTGTGGACATGGTTTTTGCGCGCAAAGACCAGGAAATGGGGAAAAAGCCTGTAGCTTTTCCAGTCTCGCGTATTGCTAGAGGGGGACGCGAATTACTCCCGCCTGATTGGGTTTTCGTCGCGAGTCATGATAACATGCTGCTCTTCTTTCAACTGCGGCCAATAATCCAGCCGGGAAGCCAAGCCTCTATAGATGCGTATCCGTACGAGTGGATAGAGAAGGCACAATCCTTCGTAGCCGAGTTTCAACTTTTTATGGATAAGAAAGGCTTATAAGAGTGGACGATTAATGGAGGGAGAGTTTTGTCGAAGAAATCCGTTGCCCCTATTCTTCGAGCAGTTGTAGTTGGCGTCGTAGTGGGTCTTTTGTGTCGCAACGCGGTATTTGCACGCAAGCAAAAGGAACAAGAAGATCAGTTTTGGTTGTCTCAGTTCAGGTTAATAGCTTGGCGTTTAAGCGAGCATTTCAGACCCGAGGGGTTTACACTTTTGGAAAAGATCCCTAATGAAGAAGATGAGCTATTCGTCCAGGCTCCGGTAGCTTGGGGGAAAGGGAAGGATCCTGGGGCTCAAATTACTCAGGAGAGCTTGGTCTGGGTGAACGAGGAAGGAGGATTTGCCGTTGTAGTGCATATGGCTCTTATGGATGTGGACCTTGGGAGAGGTACTTTAGCGTATGCTGGTGAAAACTCCCGCTTTTCAGACCCAAGATTTGGGGGAGACGAATTTGTCGCTCTTGCTGACGACTTTTACTACGTAGGCGCTAGGGACCGGATGATTTTCATTTTTCACGAGGTTTCTTTTAGGCCTGACCTCTTGTTGTGTAAGAACCCACTCCCTCAGCAATCCGCTGAGGCTCAGCGCCAGGCGCGAGCTTTTTTAGGAGAATTCAGAAATTTCTTGGATATGGGAACCAACATATATCCGAGTCCATATTAGAAAAGATAGGACCTAAATCGGAGATAAGCGTTTTTACCTTCGCAATATGTTCCTGTGAAGTGCAGGAGCATCTGCTTCAATACTTGTTCTAACATTCCGCCACTTTTAGCAATGTTTCTACCCAAGGTAGCACCAACACAATGAATACGGGAGACCTCTCTTTTCGAAGATCTGCAAGTATATACAGAAACGATCACTGGTAATTGCAGCCTACATGGATTAGATTATGAATGGAGGTGGTTAATAATGAGAATCGCTATTGCAGGGTTTTCAGATGAAACTTGTACGTTTTGTAAGGATCTTACGACAGTAGAAAGGTTTGAATCTGGAACCATAAGAGGCCAGGCAATCATCGAGAAAAACCGAGGCATCCCTACCTACGTAAATGGTTACCTCAAGGTGCTTGAGGCAGAAGGAGCAGAAATAGTCCCCATAGTACATGCTTCTAAGGGCCCGGGAGGATTTTCAAGTTGGCTTGTCCCAGAATGCTTTGAGAAGTACGCGAACGAAATAAGGGATGGACTAAAGGCAGCAGGACCTGTTGACGGCGTGCTTCTTGCCCTTCACGGTGCGATGGCAGCTGCAAACGCAGTAAGGCCAGAGGCGGAAATAGTGAGGCGCGCCAGGCAAGCTGTGGGTAAAGACGTCCCCATAATGGTGACATTGGATTTGCATGCCAACGAGGATTCAGAGCTTGCCGAAGCTGCTGATGCGGTTTTCATACTTAAGACTTACCCCCATGTAGATTCAGAAGAGATAGGTATGAAGGCAGCTGAGTGCATGGTTAAGACTGTGCGCGGAGAGTTCAAACCATATACGGTATGCAGACGTCCGGGGATCGTTTCTGCTAGCATATATCAGGCATCGGACCAGCATCCTATGAAAGACATATATGACAGATGCAGGGAATGGGAGAAAGTTCCTGGAGTGTATTGCGCTTCTGTAGCGCCGGGTTATGCTTATGCCGACGTTATAGACATAGGCATGTCCATATTTGTAGTGACTAATGACGACCCTGAGCTAGCAGAAAAAGTGGCTCAGGACTTAAACGACCTTGCGTGGAGCTTAAGGGAATCGTTCACCGAACCTCTACCTGATGCAAAAGAGGCTACCCGCTTAGCCATGAAGTACGTCTCCCAAGGGCTTCGGCCAGTCATAATAGCAGACGGCGCTGACAGAATAGGCGACAGCACCCACATGCTAAAAGAACTTCTTGCCCAAGGAGCAAAGAATTGGGTCATACCTTGCATAACAGATCCCAAGGCCGCTCAGGAGATAAAAAAGACTGCGAAGGTAGGAGACAAAGTCACTGTAACTGTAGGCGGATGGTACGACGAGTTTTCTGGCACTCCTGTTGAGATAACTGGAACAGTAGAATACACGGGTTGTCCAGAGTACACCTTAGTAGGGCCTATGGGCAAAGGGTCTAGAGTAAAAGAAGGGTTTGTTGCCCGAA
Source organism: Bacillota bacterium (assembly GCA_033810155.1). Classification (GTDB taxonomy): domain Bacteria; phylum Bacillota; class Sulfobacillia; order Fermentithermobacillales; family Fermentithermobacillaceae; genus UBA3907. The sequence goes on along the minus strand of JAPXKJ010000002.1, from coordinate 26,939 downwards.
TTAACTTAGGGGACAACAGGCACGTGGTCGTCGCCGAAAGGATGCGCGGCGCAAATGATTCCGCGGGGCTTTCGTGCGTAGGCCTAGACTACAATGACCTAGATATAATCGTGTTAAAAGACAGGGTGCACCACAGGGCTTTTTGGGACCAAGTTGCAAAAGTAGATATTAGGACCAGCGTCCCAGGGCAGGGGCCTGCCGATTTGAGCCAGCTGCACTACAATAATGCCCCCTACGACGCCTATCCCATAGGTAGGAAGTGGACAGGCATCTAACTCTTTGAATCTTCTGCATAGATTAGAGGTGCCATGGCGATGATTCATTCTCGCCATGGCTCTTTTTTTGATACCTCGATAAATATAAACCAAAGGTGTTGATGATGGTGACGCACTCTGTGGTTTCGGCTGCAATGGCACGAACCTTGTACCCAACTGTGGCTCTTGCCGCATATTCAGCTTCTCACAGCGTTGCAAAGGTGATTGAGTCCCCCTGTTATGCTATGCAGCGTATATGTCTTACCTTTACACAAGGGAAGAAATCTTTCCGAAAAGTAAAGAGTGTGACCTTGATGATCCTTGGGATTCTGGTACTAGTCCAGTCCCTAGCTACATGGACGACACTGTCGAAAACTATATTTGTAAACCTCCTCGGTGTGTCCGACGAAATCTATAGAGGGGTCATAGAGTCGATGCAGATATTTGTATTCTGGCCTGTATTTTCAACTATCCGCTCCATATATCAGACGCCCATTGTAATGCATAGAAAGACTCACTATACCACTTTGAGCATGCTAGTACGTGTAGTAGTAATGTTCGTGGCTGCGTCTATCCTTCCCAGAGTTCTTCCGACAGGTCCTGTCGGTGCTGCAATACTAATGATGGGGCTAGGCGTAGAGGCGGTGTTGACTTTCATCGTTTCTAAAAAGGCAATTCTGCCATTGGTTGATGAAGGTCCGGAAGAACCATCTTTAGGTTACAGAGCAATGTTTGCTTTTGCAGTGCCACTTGTGTTTGCGTCAATCATTCAGACGCTTGGAGGCCCTATGATCACTGGAGCGTTGTCGCGTACAGGAAACCCAGCGACTGCGCTGGCAGCTTACCAGGTAGCCATGAGCTATTCGCTCATATTCAACGCTCCTACTATGAATATCTATCATGTAGTAGTAATATTTGGCAACAGTAGAGAGCGTCTTAGCCAGCTGAAACTGTTTTCTGTTATCTTGGGAATTTTCCTTACAGCGTGTTTGGCTCTAACTAATCTTCCTGCTGTAGGAAATTGGATATTTGGTGGCCTGATTGGAGCCCCACAGAACATTATACCCGAAGCTATCCGAACGTTGATATATTTTTCATGGTTGCCGCTTGTCGCTTCTTTAGCAGAATTCTACGGCGGCGTATTATTGATGCAGCGACATGCCTTTTGGGTTACCCTGGCGAAATTCCTAGACGTGTTCGCAGTTTTTGCACTATCAATGCTCCTCGTAAGTATATTTCCTAAACTTGGTGGATCTGTTGGAGCTATAGTTATGGTTTCAGGACGAGCAGTTGAAGCCTTGGTATGCTATCTCGTGTTGGGTCGGGTCTCAGGCCGTGAAGTATTAGAAACGGACAGCTGAGAACTTCTATTTCCATTCGCATGAGAACCCTACAGCCACAATCAAAAGATAGGCGAGAGAGACTGTTGGCCCTATATAGGTTTTAGGTATGATCATCGATAAGAGTAGATGAGTTTTACGTCCATCTTCCACCGCGCAAAGTTGCACGATTCGAATACTAAAATTATGTGGTAGTATTGAGAAGTTCATCTATTAATGCAGGCAGAGAACCATCAAACCCTCACCAGAGCAGGTTAGAGGATGTTCGCAATTCTTCGAATGCAAAAGATTCATCTGTTTTCGGTAGTCTTAAGTGCAGTTTCTGCCAGTTCCTGATCTTTTTTTGGTACAAGCACCTTGATCGGTGCCAAACCTGGATAAACGCTACCTGGCAGAGACGCCTGGAATATAACCTCAATGCCGTAAGATTCGAGCACTGAGCCGATAAGCTCTGCTTCTACTTCAGTTGATACCTGGCACACCTCGACCCAGGATTTATCTTGCATATCCATCACCCTACTCTGATTCTACTTCTAAGTACACCCACGAAGCAAAGGTAACCGCGAAGCAGCGGGGACGGCACTTTTTGCTTCGTCTCTCACGTTGCGCATGAAGCAAAAAGTGCCGTCCCCCTTGCTTCTTGGAGTGTGGTTCAAAAGATTCTTGTGGCCGTAGCACGAAGGAGAAAGGGGCACTAACGGAGTAGATATGATCAAGAACCCCCGAAAGAGGCTGCATGCTAGGCCTGTGCATCATTTAATGCATAAGCGCGTTTCCTGTAAATAGGAAAACCTAAAGTCCGGATACTTTTATGCAATAAAATATACGTAAATGGAGAAAGAGGATAATCGATGACGGCGTAGAATACCATATCATCGGCAGTAGGGTAAGCAGAAAGAACAGGCAATACGTCGTTAATATGGGTCTTATCTTCAAGAGGTATGTTCGGTTAGTTAACCAAGGATCGCACCATACTACGCAGCAACTAACACGCTACACAGCTAAACGAACCCACTATTTCGGGTTTCACACATGGCTTTCGAAAAACAGCCAATTCTGGTTACGCTGATCGCTCATCATCCTCTCGAAGCAGTGGTCATAGGCGCAATACCCATGGATGCATAGCTGTTCAACGCGTCAGACCCCAAAGCCGGTGGTATCTCATTGCGGAAGGAGGTGAAGATATGTCCGAAATAATGTTTCTCGCTGCGGAGGCACCTCAATACAAGTTTGGGTTCGTAGTAGACCAACCCAATGCCGTTTCGGCTTGCCTCTTTTATTTGTGCATGGGAATTCTGGTATGGGTAGGTGTTAGCAGGGCTAGGGCCGGCCTGCCGCTTCCAGAGATAAAGCGAATCCCAGGTTTGGAGGCTTTTGACGAAGCCGTAGGGAGGGCAACTGAGATGGGGCGGCCTGTACATATGACCAACTACGACGAGGGTATTGGATATGAGGATACCTTTGCATATTGGTCATACATGGCATATGTGGCAAAACTGTGTGCGCAGTATGATACCAGGCTGATAGTTACCGACAGCAGTTATTTGTGCAATGCGGTTCACCAAGATATCGTGAGGCAGGCATACTTAGAGGCTGGCAGGCCTGATGCCTTTAACCCCGATGACATTCGGTACATCAGTGGAACTCAGTTTGCTTGGGCCATGAACATCAACGGAATAATAGCCCGTGAAAAGCCAGCTGCTCAGTTCTTAATCGGCTACTTCTATGCTGAAGCGCTGCTGATAGCCGAAGCCGGAGCGCTGATTGAAAGCATACAGGTTGCTGCTACAATCGCGACTACTCAGATCCCGTTCTTCATAGCTACATGTGACTACGTGATGATCGGAGAGGAAATGTATGCAGGTGCTGCGTGGCTGTCTAGAGATCCCATTATCATGGGAAGTGTCGTTTCCCAAGATATCTTTCGTATAGTCATTTTCGTAGCGGTCATTCTAGGCGCGCTTTTGGAGACGTTTGCGCCAGGGCACAATTTCATCAAGACGTTCTGCAACTTTTAATCTACATGCGGATTGAGCGGAAAGGAGGTGCGCTAGATGAAAAGAGAAGTCCCGTACATATTGATGCTCATAATGATAGTTCTAAGGTTTGGGTTCGAGTGGATAGGCCCTCTGGATGCATGGGTTTTGGCCGATGGCATGAAGGTTCGCTCGCTCATTAGCTGGGCGATGACTTGGATGGGTTTTGGCGCTTTTGGACTAGGCATAGTGAACTTTACACGCGTTCACTACGGGAATATAAGACATCGGCGAGAACACTGGATGTTTAGCGCATATACTATCATTTTGGCGTGGACATATGGGGTCTACGGAGTAATAAAAGGGAATAATGACCCTCTCTTTAGCACTATATTCAGAGTTGTAAGCGAACCGCTTGATGCAACGATGTTCTCGCTCTTGGCGTTCTTCATAGCTTCTGCGGCCTATAGAGCTTTTAGAGTGAAGAACTTGGAGTCAACGGTCATGATGGTGGTCGCTTTCCTAGTGATGGTGGCCAACGTTCCCTTTGGAGAGATGATTTGGAGTAGCCAATCATGGTTAGGGGGGTTCTCAGGGATCAGGACATGGATATTGGCTACCCCTACTGCTGCTGTAAGTCGAGCCATAAGCATTGGGGCATTTCTGGGAGGGGTTGCCAATACCTGGCGAGTAGTGCTTGGCATAGAGAGGCGCCATCTGGCCCACTAGCACCAAGTTTTGCTGTGAAGGGAGGGAGATAATTGAGAGAGTTTTTGGAACGCTTTAGCGAGATAAATCCTCGCATAATTTACTTGGTGATGGCATGTGCTTTGATTATTCCTGTGCTCCAACCCATTGGATTGCCGATAGTAGTCGATGAAGAGACGACTAAACCAGTATTCGATTGGATTGAGAACAGCAAACCTGGTGAAATCGTGTTTTTTGACGTCTCCTACGGCGGAGGGTCCAATGCAGAACTTTCTCCACAACTCGAGGCTTGGTTCTACCATTGCATGCAGAAAGGTCTGAAGGCTGTAGGGGTTGCTCAATGGGAAACAGGCGCCATGATCGCTGGAGACCTGCTGAAAAAGGTTGCTGCAGCAGCAGAAGCCGATGGGTATAGCGCCGAATATGGCGTCGACTGGGTCTTCATAGGTTACAAGAGCATGATATGGAGAGAAATGCGCGAGGATCTTTGGAAGACCTGTGGAAACACTGATTTCTACGGGAACAATTTCGAGGATCTGCCCCTTATGCAAAAGGTGAGACAATGGACGGCGGAAACGTCTAAGGCATTTATCATATTTGAAGCGGGAAGTCCCGGAGTAGGAACATACCTAGTGAACTGGGCAGACTGTGACATATACGTTGGTTGTGTTGCGGTTAACGTAGCGGGAAACCAGAGCATTCTGCGGTCTAGACAGATTAAAGGTCTGCTTGCAGGTCTAGGCGGGGCCGCACAGTATGAAAAACTTCTAGGCCGACCTGGCGACGCTACTTCTCTTATGGATGCACAGGGACTTGGTCACGCTGTGATCATTGTTCTTATCGTGCTAGGCAACATATCTTACATATTGAAGAAGAAAAACGGTTGATGCGTTTGATTAGTCAGAGATAAGAAACGAGGTGAATCTGGTGGGATGGACTAGACTTGAGATATGGATCGCCGCCTTCTTCACGCTAGCGGTGTATTCATACCTTATCAAAGAAAATGTCCTCTATAGGTTTGCAGAACACACTTTCCTGGCGTTGGCCATAGGTAGAGGTTTGTGCTTAAGCGTTCACCTTGACATCATCCCATACTACAACACACACATAGTAGAGGACGGGCGCTGGTGGTTCTTGTTGTTTCTGCCGTTGGGCGCTCTGTATTATACAAGGAGTTTCGGAGGGGGCAAGTACGGTTGGCTGGCATCATACCCCATTTGTCTATCTATGGGATGGGGACTCGGCTATACTATTGCCCGCGGCGCAAGGTCTACAATGGTGCAATTGGCGGATACCATGGGAGATCTCCATGTTTTCGATAACCTCCTTTTCTTGTTGATATGGGCATGCGTCATGATGTATTTCTTTTTGACCGTAGGCAAAAATTCCAAAACTGTTGGCACTTGCGGGAAGATAGGACGGTATTTTATGATGATAATGTTTGGAGCGGGCTTTGGAAATACGATTCAAGGGAGGATATCTCTTTTCCTAGGCAGGCTACAATTCCTGCTGCGCGATTGGATTCAACCTATGATCGGACATTGAGTGTGCTTCGCAGTATCGATAGATAGACAAGTTTGGACTAGGATAGCGGCCTTGATGCAAGGCCGCTATCCTTGTTGTTGGCAAAACCAAATTCAAGGATCATCAGCCTATTCTACTTTTTCAAACTGGTCCTTGGTTGCACCACATACTGGGCACACCCAGTCATCTGGAAGGTCTTCGAAAGATGTGCCTGGCGGGATGCTATGTTCAGGATCTCCCTTTGCAGGATCATACCTGTACCCGCACACAGTGCATTCATATATGTCTCCCATGTCGACCCTCCTTTCATCTTTGATGTAAGTGGGAGCCGTAGGAGGGGTAGTCCCACGTTTTACTTGATGATAATAAGCATAGGTCATGGGCTTCCCGTCTCTTAATACTTTTGCGTCGGTTACCTCGCCTATGAAAATGGTGTGGGTGTTTGCATCTACTTCCTGTATCACCTTGGCTTCTATGTAAGCCAAGGAGTCATCTTCGGTGAGGTACGGTATACCATTTTCAGTAGTTTCGTACCTTATCGTTTCGAACTTGTCTACATCCCTGCCAGATTTGAACCCGAATTGCCCAATCAGGGAAATAGGGGTTTCTTCAGGCAGCACCGACACTGCGAAAAGCCCGCTTTCTTTGATTAGCCCGTGGGTGAAGTTTTGCTTGTTTATGCTCACAGCCAAAGTCGCAGGCTCGCTGGAAATCTGAAAGACTGTGTTGGCCGCCTGACCGTTTATGCGTTCATTGGCCTTAGAAGTTATGACATAGACGCCGTAAGTGATGTTGTGCAGTGCTTTAAGATCCATGTTCAGCCCTCCGTTTCAAGAAGATTAGAAACTAAGTGTGGACTTAACCCTATTCTTTCTCCTTCAATACCTTAGCCAACCTTTTGCCGACATCCTTGAGGTTTTCCAACTCTTTTTCATCAGGAACATACTGCAAGTTTACAAAAGATTCAGGAACATCCCAGCCCATGTCTTTTAAGATCGTCTCCGCCTCCCTAGCACCTTGACCGCCCCAGCCGTAGGAGCCGAATGCAAATCCTATGCGATTCTTAGGGCGCAATCCTTTCATGTAAGTCAGAAACTCTGCAACAGACGGGAGCATCCCATTGTTGAGAGTAGGACATCCGACCAAAACTAGTCCCGAATCAAGGATCTCTGGGATTACCTGGGATACATGATTGACTCGAAGGGACTTCATTGTAACGGGCACTCCGCTTTCTTCCAACCCCTCTCTCAAAGCGAGGGCCATCTTTTCTGTAGAACCCCACATGGTGTCGTACACTATGAGGGCTTTGTCGCCTGCTTGATTGCTGGCCCATTTTCGGTAGTGTTTTACGATCGCAGGTATGGAAGACCGCCAAATAAGGCCGTGGCTAGGTGCAATGATGTCTATGGGCAGGCTTTCTACTACCTCTAGAGCTTTTAGCACCTGGTCACCATAGGGAAATACTATGTTTGCGTAGTAAGAGGCTGCGTTTTCTAGCACAACATCCAGGCCAAGTTCATCTACAAATCTTTCTACGCTTGCTATGTGCTGACCAAAAGCGTCGTTTGAAAAGAGAAGTTTTTCTTCAGGTACGTATGTCACCATGTTGTCAGGCCAGTGAACCATAGGAGTTTCGACAAACTTAAGAGTTCTGGAACCAATGCTTAGTTCGTCTCCAGACTTTACTATGACGTAGTCCCACTCTCTTTTATAATGACGCTCCAAGCCGCGTTTGCACTTAGCGTTGGTAATGATCTTAGCTTTAGGAGCTATCTCCATGATTTTAGGCACACTTCCTGAATGATCCATTTCTACGTGGTTTACCAAAACATAGTCGATCTTTTGAGGATCTATGACAGACGCAATCCTCGACAACATTTCGTCGGCCAAATAGTGTTTTACAGTATCTACCAAGACGACCTTGTCATCTACTATTAGGTACGAGTTATATGTAGAACCCCGCGGCGTAAGGTACCCATGAAAATACCTCAAATCCCAATCGATGCCTCCGACCCAATGAATCCCTGGCTTAACTTGTATTGCTTGCATTGAGATTCCTCCTCCTCAAGCGAAATTGTAGGTTGACGCATTAAAAAGTGCTGCCCAATCAGAAACAACAGTGATGCGAAGACATACCTTGGCTGGAACAGTCTAACCTTGATGCGTATCAAAAACACCGAAACCGCCCAAGGACTAGACTACAAGAATCATTCTATGATAGGCGCCATCATTTTTCAAACCGAAGCAACGGGGACGGCACTTTTTGCTTCACCTTTTGCTTCGGCTTGAGGAAAAAGGGACGGGATTCCTGTCTAAGAGGCTCCGCTTTCTTACTTGGTGGCCAAGTACTGAACATCATCGTCAAATGAGGATGTGTTCCAGTAAAGTGGTCTACCAGCTGAACCACTTTATCGATTCCTACTAGGTCCCTTCGTCAAAGTGGTACATCCAGTGAGCCACTTTAGAAGCGAATATCTTTTGCTTTATGAGAAGTGGCCCACCACGTGGGCCACTTTCCTATAATGATTCGTGCAATTCTCGGAAACTGGCATATACAGTGAACCACTTTATTTGGCATCGAGTCTTCCTACAGATAAAGTGGCCTACCAGCTGAGCCACTTTATCGATTCCTACTAATCTCTTTCATCAAAGTGGTACATCCAGTGAGCCACTTTAGAAGCGAATCCTTTTTGGTTCACCAGAAGTGGCCCACCTTGTGAGCCACTTTCCTAGAACTATCAAACCTCTGTCTATGCTAAAGGTAATTGCTGACAAATGGAGAATAAACCTTTCGGTAGCCAACCTTCTTCTAGAACCTTGTACGCAGATACGCAGATGCTTGCGTGGTGATGTAGCGTACGGCTTGAGCACGAGGGATGGCTAAAACGAGTAGTGAATCAGGAGATTAGCCGCGGCTTAAGGCTGTTAGGTTTCAATAAGTCTAAGCGAAGCAACGAAAAGGTACCCAAGTGGTACCCACAAGGAGGCAACAAGATTGAACTGGTCTGGCGTAATATCTGCATACAAAGAGTTCTTGCCCGTTACCGACAATACCCCTTTAGTTACTCTTTTTGAAGGAAACACACCGCTCATCCCTTCGTCTTCTATATCCAAAAGAATAGGCGCAAACGTTTACTTCAAGTATGAAGGGCTTAACCCTACAGGTTCCTTCAAAGACAGGGGCATGGTCATGGCTGTCGCAAAAGCTGTAGAAAGCAGTTCCAAAGCAATTATGTGCGCATCTACTGGAAATACATCTGCTTCAGCTGCCGCCTATGCTGCTAAGTGTGGTTTGAGATGTCTAGTCCTGATTCCAGAAGGGAAGATTGCCTTAGGCAAACTAGCGCAGGCACTTTTTTACGGAGCTCACGTAATCGCAGTGCAAGGGAACTTCGATGTTGCCTTGGGACTTGTGCGAAAGATTACAGCCGAGCATCCAATTACTTTGGTCAATTCACTTAACCCTTATCGGATAGAAGGGCAGAAGACTGCCGCTTTTGAAGTTTGCGACTCATTAGGTTGCCCACCTGATTACCTTTCTATCCCTGTAGGAAATGCAGGGAACATAACGGCATACTGGCGGGGGTTTAGAGAATACGCAGAAATGGGGAAGATCCACAAACTTCCCAAAATGATAGGTTTTCAAGCTGAAGGCGCTGCTCCCATCGTAAAAGGACGTATAGTGGAAAACCCTGAAACAGTAGCTACGGCCATAAGGATTGGGAATCCAGCCAGCTGGAAGACAGCTGTAGAAGCCGCGCGAGATTCTGGAGGCTTCATAGATAGCGTTAGCGATGCAGAGATCCTCTCAGCTCAGAGGCTCTTGGCTCAAGAAGAAGGGATTTTTGCCGAGCCTGCTTCGGCTGCATCTCTTGCAGGTGTACTCAAGTATGCAAAGAAGGGTCTGTTTAGCCCAAGAGACACTGTGGTGTGCGTACTTACCGGGCACGGGCTTAAAGATCCGGATATCGCTCTCAGACAGGTAGAAGAACCTATTTCTCTGCCAGCAGATGAGGAAGCCATACTAAACGCATTTCTATGATAAAGCGTAAGAGATCTCTCGAGATGCTCGAGATACCGAGGGGGCAATAACTGTGGTGCGAATACAAGTTCCTGCTACATCAGCGAATCTAGGTCCCGGGTTTGATGTTTTAGGTGTCGCCCTTGATCTTTACAACTACATTTACATGGAAGAGATGTCAGGGTTGGATATAAAGGTGCGCGGAGAAGGGAAGGATCAGATTTCTTGTCGGGAAGATAACATTGTGTATCGGGCCGCGCAGGCAGTGTATTTACGGGTAGGACTGGAGCCATCCGGTTTTCGGATTATTCTAGAAAACAATATCCCTGTGGCTCGTGGACTTGGGTCAAGCGCCGCCGCTATAGCAGGAGGATTAGTAGGGGCAAACGCCCTTTTGGGGAATCCTCTTAACCGCGAAGAGCTCATATCCATGGCTGTTAGTTTAGAGGGTCACCCAGATAACGTAGTGGCCGCTATGGTAGGCGGCTTTATTGTAGCTGCAAGGTGCGAAGAAGCGACATGTTACAAACGGTTTGACCCTCCTAAGTCCCTGCACTTTCAGGTAGCAGTGCCTGACTTTACTTTGCTCACAGAAGCTGCCCGGAACGTGTTACCTGAAACAATTTCTTTAAAAGACGCAGTCTTCAACCTAGGTAACACAGCGCTCCTAGTTGCAGCTCTTGCATCAGGAGACCTAGAAACTATGGGCAAATCTATGTGCGATAAGCTGCACCAACCACATAGGATGGATTTGGTGCCTGGTATGCAGCAAGTTTTTACTGCGGCTAAAGAAGCCGGGTCATTGGGGGTAGCACTCAGCGGTTCTGGGCCCACAGTCATAGCTCTTTGCAGCGGAAGTTGCCCTCAAGTAGGATTTGCTATGCAAAAAGCGTTTGAGAAGCACGGAATACTATGCAAAGTTATGGAACTTACAGTTTCGCAAACAGGTGCTGTGCAAGTGGAGTGACTGAGAAGCAAAGGGGACGGGAAGTAAAGGGAACGGGAGCTGGCGTACACACCTTTTGCTTCTTTATGCGCCGTCACAATGACGATTTTTCTTCTATGGGTTATCATGTGTCATTGCGTTGTTGCTGCTTTTTGATATATTCTTTTGAAAACCTGATTTGTGAGGTGATGGCATGCTTACTTCAAAGCCCACCCCGGAAATGCTTCAAGAGCGGCAAACGACCATTGGAATTTTGATTCATCAACGGATCCTGTTAAGTGACATAGGTATGCATTTATGATTTCATCTATTATCTCCTTATTAGTATGTGCCATTCAAACATGCATTGCTGTCATAATTGCATCCATAATACCCATTTTCGTTTTTAAAAAGTGGAAACGAAAAACCATGTTTGTCATCTTGCTATTATTCTGCTTATTAATAGAACTTTTAAGTATAGCACACTTGGCGAATAACCCTTTTTTGATATGTCCAACGGAATACTGTGAGTTTATCTCGGAAGAAGATGAACAAAATATTATTGGATATAATTCAGGTATTTACAGCAAACATATTCCAGCCATACCTGTTTGTGTATTGGTTAAGTACGCTGATGATGTTTCAATTGTGGTTGAAACCTACTATTTGATATTTGGACACACTGAAATGATTATCAGCGATGATGGCCCCACCTATTTGCGCAATCTATTTTAAGTGAACTAAGATTATTTCAACGCAGAACTCAAAACTGGTGTGGATATATCAGTTTTAGACGTTAAGTGAAAATCTATTACTAATATTTTACGGAATAGCGGCATGGCGGCTGCACTTAGTATGATTGTAATCTGCTTTTTTATTAACCATGAGCACTCATCACGGTTTCAAGCAATGACCCAAACAATTCTCTAAACCTCTCGCTTTCCCTAACGGCTATTTTGGCATCGGAATTTGGCGCTCCAAGTTCAGGATCAAATGGTATACGCCCTAATATGGGAACGTTCTTCTCAATACAAAATTCTTCCGCCGGGTTCTTCCCGAAAAGACATTTGTTTAATACAACTCCGTATGGTTTCGCGAACAGCCTGACCAAATCATACACCATGCTGAGGTTATGGACCCCGAAAACTGTTGGTTCGGCAACTAGTATGCAAAAATCAGCGTCCCTTATACTCTCCATGACGATACAGGAACTTCCGGGAGGTCTTTTGGAACGTTCTTGTTTAGAAGGTGTTTCACGATCGGCACGCCCGAAGTTTTACCTATATTCATTATCCCAGTAGAGACGATTACATCATGGGAAACCCCTGACTGAACCTCTCCAATCACCCTATCCTTTTCCCAAATCGCTTTTTCTGGGCAGAGAAGCGCACATCCACCGCAGGAATGACAAATGTTCTCAAAAACATGCGGTCTGTTTTTTATGAAGGCAAGTGCGTCTAATTTGCAGAAATCGATGCACTTGCGGCAGCCATTGCATAGGCTATCATCCATAACTGGTATCATCACTATAACTGCTTCTTTAGAAACTCCATCAGGATTAAAAAAGAGATGCCCGTTAGGATCTTCCACATCACAGTCGATGTAGACGGATTCTCCGCTCAAAAAAGCTAGATTCACGGATACCATAGTTTTACCTGAACCGCCCTTGCCGCTGAGCACGGCTATCTTTGCACTCTTATCTCCCATCACGGCCGGCTCCAGAATCAAAATCGCTAAGAAGCGTAAGTTCCCCGGCTTCGAAAGCGTCCATGTTCTCCTTGACTGTCCCGGGTATGGATTGATACACCAAGACTTCTGATCTGAGTAACACTTCTTGAGCGTTCTCGCCGCAACGTGGAGTCAATAGAGCCTGGGCACTGTGGTCCACAATATTCTGCGCTGCTTTTATGCCCGCCCCACTCGGGTTTTCTATTGCGCTGTTGTCAAGATAGTATGTTTCTTTTGTGGTAGTGTCATAAAAAAGGAAATATGGAGCGCGACCAAAGGATAAACACACGCTTGATTCAGGGCGCTTTTCATCTACGGGTATCGCTATCTTCATTGGAACCCTCCGTTCTAGAGTTATCTTAGAATCCGTTGCCTCGTCTACGTCTGTGGCAATGGCTCTTGTTCCAACAGTCCCTTTTGCCGTCGCAAAGCACGTACCTACCGCCCTCTATCTGGAGAACATTTCCTTGGACCAGAGACTCTGCAAGTTTTCTTCTTGCTTCATCGTAGATCCCTTGAACCGTTGTGCGGGAAATGTTCATTTGATCCGCGCACTCTTCCTGCGTGAGGCCTTCCAGGTCGATTAGCCTTATCGCCTCGTATTCGTCAACAGTCATGTTGACCGTCTCTATCCCATCTCTAGGAGTATCTAGAGGTCCAAACCGTTTCCTATCAGGAAGGCAGCAGACAGTTCTACATTTTTTAGGTCTTGGCATGCATCCCTCACCTTACTTGACAACATAAATAACCAGGGAATACCTGGTTATTTATGTTACTCTTGTTATGTTACTCTTGCAGATTTTCCAGAGATTCTAGTCTTTTATCAATGAAGTCTAGTTTGTTTTTGAGGGCATCTCTTTGCTTCTGGAGCAGTTCTTTCTCTATCTCAGGAGACCACTCCATGGGAGTGCTTTCCGCACAACCGCGCGCATAGCCGTGCCTCCGGCCACATCTAGGTCCGAAACCGTGTGCGTAGTTGCACCTCCTGCCTGGCCGATGTCCGAAGCCAGGTCCATGCCCAGCGCCATACCAGGCGGCATGACATTCGCATGGACCGCATCCTCTTCCGGTCATTGGTCCTTCGCCCATTGGGCCTGTTCCATCTCTTCTTGGCATAATACACACCTCCCTGCAGTTTCCGACATATGCCGCTATCGATTGTTATTATACATTGTTTCGGGCATATGTCAACAATGAATTTGGAACATCAAGAAAACAAGATACTGCATAGCACATCATTTTCTTTTGAAAGAACGTGTTTCACTCTGTAAAGGCCTTCCTGCTTTGCATGGTTTCGCGGTTGTGGGACGAATCAAAAGTGCAGTTTCGTACCAATTGATTTTTACGAAACTGAGCGTCAAGAACCAAATTCAGCCCGAGTTTCACGCACTCTTACAGCATTTCAAAGTATTTCTTGATTTTCTTTGCCATAAGCTTTCGGCGCTTTTCTAGAAAGTCGGGATAGTCTGCCGCTTCCATGTTGATCAATTCCAATGGGATGCAATGGCTCTCCAGATTCTCAAGAAGTTCCTCTTCTGTGGTTATACCGCCATAGCGCAATACACCGGAATCACATTGGGATTTTATCTCCGCCAAGTATTTCCTAGGGGAGGCCTTTCCTATCGCAATGTTGATCTCGCTTTGCATGATCACATAATTGGCGATTTGATTATACATCCTTCTACTATCGTACCCATTGCTCTTCAAGTATTCCTTAGGAAAAACGTGATGGACATCTCCTTTTTGCGTTATGAGGTCATGGACTAATATGTCTTTAGACAGGAAGCCCTTATCATGCATTTTCACTTGAGCCGCTAGATACACGTTAAAATGCGGACTGCTAGCTACCGAAGAGTTCATTTGTTGGGGTAACCCGATATTCCAGAACGCGTCGGAAAGTTCAGCATCTATCGTCATGGTAATAAAGTCCTGAGTTCCTTGCTCGTTCATTCTCCTAATATCGTAGTCAAACTGCGACTCTGGGGAACCAGAATATCGACCGGTTAGCACAGACAGGACAAACCACTTTCTGACCAATGATTCAATTTTCGCTGGATTCATTCTTTGGCAGCGTAGAGTCAAGTACAATATGTAGGCAAAGTTAATCGCGTTCTGAGAGCGGATCATCGAAGAATCTACAAATCCTGCAGATCTTAGGATCATCAGCAGGTTCTTAAAATTATTCTCATTTATGTAGTCCATGATACCTTCGCTTAAGCTCGCAAAAGACTTTTCTGCAATAGACTCTTCGTATTCCCTTGTTTCAAAGTTCCTTCCGGAAATGAGAGCCACCAAATCCTGGAGTCTTCCTCTTTGAAATTTCGAGGTAAAGGCAACCCGCAGCATGTCTGTGTAAGACGGGTCGTATAAATCATCGTTTTCATTCCTCAACCAAGCCATTTTTCTGAAATACTCCGTCTGAACGAACTCACTGTCGATTTCTATCAATTGGTCATAGAACTCAGGAGTTTTGGCTAAATGGCAAAAATAGTCTATGGCTTTTCGCAATATGTTGCCGCCGAAATCCTCATTGACGGCTATTTTGGACATTGCAAAATCTGCCTGGCTTAGGACTACCCCCTGGGAGTTTATCCTGATGAATATCTCTGTAACCGTTTCAATGTCGAGGTCCGAGTTCAGTTCGATTAGTCCGATGGAATTATTGACGATTCCTTTGAGATAGTCTACGTTTTTGTACACTTCGTTTTTATCAACATGGGGATTTTGCGAGCAGTACTCCTCTAGGTGATCCAAAATGTTATATGAAGGAGAAAATACCATGGAAATATCTTGTATCCAACTCTTGTCCTTCTGAATAGCGGGGTTTGAAACTTCAAACCTTCGTTCTTGAGGATGAAAAGCGATGACGATCCTTTTCTTCCTGTAGTCATCGTCGACTATTTCTTCTCCTAAGATGCTAGCTAGGATAGCGGTTACCCGTTGCTGGCCATCTATGAGAATCCTTTTACCTGCCGCCGTAGTGCCATCTTTCAGTCTGACATCGGGGTTGCGCCAAGTGATAAGATATCCTACCGGGTATCCGCGATACAGCGAATCAACGAAATCTCTTACTTTGGTAGCGTTCCAGACGAAAGGCCTTTGGATTTCAGGTATGGCAATTTCTTCCGATAAAATCCAGGTGATGATCGTTTGCACTGGATACTGATTGACAGAATACTGTTGAAGAATCATTCTTAACCCTCCTGAAACTTGGTCTGGTGCGAGGATGCTGTGCCTATATGACTCCATTACTTCTTTGGGTTGGATCTTGGTACAAAGTGCGCAAATTGAGTCTATCAGATTCCCGGCTCTATTACGATATTATTATGCCTCGTATGAGTAAAATGTTCATCATTGAAATACTGAGCCTACATAGCTAATCATATCGAGTGAAATCCAGAGCAGGCCCAATAAAGCGGCCTGCCCTGTATCGTATCTTCATGAATTTTTGCCGGTCTGCTCATTTCGTAGGGTTTTTACCCATAATAAAGGCATATATATTATTGGACACTGCTTTGATGTTCTCCTCACCCAGGTATGCCATATGCCCAGACTCATAGCCTTTTACGAAAACTCGGTCCTTAGGTAGATCGGAATGGTCGAGAGTATAGTACAAAATACCGATCTGAGTACAAATATCGTACCACCCGTTAACGAAGAATGTTCGCATAGTAGGTGTCCGACGCATGGCCGCGCTAAGGCTTTCAGAGGTGTTTCGTCCCTTGATATCGTTGTTCCAACTAGACCATAGGGAGTGAGAGTTGACAAAGTTCCGGTCTGTTTTGATGCCCAACATGGGGAACACTTCACCGCAGAGTACTGATTGGAAAAACGGATTATACTTTCCTTCTGCAGGGTCGTCGTGAGCGCCCCATTTGTGCTCATCTAGCAGAGGCCCATAGAGCGGCCGTGTAATGCGGCCATCTAGGCGAGATACATAGCGACCTTTTTGGCGTATAACTTGGTTGCGATACTCGACGTCCTCCAAAACCAATGCTCGCTTTTCTAGGTATTCTCGCGATACTCCGGTGTAGTACATAACCCGCTCAATTATATGTTCCCGAGTTTCTTCTTCTAGCGAATTCCCTCGATATAGAGCCAATAGATACTCAGTATCAGCAAATCCTTTGGCTTCGGCTACGAATTCCTCGACTGTTTGGTTGGAAGGATGATTATGGTACCAGTTTACTGCAGCAAGAGTTGGAAACGCCAAGACAGCCGAATAAATTGGAGATCTATCCCCAAAGTGTTTGCCAACTGTCACCGTGTTCCCGATCATGACTAAGCCGTCAAAGGTGACGCTGTAAGCCCGATCTGAGCCTGAGAGAGAGCCCATGCCCGCAACCGTGCTGGCTCTTGTACAACCATAGCTTTCACCAACCAGGTATTTAGGGTTTTCCCAGCGGTTATAGCGGGCCAGCCAGGATTGAACAAAAGTAAGGAACGCTTCGGCATCCGGTTCTATACCGTAGAACATATCCTTTTTGGATTCGTCTAGCAAGCGGCCGAAACCTGTGCCCACTGGGTCCACCAAGACGAGATCTGCTATGTCAAGCAGGCAATGTTCGTTATCGCATGACTCATAGGGCGGAAGTGGCAGGCCATCTTGGTCGACTTCGCCATATTTCACCCGCTTGGGTCCTAGGAAACCCACATGTACCATCATAGAAGAAGTGCCCGGGCCACCATTGAAGCCAAATATGACCGGGCGGGATTTTAGATCTTCGGTTGCCACATCGGAACGGAAATACGAATATGAAAATATAGAAGCAATAGGTTTTCCCTCATCGTCATAAAACACGTTGTCTTCGCTAACAGTGTGGTAGGGTACTTTGACGCCGCGCAAGGTAACCGTTCCTTCTCCGAGGAAGCGAGAAGGTGTGAAGATGTCTGTTTTGAGCATTGGTGACTCCTCCTTAGGTTGATCGATCAACATTTACACTTCATCATAGGGCACCTAAAATCCTGTACTGATCAAAAAACTCCAAAGATTTGTTGATCTATAACCCCTGGATAGTGACAAGAATCACAGATGGAAAAATAGTACAATGGATTTACGGATACGTAGGGTATAATTAATATAGGAGCAATATGCCCCGATTTGGATTTCGACACAAAAGTCTATTGGAAGAGGTTAATCAAAAACTGGGTTAAAGGAGGATGTAGATGTTAGGCAAAAAGTGTCGCGTTGTCACTTCGGTGTTGGTTCTCTGTACTTTAGCGGTATGTGCATGCGGGTGCTCCACTGAACAACATGTTCCCCTAAGTGTGGAGGATGTACCGCTTGGAGTTCAGGAACTAGTAAGACAATGTGCTGATCCCAATGTGTTCAAAATCAAGGATCTCACGTATTACGTGTTCGAACCACAGGACGATGGGTACTTTGTTATCGCTTTTGCAACTGCAGATTTGCTGCACAAAGACACCGAATACAAAGATGAGTTTTTGGTGTTTGGTCTAGTCGAAAAGTCTGTAGATGCACAAGGTAATGAGGTGTGGACAGGTGATCTATGTGCAGGAGGCGGCTACGCTTGCGGATGTGAAAAAGGAGCCTTGAGCGCGGTGTTCTCAGAGGATGAGTTCTGCATTCAAGCGGGGTGCAAATACAGTGCAGGATGGGTGAAAGATCCTAAGGTATCTCGCGTCGAAGTTGTAAGCCCTGAAGGGGAAACGATAACAGCTAAGATGAAAAATGGGTTTTGGTGGGCAGGGCCGTACGATTGGGGAAAAGATTATTCAAAGAGCAGAGTTGTCGCTTACGACAAATCAGGTAAGGTGTTACACGATATAGATTTGATGACTCTTTGGTCAATGTAGGTTTTCGATTTGAGTTCGATTTGACATTGGCAGTTCGGAATGATTAACTAAAGAAAATGACAATTCAATAAGAGATGAGCGTTTGCGGGGGAACTCTACCGAGTTGAGAAGGTACAACCTTACCCTTTGAACCTGTTGGTTAATACCATCGTAGGGAAGCAAATTGGCTGAGCGTTTGAACCGTAGAAGGTGCTCTTCCATTACGAAGGCACCTTTTCCTTTGCTATATAGAGCAATCGGACTACGATGAGTCGGATCCAGCTAGAGCAAAAGGTTTTTAGGGATAACGTATGTCGGTGCCTGACGCCTCCTTACCTCCAAGACCGCAAAGAGCTTACAAAGAAGGTCTGACCCTAGAAAGGAGGTGATGACACCGATGAAAAAGGCTCTAACCATCGCCGGTTCTGATTGCAGCGGTGGGGCAGGAATTCAAGCAGATCTCAAGACTTTTTCCGCCCATGGCGTTTACGGTATGAGCGTCATAGTATCGGTAGTAGCAGAAAACACAGTAAGAGTAATCGACGTAAAAGACATTAGTCCACGCATGATACAACAACAGATAGACGCGGTGTTTGAAGACATAATCCCTGATTCAGTGAAAATAGGTATGCTCTCAAACGCCAAAGCTATGGAAGCAGTAGCTGATAAGTTACACGAGTATCGGCCAAATAACATAGTAATAGACCCGGTCATGTACGCAAAAAACGGGTACCCTCTTATGGCGGAAGATGCGACAGACGCCCTCATATCTCAAATCCTTCCTTTTGCAGACGTGCTTACACCCAATCTTTTAGAAGCTGAAAGAATAGCAAAAATGGTCATAAAGACCATCGATGATATGGAGCAGGCTGCAAAAATCATATACCAGCTTGGAGTTAAGTATCCTTTGATAAAAGGCGGACATTTGGAAGGTGACGCCGTTGATGTCCTTTATGACGGTCAAAGATTTACACATCTTGTTTCGGAACGTATAGAAACCAAAAACACCCACGGAACAGGTTGCACTTACTCTTCTGCTATAGCTTCTAACCTGGCACTGGGGTTTGATGTGAAAGAAGCCGTCCGCAGAGGCAAAGAGTACATCACCGAAGCCATAAGGTGGTCAAAAGACATAGGACAAGGGCATGGCCCTGTCAATCATTTCTACCAATTTGAAAGAACAAGTGAAAGGGTGCATTGAACATATGGAGTACAAGACCCAAATGGAAGCGGCAAAAAAAGGCATGGTGACTCAGGAGATGAAGCAGGTCGCTTCGGATGAAGGTATAGGCGAGGTAGATCTGCTATCCCTTATATCTTCAGGACAAGCGGTCATACCTGCAAATAAAAAGCACGAATCTCTCGAACCTAAAGGGATAGGCAAGGGTCTTAGGACCAAGATCAATGTGAACTTGGGTGTCTCTGGAGATTGTGCAGACTATTTCGAAGAAATGGGAAAAGCCGATTTGGCAATTGCATACGGCGCAGAATCGATAATGGATCTCAGCAATTACGGGAAGACTCGCGACTTTAGGAAAGCTCTAATAGCCAGGTCTCCGGCTATTATAGGCACAGTCCCCATTTACGATGCAATAGGATATTTGTCAAAAGACCTCAAAGACATCACAGGGAAAGAATTCCTAGATGTAGTTCTCTCCCACGCCCAAGAAGGCGTGGACTTTATGACCATCCACGCGGGCGTAAACAAAAAGGTGGCTCAACTGTTCGGCCGACAAAATCGGCGCATGAGCATGGTTTCCAGGGGAGGTTCCCTCACACTCGCGTGGATGAAAATGACAGGCAACGAGAACCCCTTTTTCGAGTATTTCGATGCGCTCTTGGATATTTTGAGAGAATATGACGTAACCATAAGCTTGGGAGACGGCTTTAGACCGGGATGTATTGACGACTCTACAGACGCCTTTCAAATATCAGAGCTCGTAGAATTGGGATACCTGGTGGAAAGGGCCTGGGAAAAAGATGTGCAAGTTATAGTAGAGGGTCCAGGCCATATGTCTCTGGCTGAGATCCCTGCCAACGTGAAACTTCAAAAAAGATTGTGTCATGGAGCGCCCTTTTATGTGCTAGGTCCAATAGTCACAGATATTGCCCCTGGGTACGACCACATTACTTCCGCAATAGGTGGGGCCATTGCGGCAGCAAACGGAGCAGATTTTCTGTGTTACGTAACCCCGGCAGAACACCTCAGATTGCCAGACCGAAACGATGTGAAGGAAGGAATCATGGCAGCAAAAATCGCGGCTCATGCAGGAGATATTGCAAAAGGAATAAAAGCGGCCAGAGATCTAGATGACAAGATGGCTGACGCAAGGAGCGCTTTGGACTGGGATGCCATGTTGGAACTGGCCATAGATAGGGAAAAAGCTCAAGCCTATCGGCAGAGTATTCCTCCAAAAGACAGCAGGACTTGTTCAATGTGTGGAGAGATGTGCGCAGTTCTGACCGTAAATAGGGTGCTTGGAGAGCTAGAGATATGAGAAAAGAAGGGATAGATTTGGATCTAATAGAAGGAATATGCCAAACGATTGATAAAGTCCGGGTTCAGAAACCCCTTATACACCACATTACGAACTACGTGACAGTGAACGATTGCGCCAACATAGTCCTTGCAATTGGCGCATCTCCCATCATGGCTGATGACCTAGATGAAGTAGAAGACATTACGTCAATATCATCTGCTTTAGTCTTAAACATAGGGACGCTGAACAAAAGGACAATACAATCTATGATAAGGGCGGGAAAGAAAGCCAACATGATAGGAATTCCGGTTATCTTTGATCCCGTCGGAGCCGGCGCTTCTAGGCTGAGAAATGAGACAACTGAAAGGATCATGGAAGAGGTTAAGATCACGGTCCTTAGAGGAAATATGTCAGAAGTGAGATTTGTAGCGGGTTTGAAAGCGACAACAAAAGGGGTTGACGCATCAGAAGTTGATAAGAACATGACCCTTGTTTCGGCCGCTGAAATTGGGAAGAAAGTGGCCAAAGACTCAAACTGCATAGTTGCAGTAACAGGAGCTACCGACATTGTGACTGATGGAAAAAGAGCAGCGTTTATCAATAATGGAACTGAGCATTTAT
Source organism: Bacillota bacterium (assembly GCA_033810155.1). Lineage (GTDB taxonomy): Bacteria > Bacillota > Sulfobacillia > Fermentithermobacillales > Fermentithermobacillaceae > UBA3907. The sequence goes on along the minus strand of JAPXKJ010000002.1, from coordinate 5,566 downwards.
CCAACGTGACTGGAACCGGTTGCATGTGCACATCTTTAGTAGGTTCTTTTTGCGGAGCATGTGAGACAGATGACCTTTTTTCGGCATGTGTAGGAGGTATATGTGCCATGGGAATATGCGGAGAACTGGCGTACGAAAGCGCCGGTAACTCCGGTTATGGGGGTTTCCACATGGCGATTATTGATGCGGCTAGCAAACTGACTTCTGAAACTATGGTCAGGAGGGCGAAAATCAGTGAAGCCTAAAGTAGACTTGAGTTTGTATTTGGTTACAGACAGGGACCTTATGACTACCCCTACGCTTGAGGAAGCGGTAGAAGAAGCCATATCTGGAGGCGTTACCTTAGTGCAGTTGCGGGAGAAGAAAGCATCTTCCCGAGACTTTTATGAGCTGGCGGTAAGGATTAAAGCGGTAACTGATAGGCATGACATACCTTTGATAATAAATGATAGGGCGGATATTGCCTTAGGGGCGCATGCCGCCGGTGTACATGTTGGCCAGGCTGATATTCCCGCAAGAGTAGCTAGAGAAATCATGGGGGATGACAAAATAGTGGGCGTTTCTATCTCAAATACCGAGGAAGCCATTAAAGCTCAGGAAGATGGTGCCGATTATCTAGGCGTAGGTCCAATGTTTTCTACCGATACCAAGAAAGATGCTGAGCCTGTTTCTTACGAGGAGTTTTTGAGGATAAGGGAGTCTGTACACATTCCTATAGTCGTAATAGGCGGCATAAACGAAAACACGATCCCTACCTTTAAGGGCGCAGATATACAGGGAATAGCGGTAGTATCTGCTATAATGGCGGCTAAGGATGTTTCAGGAAAAGCTCGAAGATTAAGAGATCTAACTCGGGAAGTTATTCTCGGAAACCCTAAACCAAACTAAGGGCAAATTAGTGTTAATCTAAGCAAGAGAAGGAAAGAGTCAAAAGAGGGAGAGGGCGCAGACGTGCTGGGTTTTGAAGGAGCTTTATTTGACTTAGATGGCACTTTGCTTGATTCTATGTGGGTGTGGGCAAAGATAGATGAGGAGTTTTTGTCTAGACGCGGAATTGAAGTACCGCCTGATTACTTTCACACGATCGCTCCTATGACTTTTAGGCAAACCGCCGAGTACACCCGCAACATATTTGGCTTGAAAGAGTCACCTGAGGAGATCATGGCTGAGTGGAACCTTATGGCTATGGATGCTTACGTTAATGACGTGGGCCTCAAACCATATGCGAAAGAATACCTCAAATACCTTAAGGGAAATGGCGTAAGGCTGGGCACTGTAACTTCTCTCCCTGATGTCCTTTCTGAGCCCGTTCTTAAGCGATGCGGGATTTACCACCTTTTCGACGCCTTTACGACCACAGATGAAGTAAATCGCGGCAAATCTAATCCTTGCTTGTATATTTTGGCTGCTAAAAAACTGGGGATTTCGCCAGAAAAGTGCGTAGTCTTTGAAGATACCTTAGATGGTGTAAAAGGGATCTTAGCCGCAGGCATGAGGGCATGGGGCGTGTACGATATACACTACGCCTCCTACGAAGACGAAATGGAGGAATTGTGCGAAGTATACATTCGAGATTTCCGCCAACTCCTGCCTTTGCTAGATATAGGGCTATAATATCGGTGATTGAGTGACCAATACGAAATATCGAATTGGACAGAAAGGCGGTTTACATGGATCCTGCGCTTTATGACGCAATATTTCGAAGAAAATCTGTTCGGAAGTATCGCATGGACCCCCTCGGCCATGATGTGATAGAAGATATTTCTCGTTACGCAAGCACCCTAGATTTCCTCTGCCCAGAAATAGATGTTCAATTCGCATTTGCAGAACACGGTGAGATCGTGAACTTGCTTCCTGTGAAATCTCCTCATTACATCCTCATTTTCTCTGAGGAGAAAGACAACTACTTGTACAACGCAGGGTTTTTGGGTCAACAGTTAGATTTGTATCTCTCAGCAAAGGGTTTGGGGAGCTGTTGGCTCGGCTTGGCAAGGCCACAGGAACAGATAGTCAAGTGCCGTGAAGGATTGGATTTTACGATCATGCTCGGATTTGGCGAGGCTGCTGAACCTTTGCATAGGGATAACCTTTCACAGTTCAAAAGAAAGCCCATGTCTCAAATATGCTTCGTAGAAGGAGCAGAGGGACTTTTAGAGCCAGTGCGTCTTGCTCCTTCTGCAGTAAACAGGCAACCTTGGTGTTTTTACGGCACGCCGTCAGGATTGCATGTGGGTAGAGAAAAACTGAGTTCGGTAAGATATCCAATTTTCAATAGGTTGAATCAGATAGATCTGGGTATTGCCTTATGTCATCTGGTTCTAAGCGCCGAGCATATAGGAAAAGTTGTAAAGTTCGAATTCTTGGATTCTGAAGAAGCAGAGCCTCCCCCTGGATATCAGTATGTGGTTACTGCTTATATCGAGTAACGATGCTTTAAATTAGTATGCATTTCGTAAAGAGGGCGGTCTCCCGAATATTTCCCTATCGAGCCCTTGTTTCTTCCAATGCAAGTTTTAGGCATTCTCTCAATACGGTGTCGTAATTGGGATCAGGTATTGAGAATGTTTTCCCCTCGGTCAGGGTTTCTACATACCGGATTATGTCTTCTGAGCTGGGCTCTACGAGTATATCAGGGGCCGTGTGGGTTTCTTCGTTTGCAGTGAAATCTGGGTTCAAACTCAAAGTCGAAGGAAAGAACACTGGTATTTTGCTATTTGGCAGTGTGATCATTGCAGGAGTGGAGCCGCCACCATCTCCACCAGTGTACTCACCTACGAGGGTGGCCCACCCAGAAGATTTACAAAACATGCAGAAACTTTCTGCTGACGAAAACACCCCAGGTCCGGTGAGCACGTAAATTTCGCCGTTGTATGGACATTCACCAGAAGGTTCGATTGTGGTCATAGAGAAAATCGGAGGCTCAAAGTCGGGTCCTAGTATTTCAGGTGGTATGTTTTCTAATTCCTCTGGCGTGAGGATTGATGGGATGTCTTTTTGGGTCAATTGCATGCCTAAAGATGTGAGGCCTTCCAAATCAGAAAAGGCTTCTGCGTTGGCTTCCATGAACGGCTTGATATATTCACCTGTTCTTATTGCCACTCCTTGGAATTCATTTAGTGGTTCTCGCGCCAAGGGCCGGACTATATTTAGCATCCAAAACCTGTCGTCACCTCCAGAGTTGTTTCTTATGTCGATAACGAGAGCGGGGACATCTTTTATTTCTTCGAAGAATGAAAGGAGAATTTCCCTCTCCGACTGGGAATTTTGATACTGGGTCATTTCAAAGATATGAATGTATGCAACACGACCTTCTTCCAAAATGGTGGTATATATGTTGGAACCAAGTTGCCAAATATTGGTTGGAAATTCAGGTGGATAGATGGGTTCTGTAATACGTTGGAATGATGCGGTTGTTTCTACTCTACCTCCTTTATCGTTTTCAAAAGTTACCTGATAAGGTGCACCTTTGTATGGTGGTAGAAAGTCTCGCATGTAAAGACGTTTATATTGAGGATCGTAGTAGAGCCATATTTCACCCCTCAGAGTTGCCATAAAGTCATGTACATCCATGTCATTGACCTTGCTTACAATCCACCCTGGCTCAACTTGGCAACGGTGCGAAAAGTCATCGGATATCCAGTAGACCAGATATTTGCCTTGGTTGTAATGGGCCATAAACGGTAAAGACTGATTCTGCGGGTACGCCATAGATTCTACGACCATGTTGAACCAGCGGGCTACAGTTTCTTCATCTGTTTTAGCTGCCTCATTGTGCCACGGAGTCAATTCTTCAGGCATGTTTTCTATTAGATTGAAAAGATCCGAACTGATGATGGATGTATGTCCGTTGTTTATTAGCAGAAGGATGTGTTGAATAGTTTGGACAAATTCCTTGTCATTTTTTGTGGCAGCGATTGCTGACTCGAATTCGCTTTCGTGGGCTACCCAATCGTAGCCTTCCACTCGGTTTTTCAGCGCTAGGTAGGGGTGGTTCTTTTTCAAAACATCGAACAATAGGCGAAAATCTTCTAGTTTTTCTTCAGTTGTTAGCTGAGGTTCTGCCTTAGGAACGCAGGAACTAAGCACAGTTGCGCTTACGACCATCAGGATCGCCAAGGCAGTTATGAGAAAGTGTTTCCTAGATGAAGCATTAGAAGAAGCAAAGGGGACGGGTGTTTCTGCTTCACTCTTTGTTCTGTGGCGGTGCCCCTTATGAGCATCTGTATTAGGAGGCAAACGGATAGGCATTCTTACTCGACGCTCCTGAGATAGAATATAGCCAACTGTGTGCGATCTTTCAGATCAAGTTTATCTAGGATCGCGCTTACGTAATTGCGCACTGTGCCTTCGCTAAGGTATAGTGCGTTTGCAATGTCTCGGTTATTCAACCCTTTTGCCCCTAGTCCTAGAGTTTCTACAATATATTCATCATTCTCTATCTTCTATCCTACGAAGGCCGAGTCCTTCTCTTGAATCGACCTGCGAATTGGTGCCATTGCCCTGAATTATGAGTTGGTAATGGGCTGAACCTGCGTTTTCAGATCGATTGATTCATCGTGGAGACCGTGAAGGCTTGTTCGCATGCTGTCCATTGCCTGAGACAATGTGTCGCGGATGTGATCTAAGTTTTCCTTCTTTTTCTCGTCAGTTTCGGTGACCATTAGGGCGCCTATTTGAAGAATTGACCTGGACAAAAGACGACCTACGTGATCGTGAATCTCGCGGGCAATACGACCCCTTTCATTCAGGGTTGCAAGCCTGATTTCGTATTCTTGTTTTTTTAGAAGTTCGCGGTTTTTCTCCACTAAGAGCACAGTCTTTTCGTAGGTGTCGTCGCGTAGTCTTTTGGCCAGATTTTGGCTGCATTCTAGCGCTTTTCGACGTGAAGATAACGCATAAGATACCGCCATAGGAGCGCTAATGGTGAGCCACTTTCTCATCTAACCGTGTTGCGGTATGTTTCGTTGAGTCAAAGTGGCTTATGTGGTAGACCACTTTCGTTTATAAGAGATTCATTGTGGGGTAAAGTGGCTCATGTGGTGAGCCACTTTCTTATCTAAAGGTGTTGCGATACGTTTCGCTGAGCCAAAGTGGCCTATGTAGTAGACCACTTTCGTTTATAAGAGATTCAATGTGGGGCAAAGTGGCTCATGTAGTGAGCCACTTCCTCATCAAAACGTGTTGCGGTACGTTTCGTTGAGTTAAAGTGGCTTATGTGGTAGGCCACTTTCGTTTATAAGAGATTCATTGTGGGGCAAAGTGGCTCATGTGGTGAGCCACTTCCTCATCAAAACGTGTTGCGGTATGTTTCGTTGAGTTAAAGTGGCTTATGTGGTAGGCCACTTTCGTTTATAAGAGATTCATTGTGGGGCAAAGTGGCTCATGTGGTGAGCCACTTCCTTATCTAAAGGTGTTGCGGTACGTTTCGCTGAAACATACGGGACGGCTCTTTTTGCTGCACCCTCCCGCTTCCTTCCCTTTATACTCCATGCGATACATCGTTAGACGGCATGCGTAAGGTATACTAATAGACGCGACTATCGAGTAGAATTGATAACTAAAGTCA
>JAPXKJ010000001.1:100592-173642 GCA_033810155.1 Bacillota bacterium | reverse complement strand
ATCATATAGTCGTTATAAGGCCTACGCGCTCACAAAGTCATATCAATGTCACATCTACATATACAACTGAGCTTATGCTGCTATAATATAGCGAGTCGCTAAGAGCCATTTATCTTAACTATAATCTCAACCTGGATTACGCGATCGTACGTCGCCCAATGAGTCTATCCAAGTATAATTCAATACGGACCCCAGTATTCGGGAATTTGCTCCCCATTAGATGCCTGACTGTATGCTCTTATCACAGTATAAACAGTTTCGCCAGTGAAACCGCGTCGCGAAAGCCACCCAGCCAGGCGCTGTACATCTTTAGACGCCATTTCCGATTTGTTCTTTGCATACTGCTTAGCAGCTGCAAATGCTAGGGCTCTTTCATCCAATTCAGAATATGCCCTATCTACTATTTCCTTTGCCAGTTCTCTATCAAAACGTCTCTTCTCAAGCTCATACAAACATCGCTTCTTGCCGCACGGTGAATCGGATATCATTCTTTCTACGATATCCGCAGCAAGAGACCTATCATCTATATAACCCCACTGCTCTAGCTTATCGATGCATTCATCAATCTGTTGTGGAAGAAACTGTTTCTTTAACAACATGAATTTCATTTGGCCCGAACTGACCTGACGCCTGGACAGAATCCTCAAGGCGGCACTCATAGGAGTTTTACTTCCCATCAGTGTCACCTGACTTGCTCTTCCCCCCGAGTTTACTATCGGTTTTCGCAGGGTCAGAAGAAGGGGCAGATTCAGGCTGCAATTTCTCCTTGATCTTTGATTCTACTTCCCTTGCCACCTCAGGGTTGTCTGCGAAGTACTGTTTAGCGGCTTCTTTGCCTTGCCCAAGTCTGATATCTCCATATGAGTACCAGGTCCCGGTTCTTGTAAGGATGCCTTGATCGACTCCTACATCCAGAATCGACCCTTCACGAGATATACCCTCGCCGAATATGATGTCAAACTCTGCTTCTCTAAAAGGCGGAGACAGCTTGTTCTTAACTACCCGTGCTCTTGTCCTAGCGCCTATTGTGTTCTGACCTTGTTTTATGTTTTCTATGCGCCTAATATCCAGCCTTATCGATGAGTAGAACTTCAGCGCTCTTCCGCCCGGTGTGACTTCTGGGTTACCGAACATGACGCCGATCTTCTCGCGTATCTGGTTTATGAATATCACAGTAGACTTGGATTTCGAGACCACTGCCGTGAGCTTTCTTAGCGCCTGAGACATGAGTCTGGCTTGTAGACCCATGTGGGCATCACCCATTTCGCCTTCAAGCTCTGCCCGAGGCACCAAAGCCGCCACAGAATCAATTACGATACAGTCTACAGCGCTGCTTCGAACTAGGGCCTCGACTATCTCCAGAGCCTGTTCGCCTGTATCCGGTTGTGAGATGAGCAGGTTATCTATGTCGACCCCGAGTCTTCTTGCGTACGAGGGATCCAACGCGTGCTCAGCATCTATAAATGCAGATATTCCGCCTGCCTTCTGCGCCTCAGCAATAATGTGAAGCGCAACAGTAGTTTTTCCTGAGCCCTCTGGGCCGTAGATCTCCACAATTCTTCCACGGGGGATACCCCCGATTCCTAGAGCAATATCTAGTGCCAGGGCACCGGTTGGAATTACATCAACCGCCATCCTTTGAGAAGCTTCGCCAAATCTCATTATAGAACCCTTTCCAAATTGCTTCTCTATCTGCGATACCGCCAACTCTAGGGCCTTTTCTTTTTCCAACATTATGTTTTTCACTCCTTAGAGTCGCCTGTCAACCCTGGCAGTCATTCTTCATTGAGTATAACATTAAGCAAACGCAACGAGCAATCATATTACACAAATGTTCGTCTACCCCATCATTGTCCTAGAAAGTGCTCCGAAACTACCGAATACACTGGCCCTTTAGAGGATAGTTCACTCTTTATCAGAGCGACCTTGTCTGCTGTCCAAGAAAGAGCGAGGTCGCTTCCGCTTTCGTTAAGATGCTTTGTTTTGAAGTCGGCATACATGTCTTGCCAACACTTCTGTAGGTCGACTTCCCCACCGGTGCGAGGACCTCGTCTATCTTTGAGCCTGGCGAGAGTCAAGTGTGGTTCAAAAGATGCATCTTTTTTGAATCCTAGTTCTCCTAGGCGTGACTGCAGGTTTAGTGCCAGGCGAATAGTTTCTTGGCTTCCCCTAGAAAGCCCAATGTAAAAGACCCTGGGGCGTCCTTTTCGTGGAAACGTCCCAGCATCTCCCAAGGATATCTCAAACGGTGGAGTAGCTCGGACGGTTTCATAAATCACTTGCGATATGTCAGGAACTAGGGATTCGCTAACACTATTGCCTAGAAACTGTAGCGTGAGATGTAGGTTCTTGACATCAACAAAACGGCAGTTCGGCAGGTGTTTGGCAGCTTCGCTGGAAAAAGCTTGAATAAAGCTCTTTATCTCGTCAGGAACGCCGATAGCTACGAAGCCTCTAAACGTTTTGCCTTCCATCCCTGATCACTTCCTTTGCTTAGTTGGTCCTACAAGGAATTCATACAGAATACATAATGCCTGTTGAGCCGCGTAAGATCTGGTTCTAGACCGGGTAGTGGGATGAAGGATTCTCTCAACCAGACTCCCGTCTTTGTGGTCTAGACCAATATACACAGTACCTACGGGTTCACTCTCTGTACCGCCGTCAGGGCCTGCAAATCCCGTTGTAGAAAGTCCAAGATCAGCTCCCGCCAAAAGTCTTATGCTTTGAGCCATGCCTTTTGCAACATCTTCGTTTACTGCTTGGTTTCTGTCTAAGGCTTCAAAGGAAATTCCGAGGTTTGACGCTTTCACCGCCGGATCATATGCAACCATGCCCATTTTGAAGTACTTTGAACTGCCGGGCACTTCAGTTATCCTGTAAGATATTAGACCGCCGGTTACGGATTCCGCCACAGCTAATGTGAGACCTCTTTTAGTGAGTATACGGCCTATTACTTCTTCCAGAGTTTCATCATTTGTGCCATATATGTTGCGCCCTAGACGTTTGCGCACCTCTTTTTCCATATTGGCGATCATCGCAACTTGTTCCTTTTCGTCTCTTCCCCTGGCAGCTATCCTCAGACGTACTTGTCCGAGCCCAGTGTAAGGAGCAATGGATGGGTTGTCACTTTCCATTAGATCCCTAATTGCTTCTGCTACTGTTGCTTCAGGTAATCCTACGATATTGAGATTAAGATACTTTATAGGTTCAAGATCGTGATATTTCTCTTTGATAAATGGAATAACGTATTCCTCAAACATGGGTTTCATCTCAAATGGAGGGCCCGGTAAAAGCACTATAAGTTTGTTGTCAATTGTGACACCTTGTCCAGGCGCGGTTCCGACTTTATTCGGTATGAAAAAGCCGCCATCTACTATATATGCTTGTTTTCTATCCGAAGGATTAGGCTTTCTATTACGCTTCTGCAATGAGGATTCTATGTTTTCCCATGCTTCCTCCGAGAACACTAGGCTCCGTCCTAGGGCTGCCGCAAGGGACTGAGCGGTAACGTCATCGTCAGTAGGTCCCAGGCCGCCAGTGCAGATTACAATGTCTGCTCTGTGGATCGAGTCTTGAAATGCTGATGTGAGCCTTTTGAGGTTATCCCCTACCGTAACCCTTCTATGTACATTTACCCCCGTATCTCTCAAACGAGAAGAGATGTATTGAGCATTTGTGTCTGTAATTTCACCTAGCAATAGTTCTGTTCCTACAGATAATATCTCGGCCTCCATTAGTCGCACCTCCTGCGAACGTCCATCTATGCATATCCAATTTTACCGCTTGTTCAGAGAATTTGCCTCACTTTTGATATTTCGAAGGATAGACTATCACTATGATAGAATATATATCAAACAAGTGTGTGATTGCACCGGATTGAAAAGCGATAACGGCTGCCTTGCCTGAAGGGGGATCTCGATATGAACAAGACTGTTGAATCCGTACTCGGTGAGTTGCGAAATGATCCAAGGTTTGTAAGTTGTGTGACCGCATGGCATCATTTCCCGCCAACTCCTGGTGATTATTCGGATATTCCCGATGGGGTCCATCCATTGCTGAAGCAAGCGCTTGCGAATAAAGGGTTGAATTCGTTGTATACCCATCAGAGGGAAGCATATGACCGAGTTACGCAAGGCGAGAATATTTGTGTCGTGACTCCGACTGCATCAGGCAAAACGATGTGTTACAATTTGCCGGTGCTAGATGCCATATTGAAAGATCCAAATAGCAGGGCCTTGTACTTATTCCCTACCAAAGCCTTGGCACAGGATCAGTTAGCCGAAATCGAAGATATGTGCAGAGCAGGTGGATTTTCAATAAAGAGTTTTACCTTCGATGGAGATACGCCCAACTCCAAAAGGCGTCTCGCAAAACAAGTAGGGCAAGTCATAATCACAAATCCAGATATGTGTCATCAAGCGATTCTGCCACATCATACTACCTGGGCAAGACTTTTTAAATCCCTCAAATACGTGGTCATAGACGAAATGCACAATTATAGAGGTGTTTTCGGCAGTCACGTTGCAAATGTGCTTAGGCGGCTCATAAGGATCTGCGAGTTCTACGGTACTTCACCTCAGTTTATCCTAGCATCGGCTACCATTGCGAATCCGCGGGAACTAGCCGAAACTCTGACAGGCAAGCCAGTGACTACGATAGATCAGAATGGAGCCCCTTCTTCCGACAAGGACTTCATTTTCTACAACCCGCCTATTCTTGATCCGGATAATTCTATTCGTCAGTCTTCGATAGATGCTGCCCACAAGATTTCTTCCCGTTTTATCAGAAATGATATCCAGACATTGGTTTTTGCTAGGTCTCGTATGTCTTGCGAACTTCTTGTCCAGTACCTGCGTGATTCGTATTCCCGTGACTTTGAAAAGGAAAAAGTTCAAGGTTACCGTGGAGGGTACTTGCCTAATGAGAGAAGGGAGATCGAAAGAGGTCTTCGTGAAGGCAGTATAATTGGCGTTGCAGCAACAAATGCTCTAGAACTCGGTATAGACATAGGCAGGCTTGATGTTGTAGTAATGTCAGGCTATCCTGGCACTATAGCGAGCACATGGCAGCAAGCGGGTAGGGCTGGTAGAAGGCAAGGCAAGTCCGCTGCTTTTTTGGTTGCTGGCGGTTCTCCCTTGGACCAGTTTGTGATAAACAACCCCGACTACTTTTTTGCTCAAACGCCTGAGTACGCGCTCATCAATCCCAATAATCCATATATCCTTGGAGAACATGTGAAGTGTGCTGCCTATGAGCTTCCTTTTAGCGATTCACCTGAGTCTTTGTTAGGCTTTGCCGGGATAAACATCGAACACATACTTGATCACTTGGTGGAAGAAAAAGTCCTGTACAAAAGCGCGTCAAGATGGAACTGGTCATCAGATTCGTTCCCTGCAGCTGCTATAAGCCTGCGATCGGCATCGAATGATAATTTTGTGGTGATCGATACTACGAAGGGAACTGAGGTTATAGGCGAGGTCGATTGGGCCTCGGCCCCGATGTTAATTCACGAACAAGCGATCTACATGCACAAGGGCGAGCAGTACCACGTAATACGGTTGGACTATCCGTCAAGGAAGGCCTATGTAAAAAGAGTCGACGTAGATTATTACACAGATGCAAACTTAGCCGTTGGGGTTAAGGTTATTTCCGTTGATGAATCTCGAGAGGATTTGCCATTTGTGTCTAGGTTTGGTGAGGTTTCTGTAACAGCAGTTGCTACGATCTACAAGAAGATCAAACTATACACAAATGAAAACGTGGGTTCAGGACAGATCAGTATTCCAGATATGAATATGCACACACAAGGTATGTGGCTTGGCATTCCGAAGGCCATTTCTCAACTCATAGACCCACATCTTGTTGGAGGTGTTCTTTCGGGTCTTGCGAATGTGATTCTCAACATCGCTCCCCTTTTCCTGATGAGCGACAAGAACGATTTAGGCATCGCGATTGAGGTCCGTTCGACCTACGATGGACTCCCAACTGTATATCTTTATGACTCATATCCAGGAGGTGTAGGGTTGGCAGAAAAAGCCTTTAATCTTCTTCCCCACATCCTCAAAGCTTGTTACGAGTTGTTGGCTGCATGCCCGTGCCCAGATGGCTGTCCAGGGTGTGTCGGACCCAAAGATGAAGTTGGAAGCGGCATCAAGTCTTTGTGCCTTGACTTACTTAGTAACATGTTTCAAGAGGTAGAATCATGACTAACAAAGAAATTGTGGAAAACCTAAGGGAACTAATTAGAAAGATTGAAGAGAGTGAAAAGCCTTGTTCTCTGACTGAAGGAGATTCTGGTCACCTCGTTTCTGACAGGGCTAACGAAGATAGCTCACTGAGCCCTTCTCGGGCCGAAGTTGATGGGATGTACGCTCCCTACACGACTGACGTAGAAACTCACGACGGCTTTTGTGTGTACACTAGCTGCTACGAGATGGGGTGTCTACCGTGGTTTTATCCTATTGATCAAGACGTTGCCCGATTTTTGTTGGGTAACCGGGATATGGTTGTCCCAGAGAACTCGGACCAGTTCCTTTTTTTGGACATAGAGACTACCGGGCTTGTGGGTTCCGGAACTCTGTCTTTTCTCACTGGATTCGGAAGGTGGAGAAATTCACGATTTGAGGTAACGCAGTATTTTCTGTCTGATCGAGAAAAAGAACGCACGATGCTAGAACACATGGTAGAGATGACAAAAACAGACTATTGTCTGGTTACTTTCAATGGTAGTTCTTTTGATATACCAGTTCTAACTAGCAGGTTCATACTAAACGGTTTGACCCCGGATAGGAGCTATAAGTCTCCCTTCGCCCACATCGATCTCTTTTCTTTGGTTCGCAAGTTCGGAAAACACCCCATGTACGGTCTTAGCCTGAAGGAGTCGGTAGCTCGATTCATCGGTACAAGACGCTCTAATGATATTGCTGGCCACTTGATACCTGCACTCTACTTCATATACGAGCAGGACCGAGACATCGCTGTATTAGAAGAAGTGTTTGCGCATAATCGCATGGACGTTATTGACATGATAGGGCTTCTTAGAATCCTCGGTGAAGTTTGTTTGAGAGGGCCGGATGTCTGTGATGATCCGTTCACGCTGGCGGGTGTTGGCAAGTTTCATCTGCAAAAGGGAGATATTGACCGCGCCAGGCGATATATGCAGGCGTCTTACTCCGGATTCGATAAAAGAGGCATCAGAAGCAAAACTGGATATGCCAATATGCGGCGACTTGCCGAGGTGATGAGAAAAGAGGGAAACTGGGATGATGCGGCACACATTTGGGAGGAACTCATCAGAGAAGGACAAGCAATTCCGCACGACTACTTATGGCTTGCAAGATATCATGAGGTCGTTGGCAATGACATCGCCAAGGCTCTTGATATAGTAGAAGATGGAATAATGTTTTTTGAGGCAATCCAGAAGCCTATACCCAACCCTCTTTTGTCAAGGAAACGGCGTCTGGAGAGACTTCTATAGGTCTTCATTGTACTTGAAGACTAGGTCCTTTACGGGACCGAAGCTACCTCCCACCCCAAGGTCCTCGCCATTTACGGTAATAGTCAAAACCCAAGGTCTTCCCGCTCTCACACGTAGTTCCTTGTCTGCAGACAGTTCGATCTTTTCGGCAGAACCCATGGTTTTTTCAAGTACAACCTCGCCGTCGGCTTCGGCTTTAATCCAGCAGCTAACGTCTGAACCTGAAAGAGTCTCTAAAACGATCTCCATGGGAGATTTGTTGGTTTCAAATACGCTTACTTCTGCGCTAGTATCAGTCCTTACTACTTTCACAGGCTGTTCTGGGGGTATTGGCTCTTCTTCTCCGGTTACAGGTGGCTCTTCAGGCACATTATTGTGTTCTGACCCCGTGTTTTCACCAAGTTCTTTTTGAGATCGTAAGTAATCCAATCCTTTCCATATTCCCCATGCCGCCAATAGGATAATTGCGATCACAAGTAGGGTGCTGGTGATTTTTGCGGATCGTTTCCGACGCTTTGCTCTTTTGGTTTCAGACTTTCTCCGAGTACGAGACGCTCTATCTTCCGCGGCGACTGTCTTCCTCGTGTCGGGTTGCTCGACTTTCTTTCCCTTTTCACGTTCTCCGGCTTTCGCCTCTGTTATTTCCTGATATCTTTTTGAAAATTCGAGACCATTGAGCCCGAGAAAATCAGCGTATGATTTCAGAAAAACCCTGAAGTATGCTTTTCCGGGAGAAATGTTATCGTTTCCCGATTCTATGGCCATAAGATAGACCGAGCGTATTTTGGTTTCTTGTTCAACGTCTTTGATGGTCAAACCTAGACTTTCTCTTTGAGCTCTCAGGATTTCCCCTAATTCGCGCAGTTTTTCATCGGGCATACTTTACACCTTCCGTTCGGTCTTCAAGGTCTTAATCTCGTAAGCATTCTTGGGAAAGGGATTGTTTCTCTTACGTGTGGCAAACCGCATATCCACGCCACTACTCGCTCTATGCCCATACCAAAACCGCTATGTGGCGTAGACCCATATTTCCGCAAATCCAGGTACCATTCGTAATCTTCAACCGGCAGGCCGTGCTCATATATCCTCTGAAGGAGCAAGTCGTAGTCATGTATTCTCTCGCCACCGCCTATGATTTCTCCGTATCCTTCTGGAGCCAGAAGATCTGCTCCCAACACGGTTTCCGGGTCACCAGGGCTAGGCTGCATGTAAAACGCCTTTATCTTGGTGGGATAGTGAGTTACAAACACAGGTTTGGAGAACTCGTTGGCGATGGTTGTCTCGTCAGCTGCCCCGAAATCGTCACCCCAGGAAATGTCCATTCCCTTGCTTGTAAGGAGGTTTACTGCCTCAGTATACGTCAGCCGTGGGAAAGGCGGCTCCACGCAGGCGATCTTTTCGGGATCTCTACCTATTTCAGCCAACTCATTTTCGCAGTTCTCCAATACCTGTTTTGTAACATATGTGACCATCTGTTCCTCTAGGAGCAGCATTTCTTCAAAAGTCATAAATGCCGCTTCGGGTTCAACCATCCAGAATTCAATCAGATGGCGGCGGGTCTTCGATTTTTCCGCTCTGAAGGCCGGCCCAAAGCAGTAGACTTTCCCGAATGCACCGATGGCGGCCTCGTTGTATAATTGCCCGCTTTGGCTAAGGTACGCTTTTTCGCCAAAGTAGTCAGTGGAAAAAAGAGTAGTTGTGCCTTCACAAGCTGAGGGAGTGAGAATTGGCGCGTCTACGTTCACAAAGCCTTCGTTATCCAGGAATTGGCGACAAGACCTAATTATCTGTGCCCTTATGGCAAGGATAGATCTTTGCCGCGGAGTCCTTATCCAGAGGTGTCGGTTATCGAGAAGGAATTCGACACCGTGTTCTTTTAACGTGATTGGATAATCGTCAAAAGCTTCTGAGATGATATCGTAATGAGTAATGCCTAACTCATAACCACCTGGTGCACGAGAATCCTTCCTAACGATGCCTTCAACCACAAGGGAAGACTCTTGGTTGAGCTTATCTAGTTTGTCGAAGGCTTCCTGGCCTATGTCATTTGCTGAGGCAACGCACTGAATGAGCCCGGTACCGTCCCTTAAGATGATGAATATGATCTTACCTGAGGAGCGCTTGTTGTATAACCATCCCTTTAGACGTACCAAGCGGTCCTCGTAGGCCCCTATCATGTTTACTGAGGTGTTATGAATGATCTCATCTGTGTTAGCGTTTATGTCAGACACTTTTTGCATCTCCTTGTGCTTCTACTGTAACTGCTGCAATTCTTCAAGAACTCTGCCTAGTTCTTGAAGGACCTCACCATATCCAGCCCAGTCGCCATTTTTTATGCGCTCCTGCGCTTCCAGCCACAACTCGTTGGCACGTTTTATTAAGCCGGGTATGTCATGAACTCCGCCCTCTTCGCCTGGAGTAGGTTGCACTATAGTCCCTAACAGCTGATTCAACCCTTCTTCAACCGTATTGGCCATTACTACCTTGCCGCTAGCATACATGAGTACCCTTTTGAGCTCCGGAATCTTCACTTTTTCCGCTTGGATATATAGGGGTTCTACATAGAGGAATGAACCGTCCATTGGTAGGACAAGCAGGTTTCCCCTGATTACTTGCGAACCTATCTGGCCCCACAGAGTCATAGCTTCTGAAATGCTGGGGTTTTGCGATATCAGCGATTCTACTTGCATCGGTCCGGGCACGTGCTTATCTTTGGGCAATCTGTATAGCAGCATTTCTCCATAATGCTCAGGATTGCACCGTCCGGCTAACCAGGCGGTCATATTTGGCTTGCCTCGAGGAGTAAACGGCAGCATTTGAACATACTCAAGTTCGCTTTCATAGGGAAGGGCCAGGAGAAGGTAATAAGGTTCAACGTTGACTTCTTGCGTCCCGTACATCTCCTTAGGTATTTCCCAGTAGTCTTCTTTATTGTAATATACCCTCGGATCGGTCATATGATAGGTTGTAAACATCCTCGCTTGTATTTTGAACATATCCTCTGGGAAACGAATATGTTCGAGTATTTGCCCTGGCATTTCCTCAATAGAAGTCACGAGATCAGGGAATATTTTCCGGTAAGTGCTAAGGATTGGGTCTTCCTCATCGGCACAATAGAACGTAGTGTGGCCATTGTATGCGTCAATGACTACCTTAACCGAATTCCGTATATAATTCACTCCAGTTACACTGTCAGGTTGGCTGTAAGGGTACTTTGTAGAAACTGTATAACCGTCAATAACCCAATAGAGATTGCCGTCAGCCAAAACCAGATACGGATCGTTATCGTACTCTAGGAAAGGTGCGATAGTTTGCACAATGTCGATTATGTTCCGATTCATCATAACTCGCGAATCCGGTGTGACTGCACCGGATACTAGTATTTGGTAATCAGTAAACCGCAGAGCGAAGGCCAATTTTCGGAAAAAACCGTCTAGAGGAATACCTGCCGTGCCTTCGTAGAAGGTAGGTTCAATGATCTCTGCATCCAATCGCGGATAGTCAAATTCGGGTTCTTTAGTGTTTACTATAATGTAATGGTTAGTCAATTCTCCGAAATACAGTTCAGGGCGATTTACGACGAGATCCGTAGTGGTTCTTGGCGGTACGTCCATAAAGTAAAAGGCGGGCATGCCTTCTTTGGTTACATCACGTACAGGGCTCATTACTAGTCCGTATCCATGCGTGTACTTCAGGTGCAGATTTACCCAAGTCTTGGCTTCTTGCGGAAGAAGATTGATATCTAGTTCCCTCGGTGAAAGAGCAACCTGGCGGAGATTACCGTTTACGACGTATCTGTCTATGTCAACATCGTTGAATTTGTAGTACATTCTTATCTCTTGCACTTGACTGAAGGTATCTTTTAACACCCTGTGATCCCACAGCCTTAAGTTATCAATGCTATTCATATTGCTAAGCACGTCCTCTTTAGTAAGAACGTCTTCCGCAGGATAGTCCACGATTTTGATGTTATCGAGTCCGAAAGCATTTCGCGTAAACTTGATATTTGTTTCGATATATGGTATTTCGTAGGCAATTTCATTAGGCGAAACTGTAAATTGCTGCACAAACGAAGGATATGCGGATCCAAGAGCGATAGACACTACAACAATCCCTATAACTGCGTAACCTACCCATCTGAAATTGCGCATCACTAGCCCGAGCAATGAAAGGAAAACTCCGGCTAGCGCTACAACGATAAGAACTTTATAGGCAGGGACCTGGGCGTGGATATCAGTGTAAGAAGCTCCAAAGGCTGCGCCTCTGGGGGAGTACATTAGATTCCAAATATCGATCTGATACTGCCAAGCCTGTAAGGCGAACAGTACGGCAGCAAGAACCGATATGTGGGCACGCGCTTTCTTTGTCATCGACAGCCTTCTATTTGCAAAACGCAGATCTCCGAACAAATAGTAAAGAAAAGCGGAGAATATGAGTGCAATTACGAACGCAATCAACAATTGATCCTGGATGAATTCATGAAAAGGCAGGTTGAACACGTAGAATCCAACATCTTTGCTAAAAAAGGGATCCGCCACCTCGAATTCTGTTGCATTTAAATGCGTGTAGACTGTCTGCCAGTTTGCGAACCCTCCAAGTCCTCCGAGAACTCCGACTATTATCGCAACCACGAGGACTATTACGGTAATCCTTCTTGTATCGGGTACGGTAACCGGAGTAACCACCCCTCCTGTTATATTCAGGGTGGTTCTCCCTCTAATGGGAATTCGCAAATTGATGAACACGGCGAGAAAGAATAATAGCCCTGTTAATAAGGCCACTCCCCACTTGGCCTTGAGTGTAGTCCAAAATACAGAGCCGTAGCCCATCTGCTCAAACCACAAGAGATTGGTATAAAAAGTTGCCACGCCAGATGCTGTAAGCGCTACCGCGACAGCGATGCCAACTATGATCCAAAACCACGTCCGTACATTCATCAGGAGATAGACCTCCTTTGTATATCCGTTTAAAATGAGTTTCGCCTGCATATACCTACCTAAGTACACAAGACTCTTCTACTCGTGCGTTAAGGTTTCCTTCAATCAAGCAAAATAGGCTATAGGTCATGTCATTTCAGCATCGGTATCTTGATTTTCCCCTCTTTGGCAGTTTTGATAGCTGTTTCATATCCTGCGTCAGCGTGGCGAACTACACCTGTGCCAGGATCTGTGTTAAGGACTCTTGAGAGTCTCCAGTCTGCTTCGTCGGTACCGTCTGCAACCACAACCATACCTGCGTGTATAGACAGGCCAATCCCTACCCCGCCACCGTGGTGAACAGAAATCCAGGTAGCTCCGTTAACTGCGTTTATAAGTGCGTTCAATATGGGCCAGTCCGCGATCGCATCAGAACCGTCCTTCATCCCTTCAGTTTCGCGATAGGGTGATGCCACGGAGCCCGTATCTAGATGGTCTCTGCCAATTACAATTGGCGCCTTCAATATGCCCTGTCTTACCATATCGTTGATCCTAAGACCAAACTTAACTCTTTCTCCATAGCCAAGCCAACACACTCTCGAAGGAAGTCCTTCAAAGGGCACATGCTTCTCAGCCTTTGTTATCCAACGCTTTAGACCGGCGTTTTCTGGGAAAAGTTCCAAGACAGCTTCGTCGGTCTTGATGATGTCTTCCGGATCCCCAGAAAGAGCTGCCCACCTAAACGGCCCCTTACCTTCGCAGAACAAAGGTCTGATATACGCAGG
The DNA here is from genome assembly GCA_033810155.1 of Bacillota bacterium. GTDB lineage: Bacteria > Bacillota > Sulfobacillia > Fermentithermobacillales > Fermentithermobacillaceae > UBA3907. Next base: position 160,464 of record JAPXKJ010000001.1, on the reverse strand, counting down.
AACAAAGCCGGGATAGGCGAATGCCTCTTCGTATCCGGCCTCTTTGGCCTGACCTCGCAGGTTATTGCCATAGTCGAATACTATGGCACCGCGTTTCTGCATCTCGACCATAGCTTGACAATGTCTTTTCATGGATTCTTTTGACAATCGCAAGTATTCAGAGGGGTTTTCTTTCCTAAGCGCCAAAGCCTCGTCAAAAGACATACCACCGGGTACATAGCCATTAAGAGCATCATGAGCTGAGGTTTGGTCAGTAACCACAGAAGGGATGATACCCCTACTTAGAAGCTCACAATGAGTGTCGGAAGCATTTCCTTCCAAAGCTATTGAAATAGGTGTACCTGCATCTAGGTGCTTTTGCGCGATGTCTATGGCTTGATCCAGGTTTTCGGCGATAACATCTACGTACCCAATCTCATGTCTTTTTCGTATGCGTAGAGGATCTATTTCTACAATTATGCCTACCCCATCGTTCATCGTAATGGCCAAAGGCTGTGCCCCACCCATTCCACCTAATCCTGCAGTGAGCACCAATTTGCCTTTAAGACTTCCACCGAAATGCATATTTGCCAAAGATGCCAGGGTTTCGTAAGTGCCTTGCAATATACCCTGTGTTCCAATGTATATCCAACTTCCCGCAGTCATTTGGCCGTACATGGTCAGACCTTTTTCTTCCAATTCCCAGAAATTCTCCCATGTGGCCCAGTGAGGGACCAACATTGCATTTGAGATGAGAACCCTAGGGGCATATTTGTGGGTTGGGAAAACCGCTACCGGCTTTCCGGATTGAACCAATAGGGTTTCATCGTCTTCAAGCTCCTGAAGCGCTTTCACTATCGCTTCGTAGCATTCCCAATTTCTAGCAGCTTTTCCCGTGCCACCATAGACTATGAGTTCCTCGGGTTTTTCTGCATTTTCGAGGTTATTCATCAACATTCGGAGCGCAGCTTCCTGTTGCCATCCTTTGCAGGTTAGCGTATTACCCCTAGGGGCTTTGATAGGTTGTTTCATTGGAAATTATCCTCCTTTTTCTCGTACTTAGCACTTAATAAACTTCTCCACTATCTCTTTAACTCCTTCTGCATAGGGTCTTGAAGAGACGTAGGGCACTCTCTCCTTTACAGCGTCGTGCGCGTTGGATACTGCTGCCTTCATCCCGGACCACATGAGCATATCTAAATCGTTGAGGCCGTCGCCTATGGATAGGATCTCCTCTCTTGGTATGCCCAGGTAACTGGAAAGAAAAGCCAAGGCATTTGCTTTTGATACGCCCGCAGGTTGGATTTCTATTAGATGCGGTAGACTCTTAATCAAAGTAACTTGAGGCCACATGGAATCGAGTTGGCATAAGAGCGTGTCTGCCTCTTCTGGCGGAACACGTACTACGATCTGGGTTGGGCAACCATCTACTTCGCAGAGTGAGCTCACGACTTCTATTGGAAACCGCAGGATCTGAGAATATCTCTGAGTTTGAGGTCCCGTGAACTCCGAGTACATGTCTCTTCCGACCAAGAAGTAAAACGGGTATCGGAGTTTTCTGAGTTTTTCCGCAATACAAAGCGATGTTGCCTTGTCTATGGTCTTTTCGTAGATTGGCGGTTTTCCCAGTTCTGCAATTAGAGCTCCTCCGTTTGCGATGACTGGCTGGTCAATCCTAAGGTATGCAACGTATTTCTCTGCAGCACCGAAAACTCTGCCTGTAGCTATGGTCACCTTGATTCCTTGGGACCTACAATAGTCCAGAATCTCCCGTGCTGTGTCTAGTCCATCCTCTGTTGGGCCAACTAAGGTGCCGTCCAGATCGCATACAAGCAATTTCAGATTGCTTCACCTCCTGATCTTCTAAGTTGCCATTGCACTGAAACGGTCTACATATTTGGCCTGGCCGCTATTTGTCTGATACGTTAATAATCTTAGGAGCCAACCTTTCAATTATCTCCTGCATCTCCAGGGCTATCTCTTCAGGCTTTTTGCAGATAGGCACTATTGCCGCATAATACACGCAGTCACCTTCTATGCCAAAAAAACCTGGCCCGTTCATCTCACCATTTCTCTTGAGCAAATATTCCATAAGAGGAAGGGAGGTTTTTCGTTTGCCGAAAAGTTCAATTACCGGCAATTTCAGAGTGATTGTTCGGTCTTCGGCTTTTACGTATATTTCGCAATGACCTTTTTCCACCTTCAGAAAACCCTCATATTCATCTAGGATCGAAAATCCCGAATCTTCGAAGGCTTCTCTTTTTAGCCCAACGCTCACGTCTTGTCACTCCTTTGCCTCTCCTAAGGATATAATATCAGTAAATATGAGTTTGGTGATGGAAGGTGTGTTGTTTTGGACGGAATAACCTTGTATGCCCTTAACCGCAGTATAGATCAATGTCTTCCGCTTAGGGTGCAGAAAATATATCATCCAAAGGAGAAGGAACTAGTGTTTGGTCTTTGGAGCCCAGAGATGAGAAAAGATCTTGTAATTTCACTGGAGAAAAACGTTCCTTTCTTCGGTCTCGTGAATGAATCAAGGGATATGCCAAAAACACCTTCGGGAATCTGTTTTAGGCTCAGAAAGCGTCTTGAAGGAGGCGTTTTGCAGAAAGTACATCAGGAGGGGTTGGATAGGGTAGTCTATTTCGAGTTCTCGGGCCACGACGATTTCGGAAATCTATGCACTTACACCTTGGTTCTTGACGGTGCAGGTACAGGTGGAGGTTTTGGATTGCTCAATGAGGGAATCGTTGAGTTTCATTTTCCCGAAACCAGCGCTAGGTTTCAGACCGGCTGTGGCTATTGTCCGCCAAAGTCCGAGAAACGTAATCTCTTGTCAGGGTCTGCCCTTTGTGAGGTGCAAGATCTTTATTGTAGTGGAGAACCGGCAGTTAACTGGATTATGTCCAAATTCGAAGGGGTTGGGAAAGACCTTGCTTTGAGCCTTATCGCCGGCTTAGGTTTGAGAAAAGATGACGCCCTCGATCCGGCGTGTTTCGAGTTGCTCCTTGAGTCTTTGAGAGGTCTCAGATATGCCTTGCTTGAAGAACAGTTCCACCCTGCGATTTACCTTCGTAATTCTGGCGAACCTGTTTTCTCGGTTTTCCCTTTGCACCATCTAGACTGTGTTTCAGCCTTTGACTCAGTGTTGGAAGGTATTTCAGCATACAGAGATTACGCCATCTACTTCGAAGAGTACAAAAGACTCGAACGAGAGACTAGGGCTATTTGGAAGAAGGTTCATGATAAGGTTTTATCTAGGTATTTATCGCAACAAAAAGACCTTGAACAAGCGACCGAATTTGAGAAATTTCGTGTCTGGGCAGAACTCATAGATTCTGCGCCTCAATCCCTTCCTGCCGGTCACGATAGCATCGAGGTTCTTGATTACTATAAGACTCCGCCTGAGAGGGTCTTTGTTCCTCTTGACCCGAGATTTTCGGCAAAGGAAAACGCCCGAAGATATTACAAGAAGTATGCAAAGCTAAAAAGAGCAAACAAGATACTGAGCGATTCATTAGCAGAGTCACGCATTCTCCTAGAACGATTACAGCAAATCGACAAGTCTCTAAATGAGGAACATGATTTGGACAGTTTGAACGATCTATGCGAACAGGCGGTACAAGTTGCCCGCGAAGCTGGCATCGGGATGCGAAAAGTGACCGACAAGAGGAATCGGCGGCCTGCCAAAGTTTCGTCGTCGAGCGGCCCTAGGGGCTCAGTTGAAATCCTATCGAGCGGGGAGGGTACATTGTATATAGGTAAGAATGCGCAAGGAAACGATTACATAGTAAGGAGGATAAAAAGACCGGGAGATATATGGTTACATGCCAAGAACCTTAGAGGCGCGCATGTTCTTTTGCGTACTCCATACCGCGGTGATATAACGCCTGAGACTCTTCTTTGGGCCGCGAGAATTGCGGCACAGAGAAGCGACGGCAATTTGGCGGGAAAAGTTGAGGTGGATTATACAGATGCGACAAACGTCAAAAAGCCCGGAGGTAGCCCCCCGGGCTTTGTAACCTACAAAGGTGCCAAAACTATCATCGTGGAAATTTAACGACCTGTCTCATTTCCAAGCGATGCCTCTAATACTGCTGAGCGAATCAATCTCGTGAGATTCACAGTAAGATGATATGCCTTCGATGATTGCCTTTGGTGCGTAGGGGTCTACCAACAGAGCAGTCCCAATAGCAACTGCTGATGCTCCTGCCATGATAAACTCAAGGGCATCTCGGGCGGAGACTATCCCACCCATCCCGATTATGGGTACCGGTACCGCTTGAGATACTTCCCAGACGCAGCGGAGGGCGACGGGCTTTATGCAAGGACCGGATAATCCGCCCGTAATGTTTCCTAGAACCGGTCTTTTGGTATCTACATCGATTGCCATCCCAACCAGCGTGTTTATCAGAGAAAGACTGTCTGCTCCGGCTTCTACGGCTGCTTTGGCTATCTCTGAGATGTTGGTTACATTTGGAGTTAGTTTCACGATTAAAGGCTTTGACCAGTGGCGCCGTACCGCCTTTGTTGCCCTGTAGCAAGCTCCTGGGCTGGTCCCAAAAGCCATGCCGCCCGAATCGACGTTAGGACAAGACACGTTCACTTCCAGAGCAGATACTTCAGGACAATCTGCAAACATGCGAGCCAATTCGGAAAACTCGGAATAGGAATCGGCTGAGATGTTAACTATTATTGGAATTCCAAACTGGGAAAGCCAAGGTATCTCACAGTCGATTACAGCTCTTGCGCCAGGGTTTTGCAGTCCAATGGAGTTTAGAAGGCCTGCAGAAGTCTCATGGATCCTTAGAGGGGGATTGCCATATCGAGGCATAAGTGTAGTTCCCTTTACGGTCACTCCTCCAAACCAGTCTATACTTCCCGCACGACTGTATTCCCGTCCGTAACCGAAAGTTCCCGAGGCAGCGATTATTGGTTTATCAATCACCAGACCTCCTAAATTAACGGAAAGATCCATTTTTATTCACGCTCCAGATCAACCTTACTAGCCGGAAACACAGGGCCGTCAGTGCACACTCGGTAGTATCCGTCTTCTGGTCGCGTTGACTTGACTACGCAACCCTGACATAGACCATAACCACATGCCATGCGTTGTTCAAGCGAAACATATAGCGAGATATTTGTGTCAGATAACTGTGATTTGACGGCTGCAAGCATGGGCTGAGGTCCACAAGCTACTGAGAGCACCTGTCTATTATCTTCTTTTTTGTCTGTGCTCATGTCAAACTCAGTTCTGAGCACATCTGTCACCAGGCCTTTCCTTCCTTGAGACCCGTCTTCGGTGGCTATATGAACTTTGCAGCCGATTCGTTCCAGAGGTTTTGTATCCATAACCAGGTCGAGGCTCTTCGCCCCATAAAGCACAGTGGTATCGATGTCGAAATGCCTTGCAGTCTTCGCCACTGGGAAAAGAGGTGCAAGTCCTGTGCCTCCTGCAATAAGGATGAGTCTATCGGCGACCTCGAAAAACTCACCATCAAGACCGTTTCCAAGTGGACCTAGTACTCTCACGCGTTGATTAATCTGCCACCTTGTCATGACCTCGGTTCCCTTACCGACTACTGCCCACGTGATCTCAATAGTTCCTTTGCTTGGCTCAATACCTGAAAGGCTGAAGGGCCTCCTTAGCAAGGGATCGAAGGATTCTCTAACCAAGACATCTACGAATTGCATTGGTTTTGCATGAGATGCGATCTCCGGAGCCTCAAGGATCGCCCTGTAGACGTTGCCTTGACATTTGGAAAGTGAGATCACCTTCGCCTTCGCGTCAAGTATCTCTACTTTGGACATTACACAAGTCTCCCGTCTAGCATCACAGTCTTTCCATTCACGATCGTCGCGTATGGTGCGCCTGTCAATCTCCAGCCTGTAAACGGTGTGTTCTGCCCCTTTGACATGAAGAATCTAGGATCCACTGAACGCTCACGCTCAGGATCAATGATCGTTATATCAGCAACGCATCCTTCTTGCAGAGTTCCACCAGGCACCCCGAGGATCTTTGCAGGATTGCTACTCATTATTTCAGCCATCCTCATCCAATCAATTATTCCAGGTATTACTAGCTTATCGATTACAAGCGGTACCGCAGTCTCCAGTCCGCTTATGCCGAAAGCAGCATAGTCAAATTCAACCCATTTATCGTCCAGATGATGCGGGGCGTGATCTGTGGCTATTACATCTATGGTTCCGTCCGAAAGCGCTACTCTAAGAGACTCTACGTCCTCTTGCGTCCTAAGCGGTGGATTCACCTTTGTGTTCGTGTCATAGCCTGTTTTCCAAACATAGTCTTCTGTAAGCACCAGATGATGAGGAGTGACTTCACATGTGACATTTAGCCCGTTAGACTTTGCTTCTCTTATCAGGTTCAAGGCTCCTTTTGTAGAAATGTGTGCAAGATGCAACCTGCCTTTGGTAAGATTTGTGATGAGTATGTCCCGAGCCACAATGATCTCCTCTGCTTCACGTGGGATACCTTTTAATCCTAGCATTGTGGATATGAGTCCGTAGTTTATCTGGCCGTTCTCAGAAAGAGCCATGTCTTCCGGATGGTCTATGATGGTTGCATCAAAAGACTTCAGATATTCCATAGCGCATCTGAGGATTTCGGCGTTTGCAACCGGGGACCCGTCATCGGAAAAGGCAACTGCGCCTGCTTTTTTCATCTCACCCATTTCCGACAGTTGTTTGCCGGCTCTTCCCTTTGTTACAGCACCTATCGGGTACACTTTTACGGACCCATGCCTCTGGGCTATCTCGAGTATATTGGAAACTACCGAGTCGTTATCACATGGCGGTTCAGTATTAGGCATGCAGGCTACTGCGGTGAATCCTCCCATAGCAGCTGCTTTTGTGCCACTTTGTATATCTTCTTTGTATTCGTAGCCGGGTTCTCGAAGGTGAGTGTGCATGTCGATTAGTCCGGGCATGACGATTTTTCCGTCCGCATCTATTACCTGCATCACATCTTGATTCTCTATGTTATCAGCGATTCTGGTGATTTTCCCATCCGAAATTAGCAGGTCCAATTCCTTGTCAATCTTAGCTAAGGGATCTATAACTCGTCCGCCTTTTATGAGAAGATCGTTTGACATTATTCTCTGCCTCCTAGAATCAGATAAAGAACAGCCATTCTTATGGCTACACCGTTTGTGACCTGGTCCAGTATCACTGATCTTGGAGAATCCGCAATGTCAGTAGTAATCTCAATCCCTCTATTCATAGGGCCGGGGTGCATGATTATTGCGTCTTCTTTGGCGTACGCAAGCATTTGTCGATCCAGGCCAAAAAAGTCTTGGTATTCGCGTTTGGATGGGAATAGGCTGTTCGATTGACGCTCTAACTGAAGCCTAAGGACATAAACTACATCTGCACCTTCAACGGCTTCTTCAGGATGGCAGAATGCTCTTACGCCTAGCGCCTCAATTTCCGGGGGCAGCAACGTAGACGGTCCTGCTACGGATACTTCAGCTCCCATCTTCGTCAAACCATAAATGTTTGAACGCGCAACTCTGGAGTGGGCAATGTCACCGAGTATGGCTACTTTAAGCCCCTTTATCCTCGGTTTGTAATCTAAGATAGTGAAAATATCTAGAAGTCCCTGAGTAGGATGCTCATGCATCCCATCGCCTGCGTTTACCACAGGGATATCTAGTACCCGTGCTAGGAAATGGCACGAACCGGAAACGCTGTGTCTCATGATCACAAGGTCGATTCCCATTACGGCTAGATTTCGAGCGGTGTCTGCAAGCGTTTCTCCTTTCTGAACCGAAGACGTCGAGGTGGCAATAGATACTGTGTCTGCAGACATATATTTCGCGGCTAACTCGAAAGAAGTGCGAGTTCTTGTTGAGGGTTCATAGAACAATGTACATACTACTTTGCCGCGCAACGTGGGTACTTTTTTTATTGGTCGCGACAGGATTTCCTTGAGTGACCGGGCCGTTGAAAGTATCAATTCCATGTCTTCTTGACTGAGTTCCTGAAGTGTTAGAAGATCTTTGCCTTGAAGTGACAACTTTTTATGCCTCCTAATAGACTACCTTATAGGCCTGATAATATTTCCTATTTGTCTAGCTCTTCGGATATAGCAACTTGGTCAACGCCATCGATTTCTGAAAGGCGAACGTGAATCACTTCTTTCCGCGAGGTAGGTACATTCTTCCCTACGTAATCAGCTCTTATGGGGATCTCTCGGTGGCCTCTGTCAATCAGTACTGCCAGTTGGATAGATTGAGGTCTGCCGTGATCGATGATCGCGTCTAGTGCTGCGCGAACGGTTCTACCGGTGAAAAGAACGTCGTCTACGAGAACGACTTTCTTGCCTGTGACATCAAAGGGAAGGTAAGTTCTGCCTACACGGGGCTGCTCAAATTTGAGCGTGAGGTCATCGCGATACAATGTGATATCGAGTTCTCCTACAGGTACTTCAACGTTCTCGCTATCTTTGAGGATTTGGGCGAGTCTGTTAGCAAGAGGTACTCCACGTCTCCTTATCCCCACAAGGACCACGTCGTCAAGTCCCTTATTCTTTTCGACTATCTCGTGGGCAATACGTACCAGGGCTCTTCTGATCCCATCTTCATCCATGATCTCTGCCTTGTCATAGAAGCTCATATTCTCAATTCCTTTCCCTTAGTCTCACTGTTATTGGTTGTAACTGTTCGGAAAAAAGAAAATCTCCACAAGCATGCGCTTATGCGGAGATTTTTTCCATTTGTCTTCGCCTCCTTTTTGCCTCGCCGGGCTAAATTAAAGGACTGGCTCTATCAACTTATCTAGACGAATAATAATTCAACTTCGACTAGACGTCAATATCACTTAATCACCTAGACCGCTATTTTTCTAATCGCTCGATGGAAATCACTACTTCGTGCCCATTAATGTTCAGTTCTTGCCCATCGAATTTCTCTGAAGTAATGACCAAATTATCACACAAGGTGTCACCTTGAATATATGAAGCGTGTTTTTCAACAGATTCCCTTACAATTTCATCACAGAAGATAGTTAAGGTTATGTGATCGATCACGTCAAACCCTTTATTTTTCCTCATAGTCTGGATTTTTGACACGAGTTCTCGCGCAATTCCTTCCAATTCAAGTTCATAATCTATTTCAGTGTCTAGGACTACAAAGGTATCGTCTTCAACCTCTACTGCAAAACCTTCCCTAGCTTTTATCTTTATATCAATGTCTTCCTTCGATAATTCGACTTCCTTCCCGTCTATCTGCAATACGATACTTCCTTGCGAATCAACGGTTTTGGCCACAGAATAAGCGTCTAGTTGCTGAAGATTTGCGACTATCTGGTTGAGCATCTTACCGTACTTGGGCCCGGCTACAGGCAGGTTAGCCCTTACCTCGTATGACACGTATTGGGATAGTGCGCTTACGTATTCGATATCTTTTACATTGAGTTCTTCCTTAATGAGGTTTTCCATATTCTTGAGGATATCTTTATACCTATCATTGACCATGATTTTCCTAAGAGGCTGCCTGATCTTGATCTGGACTTTATTCCTCACGGACCTGCCCAAAGAAACTATAGTTATGACGAGGCCCATCTTCTCTTCGAGTTCGGAGTCTATGAGTGTAAGGTCAGCTTGTGGGTATTTTTCAAGATGAACAGACTCCAATTGGTTGCCTCTAGTTAGGTTCAGGTAGATGTCTTCTGCAATGAAAGGTGCAAAAGGCGCCATTAGTTTCGAAAGAGTTATCAGCACCTCGTATAGCGTGAGGTAAGCGGATTTCTTGTCGAGGTCAAACTCATTTGACCAAAAGCGCTCGCGACTTCTTCTAACATACCAGTTGCTTACTTCGTCTACCAGAAAAGCGCCAATACCTTTGGTGACTCTCGTCAGTTCGTATTCGGGCATACTCTGCTCAATGAACTTAGTTAGGCTGTTTAGACGCGATATTATCCATCGATCTAGCTCCGGTCTTTCGCTTATCGGTATATCGAACGATGAGGGATCAATCTTGTCTATGTTTGCATATAGAGTGAAGAAAGCATACACGTTTACAAGCGTTCCCAGGAAGCGCGCTGATACGTCTCGAACTCCGTTCTCGTCAAATCTAGTAGGAACCCAAGGTGGAGATACGTCTAGGAGATACCACCTCACTGCGTCAGCACCGTATCTGCTTATCAGTTCCCACGGGTCTACAGCATTTCCCCTGGATTTGGACATTTTCTGACCATGCTTATCAAGGACCAGGTCGTTTACCACTACTTCTTTGTAGGCCGGTTGGTCGAAAAGAAAGGTCGCTATCACCAATAGGGAATAAAACCAGCCTCTGGTTTGATCTAGGCCTTCGCAGATAAAATCCGCCGGAAAAGAACTATAGAATTCTTCTTCGTTTTCAAAAGGGTAGTGCAGTTGACCGTATGGCATCGAGCCAGAGTCGAACCAGCAGTCTATGACTTCGGGTGTCCGAGTCATCTTTCCTCCGCACTCGCACTTCAAGTAGACCTCGTCTACATACGGCCTATGGAGATCTAGGTTATAAACATCCAAATCGCCAATGGCGTGCTCTTTTAATTCAGCTCTTGAACCTATCGATCTGATTCTTCCGCACTCAGTGCATCTCCAAATATTTAGCGGCGTTCCCCAATAACGGTTTCTCGAGATTGACCAATCCACCAAGTTCTCCAGCCAATTGCCAAAACGACCTGTGCCTACGTGTTCGGGGAACCATTTCACTTTCTTGTTGTTGGCGATTAGCCTATCTTGAAACTGTGTTGTTGCAATGTACCACGATTTTCTTGCGTAATAAAGAAGAGGGGTATCACATCTCCAGCAATGGGGATATGAATGGACTATTCTCTCGCTCTTGAACAATCTACCATCTTTGCGCAGCTTCTTTATGATGTGTTTGTCTGCATCCATCACAAACATACCAGCCCAATCCGTAACTGAATCAACGAAACGTCCCTGTTCATCGACAAGTTGGAGCATGGGAAGTCCATATTCTTGGCAAACTTTGTAGTCATCTTCTCCGTACGCAGGAGCTATGTGTACCAGGCCTGTGCCGTCGTCAGTTGATACATAGTCAGCGCAAGTGACTATAAAAGCTTTTTCCTCTGGGACTACAAACGGGAATAGCTGTTCGTACTCTAGGAATTCTAGTTCCTTGCCTGAGAACTCCTCAAGGATCTCATAACCCTCTTCGAACAAATAGGGTACTCTATCCTTAGCAACGTAGTAGATGTTATCCTCGTAAAGCACCTTAGCATAGGTGCTCGTAGGATTTATTGCTACTCCTACGTTAGAAGGCAAAGTCCACGGAGTTGTAGTCCAAATGAGCAAATACTCGTTGTCTTTTCCTTTGACCTTAAAGGTCACATATATGGATTCCACAGATTCCTCTGTATACCCCTGAGCCACTTCGTGCGATGCAAGAGGAGTTCCACAGCGTGGGCAATAGGGCAAAACTTTGTAGCTCTCGTATATCAGCCCTGCATCGAAGAACTGTTTCAAAATCCACCATACGGTCTCAATGTAATCGTTGTCCAAAGTGATGTAAGGATCATCCATATCGATCCAGTACGCTATCCTCTCCGTAAGCTTTCTCCACTGCTTTTCGTAGACAAAAACCGAAGATCGACACTTCTCATTGAAAGCAGCTATACCGTACTCCTCGATTTCTTGTTTGGATGAAATCCCAAGCTGTTTTTCCACTTCGATTTCTACCGGAAGACCATGAGTATCCCATCCGGCCTTTCGCTTTACCTGAAACCCCTGCATCGTTTTATAACGACATACCACGTCCTTTATCGTTCTGGCCAAAACGTGGTGTATACCCGGCAGACCATTGGCTGTAGGTGGTCCCTCATAAAAGACGAAGCGAGGGTTCCCCTCTCTCTCAGATATGCTTTTGGCCGATATGTCATTTGTGTTCCAGTAATCAAGGATTTTGTTTTCTGTATCCACAACAGACCTTCTAGGGTCCACTTCCTTAAAGTATCCCATGAGTTTTTCCTCCATCTCGGTTTGGGAAGTTTTGCCACAAATAAAAAAGCGCCCCATAGGGACGACTTATGCCGTGGTACCACCCACCTTGATTGCAGTAACTCTGCAACCCCCTTAAGCGCTCTATAACGTGAGCAATACGAACCGGCTTACTGTGTTTTCAGCCGTTGACTCAGAGGTGATATTCGAATGGACCTTGGTATCGACTTCTCACCTTTTGTCGATTCTCTTTGACCAGCATCCATCTACTCGTCCTCGTCGTAGTCTTTCCTTTATGTTCGAAAATGGTGTCGGGAGCGGGAATCGAACCCGCACGGGATTTCCCATACGCCCCTCAAACGTACGCGTCTGCCTGTTCCGCCATCCCGACACGAAAAGATACAGCAGTAATTCATAATATAACCCGCTACAGATGCTGTGTCAATAAGACTCATATCAATTGTCCCATGGAATCTTGACTTTTATGTCTGAAAGGAATTTCGACATAATTCGTAGAAATAGACCAAATGAGTATTGCTGGACAGAAATACGGGCAAGTGAGGAGCAGTTCTATGAACTCTAAGAACAGTCTGCTGGAAAACGTTTTTAATGTGCTTCGCGAAGGTGTCATAGTCGTGCAAGAAGACGGAGAAATACTCTTAGCCAACCAGAGAGCTCTTGCCCTTCTTGGGCTTGGAGAATCTTGGGGCCCCGGCCACAGCGCAGGGAGCGTGTCCCCTGGTGATATTGTGCTCTTGGTGAACAGTTCATTGGGTGCTGATGATGGCGGACTGACTCCAAGAGACCTATCGCTGATGGGTATTTCTCCGGACTCCAAGATAATGTCGGGCGATGCCCTGGTGGCGATAGGCGTTTACGGTGGTCCTGCTGGCTCTGGAATATATTCAAAAAGAAGCCAGCCTTCCGTTGAACCTCTAGGAATTGATCGCCTATGGCCTGGCAAAGATGGTATCACCCACAAGCTTTCAGCTAGACTGTCAAGCGTAGAAAAGAGAGCTAGCATAAGTGTAGATGGTTTGAGATTTGATTTTGACTATAGAATAGCTATAGCTCATATGGTGATATGTGACCCCGAAACTCTAGTTGTGAAGTTTTACCAAACTCTCGGATACACAGCTAGAGGCGAGTCTGCAAAATCCATCCTATTGGGGAATGAATTCAGGGCTAAGGAACATGGCATTGCATCAATGGAAATTGTAGGTGAAAAACTCTGGAAGATTTGCCCTGAAGGCCTAGATAGTTCAGACATAGTTAGAGTATTCTCCGGGGCGGTTTCGCACATAGGGCCCAAAGAAGGATTCATAAATGGCATCCCCTTAAGATACGCCGTCACTCCAATCACTTGCAGCGGGATGTCTAGTAAGCTTGTGTGCGTTCTGCTAACAGACGTTGTCGAGGTGAAAGAACTTGAGGAGCGAGCGGATGGTATGGCTAGCTATGCCTCACTATTGCGTATGAAACTCGGGAAGGCACCGTCTTCACACCCGGCCTTTTCTAGAATTCTTGGGCGGAGCGAGTCTATTCGACATTGCATATCGTTGTGTGAGAAAATCGCTCCTACCAAGTGCAATGTCCTCTTGCTAGGGGAAAGCGGTACTGGGAAGAATCTCTTCGCACGAGCTATCCACCACGCATCTCCTAGAAACAGAGAGCCTTTTGTAGTGGTAAACTGCGCGGCAGTTCCGCCCTCGCTCATGGAAAGCGAGTTGTTTGGGTACGCACCCGGTTCGTTCACAGGTGCTCTGAGGACAGGTAAGAAAGGCAAATTCCATGAGGCATCTGGGGGTACGTTGTTACTCGATGAAATCGCCGAACTTGATTTGTCTTGTCAAGCCAAATTGCTGCATGTTATCGAAGAAGGTACTGTACAACCACTAGGCTCTCATTCGCACAATAAGGTTGATGTGAGGATTATCGCAGCTACTAACCAAAACTTGCCCGAACTTGTAGATTCGGGACGTTTCAGAGAAGATCTATACTACCGGCTAAACGTTTTCTCTGTGGAAATTCCTCCACTGAGAGAACGCCCGGAAGATATCATAGATCTTGTAGAGACTTTTTTGCAGGCCTATTCCGCCATGTACGACAAGCGGTTGAGGATCACTGAAGACTGCTTACGCGCGTTGATCTCTTACCCATGGCCTGGAAACGTACGGGAACTTGAGAACGTATTGGAACGTGCGGCGGTGCTCACAGACGATGGTATAATTGACCTCCGATATATGCCCCCGGGGATTCAAGCTGACGATTCTTCGGGCGTTTTAGAAATTCCTGCAGTCTTCCCTATCACCTTGGAAGAAGCTAGGAAGGATGCAGAGCGGAACGCGATGTTGCAGGCTATACGATACTGCGGCGGGAACCACACGAAAGCCATGAAAATCCTCAAGATCGGCAGGACCACATTTTACCAAAAACTAAAAGAACTAGATCTAACCCACGAAATACAAATGACTTTTGATGAGTCCAGCCTCATGAACCTCAAATGAGAACTAGGTTTCTCTGTGTGTAAAGTATGATCCGACAGCAGAGGCAACTGCTAGAATTAGCAGGGTATCGCCTATCTTGGTGCTAACCATCCCTGATCGATTCAGAATTGCCAACAACAAACCTATTGCGCCTAGTACTGGTCCTACCCAAGGCTTCAGGAAAAAATCGACCAACAACATCGGCTCCTTTCGCTGGTGTTTTGAGTTTCTAATATTGTATATGGTTCTCTCTTTAGACGGTAACTCCTTCATCGTTGAGTTTTGGAGGAACTTTTATATGTACCGTTGAACTAGTGTTGAAATAGTAGCGTCGAGTGTTTGGTTTTTCGGACAGTCCATATTACAATTCACATTGTGGAGTAAAAGAAGCCAATCGGAGGTCTTGTAGAATGCATAGAATAAGAGTATGTGTAGTAGGATACGGTAATGTGGGTAAAGAAGCGGTCGAGTGTATTAATCAGGCTCCAGACATGGAACTTGCGGGAGTGGTTGAGATTTGTGATGTTGAGGCACCTAATGTTCCTCTAGTCAAGGATGTTGATGAGTTGGATGGGAAGATAGATGTTGCGATACTTACGATCCCCTCTCGCTTGATTCCGGATATCGCTCCATCCTACCTGGAAAAAGGGATCAATACCGTCGATGGTTACGATATCCATGGTGAGTCTATGCTTTCCTTGAGAAACAAGCTGCAGGGGTACGCAACTCTACATGGTAGAGTCTCAATAATCGGATCTGGATGGGATCCTGGCACCGACTCGATTATCCGGATGTTGTTCCAGGCAATCGCTCCTTGCGGCATAACTTACACGAATTTCGGACCAGGTATGAGTATGGGGCATAGTGTCGCTGCGAGGGCAGTTCCAGGCGTGGTTGATGGAGTCTCGTTTACTCTTCCGATTGGTTACGGTCAACATTTCCGGGATGTCTATGTTGAGATCGAGGAAGGCCACAATTTCGAAGAGGTTTCTAGGTGTATTAAAGAAGATCCATATTTTGTGAACGATAAAACAAGGGTGACCGCAATAGACGACATCGACAAGGTCAGAGTAATGGCCCATGGCGTACAGTTACAACGGGTAGGAGCTTCTGGCTCTAGCCATAACCAATTACTTGAGTTGGACATGAAGATCAGTAATCCATCTGCTACAGCTCAAGTGATGGTCTCGGCTGCGCGCGCCTCCATGCGTCTTGCACCCGGTTGTTATGTATTAGGTGAGATTCCGCCGATCGATCTCTTGCCCGGAAGTCGTAACGACATAATTAAGTCCATGGTGTAGAGATACAGTTTCATATCAATTAAAAAGGCAGGGCTCTTCGCATATGGGCCCTGCCTTTATTTCGCTCTACTGGCTTTTTAGATGCCCTCTCAGTCTGGTCCCCGTCTTTCCTTCAACAGCTTCTTCTACTTTATCGAGCGAAGCTATAACAGCCATCTTTCCACCATTTTGAATGAAACGGATTATCGCACGGACCTTAGGTGCCATGCTTCCTGAGAGGAAATGTCCCTGTTTGAGAAACTCGGCGAGTTCTGGCAAACTTGTCTCCCCCAACCAAACCCTGCCATCAGGAGTTTTGTAGTTAAGAGCAGCGCCGTTAACATCGGTAAGGATCACAAGATTGTCAGCGCCAAGTAAGGTTGCTAGTCTTTCTGCCCCGAGGTCTTTGTCAATGACCGCCTCTACACCTTGTAGTAGACCGTCGTGACTTTTTACAACCGGAATGCCACCGCCTCCCGTGCAGATTACGATATGGCCGCTATCCACTAAAGACTTGATCGATGGCAATTCTACAATAGACATTGGATCCGGAGACGGTACTACACGTCTCCATCCTCGACCGGAATCTTCTATCCATTTTTCTCCGTGAGTCTTCACACGTTCTTTAGCCCATTCTTCTGAACAAAACGGTCCAACTGGTTTGGTAGGATTCGCAAATGCAGGATCTTCGGTGTTCACGAGGGTCTGAGTCACGATTGTGGCAACAGGCACGTCGAGATTTCGGCGTTTCAAGCTGTTGTGCATGTACATCTGAAGCATGTATCCGATCATACCTTGGCTTTGGGCACCACAAATGTCCATTGGCATCTGTGGGACCTCGTTTTTGGCAGCCTCATTTTGTATAAGTATGTTCCCTACTTGCGGTCCATTGCCGTGGGTGATGATCAAGCGATACCCCTTCTCAACAAGCCTCACAATCTGTTCCGCCGTCTTTTCCACATTTCTTCTTTGATCTTCTGCTGTTCCCTTGTCACCTTTCTGTAATATGGCGTTTCCGCCTAGAGCAACTACTGTGGTCTCCATGCTTTTTGCCTCCAGAGGAAGACTAGACTATGATCTACTAACACTTCTAGAGAAAACTCGCGTTATCGAATCCCATATAACTCTAAATATATTGCCCTTGTCAACACTTTCTTTTGACACGAGTTCCATTCTTCCTACCTCTTCACCATTGCACTTGAATATCGCTTCGCCAACCTTGGCGCCTTTTTCGAGAGGTGCTTGGAGATCGTCTTCGAAGACCAATTCGTAGGTGACATTGTCTTTGTTTTCTTTTTCTACTGTTGCCCCTAACCCATTTGGTGCGATGGCATCTGCCCATTTGCCTTTACCTTTCCACACCCGAACCTGTCCAAGGACCGTTTGTGGATCTGATAATTTCACATATGTGAAATTATCATAGGCATAGTCGAGCATATGTGAAGCAAGGAGATTTCTCTGTTTCTCACCGTCAGATATAGATTTGCCTTTCGCAGCACCCAGAAGTATAGCTATGGTGGAAAAACCATCCTTGTCTGCTAGGACTACGATATTGTACCCCGCTTTTGAAGTATAACCGGTTTTTAGCCCATAGACCCCTTGATAGGACGATAACAATGTATTCCTATTGTACTGTGTTATGGGATGCTCGCCTGGCGGCGTGTACGTAAACTCCTTTAATGAGTGGTACTTGAGGTACTCAGGGTACCTGGTTGCGTACTCTCTTACAAGTGTGAAGATATCTTCTGAAGATATCTTATTCTCCTCTGAAAGACCGTGTGGGTCTGCAAAGTGGGTGTTTTTTAACCCCAAGATCTCAGCCTGCTGGTTCATACGGTCTACAAATGAAGATACGCTGCCTGAGATATGTTCTGCTAGCGCTACACATGCGTCATTGCCTGATGCTACAGTAATTCCCTTGATGAGATCCTCGAGCTTGACTTTAGTGTCAACTAGCACAAACATCTTGGAGCCTTCGGTTCTCCACGCGTTTTCGGATATGTATATCTCATCTTCCAACGAAAGGTTACCGTGAGATATTTCGTCAAAAGTTATGAACAATGTCATGATTTTCGTAAGACTTGCCGGTATCTGTTGGCTTTGAGTGTTGTGCGCCATCAAAACCCGTCCCGTCTTGAAGTCTGCCAAAAGATAACTCTCTGCCTCTATCTCAGGCGGCGCGGGTGCAGCGTAACAGGTCGCGTAGGTGGCAAACGAAGAGACTGTTGCTTGAAAGACGAGAAAAACGAAGAGTGTGACGACTGATACTGGTCGCAATTTGTGTTTTGTCATATACCTCTACCTCCTACGATGTTATACCATACTTGAAGGGGGCGATGAATTGTTTCTTGTGTCATCTTGTCTATGTGGGAATAAATGTCGCTATGATGGCTCGGCGGGAGATATAAGGGATTATCCCCAAATCTCCCGGCTGATGCATCGCGGCGAGGTTATACCTGTATGTCCTGAGGTCCTAGGAGGGTTATCAATCCCACGCCCTGCCGCGGAAATAATCGGCGGAAGCGGAATCTATGTGCTTCGGGGACTGTCACGGGTTCTCAATGTTGAGGGTGTAGATGTCACTGAGGAGTATCTTGCAGGATCCCAAATAGGCTTGCTTGTAGGCTTACAGGCAGGTTGCACTGGTGCGATCCTGAAATCCAGAAGTCCTGCGTGTGGGATAGGATTAGTATATGACGGGACTTTTGGAAGAAAACTCGTCCAAGGCGACGGGGTATTTGCAGCTCTACTTGCAGCTCACGGGTTTGCTCTTTTTAGTGAAGAGAGTTTTGGCACCTAAATAAAAATGGTGCCGAAGGTGGGATTTGAACCCACACAGGCTTTAGCCTACGGCGCCCTGAACACCGCGTGTCTGCCTATTCCACCACTTCGGCACGTACATGATACATCCAAACACCAGACCCCGCCATGCCGTGAACCCGGAAGGCATGAACCTGCCCTCAGCAGGTGGGTGCCCTCCTGCAAGCATCCGCGCTTTCGCTTGACGCGACGTGCGCTCCGCTTGTCAGAGTCCAGGCTCCCTTATTCACGGTGTTGGGCTCAAGCTTCACCGTGATTCACGTACACAGCAGGGTGTACTGATATACCGATATCTCTAGCATTTTGATTCTAACACTGACAGTCAAGTATGTGCAAGTCTATATACCAAGCGGTGTCGATGAAGTGTCGAAAACATGAAATGGCATGTCATTGCCAAAGAGAGCCGTGAAGGATATCATTTCTGTTGAACGTCGGACGGGAGGATTAGGGATATGTCACGCACACGATCTCTTGTGGTTACCAGCTTATTCATAGCGTTATCTGTTATTCTGACCAGATTTGCATCCTTTAGACTGCTCATAGGAGGCATCGAAGCAATTCGCATTGGCTTCGGTGCTCTGCCTAATATCATGGCGAGTATATTGTTGGGGCCATTGTACGGAGCGATTTCAGGTGCTCTATCTGACATAATTGGGTTCATATTGAGTCCTATGGGGCCAGGATACATGCCACATTTTACTCTTTGTTCTGCACTTATGGGAACTATTCCTGGTGTTGTCGTGAGATTCTTGAATCGAGATAAGGAAAAGACGAGCATTCCGTTCTCGCATCTATTTGCTGCAGTGTTTTCAGGTATCGCCCTTGTCTCTTGCGGTCTTACCCCATATTTTCTTAACTATTTGTACGGGATGAGCTATAGGATAATCATGCCGCCTCGACTCATATCAGGCGCAATAGAGACCGTCTTGTATTCATATGTCCTGAAACTCATATACATTCCTGTTGCGAAGATGGCTGTTAGAAGTCAAGTGATCGCCCCTGATTAGAATGCTAGAATAATGGCAGTTGAGCCGTTTCAGGCAGCCCAAGGAATAGACCGTGCTCTTTCATTGTTTCGCAAACTCTTTTGCCGACTCCGGTCCGCTTCCTAAAGTCCTCTACGGATTCAAAGGTTCCCTCTTCCCTTGCCTTCACAATTGAAGAAGCAGCTTGATTACCGATTCCCGGGATGGCAGTAAAGGGAGGGATAAGTTCAGAACCTTGAGGTATGTATCGTGACACCTGCGAGACATAAAGATCACACCGTCCAAAGCGAAATCCTCTTTCAAACATCTCTATGGCAAGTTCGAGAGCGCTGGCAATATCTTGCTCTTTTGCTGTTGCTGTAGAATTCGCATTCACCTTTTGTATATACTCTTTCCATTCTGTAGGTTCTAAGTACATGTAGTCGGTGGTCAAAGACGAGCCTGCAAACGAGAAATACGTCGAGTAGAAGGCTAGTGGATGATGAACCTTGTAATATGCTATCCTAAATGAGTTCGTAACGTATGCGACCGCGTGTGCCTTTGGAAACAAGTAGCTAATCTTTCTGCATGAATTGATATACCAGTCTGGCACTGATACAGACTTCATCATTGAGATGTCTTCACTTGATAGCGGAACTCCTTTTCTCACCTTTTCGGCTATTCCAAACGCTAAGGAAGACTCCAGGCCTAGCTCCATCAGATACAAGAATATATCTTCACGCGTAGCAATGACTTGGTCAAGAGTAGCAATGTTCTCACGGATTAACTCTCTGGCATTATTCGCCCACACGTCAGTTCCATGGGAGAGTCCTGAAATCCTAACTAGATCTGCGAAGCACTTGGGTCTTGTCTCAGATAGCATGTTCCTTACAAACTTCGTGCCAAATTCGGGAATTCCCATTACGGCATCAGGGTTTTCGCCAGAAAAAAGTGCCAAGGTTTCAGGGTCATCCATAGGTATGGAAATAGGATCTACGCCTGTAATCTCGCCAAGGATCTTGAGTACGGTAGGATCGTCATGTCCAAGGATGTCTAGCTTAACGAGATGGCCTGAAATGGCGCTGTAATCAAAGTGAGTCGTTATGGAGCCTGACTTTCGATCATCGGCAGGATACTGAAGAGGTGTGAAGTCAAGCACCTCCATTCCCTGGGGTATTACCATGATCCCTCCAGGATGTTGTCCAGTAGTCCTCTTTACTCCTTCTATCCCTTTAGACAGCCTCAATTCTTCTGCTCTTCTGAATGTTTTCCCTGTGCTTTCGCTATAGTGTTTCACGAACCCAAAAGCTGTTTTTGTGCCGATGGTACCAATGGTACCTGCCCTATATACGTTCTTTTTGCCCAGCAATTTTGAGGCGAATTTGAACATCTCGCTTTGTTCTTCACCGGAGAAATTCAAGTCGATATCGGGTACCTTTTCACCTCTAAATCCCATGAAGGTTTCAAAAGGGATGTTCTGTCCATCCTTTGCGAGATTCGTGCCACATTTGGGACATTGTGCAGACGGCAAATCGAATCCTGAATGGCAAGCAGGGTCGTCTACAAACTCGCTGAAATGACAATTGGGACATACATAATGAGGCGGTAATGGATTGACCTCAGTAATGTCCGTAAGCCGTGCAACAAGCGATGAGCCGACAGATCCCCGGGAGCCAACTAGATATCCGTCAGAGTTAGATTTTTCTACCATTTTAACTGCAATAAGGTACAAAGAAGAAAAGCCGTTGTCAATAATGGCGGAAAGCTCTCTATTGATCCTCTGCTCAACGATTTCGGGTAGATCTTTCCCATAGATATCTTGTGCACCCTTTTGAGTAAGATCCATCAGTATTCGATCAGAATCCTCAAGAGTTGGGTAGAAGAAACCTTCTGGTATAGGTGCCAAATTCTCAACCAAATCCGAAATAGATTGAGGATTTTCGATCACTACTTCTCTGGCCGCTTCCATGCCTAGATAGATGGAGAATTCATCTAATAGTTCAGTGGTAGTCCTAAGGTACAAGGGGCTCGGGCGTTCGCCGTTCTCACCCATTCCTTTGCCCGCAAGAAGCAAAGTCCTGTAAATTTCGTCCTCAGGCTCCACGAAATGTACGTCCCCAGTCGCAACACATGGTTTGCCAAGCTTTTTGCTCAAACCGTAGATTTTTCTATTAATATCGACGAGAGATTCACGGTCGGGAATCTCTCCTGCATCTACCAAGAAAGCATTGTTATCAAGGGGTTGGATCTCAAGATAATCGTAGAAGTTGGCTATATCTTCTAACTCCTGCTCACCTTTGCCTGAAACGATTGCCCTGTATAACTCACCTGCTTCACAAGCTGAGCCAATTATAAGGCCCTCTCGTTTGTCGTTAAGACATTGCCTGGGTATTCTGGGAGTCCTGTAAAAATGCTCAAGATGTGACACCGTGACGATTTCGTACAAATTCCTCAGCCCCGTTCTGTTGCGGGCAAGAAGGATAATGTGGAAGGCCTGATCTTTTGCATTTTCCTCAACTAGATAGCCTTCCAAACCAAGGATTACCTTGATGCCATACTTGGCTCCCAATCGGTATGCTTCAGGGAACGCCTGAACTACTCCGTGATCTGTAATAGCGATTGCAGGGTGCCCCCAACGAGCTGCGGTGGAGATAGCTTTTTCGAGGTCTAAGACAGAATCAAGTGCTGACATCTTTGTGTGCAGGTGGAGTTCTACGCGTTTATCCTCTGATTCATCTTGTCTCACCTTGGGCGTGGCAATGCAAAGATCGCTGCACATTAGCGTTGGTTCCGAATCCATACGATCTATCCGGATTCTACCTCTTGCTAGAACCCAAATGCCTTCTTTGATCTCTTGTATCTTTTGCTCTCCTGGAAAGATCCTCATGCTAATGGAGTCACTGTTGTCAGTCACAACGATGATGCCGCAGAAGCCGCCGGATTGGGTTTGCTTCCATGAAACGTCTACTACCATTCCTAGTACTGTTACGGTCCCTTTTTCTCCTCCGGTTATGTCCTTTATAGGAATAGGTTCGGTGCGGATCGGTTTTCCCATCAGTACATCTCTTTGTTTCTCATTACTGCCTGCGCTATCCCCGTTACTCGATCTTCGGGATTCTTTGGAGAAGTACTTTTCATATTCTTCGGAAAACTCCCACGATACCGTAGATAGCGTTGACACAGAGTTCCTTATCTCTTGCCCTATAGTTGATAGACGCATCTCGAATTCATCTATTGTGATGCGCGATGCCTTTTTTGCCCAGACCTCAGTATCAGGGATCTTGACAAAAATACACCATGCTGCATTCTTCGTGTCAACAGTTATTGAGGATATCTCAAGGCTACCTACAACATCATCTAAATCAAGGTTCAGAGTTCGCGCCATCTGCTCCACAGTGAAGTTGGAACAAGAGGGCTTCACTACCGTACGACTCAATTCTCTCCCTCCGGAAAACAAGGGTATGTCCTAGCTAATCTCAAAAGGGTATCTACTATCTTCTCGTGAGAGACTCTGCCTATAGGCTTGCCATGAGAGAACAAAATGCCCCCTTCGCGCCCACAAGCAACTCCAATGTCTGCTTCTCTTGCTTCCCCGGGGCCATTCACTGGACAGCCCATAATTGCAACTTTGATAGGCGTCTTTAGGTCTTTAAGTCCGTCTTTAACTGCTTCGGCGATGTGTATGATATCCATCTCTGTACGTCCGCACGTCGGACAAGATATTATATCTGGGCCAAAGGTGCCGAGTTCCAGCGATTGAAGGATTGCTTTTGCAATTACTACCTCTTCACGAGCAGGTCCGGTGAGAGAGACTCTGACCGTATCTCCAATTCCTAAGGTAAGTAGGGTACCTATTCCTGCCGCAGACTTGGTTACGCCGAGATTCCCGGGACCTGTTTCTGTCACTCCGATGTGGAATGGCCAGTCGGTGTAGGAAGCCATAATGCTATATGCCCTGATCGTCTCTTTTACGCTAGATGATTTGAGCGAGATAACGGCTCCTTCTATGCCGTTATCTAGTAGGAACGAAACATGACGTTTTGCGCTTTCAACCATCGCTTCTGCACAGGGCGAACCGTAAGTCTCCAAAATATCCTTCTCAAGCGATCCTGAGTTTACCCCTAATCGAACAGCTGCACCCATCGATTGGGCTTTTCTTGCGACCTCGAGTAGTTTCTCTCTGCTGCCAATATTGCCTGGATTGACCCTGACCTTGTCAGAGCCAGACTCCAGAGCCAACATAGCCAATCTGTAGTCGAAGTGAATATCTGCTACGATTGGACACGTTACCTGTTCCTTGATGTATTTTATTGCTCGTGCGGCCTGTTCATCTACGACCGCTACGCGGACGATATCGGCACCTGCGGATACCGCCTCTTGGATCTCCTCTACCGTTGCCCTTATATCCCGCGTATCTGTTTTCGCCATAGTTTGAATTGAGATCTTAGCGCTTCCGCCGATCGTTAGATTGCCACATCTAACGGGTCTACTTTTCCTTCTCTCAAACAGGTCTTGAGCATTTGACATAGTATCATCCTATCTTGGCGTTGAGAGCTAGCCTGAAATGTTTCAACCAACCAAACGCAGTATATCTTTGTATGTGATCACAATAAATAACATCATAAGCAAGAAAAAGCCTATGAAGTGGATGATGTTTTCCTTCGCAGGGTCAATCGGTTTCCCACGAATACCTTCAACGGTAACAAACAAAAGGTGACTTCCGTCAAGAGCAGGTATTGGCAAGAGATTAATCAATGCGAAATTCGCAGAGAGAAACCCGAGAACATAAAGAAGCGTTCCGATTCCCTGTCGAGCAGCCTCGCCCAGAATCTGGCTGATGCCTACAGGTCCCGTCAATTCCGGAGCAATCGCGCCTGTTATCATGCTTACAACACTCATAATCCAAGCTGCAGATACATAGATAGTTTCCAGAAAGGCTTCTTTAATGCCTTTCAAAACGCCAAAACGCACAGTTTCTACTTGGGCCTTTACCCCTATGATACCTGTTCCTGACACATCGATGGGAGTCAAAGTAAAACTTAAAAGATTACCCTGCCGTTCCACCACGATAGTTGTTGGAATGCCAGTTCTCTTTTGGACCAAGGCTACCATCTCGGCCCATTCGGATATTTCAGTATCCTCGACCATAACTATTTTGTCTCCTGGTTCGATGCCGACTTCGTATGCCGGATATCCTACCACCACCTCAGCGATTTCCGTAGTAGGCTTCGCGATTCCTACGAATGATAGAACTAGAAAAAACGCAACCATGGCCACAAGAAGGTTCGCAACTGGGCCTGCTAGCATGATCAATGCTCGCTTCATAGGCGGTAAAGATTTGAGCAGCCTTTCTTCTGGAATGTCTTCGTCTACATTGTCTTCGGCACCCTCTTCACCTGCGAATCGCACGTATCCTCCTAGTGGGATTAGTCTTACGGATACTTCTGTTTCATCACCTTTTTTCGAAAAGAGTTTAGGTCCAAAACCTATGCTAAATTCATGAATGTATACTCCGAATTTCCTAGCTGCTAGGAAGTGTCCGAGTTCATGTAGGACTATCAAGATTCCTAGACATACTATGGCTATGATAGTTTGTAGCAAAGTCTCACCTTCTCATACGAGCATCAATGATTCTTCTAGTCTCGGATTCAGCCCATCGAGCCGCGTATTCCAAGGATTCTAAGGAATCAGCTTTATGAGGCTCACACCGACTAAGAACCGATTCTAGTACATCATATATTTCGGTAAAAGAAAGTTCCCCGGCCAAGAAACTTTTTACGACGACTTCGTCAGCGATGGATAACACGCACGGTGCGGTACCCCCAATGCGACCAGCTTCATATCCAAGGTTTAGGCAGGGAAACCGTTCGAGATCAGGTTCTTCAAAAGTAAGTGTGCCTAGAACCGGATTTATGGATTCTACCACACCTCTTTTTCTTTCCGGGAAATTGAGCGCAAAAGCAATCGGAAGGCGCATGTCAGGATTTGCCAACTGTGCTTTCGTGCTACCGTCTCTAAAGGATACCATAGAATGCACAATGCTTTCTCTATGAATGACTACTTTAATCCTATCGTAAGGCATATCGAAAAGATAATGCGCTTCCATAACCTCGAGGGCTTTGTTGAAAAGCGTAGCGGAGTCTATAGTAACTTTTGTGCCCATCTGCCAGGTTGGATGCCGAAGAGTATCGGAAGGCTTAACCTTGCGTAGTTCTTCACGAGTAAGGTCTCTCAAGGCTCCACCTGATGCTGTAAGAATGATGTTCTCAATGCTACACTTATTCTCACCCAAAAAGCATTGGAAAACGGCCGAATGCTCGGAGTCAACCGGTATGATTGCGTTTGGGTCTGACTCAAGGAACGTCTTAACGATCTCGCCTGCGGACACAAGGGCTTCTTTTCCAGACAAGGCCACTTGTTTTCTGCTTTCAAGCGAACTTATAAGTGGCTTCACACCAGCGAAACCGGGAATGGCATGGAGCGCTAGATCGCATTCAGGCATGGACGCGACATCGCACAAACCTTTTGAGCCGCTGAGTATCTCAAGATCTTTGAGCCCTAAGGACCCCTTCTCTCTCTCGGCTACGTCTGCGGCTTTTTCGTCAAATAGAGCAACAACTCGTGCTCCGAAAGTTTTTGCCTGACAAAGGACTTGTTTCCAGTTGCTGTGTGCTGCAAGGCCCAGTACTTTGAAGTCAGAACTGTTTTTGATCACGTCTAATGCCTGCGTACCCACAGATCCTGTAGAACCAAGAATAGATATCCCTTTCAACCGTCAATACCACCTTTATTATCTATAGCGTCATGAGCGTCATGCGAAAGAAAACCTGCTAGGAGGACAGCTACCAGTGGTCCATAGATTACTCCTATTCCTCCGAAAAGGCGAAACCCCAGGTATAAGGAAACGAGAGCCGCCAGCGGGTGTAGTCCGGTTTCTTTTCCAATCATGCTAGTCCTAGCTATTTGTCTCAGTAGTGATACTCCGCCATATAAAACCATAAGGTATACGGCCAAATACGCGCTACCCCAAGCCAAATGATATATTATCCATGGTATATAGATGAGTCCCGGACCTATTATTGGAATAACGTCGAGAACCGCGAGAATAATGCCGAGCCCTACTGCATATCTTGTCCCGATGATCCGAAGCCCTATTATGTTAACGATCATAGTAACTATGATAAGTAGTATTTCAACTCTGATTACCTTCGAAACACTTGCCAAAATGGTATTTTCGGCAGTAACGAAGGCGCCGAATCTTTCTTTGGGAATGGCGCGGCCTATAGACTCATAGATCTGGTCTTTGTCTTTTATCATTAGATATGTGCTAATCACTGCAAAAACCGCCGAAATAGAAAGCCCTGGAACTGACTTCACCATCTCACCGGCACCTATGACGATGCCGTAAAGAGCATCATACAGACTGTTCCACAGACCTTGTACAGTAGTTGCCAAAGGTTCCGGGAGGTTCTTCGAGAACTCGCCGCTGACCTCAAGAGCGTTTCGCATTACTTCCATGAATTCGGTATAGTACTCAGGTAGTCGTTCGTACAAATCTGTTAGTTCCGTACTTAGGCTTGTAAAGCTCCACACCAGTATCGAACCAACAACTACGCCAAAAATCAGCATCGAGAGTATCGCTGCCCATCCCCGCCCCATTTTTAGGCGCGTCTCCAGAAACGTAACTATGGGTTCTAACAAAAAAGCGAGGAAAGCGCTTAGTGCGAACGGGGCGACATAGGGCATTATGTATTTCAAGAATAGAAATACTGCTATTAGAAGGAATATCGCAACAAGCATTTTCTTTTGTGTCATGAAACGCAACAATCCCTTTCGCGTGTTTTATATAGCATGAAACACTTGCAGCAACTCCCTTATCACCAAGCCTCCTGCGCTTGTGAACAACACACTGTCGAATCTGTCCAGAACTCCGCCATGCCCAGGGATTAGATTGCCCGAGTCCTTAGAATTACAGTAACGCTTTAAACTCGATTCCACAAGATCACCCGTGACGGCCATTATCCCAAGGCAAATACCGATAATTGCACATTGCCAAAGAGCAAGGCTCATATGGATGCCCCACAACACCGATACCAGCGTGCTTGCAGCAATTCCAAAGACAGTGCCTTCCCAGGTCTTGCCAGGGCTTATCCTCGGTGCAAGTTTGTGCTTGCCCCATGCCCTCCCCCCAAAAAAGGCGGCAATGTCAGCTGCCCAGGTGACGAACAGTACGAGAAAAGCCCATTCCCTGCCATCTGGCCCCGTTCTTAAGAGACCCATAGTTCCCCAGAAGCCGCCTATATAGATAGCTCCCGAAACGCCGAAAGCTCCAACTACTATGCCCTTTTGTATTGTAGACAGGGACAATAGTAGGAGGGCGCTTATCACCAATGAATCAAACAAGTATGCAGACTGCTGTGATAACCCTGTTAAGGCAATCATGACACATATGGGGATGAACATGTAATGCAACTCTAGTTGGGCATTGCCTAAGAGATTTTTGTATTCCCTAGCTGAGAGGCATGACAGTAGTGCGAGAAGCAATCCGAACGGGACGCCGCCTAAATACAAAGGCACAATTATGAGGGGGGCCAAAACAATAGCTGATGCGATCCTTTGTTTTAGCACCCATCATCATCCTCTTTACCTGTGACATCACCAAATCTGCGTTCCCGCTGCGAGAATTCCACTACACACTTATATAGGTCCACCGGTCCGAAATCAGGCCACAGAACATCTGTAAACACGAATTCAGAATAAGCAGACTGCCACAGCAGGAAGTTAGAGAGTCTCTTTTCGCCAGAGGTGCGGACGATCAGTTCAGGGTCAGGTATTCCTTGAGTGTAGAGTAGACTCGAGAAGTATTCTTCAGAAATACTTGCAAGGTCATTCAGATCACCTGAGAGGGACTTTGTCACCAGTTTCAAAGCGGCATCTACTATTTCTTGTCTCCCGCCATAGTTGATGGCGAGACACAAATTCAGAGATTTGCACTCTCGGGTATCTCTGGCCACCTCTCTCAGGGCATTTACTACATACCCGGGAAGTTCTTCCCATCTGCCTATGGGAAATACCCTCACGTCATTGTCCAATAATTCGTGCTTGTATTTGAACGTGTAATCCACAACCAGGTTAAAGAGAAAGGATATCTCATCGGCAGGGCGCTTCCAATTCTCTGTAGAAAATGCGAATAAGGTGCAGTATTCCACGCCCAAATTGTGAAGCGCAGGAAGGCACCTGCGTATGCTCTCAACGCCAGCCTTGTGCCCTTCTGTCCTTTTCAGACCTCTTTTCAGAGCCCAACGGCCGTTGCCATCCATGATGATCCCGATGTGACGCGGTGTTTTTCCTTCAAGCGCCTTAGAAAGCCAAAGATCTTCCTCTGAGGTCCTCACACTTCCATTACCTCTTCTTCCTTCACTGATGTAATACTGTCGATCATCTCGATATATTTGTCAGTAAGTTTCTGAATTTTGTCCTGTATACGCCTGGATTCATCTTCTGAGATCTCTTTTGCTTTCTCAGCTTCCTTCACTTGTTCAATGGCATCACGTCTGAGGTTTCTGATCATTACCTTTTGCATCTCAGCGTCTTTCTTTAGGGTTTTGATGAGCTCTTGGCGTCTTTCTCCGGAAAGTGGAGGGATTGTAAGTCTCACAACATTGCCGTCGTTGTTTGGCATGGCTCCTAGATCGGCCTTTTGTATTGCTTTCTCTATGCTGCTAAGAAGTTTTTTATCCCACGGTTGTATTACAAGGGTTCTTGGGGGAGTTATCCCAATTGATGCCACCTGGTTTATAGGCGTAGGAACCCCATAGTAGTCTACAAGCACTTTGTCCAATAAAAGGGGCGTTGCTCGACCGGCTCTCATGGAAGCAAGATCCTTTTTGTAAGCTTCGATTACGTTTTTCATCCTGTCTTCTGTTTGAGTCATCAGGGTCTTTTCGTTCACGCTACTCCCTCCCTACAATCGTTCCGACTTTTTCCCCCATCACTGCCTTTTCAATATTACCATAAACATCCATATCAAATACTACAAGCGGTATACAGTTATCCATGCAAAGGGTAGTCGCGGTCGCATCCATGACCTTAAGACCTAGGTTTATGACATCAAGGTAGTCCAATTGATCGAACTTTGTAGCGCTTGGATTGAGATTAGGATCTGAATCGTATACGCCGTCTGTTCCACGTTTACCCATCAATATGGCCTCTGCCCCAATTTCGGCAGCACGCAAAGCAGCCGTAGTATCGGTGGAGAAATACGGATTCCCGGTTCCCGCCCCAAAGATTACAATTCTGCCCATCTTGAGGTGGTGAATTGCTTTGCGCCTTATATATGGTTCTGCAACTTCCCTCATATCTATGGCGGTCATGAGCCTGGTTTCCAGTCCGAGTATCTCAAGTCTGTCTTGTAGCGCCATACAGTTCAAGACTGTCGCGAGCATGCCCATATAGTCTGAGGTGGCGCGGTCCATCCCTTTTTGCTCGCCGCGTGTTCCGCGCCAGAAATTCCCCCCGCCCACCACAATAGCCATTTCAACTTGCTTCTCAAATACGTCCTTTATCTGACGTGCCATTGAGTTGACGACATCTAGATCAATTCCGAAACCAGAGCCGCCTGCGAAAGACTCGCCCGAAAGTTTCAACACGACCCTTTTGTATTTTGGCTTTTTCGCCACATGATCCATGTTAGAAGCACAGTTGCTTGTCACAGTTTCTACTTCTCCCCTACTTCGAAGCGCGCAAAGCGTCCTACAACAATGTTCTCGCCCAATAACGCGATAGCTTCGTTGATTAGATCTGCAATGGTTTTTGAGTCGTCTTTGATAAACGGTTGTTCCAGTAGGCAAATGGTTTCATAGAGTTTCCCTATTCTGCCCGCTACGATTTTGTCGACTATTTGTTCAGGCTTACCTTCTGCCAAGGCTTTTTCTCTTTCGATGGACGCTTCATGATCTAAAACTTCCTGAGGTACTTCAGCCTTGGAAATGTACTGCGGATTGGCCATGGCAATGTGCATTGCAATATCCTTAGCGAGTTCATCAAACTGATCAGTTCGAGCTACGAAATCGGTTTCGCAATTGAGTTCAATAAGTACGCCAACTCTTCGGTTGTGATGGATATACGACGTGATTATTCCTTCTTTGGCGCTCCTACCAGCTTTTCTTGCTGCAAGAGCAAGGCCCTTTGTTCTCAGGATATCAACAGCTTTCTCCATGTCTCCGTCAGCATCCTCAAGCGCCCTCTTGCAGTCCATCATCCCTGCACCTGTTCTTCCTCTTAATTCTCTTATCATATCTACCGTTATCTCGGCCATCTGTCTCACTCCTCCTGAACCTGGACTCCTTGTTTGCCTTCCAATACGGCATCGGCCATCTTGGAAGTTA
This sequence comes from Bacillota bacterium, assembly GCA_033810155.1. Classification (GTDB taxonomy): domain Bacteria; phylum Bacillota; class Sulfobacillia; order Fermentithermobacillales; family Fermentithermobacillaceae; genus UBA3907. Next base: position 129,579 of record JAPXKJ010000001.1, on the reverse strand, counting down.
TGAGCTTTACCGAACGAATTGCATCATCGTTTCCTGGAATTACATAGTCTACTTCATCAGGATCACAATTTGTGTCTACTATAGCAATTATGGGAATACCCAGACGCCTTGCTTCAAGAGTTGCTATTCGCTCTTTTCTGGGATCGACTACAAATATAGCCTCCGGCGGTTTCTGCATCCCTTTAATTCCGCTGAAGTTCTTCTTTAGTCTTTCCATTTCTCTTTCCAAAACAGCTTTTTCCTTCTTGGGAAGAGTCTCGAAGTAGCCTTGCTCTTGAAGTGTTTCGAGTTCGATAAGTTTTTCGATTCTCTTTCTAATAGTGCCAAAGTTTGTAAGCGTACCACCTAGCCATCTTTGGTTAATGTAGAACTCGCCGCATCTGGTAGCCTCGGCTTCCACAGATTCTTGAGCTTGCTTCTTAGTGCCTACAAACAAGACTCGCCCGTTGTCCATAGCTACCCCACGCAGAAAATCATAGGCTTCTTCTATCATTCGGACGGTTTTCTGAAGATCGATGATGTAGATTCCGTTTCGCTCAATGAAAATGTACGGCTTCATTTTCGGATTCCAGCGGCGCGTTTGGTGACCAAAATGAACGCCCGCTTCAAGTAGTTGTTTCATGGATACGACTGACAATACAATATACACCTCCGTGGTTCATCCACCGCCATCAGCAACGAGCCCTTTGGGCAAACACCACGGCGTTATGATGGCGTGAGTGCTTTGAATTTAACCTCAGGTAGTATAACACATTATAAAGAACTATGCTCCCCGTATGTCTAGAATTTTCCCCTTGGTAGGATGCTGTGGTTTCGGTTCATCGGTATCACTTTTGTCGCCGTCATGGGCTCCGTCAGAAAACGACCCTCCAGCGTTTCCCTTCTTTTTTCGGGAGTCAGGGTCTATTGCGGCTTCGCTCACATGTGGACTCTGTGACACGGTGGATGCTTTTTCCGAAACTTCCTTAGCGAAAGAAACTAGCTGGATTTGTGATTGCACAGTTCCTTGTTTCTGGGTGGAATCAGCTACCCTGGCTATTTCAGGAGACTTTGGAATGCCTGTCAAGGTATCAATAGGTCTCATCAGTGTTCACCCCGATACTAACTTCGCGTTTTACCTCGTTGAACTCATAAACATCCATACCGAGGACTACTTTTGTTCCAGGCATCACTTCTTGCGCGTAGAAATATCCGCTCTTAGACTTTTTTATTGCGTCCTCGATAGAAACGAGCCTTGCAAAAAGGTCCTCTCTCTTATCTTCGAATAGCGCGTTCAATCTTTTAAGATAAAGGGCATCTGGATCTGTCTTTTCTGATTCTGACAGGCTTCCGGGATGGATTATTCTGACCCTCTTTATTTCCTCATCGACGGTTGCGATGTCTTTCTTTATGTTTTCGTACTCCCTCCTTACTTTCGGACTTACACCTACCTCAATTAGCGTAGCAACACTCATCGCAGATCCTACGGAACGGCTCGATACGCCTTCTTTAGCCCTCGTTATGCCGCCTACGATACGGCCCCTTTCAGGACTTAATCTCACCTTCTTCTCAGTTTCAACCACGCTGTGCATCGCGTATTCTGAGATGATTACTTCGCCCTGTGCACGAATTACTGAGTTCTCACAGAAACGCATAAGAACTGTGCCGCCACTTTCTACTGTTGCGTTCGGAGCATTTATGCTCCCATCGACGATAATGTCGCCTGCGCATGAAGCTGAGCCCGACAAATTGCCCTTCACTGTTAGCCGGCCCCAAGTAGACACGTGGAAACCTTGCAGGACGTTGCCGAATATTATCACGTCACCTGGAAAAGATATATCACCTGTATGAGGACCTATATTGCCAATTATCCGTATGCAATCGAGAACACATGGCATACCGTTATCAGCATATGGGATCCCTGACTTTGTCGCCAATACATGCTTACCGTCAGAAGATGGCGCGGTATTTGGTCCGCACCTTAAGACAGGTCTGTCGGCAATGTACGGGATCTTTTCTCCGGTGACTGTTACACCAAAACTGTACTCCTCTGGGTTTCTTAGAAATGCCAAGGATTTCCCCGCCCGTATGGAACCGTGACTGCACAGTTTCGTCCACTCGCGCGAGAAGTCCGGGCCTACTGTTATCTCTTGTGGTGGCCTATCGTGTTGTGAGTGGCTAAACGTCAAAACCAGTCGAGGTTCAGAAGGGCCTGCCGGTGAGGGGTTGCTATGTGGAGGAATCCCCCAAGCAACTTGATACAGTTTACCTCTTTCGCCAGATAGGGCTGCTCGGATTGCAGAATCCGAAACTCCAAATATCACACCGTGCTGCGAAAGCGCATCTTTGATCTCACTATGTGAGAAGTCGCCGCGATCATGTATGCGGATGTAGGCTGCCATCTTATCATCTGATATTAGTATATCAACGCTAATCCCGCCATCATTCATTTTCGGAATCCTCCCGCTTGTGCGACTAGCGCAAAGACCCATCTGATGAAAGTGAGCCCCTAAGCCGAATTACGGCCTTTGTATGTAGCTGTGAGACCCGTGAAGGGGAAACACCGAGGATCTTAGCGATCTCCTTTACCGTAAGTCCTTCGTAGTAGTACAGCGATACTACGAGTTTTTCGCGCTCGGGAAGCCTGTCAATAGCCATTGCAAGGTCTTGTTTTTTGAGCGTCCACTCTGTTTCATCGATTGGGTCAGGCGCCTTTTCATCTTTGAGTTCTGCAGGGCGATATGAATTATCACTGTCTGAAGGGGTTCCCCATATATCATCAAATGACAAGATAGACGATGAGGACATATCCAGTATCCGCTGATTGTATTCTTCAATGGACATGTTGAGTTCACTCGCTATTTCCTCATCTGTGGCTGATCTTCCAAGTCGGTTTTCTAGATTTCTTGTTGCTTCCTCAATAGATTTATTCCTCTGCCTAACAGACACGGGCACCCAATCCATCGAGCGTAGTCCGTCTATCATGGCACCTCTGATTCTGGCTATGGCATAGGTCTCAAATTTCACCCCTCTTTGTAGATCAAATCTATCCATTGCATCAAGAAGTCCCAGACTACCGTAGCCGATTAGATCTCCATCATCTACGCTTTTGGGAAGGTTCATCGCAACTCTGCCCGCAACATACTTCACAAGAGGGGCATAATGGATTATGAGCTGGTCCCTGGCATTTTTGTCGTTTAACATCTTGTAGTTACGCCATAGGGTATCTAGATCTTTAGAATCATTGTCACCTTGATTCATCGTAACGTTTCTCCAGTCCGTCATTTAGAACTACCTGTGCTACTCGATCCTTATCTCTAGGGGCAATTGACACAAACATAAACGCATACCGCTCTTCTCCCTGACCATCCAAAACCACTCTAACGACTTTGGCAATACCGAATATGGGGCCTCCCGGAACGACCAACTCAAACTCGATGAGGTCCCCCTGGTGAAGGTTTTCATTGGAACTTGAAACCAGAGCCCCCCCGGCTGAGAGATTGAGCGTATAGGAGCGATGCCACTTTGCTTCGTCACCTTTTGGACCATCGTTCGTCTCAAGTTTTCTGAACCAGAAAGGGTATGCCGTTTCTGCTCTGAAATCCTGTCTATTGACTTTTGGCTGGTCATTGTCATTCAATGCTAATCACCTTAGCTACCTCAATATTTGCTCTGTCGTCAAGTTCCTCATAAGCTACAACTGCCACTTCTGGCACCACCCGTGACGCAATCTCATAGACTTGGCTACGACATGAAGCAGATGTCAGCAAAACCGGTTTCGGTGCTTTAGGTGCGATCTCGTTCATCGCTACCTGTATTGCCTGCATTATCTTGGCAAGTCTTTCCGACGCGATCGCAACGTATGCCCCCCTATCGCCCCTTCTTGTTGCTTCCAAGATTTCTTTCTCTAGATCGGGTCCTAAGACTGCGACCTGAAAAGGCCCTTTATCCAAACCAACCGTTACTGTAATGAGTTTTGAAAGGTTTTCTCTGACTCTCATAGTGAGGTAGTCAGGATCCTTGGACACTTTTGCCGCGTCAGCAATGCCCTCCATTATTGTTACTAGATCTCTTATGGGTATTCCTTCCTTCAACAAATTCTGAAGGACTTTTTGGCAATCACCCAAAGACACCAAATTCGGTATGGCCTCTTCTACGCAGGGAGCATCTTCGGCTTTGACCAGATCTATAAGCCGTTGAGTTTCTTGTCTTGTTAGAAGCAGGTGGGCGTTTTTGCGCAAGACTTCTGTTAGATGAGTTGCTATTACTGCCGAAGCTTCTATTACAGTGTATCCTAACGCTTCCGCTTCTTCTTTCTGTGACTTCGGTATCCACACAACATCAAGTCCAAAAGCGGGTTCTTTACCCGGAATACCCTGAAGTTCTTGAGCTCTAGGAGTCCCTCCCAGAGCCATAACCCTGTCCGGGTAAACTTCTCCACACCCTATTTCTATGCCTCGCAGGTTGATTCGATATGAATTCGGACCTAAACCTGCAAAGTTGTCTCTTACCCTTATGACAGGGATTAGTACACCGAGTTCAGAGGCAAGCTGCCTTCGAATCATAACGATCCTGTCTATGAGGTCGCCGCCTTGCGATGGATCTGCAATTGGAAGCAGTGCAAGGCCGAACTCTATTTCAAGGGGATCTACCTTGATAAGATTCAGAGCTGCCTCAGGGCTCTTTTGCTCCTCGAGCTCTTTTCTGTAGGCCTCTTCCCTCTCTTTCGATTCCGTTGCAAGTTTCGACGTTTCTACCATTCTACCCAAAAACAGCCATACTATGCCAAGAATGATAAGGGATGGTTTGGGGAATCCTGGTATCATGGCAAGGACGAGGAGCGCTCCGCCTGTTATTGAAAGTACTTTTGGCGTGGATAAGACCTGTCCGATTACATCGGCACTTAGATTCTCTCTCGAAGCGCTTCTGGTCACGATGATGCCGGTAGCTGTGGAGATTATGAGCGCGGGAAGCTGACTTACCAAACCGTCTCCTACGGTCAACAAAGCATATTTGTGCCAAGCCTCTGCGGCCGGTAGACCATGTTGAAGCATCCCGACTGCAAATCCGCCCAACAAATTGATTGCAGTAATTATTAGCCCTGCAATTGCGTCTCCCTTTACAAACTTTGAAGCACCGTCCATGGCTCCGTAAAAATCAGCTTCCTGTTCTATGGCCCTTCTCCTTAGCCGTGCATCTTCCTCTGTTATTAAACCTGAGCTGAGATCGGCATCTATGGACATTTGTTTCCCAGGCATCGCGTCAAGCGTGAACCTCGCTGCTACCTCGGCAACTCTCTCAGATCCTTTGGTGATAACGACGAATTGTATGATGACAAGTATGATGAATATGATAAGACCTACTACTTCATTGCCCCCCACTACGAACTGACCAAATGCTTCGATTATGCTTCCGGCGTTGTGTCTTAGAAGGATGAGACGTGTGGAGGACACGTTTATCGACAAACGGAACAGAGTCATGATTAGGAGAAGTGAAGGGAACACCGAAAAATCAAGGGGTTCTTTTGTATACATGGTCAGAAGCAAAATCGCGATTGCCATGCTGAAATTCACGGCAATTAGCACGTCAAGCAGAGCCGGAGGCAGCGGTATGACCATCATGGCCACGATTAACAGTACAAACACTGATATGATGCTGTTAGTTCCTCGAGTAAGCATTAGATTCCCTCCGCGTCTAGTTTGCCGGAAACATGATATACGTAAGCGAGCACTTGAGCTACGGCCTCGTACAGTTCTTCAGGTATCATCTCTCCTATGTCCACGGCCCAGTATATAGATTGAGTGAGAACAGGATCTTCAAATACGAAGACGTCGCTGTGCTCAGCAATTGATCGTATGCGAAACGCTATTTGGTCGGTTCCTTTAGCTACCACTTTTGGAGCAGCATCTTTGGCCATATCATACCTTAGGGCCACTGCATAGTGGGTAGGATTTACCAAGACTACATCGGCGCTAGGTACATCTTGCATCATCCTGTTCATCGCAATTCTTCGTTGTCTTTGCCTTATCGCTTGCTTGACCTCGGGTTTGCCTTCTGTGTCCTTGAACTCTTCGATGATCTCCTGGCGCGTCATCATTATGCTCTTTTCAAATTCCCACCATTCAAAGAGGTAATCAACAACGCCTATTAATACCAAAAGAATGCTTGAGTTTATTAGTATGTTCTCAATGCTTGTCCAAACTATGTTAACTGATTGCGGTAAATCGACCACTAACAGGCCAGCCAATTGTGGCCATATGTCTTTCAATGTGTTCCATCCCACGAGACCTACTAACACGATTTTCAGGATAGATTTCGCTAGTCCTTCTAGGGAGCGTTTTGAGAAGATACGTTTGAAACCCTCCAGTGGGTTTAGTCTCTTAAAATCTGGTAGTATCAGGTTTGCCCTGAACGAAAAGCCTACCTGAAACATGGAGGTCATTGTACCAAATACGAGGGCAGCAGTCATTATTGGGAGGCTTGCCAAGATCAAAGTGATAACCGCATCGTTGAGCGCCTTACACGCCCATTCGATGCCCCATGGTGATGCGGGATAGTAGGTCCAGATCTGGGCCGCTTTCTTACCTATTATTTCGACACTAAACCTCGCGCTGTACTTAAGAGCAAATACGGCACAGAGCATGCTGATAGCAGAGGTCAGATCTTGGCTAGCAAAAACCTGCCCCTTTTCTTTTGCCATCTGCCTTCTTTTTGGCGTTGCCGGTTCCTTTTTCTCAGCTGAAAAAAGCTGCAGATCTATGTCCATGTACGTGGTCATCCTCCCAAAACCTCCAGAAGAGTCTGCAAAAGGGCCTTCATTGACATGGTTATTTGCTCGGTAAATGCCCCGTAGAACATCACGGAAGCTGAGATAATCCCTAGGCCGACTAAGGTTTTTATGGGCATTCCTATGACAAACAGGTTCATCTGGGGTACAGTTCTAGCTATTGCGCCTAGGGCGAAGTCAACTATGAGAGCAGATGCCCACACAGGGCAAGAAAGGATAATAGCGGTTTTGAATATTCCACCAGCTGCGCTTAGCCCTACTTGTGTCCATGCTCGTGGTATGTACGCTGCTCCTGCCGGCACAAGATCAAAGGACTGATACAAGGCCCTTATGAAGAGATGGTGGCCGTCTATGCTTAGAAACACCAAGAGGATAAGCAGGTACTTGAAAGTACCTAGAACTGGAGATGATTGACCATACTGAGGATCTACTACATTCGCCATGCCGAAACCGATCTCAATGTCTGCAATATGGCCTGCAGTCTCTATAGCTGCCATGATTATGTTGCCGCAAAAACCTATGACTAATCCTAGAAGGATCTCACTTGCAGCGCACAAAATGAAACTTGCTGGCGAGTTTGGAGGGGTTGCCGAAGGCACTATGGGATAGAGCATATAGCCTAGCACTAGACTGATAGTTACTTTTACTATTGCAGGTATATATTTGGCACCAAATACAGGCGCAGTTATGAGAACTCCTGTAGTGCGTAAAAGGATCCATATGAAAGGGAAAACAGCCTCAACCCATGTACCCATAACTTTCCTCCGTATCTGTTCTATATGAGCCCTGGCAGGTTTTCTAACAATCTCTGAGTGAAGTCTATAACTACTTTTAGCATCCAACCGCCAAATATCATCATTGAAAGCATAACTGCTAAGATCTTTGGAACAAAGCTAAGCGTCTGGTCGTGAATCTGAGTTGTTGCCTGAAATATGGATATTATGAGTCCAACGACAACTGATACAACTAGACAAGGCCCAGCTACCAGCAATATTGTTCCAATCGTTTCTTTTCCTATCGAGATAACCTGATCCATCGTCACCTCTAGACCACCCCCTACATTCTCATGGAACCGTATCCCTGCCCACTATCTGAAACCATTGATTAGCGATCTAGTCAGAAGACCCCAGCCATCTACAAGAACGAACAAAAGGATTTTGAAAGGTAGTGAAATAAGGACTGGTGGGAGCATTAGCATTCCCATTGACATAAGAGCAGATGCGATTACCATATCGATTACTAAAAACGGCAGGAAGAGTAGGAAGCCAATTTCAAATGCCGTTTTGAGTTCCGAAATTGCAAATGCAGGGACGACCTGGACAAGAGACATGTCTTCGGGATTTAGGGGTGTATCACTATCTGTGATTTCGACGAATAGTTGGAGATCTTTTTCCCTCGTCTGTCTCAACATGAAGTCTAAGATAGGTCGTTCTCCGCGAGCGACAGCTTCCTCAGCACTTATTTCACCCGCTATGTATGGTGCAATGGATTCCTCATTCACTTGGCTCCACGTTGGCGTCATTATGAAGAAGGTAAGCAGAAGAGCTATCCCAATGAGTACTTGATTGGGCGGGGTCTGCTGCGTGCCCAATCCAGCTCGCAAGAAAGAAAAAACCACTGCTATCCTTGTAAAGGAAGTAGTAAGGATTAAGATAGCAGGCGCTAGTGTAAGAACTGTAAGAGCAGCTAAAATCTTGATCGCCGTTACAAGTCCACCTTCCCCAGCTTCTCCATCAATTGAAATATTCACGTTAGGCACGAGGTTGTTAGAAGCTGCGAACGCCGGGGTAGATAGTGACAGGATTGTAAAAATGCTCAGGATAAGGATAAGGAGCGTTTTGGGGTTTCTTGACTTATCCATTCGCTCGCCCAAATTCTCTGCGAATCTCGCAAAGAAAGTCGTCTTATCTTTGGGATTTGGCCCTTCTTCCTCTCGGTTGAACATTTTTTCGACTTCTTCGGAAGAAAACTCCTTTAAGAGGGAGACACTATTGTTGGTGAGCCCGAGCAGAAGTATAGATCTACCTGCTTCAACCACGCAAAGCATCTTATCTCTTCCAAGAGGTAAAGAGTCTACAATCTTAAGGCAGACTCTAGGTCGATGGGACTTGAATCCACGTTTGGAGAAACGTACAAGAAGTGCCGAAAGTACGATTACCAATCCGAGGAACCCTATTATCTTGAAACTCGACGAAACTAAAGAGTACCAGTCCATATGTATGCCGGAACCCCCCGGCGGATCCCCCCTTTTTTCTCTATCTAACAAAAACCGCCTGGGTTAAGAATGGCTATGAGTTACTTACCATCTCAGGTGATGGTTTGGTCTTTGTTCACTATCTCTTGAATCCTAACTCCGAAATTCTCATCTATGACAACTACCTCCCCTTTAGCAAACAATTTCCCGTTCACCAAGATGTCAACAGGGTCGCCGGCGAGCTTGTCTAGTTCAACTATGGAACCGATTGTTAGGTTTAAAAGGTCTTTTACATAGCACTTTGCCTTTCCCAATTCCACAGATATTGCTAAAGGTATGTCCATCAGAAGGTCGATGTCGGAGACCAGTCTCCCGGGTGCAGATTTGGGTTCCAATTCTTCAAACCTCGCAGGTTTGACCGAAACCATTTTCTGGTTCCTAGGACTGTATGCACCTATTGTATCATCTGTGCTTTCTGCCTGTTTTTCAGCAGCTGCCTTTTCTTTCGAATAGTCAACTTCCACATCGCGTGATGCTTCCAAATTTGGTTGTTGCGTAACATCGGTGATTGTACTTTCGGATTCCTCTACTTCTCGTAACAGAGCCTCTATTTCGCTTTGGCTAAGGCTTCCGTCCTTCATGAATTATCAACTCCCTTCAGGCGTCCTCGGCTCTTGAAACTATTCGAGCTGCAAGTCTCGATCCAATCCGTCCAATCTCAGCTTTGAACTTTGGTTTGTCTAGAATGTTAATTACCGCAGGATCCTTCGTCCTGGTGTTAAGTTCAATTACGTCACCGGGTTTCAATGAAAGAATGTCTTTCATTGTAAGGGTGGATTCTCCGAGAGTACAGGAGATTGGTATTTCGATGTGTTTGATTGCATCAATGGCATCGCCACTATCCTGCGACGTGTCTCCATCGTTTCTTCTGGAGAACCAGCGATGTGCTGAAAGAGTTGGTAGGATAGGTTCCAAGAGCACATATGGTAGGCAGAACTCAATAGTACCGGACTGAGCCCCAAATTTCATCCTCAGAATCACAGACAAAATCACGTCGTTAGGCGCCATAGCTTGTTGGATGAACAACGGGTTCAGTTCGATTGAAGACACTTTGAGGTTGTGTTCTTCAACCTTGAATTCGCGCAACGTGACGGAAAGCATGTCTGTCATGGTCTCAGCTACTCGCATCAACACAGCTGACTCAATATCTGTCAAAACCCTCGAGAGAGAAAGCGAATCGCCTGGACCACCGCACAGTCTATCTACCATTGGGATCGCGATTTGCGGGCTGAAACTAACTAGCATATTTGACGCAAGAGAATCCCACTCGACCACTGCAACGACGCATGGATTGGGCAAGCTATTTGCGAACTCTTCGTAGGTTATCTGGTCTACCGATTCGACATTTGAGTGCACCGTCATCCTAAAGAAACCGGAAAAATACGAGGTAACGAATCTGCACAAATTGTCGAACAACATCTGGACCCCGCGCAAATGGTCTTTGGAGAACTTGTCGGGGCGTTTGAAGTCATAGACGCGCAATCTTGGTTTGGCAACTTGAGGTTCTTGTTGCTCTGCACCTGTAACCATCATCGAGTTAATCAGGTCCTCGATCTCTTTTTGCGTCAATGCCAAACTATCTCACTCCCTTCAACCGCTCACTGGATTATGAATTCCGAAAAGTACACGTTTTTTACTATGCCAGGACATCTCTCTTCAATCCTCTCAAGGACATCAACCTGGAGGTCTCTTAACCCAGTCTCGCCTATGAGTTCCTCGTAAGTTTTTGACCTCAAAAGGGCATATATGTCTGTTTTAACTTCAGGAATTTTTGACAGCAGTTCCTGACTCTCCTTGCCATCCATCATCTCGATTTCAATGGTTACCCTGATATACTTTCCGGGATCCAGAAGATTCGTTATAAACTGACCCAGGTTGTAGGTTACAGTTTTGACGTTTTCGGACTTTGGGTCACCAGAGTCTTTTGTTGCGCCAAACAAAGGAAATCCCCATGCTTTCGCCGCCACAAAATAGCCTACGGATAGACCAACTACCAAGACTACGGCTATGATGATAATCGGCTTTTTGCTCTTCAATCTAGTTCACCTCTATCCATTTAGTTCTATTCACCTATTCGGCTCAGCCGAGGAAAGGGATGGCCTGAGAATAACTATGTCCACTCTGCGATTCTTTTGCCTGCCCTCTACAGTTTCATTCGATTCGAGCGGGTAGTATTCGCCGTACCCTGCGGCTTGCAGCTGTCTTGGCTCTACGCCTGCCTCTTCTATCAAAAACCTTACCACTCGTGTGGCACGTGCTGTTGATAACTCCCAGTTTGAAGGAAACCTCGGGGTGTTAATCGGCCAGTTGTCTGTGTGTCCCTCTACGCGTATGGGATTATCCAGGTCCTTTATGATGTCACCTATCTTTTGAAGTGCCTCAGCAGATTCGGGCCTAAGGATGTCCTGCCCTACATCAAAGAGCACTGTGTCTGCAAATCTCAATACAACTCCACGTTCTTCGAGACTAACTCCGACTTTGTCAGAAAGACCGGACTCTTTGAGTTCCTTCTCGATGACTTCTTGCAGTTTCGCCATTTCTGCCATTTCCTTCGCTAGCAGCTGCGCCACTAGATCGCCAGGATCAAACATCTCAGTAGGACTGCCGTTAGGAGTCGGCACCGGTGCACCTTCCAATATACCAAGCGCTCCCTGCAGAGAAGACATCACAGCTTCAAATTTCTTAACGTTAACCACGGACATAGAAAAAAGCAGCACAAAGAAGCACAGAAGAAGCGTAACCATGTCCGCATATGTGTTCAGCCATGGTGCCTGAGGCGGAGGATCTTCATCTTGCATCCAAGGTTTCACGCCCGCTCACCTCCCTCGTTTTTGAAGGCATTGAAATCTCTAATCTATCTTTGGGAGGCAGGAAAGACTTAAGTTTCTCTTGGACTATTCTAGGGTTATCCCCAGACTGAATTGACAAGACGCCTTCTATAATCGCTTCTTTTACGTAAACCTCGTTGGTGCTTTTGTTTTTTAGCTTGTTAGCTATTGGCAGACAGACTACGTTTGCAATGAGTGACCCGTAAAAGGTAGTTACCAGTGCGGTTGCCATTCCGGGGCCTATGGCGTCCGGACTATCGAGGTTCACTAACATCTGTATGAGACCTATCAGCGTTCCAAGCATACCAAAAGCAGGGGCAAAGACGGCCATCGTTTCGAATACGCTCTGCCCTAACTTGTGCCGTTGTGTAATGAACACTAGCTCAGTTTCCAAAATATTGCGTACAAGTTCCGGAGTTGTTCCGTCAACTACAAGCCTTATTCCTTTTTGGAGGAAAGGATCCTCCAGGGCGTCTGCATCTTCATCGAGAGCCAACAGACCTTCTCTGCGCGCTTTGTCTGCAAATTCTACAATGGTGTTGATGGTCCCAGGTAGGTCCTCTTCTTTTTCTGTGAAAGCGTTCTTGGCGATCTTTATCACTTCAAGAAAAGTGCTAAGGTGATAGCTCATCAAAGTAGCAGTGAAAGTCCCTCCTATTGTTATGAGTATCGATGCTGGATCCCAGAAACTCCCGATGCTACCGCCTGACATTATCGCCAAGACAAGAATGACGATACCCGATACCAAGCCGATAACAGACGCCCTATCCATTTATTTTCACCTCGTGCCTAGATTCAGTTACCTCTTAAGATTGACCAATTCTTGTAAAAGCTCGTCCGATACTGTAATTACTCGTGAGTTTGCCTGAAATCCCCTCTGGGTAATGATCATTTGAGTGAATTCCTCTGCCAGATCTACGTTGGACATCTCCAAGGCCGCGGGAGCTACGGTACCTCTCCCTGACGTGCCCGCAGGACCTATCTCCACGCGTCCTGAGTTGTTTGATTCTAAGAAAAGGCTGTTGCCCAGTTTGATAAGCCCCGATGGATTTCTAAAGTTCGCCAAAGCGATTTGTCCCAAGACTAGGTTTTTTCCGTTAGAATAAAACCCGGAAACCACTCCGCTTGAGTCAAAACTAAACGACTCCAAAGTGCCCGTGGGCCAGCCATCTACTGCTCCCGACTCCACCGTAGTAGGACCTGCCACTTGGGTCAGGTTTGAAAAATCCATTGTTATAGCCTGACCTTGAGAAGCGCCTCCTGTTGGATTTAAGGTAAGCGTAGCACCACCAGTTGGCGAATTTAACGTTCCATCCGCATTAAATTTAACGACCCCATTTCCGATCTGGTTGTTTTCGTAGGTCGCAGTCCATGACCATTCGTTGGTGGTTGCTGTCTTTTCGAATTTCATAAGAATGGTATGGGTACTCCCGAGAGAGTCATACACAGTTACCGCCGACTGCTTAGTTGCACCTACGTCGCTGTTAGCATCAAGATTCTTGATCCATTGCACATTCTTTGTTGCCTTGGCTGGCATGTTTGAACCTATCTGTATTGATAGAGGTGTCAGATTATCTCCTGTGCGATCAGTTGGGAGAACTCCAGAGGAGTCTGCAACCCATCCCAACACCTTTCTCCCCTCGTAGTCCACAAGGATCCCGTCGCCGTCGGTAGAGAAGATCCCTACTCGCGAATACGCTTTTGTCTCACCATCGAGAACCACAAAGAAACCGTTGCCTTCTATTGCTAAGTCTGTCGATCTGCCAGTTGGCTGAAGATTTCCCGGTGTCTGAATAGTATCTATACTAGCCACATCTACACCCAAACCTACCTGCATCGGGTTGGTTCCGCCTCGTTCAGTAGTCGACGTACCAGAAGGAGAACCCGCCCCTTGTAGAGTTTGGCTAAACACTTCCTGGAAAGTTGCTCTACTCGACTTATATCCTGGTGTGTTTACGTTAGCTATGTTGTTTCCAATTACGTCCATGCGGGTCTGGTGTGTCCTCAACCCAGACACAGCGCTGAACAGTGAACGCATCATGTTTATTGCACCCCTTTTCTTTTCATGGGTTCGGGCGCTTCTTCCGTCGGTCCGAAGCGCGCGGCCTCCCTGAAAGGGTCCGGCCCCGAACGATATGCTTATTTGCTCATCAAAACCGCACTGTCTATGGAAGTGAACAAGTTCTCCGTCATTCTGTCTTCCGGAACCACTGTTATTACCGTCCTACTCTGAGGAGCCACAAGAAAAGCTGCTCCTTGTGAAATGACCAAAGTAGACCTCGCTCCTTTCGCTTGAGCGATATCCATGGCATATGATAATTCTCCTAAGCATTCTTCTTTGGCGGCTTGTCCCCATTGGTTCAGCCTATCTTCTGCATGCCTTGAGAGTCTAACCCCTAACCCGTTTTGTGCTTTGCGTAAAGTTTCGGCAAAAGAACGGGTTTCCTGAGATACTAGATCCGGTCTCTTGCTTTCGCGTCGCTCTGGCACTCGGCTAACATTGGATGCTCGCAAATCGCCACTATTTTGTATCTTCAGATCCATGATTGGTCCCCCCAATCCAAACAAGGTTCTCAAATGGAATTAATCTATCCTCGCTTTTAACTACAAGCTTTCCCTCTACGAACCCGACGCCTTCTATCGATCCTGAAACATACCCGTCTTCGACTGCTGCCTGGAACTCCTTTCCAATAAGGTTGGAAGCGCCAAGGAATGCCTTTGAGTACTCGCTTTCGAAGATCACGTTGCATAGAACCGATACCTTGTCGTTAAGATCCTGTACTTGTGTGGCCGTGGTAAACTGAGCCATTTGAGCGAAAAAATCTTTCTCTTCCATAGGAGCCATGGGATCTTGATATTTCAGCTGAGTAAGCAGGATCTGCATAAACTGATCCTGAAGGCCTTCGGCTGTATTTGAGCTGCCAAAAGTCTGACTCGACGCTGTCTGGACTTTCTGAACTGTTAAATCCACGTTTGTCGCCTCCTTTTACACACGATAGTCAAATACTCTGTAACCCTCAGACAAATGATCCGCTATCTCGGTCTCATCAATGTTTGGATCGAGCGATAGCCGTGTCGGACCTGTGCGATGGTTCTTTATAACATCGTCAAAGGACTTACTATGGTGTCTCTGCCCATTCGTCGTCCCTAGATCTGCAAAGAAACCGGCTAGAGATAGCCCTTTTTCAGATAGAGTCTGCGCCAACTGATCATGAGACTTCATGAGGGCCTGTTGCGCATCGTAAGAAGATGTGACGAATTTCACCACTATTTCGTCACCCTTTGCCGAAAGCCAGACAGTCATTTTGCCGAGGCTTGGCGGGTTCAGGCGAAGTTCTACGCTTGTGGGCAAGCGGCTGTTAGCTTTTTCCGCCAAGAATTCAGCCAGTTTCTCAAAACCCGTGGGCAGTGATCGGTGAATCGCATCCGATCTGTGATCCGCTTGTTTGGTAGGCTCTAGAAGATGGTCGTTCAACTCAAAGACCATGTTCCTACCCCGCGCAGCATCGGACGCGGGCGTGCTTGCCTTTTCATCGTCACCTTCTCTCAGCAAATTGTTGGGCTCCTCATGGATTCTGGTTTCGAAAGAGGTCCCGGTGAGGTCAATCGCGCCATCTCTTGTTGGGGTGTTTGTTTCCGCTTGGGACACGTGATCTTGTTCAGTCACGGCGTGACTCTTTTGCGACGCTTGTGTTTCCACGGCATGGTTCTGTGCGTTTTCGCCGAGAGCCAACGCAGAACGAAACTGCACTTTCGGAATTGAAGACTTCTGGTTCGATGAATCCTCATACGCTGGGTTTATCACTTCTTCGTGCAATACAGCGATGTTCTCCACTGTCTCCGCACCGATCATTTCCTGAAATGGCAAAGACGAAGATGCGGTCTCAGGTTCCAGATATATTTCTGAGTTAGAAGCGACGGGCTCTTCTATCATGTCGGTAGCTCCGGAAAATGGCAGGCTCACCTCCGCGAAAGAAGGACTCATTGGATATCTAACTTGATTCAAAGCAGTATATTCGCTGACATTGCACTGTATTGAAGGTTCTATTCCGGATAGAAATAGATTGGTTTGGTTTTCAGCATCTTCGACCATTACTGGTTGCGCGTTTTCAGCTGGCATACCCATCTCGGCACAAAGCAGCATTACTATACTTGCAAAATCCAGGCCGACGGGGCTAACGGCTTTGCTTGATCGCCACACCGGCTTGTCGGTGTCAAGAGTTTCTCCCACAATAGGGAGGTTAATGCTAAACGATGCATCCATTGACTATTAGGTCACCTCCTTTCCGTTTCTTTGATAGTACCTAGATCCAATTTCATCCAGCTCCTTGTTCTGTTCCCACCAATAGGCTTTCATGTACTGACTTCGATGCTTTTCTTTGAGCTGTTCAAGTGCTTTTTTCTCTGTGGTTCGCGAGATTGCTTCTTCCTGAGCCTCCCTTACCAAAAGTGTTTGTCTAGCCAATTGTTCCTTGGTTGTTCTTATGTCTTCGTCTAGCGCTGCGCCATAATTTAAAATCGCTTTCATCTGAAACGAGTCAAAGCCTTGTTTTACAAGCGCAAGTAGATCGTCCCGGTTCTTTGTCTCTCTTTCTTCGATAACCTCCAGGGCGTGCTCAATAGCGTACATTTCATTGAGGAGGGCTCCAAGTCTCTCCTCTGCAATAAGCCGCTTTAGTTCTCGCACTTCAAGCACTTTTTCTAAAGGGAATGCAAACTTTCTCAAAAAGCATCTCCAATCTTGTTATCGAATAGAGACCGACATTTGAACAGGGCTAGCCAATGTTCTTAAATGCGCCAGTCATTTCCGCTATCACGTCATCAAACGAAACCGACTCATCAACGCCTTGTTTCAAGAAAGCGTTGATTGCTTCAATATGTTCTAAAGACCTATCTATAGCCGGGTTCGAACCTTCTACATATGCACCGATGTTTACAAGATCCTCAGCTTTCTTATAGGTGGCCAAAATGCTCCTCATCTCTTGGGCAATTGCTAGATGCTCTTTGCTTACGATAGTTGGCATAAGACGTGATACAGACCCAAGAACATCGATAGAAGGGTAGTGACCCATTTGGGCCAAATCTCTAGACAGCACTATGTGGCCATCCAGAATGCCTCTAGCGGCGTCGGCGATAGGCTCGTCCATGTCATCTCCCTCGACCAATACAGTGTAGATCCCTGTTATACTGCCGGTACTTGCTTTACCAGCTCTTTCTAAGAGTTTTGGAAGATTGGAAAACACAGACGGCGTATAGCCTCTGGTCGTAGGAGGTTCTCCAATAGCTAATCCTACCTCTCTTTGTGCCATGCACCATCTAGTGATCGAGTCCATCATTAGCAGTACGTTCAATCCTTGGTCTCTGAAGTATTCTGCTATGGCAGTTGCTACCCAGGCGGACTTAATTCGCTTAAGTGCGGGTTCGTCGGAAGTGGCCACAACCACAATAGATCGTCTCAGGCCTTCTTTACCTAAGTCTTTTTCTATGAACTCGCGAACTTCGCGACCCCTTTCCCCTATTAGGGCTATTACATTCACGTCTCCGGATGTGTTTCTAGCGATCATACCCATTAAGGTGGATTTCCCCACACCGGAGCCTGAGAATATGCCTATACGTTGACCTTCTCCAATGGTCAAAAGCCCATCTATTGCCCTTATTCCCGTAGAGAACGGAGAGTCAATTAGGCCTCTTTCAAGGGGGGCGGGGGCTTTCTCCATTACAGGGTAATAGGTTTCTACCGGCCATATGACGTCGTTATCCATGGGAAATCCCAACGCGTTGGTGATCCTACCTAACATTTTCTTGCCTACAGGGACCTTCATCTGCGTACCGGTAGCTTCGACAAAAGACCCTGGAGCAATTCCATCCAAGTCGTCAAAAGGCATCAAGAGTGCCTTGCCGCCCCTGAAACCTACTATTTCAGCCAAGACCGGAGATCCCGACCTTGGCCATAGTCTGCAAATCTCTCCCATCCTTGCTTTCGGGCCCGATGACTCAATCAAAAGGCCGATGATGTCTGTCACAGTCCCGCAGTGTGTAAAGTTTCTAGCCGACGCTATGGCGTCTATGTACGTTGAGAACGGGATTTCCATCATACGGCACCTTGTCTGTGTTGGCGAGTTCTAGCTTCCCCTATTGCTCTCGCTATATTTGCGATTTGCGTTTCTATGGTTGCATCAACTTGTCCACGCGGGCTCTCAACTAAGGCTCCAATAGATATGGAAGGATCACCTACTACCTCTATGCTCCTATTATTGTATTGACCCTCGAGATTCTGCTTTGAGCCTTCTATAATGGCTACGATCTCAGGGTTCACGTTGATCGTTATGCTTGATTCGTCGTCGAGAACCGAAATCGCCTGGCGTATCATCGATAGAGCGATTTCAGGATCACACTGTATAGCGTCTCCTACTATCTTTTTGGCTATTTCCAAAGTCATTGCGAGAAGATAGGGTTCACAGGCTTCCAAATACTGGGAAAACGCAGTTCTGGATTGTTCGAGCACTTCTTTTGCCTGACTGATCAATTGCTCTGCTTGACCCAATCCTTTCTGAAAGCCCTCGTTATAACCTTCTGAAAAACCTGCTTTTCTAGCTTCTTCATGGTATTCGGATGCCGTCTTCTTTGCTTCCTCTACAATCTCATGAGCTTGTGCTTTGGCGCTTTCAAGAAGCGTCGCAACTTGCATAGACGTTTCTTCAAGGACCAAAAGCGAGCCGGATTCGTCGCTTTCATCTGTGTTTACCGGATCAAATTCTAGCGAAGGAATCCATACCGATCTCGTCTTAGCAGTTTCCGATCTGAATACTCTAGACAACTATCTCATCTCCTCCACCGCGACCGATGATGATCTCCCCTTGTTCTTCAAGTCTGCGGATCACTGACACGATTTTTTGTTGGGCCTCTTCAACATCGCGCATTCTTACTGGTCCAAGGTAATCTATGCTTTCTTTGAGGGTTTCTGCGGCGCGCGAAGACAGATTTCTGTATATCTTGCTCTTGACCTCTTCGGACGCGGTCTTGAGTGCAAGGGGAAGATCTCGTCCAAGGTCCACATCGCGCAAGAAGCGTTGAACCGACCTATCGTCGAGATAGACAATGTCCTCGAACAAGAACATTCGGCGCTTGATTTCTTCGGCAAGATCGGGAGCTTCCATCTCTAGGGCGCTTAGGATCGTCTTTTCCGTCTGTCTGTCTACGTTGTTGAGGATTTCAACTACCGCTGATATGCCTCCTGCTTGAGTATAGTCTTGTCCAGCCATCGATAAGATCTTCCTCTCAAGCACACGTTCTATCTCTTTTACGATGTCTGGGGTTGTCCGATCCATAATCGAAATCCTACGGGCAACTTCTACTTGCAGATCAGGCTCTAGCGAGGACATGATTTCTGCGGATTGAGAAGGATGCAAGTAGCTAAGGACCAAGGCTATCGTCTGCGGGGATTCGTTTTCTAAAAAATTGAGAATTTGGGCAGGATCCGCCTTTCTAACCGTGTCAAAAGGTCGTACCTGCAATGACGAAGTTAGCCGTGCTAGCACGTGCTGAGCTTCGTCCTTCCCAAGGGCTTTTTCCAAAATGGTTCTTGCGTAGTCAATGCCTCCTTCTTCAAGGTACTCCTGAGCTAGGCACATATCATTGAATTCTTCTAGCACCTTGTCTTTTGTCTCTTGTTCTACTTTACGAATTGAGGCGATTTCGAGAGTGAGAACATCGATATCCTCATCCCTCAGATGCTTCATGACTTGGGCGGATAGATCCGGCCCAAGAGCTATGAGAAGTATGGCAGACTTTTCTCTTCCGCTTAATCCCCCCTTGTGTACACTCATTATCGCTCATCCTCCAATAACCACGATTTGATAAGAGTAGCTACTACCTCGGGGTTGGTTCGCGCTAGTCTTTCAACATTCTCGCGGCTTCTTTGCCTAGCTAGAGTTTCGGGAGGTATAGATGGCAATTCTTCTCCCAGGATGTCCGGTGAAGGAAGCACAACCTCTTGATCCTCGCTTCTTCTGCGTCTCGTCACGAAAAAGATGATTATACCCAAAATCACAGCCGCTGATGCTATTGCGGCATAGATATAGACTCGCGGAAAGGTTTCCTCTGGTGTGAGGGCGCTACCTATAGTTTCTGCTAAGGTAGTATCAAAAAACACGCCTGTTACAGATATCTGGTCTTGTCTTGATGAGTCAAGGCCCAAAGCAGCTGAAACCGTTTCAATTATAGAATCTTTCATGTCTTCCTCGAGGTTTTTGTTGACGACTACTGCGACAGACAGACGTTTTATAGTTCCCGGGGTTACGATAGTCTCAGTAATTCTTTCGTTAACTTCAAAGTTTTCGACCACGTCAGTGCGTTGGTATTGAGTCTCACCTTCCCCGGGAGTAACGTACGAAGGTACGTCGAGCCCCCCTGCAGTGCCACCGACGACGGCCCCAGTCCCTTGGTAGACTTCAGCTGTTTCTTGAGTACTGCGTAATATGCCCGGAGGTTCAGAAGCATACTCGGTATCGGTTATTCTTACCTGATCCATGTTAAGTTCGGCCCTTACCTGACATACCACATTTCCAGGGCCCAACACTGGTGTAAGTAGGGCTAAAAGTCTTTGTTCAAGTTCTCTTTCAGTATTCGACGTTAGCTCTAGCACAGAATTAGGCGGGAGTTCTCCATTAACAGCGTAATCGTGTCCTGATTGTTGTGATAAGAGTCTACCTGATGCATCTACCACAGTGACATTGCTGGGCGACAGACCTTCAACTGAACTAGACACAAGATTTACTATACCTCGCACCGAACTTGATGGGAGTTCATATCCAGGTCTAGTTTTCACAAGCACAGCGGCTGTCGCCGCTTTGTTTTCGTTTATGAACACAGAAGGGTCGGGCAATACGATATGCACTCTGGCATCTTCTATCCCTGTAATTGCCTTAACCGTTCTCGTGAGTTCGCCCGAAAGCGCCCTCACGTACTGTACTTGGCGTTCAAAATCAGTAGACCAAATACCGCTCGAACCCACACTCTCAAACCCTACTATGCCTGATGACGGGAGTCCTATGGTGGAAAGCGATAGCCGCGTTCTGTATACTTGTTCTGCCGGAATCTTTATGGTACGACCGCCATCGGACAGACTATATGGGATGCCCTGTTTCTCTAGCTCGTTTACTATCTCTCCCGCATCGGTAGGATCAAGGTTTGACCAAAGAACTTCATAGTCTGGGCCTTTCGCGAAGGTAATGACCAGAATCATCAAAAGGATAAGGACAACTGTACCACTTGAAATGACTATAATCCTTTGAGGTTTGCTGAGATTACCCCACGCGTTTTTGATACCTCCACCAATTGTCGATAAAGATTCGGGCATGTTTCTTTACACCTACTCTCAGGTACTGGCGCCTATAAAGGCATCCTCATTATTTCTTGGTACGCTTCAATAGCTTTGTTCCTGACTGCGATCACTAGATCTAGCGTCAGGCTTGCTTTCTCGGCGGATAGTATGGCAGTGTGCATATCCCGGGCATTGCCGGTAACCAAGTCGATCTGGGATGCCACCAGTTCCTGATCTAGGGTCTCTACTGCCCCATACATTTGCTCAAAAACGTTCCGAAAAGATGTGTTCTCTGGGCCTTGGGAAACTTTGTTCTTGGAGATGCTTTTTGTTACGTCCGTAACAGATGTCGAAACTGGTCTAATCAACACTAGATTCCCCCCTGAAGTTTGTCGAACTCTTATGTATAATCCTTGCTGATACACTTTTGTCAGATAAACTGACTTTCTAGACTCTTAGCATTTCCAGGGCCTTTTGCATCATTGCTTTCGAGGCTTCAATAGCGGTAACATTAGCTTCGTATGCTCTGGTAGCTGCCATCATGTCTACCATTTCGGTAACAACATCAACATTAGGGTACGTTACGTAACCATCTTGATTAGCATTTGGATGTCCAGGGTCATATACTTGTCTAAGTGGCGAATTGTCTTCGGCTACGCCTATCACTTTTACTCCAAATGCGTTTGACATCTCTGCCGATAGGAGACTTTTAAATGAACTTTGCCCGCTTCTAGGGGCGAATATTGCAACTTTTCGTCTATAGATCTTGCCATCATCTGCCTGTACGCTTTCAGCGTTTGCTAAATTAGACGATATTAGGTCAAGGCGAAACCTCTGAGCTGTGAGCCCGGAAGCACTTGTTTCAATGGACGAAAACAGGTTCACTGACTACCTCCTCCCTTCTGTGATGGACTTTCTCAATAGCGATAAGTGTGACGTTAGTTGCCTTGAAATCGCCGAATAATGAAGAGCGTTTGCTGAGACCTCTGCCATCTCTTTGTCAATGTCCACATTGTTACCATCTGGTGTGATGCTAGACGGATCGCGGGTTATCGCGGTGGTTGTGAAACTCGAGCCTTGAATATGTATCGGGCTTGTAGTGTTCAACCTAATAGGTGTTTTGTTTACAGCTCTTTTGAGATACGAGGAGAAATCCAAATCAGCCTTTTTGTATCCGGGAGTCTCGCTGTTTGCTACGTTACTCGATAGAAGATCGTGCCTCAGCCAGAGACCATCCAGCCCTAGCTGCATCAATTGCGATATATCATACATAAGTTGTTCATACCCCCCTTTATGAACAAATAACCTTCCGCAAATACTATCGGAAGGTTAGCGCTAAAAAACAGCCGCCTTTCGGTAGCCCGGCGGTCATAGTGGTTGTCTTTACGTCCACTTTAGACCCGTAGCTTTGCGTCTCTGTCTTTTGACAGATTTGCCCTTCTCGGTTGCGGAAAAAACCCGGCTATTCAGTTGTATTGTCTTATGACATTCTACGCGACTTTGTGAATTCCTTCTTTGATTATCGGGAAAATGTTACATCTTGTAGTAATTACCTGAGTTTATTCAATTCATCAAGGAGCTTCTCATTGAGGACTCTGATATACGTGCCTTTCATGCCTAAAGACCTGGTTTCTATCACTCCGGCCGATTCGAATTTCCTCAATGCGTTTACTATGACGGAGCGGGTTATGCCTACTCTGTCTGCTACCCTAGAGGCAACAAGATACCCTTCTGAATCCCCGAGTTCGTCGAATATGTGCTTCATAGCATTGAGTTCAGAGAATGACAAAGTGCCTAGGGCGACCTGGACCGCAGCTTGTTGCCTGGCTTCTTCTTCAACCAGTTCTTGACTATGGCGGATCATCTCCATCGCTGTCACTGTAGCGGCATGTTCAACCAGAATGAGTTCGGGAGTCTGCATTTCTCCAGATATCTTGCTCAGGACAAGTGTACCTAGTCTTTCGCCTCCAGATACGACGGGAACTACAGTAGTAACCATACTTCTGTAGGGGCACTCCACAGCGTCATCAAATACGCAGTCTCCTTTATGATGCTGGACATCTGGAACTACGTTGCGATCGTCCGAAAGGCCGTTGATACATGCAACAGGGAATCTATTTGGCTTGAGGACTTGTTCATCAAGGACAGGGCATTCGAAGTCCTGACACAACGAATACCCCATTATGTGGCCGCTTCCATTTAATATGAAAATGTTGCACTCGAGCGAGCCTCTAACCACTCTCGCAATTGCCTGAAAGTCGACTTCTGTTGCTGCGTTTCGCAATAGTTCATTCATTTTTCTGGTTTTCTCAAGCAATACCTGCATCTGTCTTCTCCTTTTTTCCTGGTTCTATCTAGAGAATGTATCTTGTCAGATCTCTATCTCTTACCAGGTCTCCTATTTTGGCGGAAACATACTCCTTGTTAACGACAACTTCCCCTTGCACACCATCAGGGGCGTCAAACAAGACGTCTTCGAGAACCTTTTCCATCACTGTGTGAAGCCGACGGGCTCCAATATTCTCATCCTGCTGGTTCACGATAAATGCCATACGTGCGATTTCCCTGATTCCATCCTCAGTGAAGTTGAGTTCCACACTATCGGTTGCCAAGAGCTCCTTATACTGCCGCGTTAGTGAGTTCTCGGGTTCTTTTAGGATCCTTACAAAATCCTCCTCCTCTAGCGGGTCAAGTTCGACCCTTATCGGAAAGCGGCCCTGCAATTCCGGGATCATGTCAGAAGGCTTGCTGACATGGAAAGCACCCGCGCCGATAAACAATATGTGATCGGTCTTTATGGGGCCATATTTGGTGATAACTGTTGTTCCTTCCACAATAGGCAGAAGGTCTCTCTGAACTCCTTCTCTAGACACATCCGGACCCATCCCTGTTTCTCTTCCCGCGATCTTATCTAATTCGTCTAGAAAGACGATACCCAATTGCTCACATCTCTCCAAAGCTTCTGCTACGACTTGATCTTCATCTATGAGTTTATCTGCTTCTTCTTGGGTGAGTATCTTCCTGGCTTCTCGAACCGTCACTTTCTTTTTTTTCGTCTGCTTTGGCAAGAGACCTCCAAAGAGGTTTTCCATGTCCAACTCCATCTCTTGCACGTTAAACCCATCAAAAAACTCCAACCGCTGGGAAGGTGCATGCTCTACTTCTATCTCGACTTGCTTTTCATCCAATTCCCCTGCCCTAAGACGTTCGCGGATTTCTTTCCTTTCCGCCTGTATCTTGCGAAGTCTATCAACATACTCCTCGCTTTCTTCTTGATCGTTTTTCTCTTCATGCTCTTTTGCGCCACCAAACAACATTTCAAAAGGATTGCGTTGAGACCTTTCTTTCTTTGGAAGAGGGCAAAGAACGTCCAAAAGTCTTTCTTCAGCCTGAATACGAGCTTTTTCAAGGACTCGTTCTAGATTCTCTTTCTTTGTGGTGCTAACTGCGTTCTCAACAAGGTCGCGAATAATTGAGTCGACATCCCTTCCAACATAACCTACTTCGGTAAACTTAGACGCTTCTACCTTCACAAAAGGGGCATTAACGAGTTTTGCTAATCGCCTACAGATCTCCGTCTTTCCTACGCCGGTAGGTCCCATCAACAATATGTTCTTCGGGATAATATCCTCTTGCATCTCTTCAGGCACTTTTTGTCTCCTAAGCCTGTTACGAACTGCCACAGATACTGCTCGCTTTGCACTTGCCTGTCCAACTATATGCTTGTCCAGTTCTTGCACTATAACGCGGGGCGTAAGCTCTTCCACCAGAATCCCTCCTTATATCTCAGGGAGTCAATCCAACTCCTCAACTATGATGTTTTCATTCGTATATATGCATATGGATGCGGCTATCTTAAGCGATTCTCTAGCAATAGAGGTGGCATCCATCTCAGTGAAGCGATAAAGCGCCTTGGCAGCAGCCGTTGCGTAAGGTCCCCCGGAACCAATCGCAATTATAGGCTCATCAGGCTCAATCACCTCTCCCGTACCTGAAACGAGCAACAATTGGGAGCGATCCATGCACAGAAGCATCGCTTGGAGTTGCCTCAGCATCCTGTCAGTTCGCCACTCTTTGGCCAATGATATGGTAGACTTCATCAAGTCTCCTCTGGTTTGTTCAAGATATCCTTCAAGTTTGTCGAACAAGGTCAGTGCATCTCCGACAGACCCTGCAAAACCTGCGATGACTGAATCTTTGTATATCCTGCGAACTTTTCTAGCTGTTGTTTTGAGAATGGTGTTGCTGCCCTCAAGAGTCACTTGCCCGTCGCCTGCCATGGCGGCTTTCCCTCTGGCTCTTACTGCCAATACGGTAGTACTCAATATGCGATCTTTCGGGTAATTGCTCACTTCTTTCGCTTCCTTTCTGCTTCCGCCAAGTCGATACGTGTGTCTTCTCCGGTGCCCTCGTGAGAAGAATGGGCCCTTGGGTGAGCGTTTTCGTAAACTTGCTTTAAACGTTCAGGGAGAACATGCGTATATATCTGGGTGGTGGTGATGCTTGCGTGTCCTAACATGTCTTGCACTGAGCGTAAATCTGCTCCCCCGGAAATCAGGTGCGTTGCAAACGAATGTCTCAACGTGTGAGGCGAGCATTGCGAAGGGTCCAAGCCTGCAGCCAGCAAATGCTTGTCAAGTATTCTCCTAATTGATCTTACAGACAATCTTTGGCCCGACTT
Source organism: Bacillota bacterium (assembly GCA_033810155.1). Classification (GTDB taxonomy): domain Bacteria; phylum Bacillota; class Sulfobacillia; order Fermentithermobacillales; family Fermentithermobacillaceae; genus UBA3907. Next base: position 103,728 of record JAPXKJ010000001.1, on the reverse strand, counting down.
GTTCAAGAATAAGGGCTTCTTGGTAGTTCGGACGGCTTGGTTCCCTAAGGATAGGCTGGATTCAGGTGCCTTCGATCGATTTTGCTCAAAGAAAGGCCTGCCATTTTCAAGGTAGTCTCCTAGTGCGTCTATAGCAATAGATCCTATCGGCACAAACCGCTCTTTATCGCCTTTACCTATCACTTGAACAAAACCTAAAGAATAGTCGACGTCACCTACATTTAGTTTTGCTAGCTCGCTGATTCTCAAGCCCGCGCCGTACAGTAACTCAATTATCGCTCGGTCTCGTTTGCCATATGGTGTTTGAGTATCAATGCATTCGAGGAGCCTTTTTGCATCTTCCTCAGAAAGGACTTTGGGCAAGTAGGTATGGGTTTTTCGAGAACTAACTCCCTTCGCAGGATTGGTTTCCAAGACCTCTCTAGCAGTAAGGAAGCGACAGAAACTTCTCACAGACGAAAGCTTCCTGGAGATAGATGAACCTTTGTAGCCTTGTTGACCGAGATAGACGATGTATTCGCGAATGTCTTCTGAACTAACATCAGACGGGTGTATGGACTCAATATCGTTTTTGGAATGCTTAGAAACGATAAAATCAAAAAACTGGTCTAGATCGTAGGCGTATGCCTCAATAGTATTGGGGCTCTGGGTTCTTGAAATGCTAATTTCTACTAGGAACGCTTCTTTCCAGTCAAGAAGTGAATTCGCCATTGAACCGCCTTCCCTGGGACAATCCACATAGTAAGTTAACATGAAGTGCGTTAAACCCATGTTACCATCAGGCCGAACCTACATCAACCAGTTATCGCAATATTCTCAGTTCTTTTGCGTATAGCCACATTCAGGGTTTGCACATTGATAGCCCTTTGACTTCCCGCCTTTTTGAACCATAAATGAGCCGCACTTCGGGCATATTTTGTCTGGTATTGGCCGATACCAGGAAACAAAATCGCAGTCTGGGTAATTTGAGCAGCCGTAGAACACTCGCCCTTTCTTGGAACGTCGAACTACAATGTCTCCTTTGCACTTGGGACATACCGCGCCTGTCTTCTCAACAAAAGGTTTTGTGTTCTTGCATTCCGGATAGCCTGAGCAGGCTATGAATTTGCCGTATCTGCCCCGTTTTATGACCATTGGACGGCCGCACTTTTCACAATCGATTCCCGCCAATTCATCTTGGATGTGAACTTTCTCTACCTCTGTTTCTGCTCTTTCTATTTGCTCCTTGAAAGGTCCCCAGAAGTCAGATATCACATCGTTCCATCGCGACGAACCATCCTCTACAGCATCCAGTTTTTTCTCCATCTCAGCCGTAAAACCGATGTCCACAATAGAGGGGAAGTTTTGTCTTAGTATGCTATCAACAAGCCTGCCAAGTTCAGTCGGCCGAAGCGAGCGATTCTCTCTGCTTACGTATTCGCGTTCTATGAGCGTAGCAATTATTGGCGCGTAAGTAGAAGGTCTGCCTATACCGTTTGCCTCAAGGGTCTTCACAAGGGTGGCTTCAGTATATCTCTGGGGCGGCTCTGTGAAATGTTGAGCGTATTCTACGTCTTCTAACTTGAGTTTTTCATTCTCAGAAAGAGGGATAATATCCGCCTCTGGTTCTTCGTGATTATCTTGCCCTTCCTCGTAGATCTTTGTGAAGCCGGCAAATTTCAGCCTCGACCCCGTTACCCTGAAAGTATGTCTGTTGGCCTCTATATCGCACGTTACGGTATCATAGACCGCGGGGCTCATTTGACTTGCTACAAATCTTTCCCATATTAGGGAATACAGCTTGTACTGATCCCGCTTTAGAAAAGGTTTGACCTCGGACGGTGTCCTTAACACACTTGTAGGCCTTATTGATTCGTGAGCATCCTGAACCCCTCTCTGAGTCTTGCCTCTTCTGCTTCTTTTACCTACGTACTCTTTCCCGTAAGTCGATTCGATAAAACTTTTCGCTTCTGCCTCGGCGATCGGAGAGACTCGGGTTGAATCAGTCCTCATGTATGTAATAAGGCCTGTGTACCCGGTCTTACCTAGTTCGACTCCTTCGTAAAGGCCTTGAGCAACCATCATCGTCTTGCTGACAGGAAAACCAAGTTTCCGTGATGCTTCTTGTTGAAGTGTAGAGGTAGTAAAAGGAAACGGCGGATTCTTCCTTCTTTCTTTTTGCACTACCGATGCTACAGCAAACTCAGCACCTTTGATGTCATGAAGAACCTGCTCGACATCGGAAAATGTCTTAAGTTCTCGCTTTTTTCCTAGATAGCCGTAGTACTTTGCTTTTACAGTCCCTTTTTCCCCTCTGAGAAGCGCTTCCAATGTCCAATATTCTTCAGGCTTGAACGACTCTATTTCAATCTCTCGGTCTACTATGATCCGCAAAGCTGCTGATTGAACTCTACCTGCCGATAAGCCAGGCCGTACTTTTCGCCAGAGGAGAGGGCTCAAAGTGTAACCTACTAAACGGTCTAGAACCCGTCTGGCCTGTTGTGAATAAACTAGGTTTTGATCTATGTGGACTGGAGTTGAAAGTGACTCCATGACTGCTTTTTCCGTAATCTCGTGGAACGTTAGTCTGGCAGCTTCTTTAGGGTCAATACCCAAAACCTCACATATGTGCCATGCTATGGCTTCTCCTTCCCTATCGGGGTCGGTTGCCAAGTATACTTTAGAAGCGGTTTTAGCAGCATCCTTCAGTTCTTTGGCAATGTTTCCTTTACCACGTATGGTGATGTATTGCGGTTCAAAACCATTGTCGATATCTATTCCAAGTTTGCTTTTTGGCAGATCTCTTATGTGGCCAAAAGAAGCCTTCACTTGGTACTTTGACTTTGTGTATTTGGAGATGGTCTTTGCTTTTGTCGGCGACTCCACGATGATTAGCGGGCGCTTATTTTTCTCCTGCGATTTTGCTTCCATATGCATTCACACCTTCTTGACCTAACCTATGAGTGTATTTCCAATATTAGATAATATATATCTACCGCTTGGCACTAAATGGACTATCCCGCGCACCTCAAGAGATGATAGGATAGCGATTACCCTGGATATGGGCATGGTCACGCTATTTGAGATTTGGTCCGTCGATTCCCCACGACCGACCGCCTCAAGTACAATAGATTCCTCGGGCGTTAGCGATACTCCC
>JAPXKJ010000001.1:68888-100492 GCA_033810155.1 Bacillota bacterium | reverse complement strand
AGTTTGGCACACAGGTCCACGAGATGTTCTGCTTCTCCGATATAGTGCATCTGTCCATTCACCATCAAACACATCCTTTACCACAATGTGTGTTGAAACAAAAAGTAAGAGCGCTTAGAAACGATTTTCCGTTTCGCCTCATGATACCATAGATGTGCATAAAATGCACCAGGTATGCCAATATCTGGGTACACTTGTTGGAGCGGTTCCATCTGAGTATGATATTCTCGTAGAAACGAGGTGATTTGGGTGGACTCTGATCTCGAAGAGAGATGCCGCGTAAAGAAGTTATACGAATGGGAGAACGCTAGGCGTAAAGAAAGCGGTTTGATAGCCGGGGTAGACGAAGCCGGTCGTGGTCCTATGGCCGGTCCCATAGTGGCGTCTGCAGTGATACTGCCTTCGTCACCTGAGATTTCTTACATCGATGACAGCAAGAAACTGTCTCCTAAGTTACGGGAAAGGGTGTTTCATTCAATTATCCAGACAAGTCTGGCAGTTGGGATAGGCATTAGGTCGGCGAAGTACATCGATGAAAAAGGTATATCTGCTGCCACTTTCTCCGCAATGCGTACGGCCATAAACGAGCTGGTATCACAAGGTTTCAAACCTGGACTTGTGGCAGTAGATGGCTACCCAATACCTCAGTTAGAATTCGCTCAAGAGGCTGTCATAAAAGGCGATGCCAAGATTTCTTCGATAGCCTGTGCCTCAATTGTAGCAAAAGTAGTAAGAGATAGGATCATGGTAGAATTTGACCGATTGTACCCTGGTTACGAGTTTTCCATACACAAAGGCTATTGCACTAAGTTACATATGGATCTTCTCTACCGAAAAGGACCTAGCCCCATACACAGACGGTCCTTTCGACCTGTGCGCGATATCTTGCCTCCATCTCTATGAATATGACCAGAGTAGGCCTTAGATGAGATGTTCTTGTCTTGGTAGTATCGTCTCTTGTGCTAGAAACGATATGGCCAAAGCGCTCCCAAAAGCTGTTGTGCCGAGTCTACCGCCTACTCCTGCAATGACAGTTATCCCCCAGAAGTAACAAAACCCTGCCAACGCTCCTGCAAGAAGTGCAAATAACTCATCATGTAGGCGAGCAGAAGACGACATACCTACATATGAGCCGCAAGCGCAACAAGCGGCCAGAGTTCCTCCTATCGAAGGAACTAGGATAGGTAACAAAAGGCCACCAACCAGAGTTACCGCTCCGGAAGATATAACTCCTCCTAGCTTCATTCGGTTATTAATGCAAAACGATACGGCTGAGGATAGGGCGCAGGCTACGATGGCCGGAATGAGGCACGATGGTTCGAGAGGTTTGGCATCGACAAATGCATTATTGGTGAGAACTGCTGCTAACGCTGCCCCAGTCGCAGCTATCGTTCCTAGTTTGCCTCCAAATCCGTTGAAAACATCTGCTGCGAGCAGATAAACCAGACCTGCGATACATGCCGCAAGAAGCAGTTCGCTTGGAGCAAAAAGGCTAGATGATGTCATGCCTACAAACGATCCGCAGGTTATGGCCGGACCCAATTTCGGAAACAAGATTCCTGCAAGAAGAACGACAAGGCCGGACGCTACAACCGCACCTAAGTGAGCATAAACGCTCAGACCATAGGTTATCAAAGCCCCAATAACTAGCGATAAGAATAGTATGGCACTGCCACTGTTGACGAACGGGGACTTTGGTTTCGGTAGCTTCCGAGCTTCGGAGAGAACGCCCAGAATAGCGACTATGTATGCAATTCCTATCACCATGGGGGCGAGGATACTTGCATGCAGACTTGTTAGAACAGTGCATATGTAAAGATAACTAAAAGTCAAAGTGAGACCAAGGAAACCCGCATATGTTCTTATCAACTGTGACTCCTCCTGCCATGTCGGACAACTGAAAAAACTTCTTTTTCACAATAGCACATTTCCTTTTTGTGGTTCAATCATGTAATGGGCTCAAACAGACGGTATCATGCACGTTGCCGTTGGCTAGAAGTCAAGAATTCCTTTGATTAGGTGAAATTCAAGAGCCTGAGTCTCCGGTTTGCCCGCAGACGTATTTGCAGGACTTCCTGTAACTGAGCAGAGGTCAACCCTAATCCCTGCGCATTTTCCGACGCAAGGCTCGTTTCGACTCAGAAAGTCTCGGATTGCCAATTTGATCTTCCGCACTTTTTGGCGATCGATGGATTCTGAAGGGCTGACCAAAGAACCTCGCCTTCTGTATCGAACTTCAACAAATGCGAGTATGTCTCCGTCGTAACCAATTACATCTATTTCCCCATACCTTGATAGAAAGTTCCGGCACTTTATTTTGTAACCTTGCTCTTTGAGGTATTCACAAGCCAAACCTTCCATCTGAAGCCCCAAGTGTCGCGCATCTTCAGATAAGTGAAATCTTTCATCCAAGATGGAACCGTAGTGTCCAGAGTTCGGCTTATCGCTCTTGAGGTTCATGTGATCTCCCCCTATGTCTAAAACACTTTTTGTCTGTAAGATAGTGCCTCCGCTACGTGTTCTTCCTCTACCCTTGGGCAATCTGCAAGGCTGGCTATGGAAGCCGCCACTTTTATCACTTTGTAGTAGACTCTAACAGAGAGTTTCATGTTACTGTAGGCGTAAAAGAGAAGTTTTCTGGCATCAGATGAAAGTGTGACCAAGGTTGAAACTTCCCTTGGCCTCATCTCAGAGTTGGTTAGCAGACCAGTCCCTTCCAAGAGTTTCTTCTGCTGTTGGCGTGATGATGCAACCCTTGCTTTTACAGCAGATGCTAGTTCGTAATTAGAACAAGCGGTAAGTTCTTCAGGACGTAACCTTTCTACATTGATGAACATGTCAATTCTATCCAATAGCGGTCCATTGATCTTCGATATATGCTTTTTAATTTCATGTTCAGTACAGGTGCATTCTTTCGCATCGCTGCCGTAGAAGCCGCATGGACATGGGTTCATGGCACCTACCAAAAGTACCTTACAAGGAAATGTGTAGGTTCCTTTCGCTCGTGTGATGTTAACCACGCCATCTTCCAAAGGCTGCCTGAGTGCGTTTATGATCGAAGAGTGGAATTCACTGAGTTCATCAAGAAAAAGAACACCTCTATGTGCCAGCGTTATCTCGCCGGGTCGGGGATTTGTTCCTCCGCCAATCATGGCGGGCATTGTCACAGTATGGTGCGGAGACCGAAACGGTCGCATTTTGAGAAGTCCACTACCATTTGGCAGCAAACCTGCGATGCTGTGGATCTTCGTCACGACGATGGATTCTTCGTATGACAAGTCGGGCATGATTTCGGGCAGAGATTTTGCAAGAAGGGTCTTCCCGGCTCCGGGCGGGCCTACGATAAGGAGATTGTGTTCTCCCGCCGCCGCGATTTCAAGAGCTCGTTTAGCTGCCAAGTGCCCTTTGATGTGATCGTATGACAACTCTGCTTTGGGATCCTTTTCTAGACAGGAACTCAAGCGAGAGTCCTGGATCAACTCTTTTTTGCCGAGTATGAAGTCAACTACCTCATTTATGTTACTTGCCGGCAGAACGTCAAACTGTTCAAGAAACGCCGCTTCCTCATAGTTTTCAAAAGGGACTACAGCTCCTTTGAGACCCAGCTCACAAAGTGCGAGAACCATCGCTAGGACCCCAGGAATGGGTCTTATCGTGCCGTCAAGTGCCAGTTCTCCCATAAAGCCGTATTTCTCTGTTATACCGTTTTGAGGGATCTCTCGGCATGCCGCTAACAAACCGAGAGCTATAGATAGATCCAATTGGGTGCCTTCTTTGTGTGTAGCTGCAGGAGCTAGGTTAACTACGATCCTTCTTGAAGGGATTTGAAACCCTGAATTCCTCAATGCAGATCGAACCCGATGCTTCGCCTCCCTGACCGAAGTGTCGGGCATACCTACGATCTCTAGACACGGAAGACCGTTAGAAACATCGGTCTCAACTATAACAGCGGATCCAGTTACGCCAGACACTGTTGCACCAAATACGGAAGAAAACAAATGTATTACCTCCGCCTAAGTGTATTGCCTGGCATGTTGTTATTATATGGCACATTATATCAGCAATACCCTCTAACGGCAACACTTGTCTTACCAAAGAGCAACGCGTAAGTCAAGCATCTCTCTTCCTCAAAGCAGTTTTCGTTTGGTAGGATCTACGAGGAGAGAAAGACCCATGCGTTCCTTAGCGCGCCGCAAAACGGTAGAAGCTACTTCGTTGGCCCTTAGTGCGCCCTCTCTAAGTATCCTCGGGAGCTCTCCAGAATCGCGATACTCTTTATATCTTTCTTGTACTGGTTCTAGTTCCGCTACTATCACATCGGACAATTCCTCTTTGAACTGGGCATATCCCTTCCCGGCAAAATGAGATTCAATTTCACGGATCGATTTCCCAGTGCACAGCGAATATATGGTCATTAAGTTCGCGATCGCAGGTTTTTCCTCGGGAAGATATACGATTTCCCTTCCAGAGTCTGTAACAGCTCGCCGTATTTTTTTCGAGATCTCGTCCTTGGAGTCGTCAAGACTTACGTAACTCATAGGATCTGGATCTGACTTTGACATCTTCTTTTCCGGATCTTGAAGAGATTTTATCCTAGAACCAAACTTAGGGATCTGCGGTTCGGGCATCTTGAAGGTTTCGCCATACCTGTTGTTGAAACGCTCCGCAAGGTCCCGGCACAGTTCGACGTGTTGCTTTTGATCTTCGCCCACAGGGACTACATCTGTGTCATATAGAAGGATGTCTGCGGCCATGAGCACAGGGTAAGTGAACAAACCTGCAGACACCGATTCTTTGCCTTCGGACTTATCTTTGAACTGGGTCATTCTAGATAATTCTCCGAATGTAGCCGTACATTCCAAGATCCAGCTGAGTTCTGCGTGACATGGCACGTCGGACTGTACAAACAGCGTGGACTTATTTGGGTCCAAGCCTGCCGCGAGATAGTAGAGGGCCGTAGTTTGTATTTGCTCTAAAAGCGCCTTTGGGTCTTGGTACAAAGTAATCGCATGCAGATCAACTATGCAGTAATAGCAGTCATAACCTTCTTGGAAGTCAGCAAATCTCTTTATGGCTCCAAAGTAATTGCCCAAGTGCAGTATGCCCGATGGTTGAACGCCCGAAAACACTCTTTTCAAATCATATTCCTCCCAGTCAAGTAGTGTTAACCGTTTACAGATTATACACCTTAACGGCCTAGAATTGTTTTTGCCAAAAATTGTCCAGTTTGAGTAGCAGCTAGGCCGCCCATCGAGGTTTCCCTCAGGCTTTCAGGGATTGCTCTACCAACTTGAGACATGGCTTGTACTACTTCATCTGGAGGTATAATGCTTGTAATTCCAGAAAGAGCCATTTCCGCTGAAGCAAGAGCAACTGCAGCTGAAGTGGCATTGCGCTTAACGCACGGCACTTCTACTAAGCCTGCAACCGGATCACATACTAGCCCCATCAGACCTTTTATCGCCAAGGCTGCGGCGTTAATGCAAATCAAAGGAGAACCGCCGCCCATCTGTGCAAGCCCTGCTGAAGCCATAGCCGCCGCTGAGCCACACTCTGCTTGGCAGCCACCCTCTGCTCCTGATAGAGAAGCTTTCGAAGCGATACATTGACCTATTATGCCCGCGGCACATAACGCGTCTATCACAACATCGTCAGAAAGCTCTAAGGCTTGCGCTACTGATAAAAAAGTGCCAGGTATGACTCCACATGATCCTGCAGTCGGAGCAGCCACTATTTTTCCCATGGATGCATTTGTTTCAGATATCGCGAGCGCATATGCCAAAGACCTAGTTAGAACTTCATTACCAGGAAATGATCTCCCCTTAATATAGCGATTCATTACTTTGTACCCGTCTCCTCCCGAAAGGCCGCTTCTAGAGGTGCGCGTATCATGTGATAGGCCTTCTTCCACCGCTTGTCGCATTACTGCGAGAAACTCTGCCATTTTGCCTCTTACATCGGAAGGGCTGATTCCGGATTCCTCAGATTCGAGCCGAACTGCCAATTCGCCCAAAGATATGCAATCCCTCATTGCCATGTTAGCGATTTCAGCTAAGAACAATGGTGTTGCCTCCTTTTGTGGAGTTATGATGTCTATTGATCCTTAAGGCAAACTACCTTGCCTATCCCAGGATGCATACGAACTCTCTCGGTTACCTCCTCAGGGATGTGTTCATCAGCTTCTATCACTGCGATTGCAGCCTTTCCTTTTGCTTGCCTGCTCACTTTCATAGTAGCTATGTTTATGTTCATCTCTGCAAAGATACCAGTAACTCCTGCAATTATACCTGGCTGGTCTTGATATTGCACCAACATGGTAGGCCTTTCCCCTGAGATAGACAAAGGAAGCCCATCTACATCAAAGACCTCTACCCTGCCCCCTCCTATAGAAGACCCCATCATGGTCACACTCTTACCGTTTCTGCCAAAGAGTGTCATTTTCACTGTGTTGGGATGGACATCACCAAGATCCTCCGAAGATAGATGAATCTTCATTCTTTGTTCCTTTGCATATTCAAATGATCTTTTGAGTCTGTCATCATCTACGGAAAACCCAAGCAATCCGCCAACTAGAGCGAGATCTGTTCCATGTCCTTGGTATGTTGCGGCAAAGGATCCGTGCAGATATATATGAACCTCCAAGGGAGTTTCATCCAGCAAAGACCGAGCTATATTGCCAAGCCTAACTGCCCCGGCAGTATGAGAGCTAGAAGGTCCTATCATTATTGGACCGAGAACCTCGAATAACCCAGGCATCTGACTCACCTCACGAAAAAATCATCACTAGACTGATTATAGATAACCTGTGCATATAAAAAAAGCCCGAGCTGAAAGCCCAGGCTGACGGACCGACTGTTGCACATCGGGGGGTGACGAGCAACAGTCGAAAGCATCTCATAAAGTATGTTCGAAAAAGACTGTCGATCTATGCAGTGTCTAAAGACCTATTTTCATAGGACAAAAGGCTCTTTATGACTGAAATGGCAGCTTGAGTCCTATCGCGTACCCCAATCTTTCGGAAGGCGCTGTATAGATGGTTTTTAACCGTCTTTTCGCTGACGAATAACTCCTTCGCTATTTCAGAGTTGGATTTTCCCTGCGCCACAAGCTTAAGTATTTCAAATTCTCTTTCTGTGAGGCAGTTAACCTCACAGTTCAAATTGGGAATACCTTTGAATAGTTCCTCAGCGAGCGACATCCTGAGCTTTACTCCCCTATCAACGAGAGATGCTGACACGTAGATGTCCCCTCGCAAAGCCGCTTTTACAGCATTTTCAATTTCTTCCGGCGTAGCGTGCTCGTCAATGAACCCGAACACGCCCGCTCTAATGAAGTTGGATAATGCAAAAGGTTCCACAAAGGAGACAACAAGTACGAATCTAGACCGAGGGTATTTCTCGTGGATCTTGAGCATAGTTCGCAGAGTGCTCTTTTGATCGCAATCGCCAAGATCGAGAATGCCTACGTCGTAACGAGTGTTTTCGGTATGAAACATGACCTCATCTAGTGAGTTGGCGTATCCTACGTTGATATTGTCCTGTTCATCAATGATTGCTTGAAACTGCGTCTTCCATATGGGCTTGTCTACCGCTACGATCACGCTAACCATATACAGATATACCTCCCAACTAGACGGCTACCTGTATTATCGGATAAATCAATTCTTTGGTGAGCTTTTTGCTATCATGTTAGACTTGCTCTTTGCTAAAGTCTGCATGCCATATTTGGCACCGCTTGGTATGAGGTCAGCGATTTGGACATACTTGCCCTCTTTCAGGAGGTTTTTTACTGGTTCTATGCCGGTGAGGATCTCGACAGCAGGAAAGACCCCTCTATCTGTCTTAATGAGTTCAACATATAGAGATCTTTCAAATACTTGGGCAAGCCTGGCTCTAAAATCCTCTTGTCGTTCCGTACACACATGTTCTACCAATTTGCATAGCCCGTTTACTGCGCCGGAACTTGGCGTGGACAAAAACACCTTAGAGCCGTTTTCGGCATTCGATAAGATTTGATCCAAGAATGTTTCGTCAAGAGGCATATCTACAACAATAACGTCAGGAGACAAGGAGCTTAGCGTACCTACTTGTGCACCCAATGTTTCCCCAACGTGCACTTCAAACTGTGTTATTAGGGAAGTAGTATGCGCAAAGACGTACTCTGTTGCTCGAGATATCCACACTATGTGCTTGGCCTCTTTAGAGGCGATTTCAGATACCACTGAGGCCAAAGTCAACGATTTTCCAGAACGAGGTTTGGAAGAAACGATGTATAACCCACCGCCCTCAGACGCCAGATAGCCGAAATCCGCATCTAGGCCTATGGATTCAGGCCCGTAAGGAGTTTGAGTCAGTATGTGAACTAGTATGAACGGTCCCTCACTAGCCGTCGCTAGATCAAGCCTACATCGTACTCCTTGATCCATCTGAAGAACAAATCTCGTATAGCCATATCTATCTAGGATACTGCGATGCGATGCAGGTACATACTCTTCTATAAACTCGTGCAAGTCTTCTCCTGTGATAGTCGATGGTTCAAATACCACAAGATCCTCCGCAGGATTTCTGGAAAAGCAAGGGGAATCTTTGTTTATATAAAGATAGGATATGCTCTTTTCTATGGCTAAATCTATGAGCTGAAAAAGACGTGGCTTGTCATTGCAACTCCTTTGCATCTTCGTTCCCTCTTTTCCGATCTGTCTTTTGGGGCTCAGCTGTAAGCCCAAGATGCTTGAGGACCATGCCCTCTAACACTCTCACGATTTTCGTACCTATGAATTCGTTAGTACCGATTCTGTTTACAAGAACAGTATGACAGCCAACAATGTTACCACCTAAAATGTCAGTGAATAGTTGATCGCCAATGACGCATGTTTGCTCGGGATCGGATTCTAGGACATCTAGGGCGTCTCTGAAAAAACGAGTTAAGGGTTTCCTTGCGCCCACTATGACTTGAGTATTCAGGTTTGCTGATAGATCATCGATGGACGGGTGAGGTTTTGCATTGCTGAGTATCACAGTTTTAAAGCCGTGATTATGAAGGTTCCTAAACCATTCGGAGAGATTTTGCATATTTCTGTAGTCGCGCCATGGAACCAATGTGTTATCCAAGTCAGTGATTACCGCAGTGATTTTCCGTGAATGGAGAAACTCCAAAGGAAGATCATATATGGTTTCTATATAAAGAGACGGCGTCAGAAGGTCTGCAAGACCTCTCCGCTTGCTTCGAACCTTGGCCTCACCCACCTGTTCTCCTCCCTTTTACGTGATCACGCTGGTTTCGTGACCAAGACGATAGGCGTCTGTTGTTCTTGGTTGCCCGCAGGGTTAGTTGACATTACGTCTTCGAGCCAAGAAGCATCTACTCCCGACGAGTACCCTACCGCCCATGCAACCCCAAGGTCATTTGCGTCTATGATAGCAGCTTCGCAACCTATCTCAGAAGATATCGCCTCAGCAAGTCCTGACGGATCATAGGGCCCCATAATCACGTAATAGTCATATGGGGGTAGACTTCCTAGTACGTCATCGATCTGACCTGCATCTTGCCCAGCGAGCATGTAGAACCAGCCTTTCTTGCCTAGTATTTTGCCTACTCCGCCTGCAATAGCTGCCAATACAGTTCGAACTGAACCGATTTCTTCGAGCAAGACCTGCATAGATAAAGGGTTTGCCATTGGAGCGGCTCCGCCAAACGGGATATCCTTTTGATCCACAAACCGCGAAAGAAATCTCGCCAAAAAACCCGGTTCAACGGCCCCTTCCATGAAGAATCTGCCTTCCATCAAACCTGCTACGCATGACGAGAGAGTAGCGATGTCATCGGGAATGGGAGAAATGACATACTCCTTCATGACTTGCTTGGGGTCGTCTTTTTCCGTTAGAAGTCGTGTCTTTATAGGTACGATGGCTACCCCCGATGGCGGAATCTTTCCTCTGACCGGTATCGGGGGAAGATCTTCCATAAGCCCAAACCCGAGATCTTTCCAATCTTGCCTGAGCAAGGTGCTTCTAGGGTATGCTTTGATACCTAGGGACAGGACTTCCTTAGCTCTTTGTCTTTGCCCACGTTCTAGCAAGCCATTTGCTAGAATATGGAATTCTCGATCGTGGAAATTCGAAGACTCGAGTTTGATGAATTCTAAGAGATGGTCAATAAGCTCGTTATGCATGCCTTTTTCCTCAAGAAGTCGACAAACTCGTTTGTACGCAACCTTTAATGGATTCTTACGATTAAACTTCTTGCATATCTCAAGAGCCGTAACGAATGATTCAAACGCGGCTTCTTTGTCCTTGAGGAAGAAGTACTCGACGTCCCCAATTAACATGTAAGGCCACGGATTGTCACGGTCTAAATCCGATAGTCTGCGCGCAACTGACAAGGCCTCGTCATAATCTTGTTCCTTGATCAGCATGTGCATCAAGAGGCGCCCGCATCTCAGCGAAGGCCTTTTCTTCATTGAGGATTCGAGAAGTTCCCTCGCCTGAACCTTTTGTCCTGATTGCAAAAGACGCTTGGCTCCCATATACACAACGTAGGGATGATGCTCAGGTTTTGCGCGCCTGGCAAAACCGTTTTGGGAAATACCTTTGAACCCCAACACATCCATAAGCCATAATCCGTAGACCGCTACTGTGCCCACAACGAGAATCCCCTTTCGCTTGCTTTGTCTTAGGCAGAAGCATTCCTCTCTCGCACCAGTCTTGCGAGGTACCTGCCAAAATCTTCTCCTATATCCGCTCTTGCCAAGGCCATCTCAACAGTAGCTACTAGAAACCCTTTGGGATCACCCACATCGTACCTGGTGCCCTCAAACTCATAGCCTATGATGGTATGTGTGTTCAATAGCTCCTTTAGCGCGTCGGTTAGTTGAATTTCGCCTCCTAGTCCAGGCTCTAAATGTTCTAATATCCCAAAAATGTCTGGGGGTAGGATATACCTACCGATTACGGCCAGATCGGACGGGGCGTCCTTAGGGTCCGGCTTTTCTACAAGATCGGTTATCTGCCAGATGCCGTCACCCAATGGCTTGCCTTTGATTATACCGTATGAGGAGATGTCTTCCTCGGGGATTTTTTTGAGAGCGATCACAGAAGTCTTGGCCTGCTCGTAAACGTCGATCATCTGTTTAAGGCAAGGATTAGGCGCAACTACTATGTCATCGCCCAGCAAGACTGCGAAGTACTCCTGCCCAACGTGTTGCCTAGCGCACCAGACCGCATGTCCAAGACCAAGGGGCTGTTTTTGTCGGACGTAGTGCATTTGACACATATTAGAAATACCTTTGACTATTTCCAAGAGTTCCGTCTTCCCTTTTTCCATCAAGTGACGTTCAAGCTCGCCGGAGTGGTCGAAATAGTCCTCAAGGGCTCTTTTGTCTTTTCCTGTTACGAATAAAAAGTCATCGATGCCTGAATTCACTGCTTCTTCGACCACATATTGGATAGTTGGCTTGTCCACTATAGGCAGCATTTCTTTTGGTTGTGCTTTAGTTGCGGGCAAGAATCTGGTACCTAGGCCGGCAACGGGAAAAACACCTTTTTTGATGGGCATTTGTCATGCTCCTTTCAGATACTCTAAGCATATTCTAACCGAGGTACCTAAATATTCAAGTTAGGCGGGCAACGGGTATTTGAGGAGACTTGAAGGCAGAGCTTGTTTTATGATTTGAAACGTACCATAATAGGCACGGTGAATGACATGCAAATATCTATGTGGACTGATAGCTATTACCCTTATATCTCTGGGGTAACCAGATCTATAAAACTAACCAAAGAGACTCTAACGAGGATGGGGCACAGTGTTTCAGTGTTTTGCCCGTCTTATCCAGATGCAGATCACGAACCAAACGTATACAGATTTCCCTCAATCAAATCTCCTACAAAGCCAGATTACTACATAGCAGTTCCTGTGAATCGCAAACATCTCATGGCAATAAAAGAACTCTCGCCTGATGTAATTCATGTACATTCCCCCTTTAACCTTGGAAAGATGGGGGTTACAGTCGGAACTATTCTTGATATACCAACTGTGTTTACGTTTCACACAATGTACAAGATGTATTCACACTATGTGCCTTTGATAGGCAATAGCATAAGCGAACTGATTGAGTTTGGAGCTATTGGTACTGCTAAGAGCGTTGATGCTGTTATCGCTCCGTCTTCGGCCATAAGAGATTACCTCAGAGACCACGGGGTCACTACAGATATATCTGTAATATCCACAGGCATTGAGATTGACGAATTTAGCAACGGGGACAAGTCGTATATTCGCGAGACTTACGGCATCCCCAGCGGTCTGCCTATACTACTTACATGTGGCAGACTCGGGAAAGAAAAGAATCTCGAATGCCTGTTACGTGCGTTTTCAATAATACACAGATCTGTAGATTCAGTACTGGTAGTGGTAGGAGATGGCCCTCTTAGGGAAGAATTGGAGCAGCTTGCCGAAGAACTCAATGTGGCTGGCAGAGTGATCTTTGCTGGAAAAGTAAGCCCTGACTTAATGCCCCACTTCTACGCATCTGCAGACCTGTTCATGTTCTCTTCCCTTACCGACACTCAAGGATTGGTTATAGCCGAGGCAAAAGCAGCAGGGTTACCTTGCGTTGCAGTAGGTGCCCTCGGCGTGAAAGATATGGTTTCCCACAAAGTAGATGGGTTTTTGTGCGATAATGACCCAAGTTGTCTAGCGCAAAAAGCGCTCCTACTCCTTGAGAACCCATCTCTTATGAACACTATGAGAACCAACGCACTTTGCAATGCGCATAACTTTTCGATTGAAAAGACATGCAGTCGGCTCGTGGAATGCTACCAAGCAGTCAGTGATGTGTCTGTTGCAGCTAGGTAGAGTCTAATCGCCCTGGTAAATCTGGACGTTTCTCAGGTGTTCAGAGAAGGTGCGGGCAAAGGCGTGTGTTCCATCGTTTTTAGAAACAAAGTACAGATAGTCCACATCGGCAGGTTCGAGAACTGCTTCCAGCGAAGCCTTCCCGAAATTACATATGGGCCCTGGTGGCAACCCGACGTATTTGTAGGTATTGTACAAAGAATCAACCTCGAGTTCTTTCCACAGGAGTGTTCCACTATATCTACCTAGCGCATATAACACGGTAGGATCGGCATCTAATTTCATACCGATGTTAAGCCTGTTTATATATACCCCTGCGATAATCGGTCTTTCCTCATCTACGACTGCCTCTTTTTCTACAATCGATGCTAGAGTTGCGACTTCATGAACCGAAAATCCTTGCTCCTTAGCCTTTTCTTGAAGCTCCGGTGTAAAGACCTCGGAGAAACGATTGAGCATCATCAGGATGATCTCTCGTTCGGAAACGTTCCTTTGAATCGAATAGGTATCAGGGAAAAGATATCCTTCAACCGGATAGATGCAGTTTTGCAGTTCCTCAGCAGACGCGAAAGAAGAAACCAGGTCTGGATCTTTTGCTAACTCCAGGAAAACTTCTTTATCGATTACACCCTTTTCTGAAAGAATCTCGGCGATTTCCTCGACACATAGCCCTTCTCGGATTGTAAACGAGTGATAGATTACCTTGCCCTCTTTTAGGTCCGCAATTATGTCCCATACGAACATACGAGATTCGAAACAGTACTCCCCAGCCTTCATATCACCGTCAGCCCCTGTGATCCGCGCCATAATCCTGAACCAATCGGGGCTTCGTATTAGGTTCTCTTGGTACAGCAGTTCGCTTATTTGTCGAGTCGAAGAACCGGGTGATATGAGGACATACACTGGGTCAGAATTCTCGGGAAGAGGGCTTGAACTAAGATAGAATAATAACGCAAATGCCACCAGGCAAATAAGCGCGATAAAACCAAAGGTTATCGGTTTTGAAATCCTACCAGGTTTACTCCATCTTCCCATGAGATCCACACTCTTCTATAGTCGCATCTACGGTGCACAATGTGTTCGACTCATGCCCGTGGCTTATGTTGATCATCTTCTTCATCAGGTTCCTCGACCTCGATCTCGTAGTCTTCAAATACATCATCAAACTCAAGATCTTCGAATGCTTTGAGTATCTCGTCCCATTCCTCGTCGCTGTTTATAGTAACCAACGTAGCTTCGCCATCTTCAAGCGATTCGACGCGCAGAATGACTAGTTCGGCTTCTGCGTCCGGGTCATCGCTAAGAGGCATAAGGACAACGTATTGCCTATCTTCTATAAATAGGTCGTCGATAAGGATTTGAAATGCTTCCTCGTTCCCTTCCTCATCGGTTAGTACTACGAGATCATTGTATTGTAGTTCTTCTGGAGCGGATTCATCATGCTTCTTGTCGTTCTTGTTGTTCACATCATCACTACCTTTGCGATCTATTTTTGCTCAGTATCGGCTACACTGCGCAGGTAATTCTCAAGAATGAGAACTGACGCTGCTTCGTCAATTCCGGCTTTTCTTTTTCGTCTTGACTTCCCCAAGCCTATCATTTCTTTTTCCGCTTGAGAAGTAGTAAGCCGTTCATCCCACAAAATCACTGGCAACCGAGTTCGAGACTGGAGCTTTCTGGCAAATCTCAAGGAACGCCTGGCTGATTCGCCCAAAGTTCCATCCATGTTCTTTGGAACACCTACTACAAACCCTTTTGCCCTGTGCTCAATTGCAAGCCTCATTACTTCTTCTACGACTTGAGTTTGGTTTTTATAGTATATAGTTGTCAGTGGATGTGCAAACACTCCCAAATCATCACTAATGGATACACCGACCCGCTTTAATCCTAGGTCTATGCCTATTAGTTTTGCCTTTGGATTCTTCTGGTCAGAAATCAGTGAATTTCACCATCTCTTTCTTAGACAACTTTCAGGCAGAAATTTGGACAAACTCTTGCGCAGTATCCACATAACATGCATCTAGACTCATCTATAGTTGCCTTGCCGTTTACAATAGTTATGGCAGAAAAACCACATTTGTCTGCGCATTTTCCACAGCCTTCACACCATTTTTCGACAACCAATCGCTTTGGAGTAGACAGGCTGATGGAATAGGCTTCAGTGATCTCTTCAGTTGAGATTTCCGAACATAGAACTTTACACGCGAACTCGAGTTCATGTTCATTTTTCACTCCAACACAGACGCTATCTTTGTGTGGGAAGTCCCTTGCGTACGAAAGTGCTTCAAAGGGTTGGCGGTAAAGGTGACCGCCCCCAAGGGCTTTCATAAGGTATATTCCTTTGCCCATGTACCGTGCAAAAGCAAGAGCCTCCTCCATATCTTCCCTCGAACCATCGGCAATTCCTAGTCCCTGCATGTTCAAAATAGCGAAAATGACATCTACTTCCGGCAGCATGGCAGCAGATCTTACGCATGAAACGTAATGAGTAGAAACTGAAACCGCATCAATGATTCCTTTCTCTCTCGATTCAGTCAGATATTCAAGAGCTTCTCGATGCCCTTTTAGAGTCAGTCCTGATTCTTGTTCGTGGAGCCCAAAGATTTCTATCTTATCTCGATTCAGCTCGGATCTGGCTAGATCCAAACTACGTTTCATTTGAGATTCCGATACTGCGTAGCTCCTTGACGATATCACTATGTCCTTCTGTTGACTCAGACAGCGAAGATAAGGATAAGCGCCGTAAAACTCGCTTGTATCAAAGAAGTTAACGCCCCAATCCAGAGCATGTTGGATAAGGGAATTGCCTTCTTCTATAGACAAATTATACTGGGCCGGTCCCATTACCAGACTTCCCATGCACATGATTGACACGTTGAGACCGGTTTGTCCTAAGGAAGTATATATCAAATCATCACCAGCCCATATTCGCATGGGGGCTCTTCGAAGAAAAGAGCCCCCATGCCTCTTGCGGATGAAATCACTCTATAGGAACGAGTCTACCTGTTAGTTTTTTCATCACGTCTGGTAGGGTTGTGTATTCCAACTCATCAAGTCCAAGCCTGTGAGGCTCGAAAGGACCATGAGATCTCATGTAGTCAGCGATTTCATTTGCCATCTGTCTTGCTCTATCGTATGCGGTGTCTGCGAAAAAGTCCTGGGGTCCGAGAAGCTTTCCATTGCACAACTGGAACCCTAGAGCTACAACTCGAGGCGGGCCATCGAATCTAGTAGGCGTACTCCGTTCCACACTGCATGGCATCAAGGGCCCATGGTGAGAACCTCTCATCCACCCTGAAACCAGATGGGGGTGAGAGAATGGCTCTAGAACTTCACCTACGGCTGGCATTCCACTTTGGCACCTTACGATACATACCGGGTCATCCTTCCCTATGTATCTGCCAGCCATAAGGTTAAGCCTCTGCGTAGAGGAAGTAGCTGCTATGTCATCTAGAGTCCTCGAATAGATTGATTTAATGCAATACCGCCCTGGAGCACCTATGAAAACCAACATGTCATAGATTTCTTCCGGACAATGAAACACCACACGCTTGTTATCGATAAGATCGTGAACTTCAAAATCAAATCCTTTGTGCATCTTGGGGTCTATAACTAGGCCTGCCGTATTAAAGGGGTCAGCGAATATCTTATACAGCGGAAGATTCCAAGCACCTGGTTCTGTCTTGTCGGCCATAAAGATAACCACAGGTTCAGACGGTCTTTCTTCAAATTCCATTTCCGCCACTCCAGGGCCTAGTCCCTTGATGTTGCCCGAAAAAGAATCAGCCAGAAGGTCTTGGCCCGCCCCGTAGAGTTTGAGACTTCGCGCAACCTCTGTAGCGGCCATGAAAGCACCCCATGCAAGTTCGTGAATCTCTTTGCAGTCTACACCAAGGCGATGTGTCATTATAAGTTCCATATCGTCGCCTACGTGCGTAACGTAGTAATCGATAAGCAACTCGTTGCCATGTTCGCTCAAGTAGCGCTTGGCG
Source organism: Bacillota bacterium (assembly GCA_033810155.1). Lineage (GTDB taxonomy): Bacteria > Bacillota > Sulfobacillia > Fermentithermobacillales > Fermentithermobacillaceae > UBA3907. The sequence goes on along the minus strand of JAPXKJ010000001.1, from coordinate 83,651 downwards.
GTTTCCATAAGTTGTGGGTGAACACTAGAATGCCCAACAATTCCTCCTACATCTGCCTTGATTACCGATAAGGTGATTTTTGACACTTTATACTCCCTCCGAAATCATTATGATTTACTTAGGAACAGTACCTCCCGCTAAACTATAGCATACCCACGAGTTCAATTCTTTCTTGTGGCATCGCTTTATGCATCGATATCATAAGATCTCTGTGCATTGATCCGTCTTAGGATGATTGATAGAAACATACCTACAACAAATCCGCCGACGTGAGCCCAAAATGCCACACCTCCTTGGGCTTGAACTCCAATAGAGGCTACCCCAGACATCAAGTTGGTTGCAAACCAAACCAAGAGAAATACCAAAGCGGGCAGTTCCACTACAGGCAATAAGCAACCTATAGGCACTAAAGCAATGACCCGCGCTCCAGGAAAGTTGACAAAGTAGGCACCCATTACACCGGCCACCGCTCCGCTCGCACCTACCATCGGAAGCATTGAATTTGGATCAAATACTACGTGAGTTATGGATGCGCAGACTCCCGCAGCTAAGTAGAAAAACAAGTATCTGGAATGACCTAAAATGTCTTCGACGTTATCTCCGAAAACGAAAAGATAAAGCATGTTTCCAACTAAGTGGACCCACCCAACATGTATGAAGAGTGACGTAACCATGCTCAGTAAACCACCTGTTTGAACCAAAACCTCTGGAGGAAGATTCCTGTAGTTGGTAATGACTCCCGGGATAACACCCCATTTGACGACGAATTCTTGTAGGGCAGGTTCGGGCAGGCTAAGTTCCCAGGCAAATACCAATATATTCACGATTATCAACAGCCAGTTAATGTAAGACCTCGAGCGGGTCATCTGCACATCCTTTATGGGTATCAAGTCTAGCACCCTTTCTATCTAATAGGTGGGGACTGCGATGCACCAAATCTATCATTAGATAGAATTCTACTTTAGTTTCGAAATAACCTCAACTCAATGCGCGCCAATGACCGAATAATCAATGGAGGAATTGGCCGACGTCATGTGAAAACTGTATTTTGGAGAAGTATTCCTATTACTCAACGAAAGGGATGACCTTATGTTTCAAAAAGAGCTAGAGAAGATACAACATGAGTTTTCCGGCGGCAGTGCGTTTCAATACGTAAGCGAAATAGCTCGTTACCACAGAATTCAAGCTAGTCCTGGATTTCGAGAAGCCGCGAATTATGTCTGTTCTACGTTGAATTCCTTTGGGATTTCCGCGGAAGTGCTCTCATTTCCAGCCAGATCGGGCGTGAACTGGTGGTGTGAATCCAGCTTTCAGGAATGGGATTGCGAGGATGCAGAACTCGTGCTGATTGATGGCGACAAGAAGATACGTTTGTGCTCCTATCGGGAGAACAAGTTGTCTCTGATACAAAGAAGCAAACCTACCCACCCCGCCGGAATTGAAACAGAGGTGATTTACATTGAAGCCGGGGATGAACCGAACTCATATGCGGGGCTAGACATCAAAGGAAAAATCGTTTTTTCAAGAGGGAATCCAACCTCTGTCGCTCAGCTAGCTGTAGGGAAGCATGGCGCTTTAGGAATCATATTGGACAATATGACGGAAATCGCTCCAATTAGAGATAGGCTAGACTTGCCAGATGCCAGACAATACACCTCTTTCTGGCCCGTTTCCGAAAACGAAGCCCTAGGATTTGGGTTTGTGCTTTCACCGAGACAAGGAGAGATGCTAAGACGCCGGTTTTCGGCTGGAAAAGAGGTAAGGGTATGCGTAAGAGTCGAATCTAGATTCTATGACGGCGAAATCGAAGTGGTTTCTGCATGCATACCCGGAGTCACATCTCAGGAAACTGTGGCTATGGCGCACCTATGCCATCCACAACCATCCGCGAATGACAATGCCTCCGGGTCTGGAACGCTCATAGAAACAGCCAGAGTTCTTAATACCCTCATACGTTCTGGTCAACTAGATAAACCGTTGCGGACCATTAGGTTCCTCTGGGTACCAGAGATGACAGGCAGTTATGCTTATCTCGCCTCCGCTGAGAAGAGAATAGAAGACGTAGTATCGGCCATTAACTTAGATATGGTAGGCGAGAATCAGGACCTGTGTAAGGGCCCCCTTGTTGTGGAGAAACCGCCCCGATCTACGCCTGGTTTTGGGGGATATCTCGCAGAATCGATCCTAAGATACGTCGCAAAACAATCGCCCAATCTTGCGGGCACGTTCTCATATGCCCTATTCAAATGGGCAGTTTCACCATTTTCGGGAGGCAGTGATCACTGCATTTGGTCAGATCCTTCCGTAGGTGTGGCATGTCCAATGCTGATTCAGTGGCCCGACAAGTTCTATCACACCAGCGAAGATACAATTGATAAGGTTGACCCTAACATGCTAAAGATAGTTGGAACCATAACTGGGACGTACCTCTATTTTTCGGCTGATATGACTTCGACGGAAGCTTCATGGCTTGCGAAGGAGATGCTCTCAGTGTTTCCAATTGAAATCTATGATGCAGTAAACTGTATTGTAAAGACGTGTGACAACCCGCAAAAAGGCGCTCGCTTGTTGTCCAAGCGAGTAGAATTCCTCAAATCCAGATGTATAGAAGATCTAAAGAGTCTCACAAAGTTCTTCGAGCCTGAAAGCGGTTTTGAAAGTAGCCTCGAGCAGATGATCGGTTTCCTTGAATCCACCTCGAACTATACAAAGTCCGCAGGCCTTGAGAGCCTATGCGCAAAACACGGTCTATCACATAAAGATCTTTTCTGCGAGGCTTCATTGCCCTCTCCAGACGAATGGGACCTGAAAGCAAAGGCCATTGTCCCTAAACGACTGTTTAGGGGACCTTTGTCTTCGAGAACGAAGAACCTCCTTACGGACGAAGCTCGAGAAAACATGTCCCAGATTCAGGCAAAATGGAAAAACGAATCGGCCATGTTTCAGTATTTCGTGTACTGGATTGACGGGAATCGTTCGATCTTTGAAATCGCAGACCTTGTTGAGGGCGAAATGGGAATGAGAAACACTCAAGCCCTTATTGAGTACGCTGAAGTCCTGCGCAAGGCAGGCCTTATAGATACTAACCAGGTGTAGACAGTTAGATGTAATCTTCGTTTGGACAGGTGACGTGAAAACTGCTAATCAACGCGTCACCTGTCTACGGCTTGCGGTATTGACTTATGTATACCCGTATGAGTTCCTCAAGAATCTCATCTCGTTCGACTGTGCGGACAAGACTTCTTGCGCTGTTGTGACTTGTAATGTAGGTAGGGTCACCCGACACGAGATAACCGGCCATTTGGCTAATGGGATTATGGCCCTTTTCTTTAAGAGCGTCGTAGACCTTTAAAATAACCTCCCTGGTCTTGTTTTCGGTTTCCGGTTTTACCTTAAAGAATCTGGTTTCTTCAAATTCAGCCATACTGTAGCCCTCCCATGTTGTTTGTGTATTCTCTCTGGACGATAAAATATCCTCCAGGACGATAAGACGCTATCTTGAAATTGCGCTTAGGATCCTAGCCGCTTCCCGAGATGCGACCTCCAAGGCCCTTTGCATCTCTGAGATGTTCTTTCCTCCAGCTTGGGCCAGATGTTTCTTTCCGCCTCCTGAACCGCCTAAAACTTTGGCAGGTTCTTTGATGATCGTTCTTGCGTCAACTCCAATGTCTGTAAGGTTGCTTTCTACCATTACTAAGAGGAAAGCCCGTTCGTTTTTTGTCGAACCCAAAATGACGATGGATGCTCCTTGGTCTCTAAGTAGATCTCCTAGATAACGGAGGTCTTGCGCATCCATATCATCGTGACGTGATGTAACCATAAGATGTCCTTGAACCATCACGGATGTTTTGTTGTCTCTCAAGAGTTGTGACGCCAGATCTCTCGTCCTTTGTTCCTTCAGACGCTTCAGTTCGGTCTGCAAAGTTAGCATCTCATGTTTTAATCTCTCTATCTTTTCCATTATTTCATCAGAGGGACAGCCTAACTCATTTGCGGTGTCCTTTATTACCGTTATCATGTGATTTATCCTAGATACTGCGCTCTTGCCCGCTACTGCCTCTATCCTTCTTATTCCTGCTGCGACAGAGTATTGCGACTCAACTATGAAAGGACCTATCTCGCCTGTGTGAGAAACGTGGGTACCTCCACACAGCTCCTTCGAAAAGCCCTCTATGTCGATTACTCTCACTGTTTCCTGATATTTGTCTTGAAATAGAGCTACTGCCCCTTTTTCCAATGCATCGGTGAGAGTAGTCTGGTACTCATGTACAGGCAGGTTTGACATTATTGCCTCATTTACAATGTTCTGAACTTGCTCAATCTCTTGATCCGTTATGTCATAAGAATAGGTGAAGTCAAATCTGAGCCGCATGCTTTGGACCAGAGAACCTGCTTGCTGAACCTGAGCCCCTAAAACTCTCTTTAATGCTCCGTGGAGCAAATGCGTTGCGGTGTGGTGTTGCTCAAGGCCCTGTCGGCGCTGGTGATCGACTACTGCAATGAGATTTTGCCCCACTCTCAGACCTTCCTCATGGACCTTCACCCGATGGAGCACTGTTCCGTTGGGCGCCTTTTCGACCTGCAAGACAGTAGCTACAATGTCTCCCGAATCTGACGTTCTCAGAAACCCTGTATCATGTTCCTGTCCTCCGGACGTTGCGTAAAAGGGAGTTTTGTCCAATATGATTATTGCTTCGGAGTTTGCGCCGAGTTCTCCCACTCTATCGCGTTGTGAGACAATGCCCAGAATACTAACTTCATCCTCTGTAACGATATACCCGGTAAACTCAGTTGGTGGCAAATCGCTAACTAGTTCATACAATTCAACGTCATTGAGAAAGCCGCTTTTCCTTGCTTTTCTGCTTCGTTTCCTTTGCGCCTCAAGCAGTTTTTCGAAGCCTACTTCATCAACTGAAAGACCTGCTTCTCGCGCCATGTCCTTTGTAAGATCAATTGGAAAGCCAAACGTGTCGTATAACATAAATGCCTGATCGCCAGGTATGACTTTGAGGTCCTTTTTCAAGGATTCAGCGATCACCTCGGATGCTTTGGATTGGCCGCTTTCTAATGTGACTAAGAACTTCTGTTCCTCGTTAGTCAGTACGTTCATTATGAACTCTTCTTTTTCAGGCAGCTCTGGATAAGCATCTTTCATGATATCTACTACTACAGGCACCAGTTCGGCCAAAAAAGGCCGCTGTATCCCTAGGACCTTGCCGAACCTTATTGCACGTCTTAAGATACGCCTCATTACGTAACCTCTGCCTTCGTTTGACGGGTAAACTCCGTCGCCGGCAAGAAAGGTGCAAGCTCGAACGTGATCTGCTATTACCCTTGCGGCAAACACCAGGTTGGACGTATCTCCCTTTACCCCTGAAATCTGCCACACTTTGTCGATGATAGGAATAAAAAGATCGGTGTCAAAGTTGCTATCACCGCCCTGCAGAACTGATGCAATCCGCTCTAATCCCATCCCCGTGTCGATGCTTGGTTTAGGTAATGGAGTTAGAGTTCCAGTTTCATCGCGATAATACTGCATAAAAACAAGATTCCATATTTCCAGCCATCTATCACAATCGCATACGCCAATACCACAATTAGGACCACATCTATGACTCTCTCCTCTGTCAACTATGATTTCGGAGCATGGTCCGCAAGGACCTGTATCACCCATTGACCAGAAATTCTCTTTTTCGTTCAACCTCACTATTCTAGATGATGGCAGACCAGAGATACTCTTCCATAACGATTCCGCTTCGTCATCATCCTCAAAGACAGTGATCCATAAATGTTCGGGAGGGATCTCTAACACATGGATAAGAAAGTCCCATGCATACTCAATAGCGTCTTTCTTGAAATAGTCTCCGAATGAAAAATTGCCGAGCATCTCGAAGAACGTGTGATGGCGTTTCGTGAATCCTACGTTATCAAGGTCATTGTGCTTACCACCTGCACGAACGCATTTTTGAGAACTCACGGCCTTATCGTACGGTCTTGATTCGAGTCCTAAGAAAACGTTCTTGAACTGAACCATGCCCGCGTTTGTAAACAGCAATGTAGGATCGTCATGTGGCACCAAGGAAGAACTTGGTACTATGGTGTGTCCTTTGCTGCTGAAGTACTCCAGAAAAAGTCGGCGTATCTCATTTGAAGAAAGATGCTTTCCTATACCTTCTGACATTTGCGAAACCCTCCCCGGTCCTATGCCCACAACTACTTCACTAACTTTAGTATCTCAATAGCGCGCGAACTCTCGGCGCAAGATTTCGGTTACTCCTTCTAATAGTCTATCAATTGGAATGATCTGTGCATCAGCTTCCCGTCTAAGTTTGACTTCAGCACCACCTAGACTCAAACTTCGACTCGAAACTGTGATCCTCAAGGGCATTCCCAAAAGATCCGCATCGTTAAACTTAACTCCTGCGGATTCATCTCTGTCGTCATAGAGTACTTCTACTTTGTTCTTCGAAAGCATCACGTAGACTTCTTCCGAAACGGCCAAAACCTCATCGGATGTCCCTACACTAAGCAGATGCACTTGGTAAGGAGCTACAGTTATTGGCCAAATGATACCGTGTTCGTCATGGTTTTCTTCTACAACGCAAGCAAGAAGTCTTCCGACGCCCATACCGTAACAGCCCATCACTGTGGGTATAAGGGCGCCCTTTTCTGACTGAAAACACGCACCCATCGCCTCGGAATACTTGGTTCCAAGCATAAACGTATTGCCCACCTCGATGCCCCTTCGTACTTCCAATGGTGAACCGCACATAGCACAGAGATCACCTGTTCTAGCTACCGCTATTTCACCGGTTACGTCTATCTTGAAGTCTCTGCCAGGAACCACGTTTAGCATATGGTAATCGGCTTTGTTCGCGCCTGCCACATACGATCGAGACTCTAGTACGCTATCATCTCCAACTACTATGAACTGGTCATTACCAATAGGTGACAAGAAACCCTGTATTAGTCCGCAGTTCTGCATCTCTTCAACCAAAGCGCGTCTAACCTCTCCGGTATTCAAAAGATTAGCGAGTTTTCTTTCGTTTACATCCAAGTCACCACGAATGACAACGAGAATGGGTTTATCCTGCCCTTGAGCAAAATATACCATCGTTTTCAGAGTTGAGGTAGGGCTGACTCCCAGAAAGCCGGATACAAGATCTATTGTATTGCACCCCGGTGTAAGTACTTCTTGCGGCGTTCTCTGAGATGCTTCGTCTGAAGCGTTTGATTCTTCCAACAACTTGTTCTTGTCAAAGACCGCTATTTCACGATTGGCAGCATATCCGCACTGAGGGCAAAGAATAATAGTATCCTCACCTACGTCTGTAAGGTAAGTAAACTCGTGAGCTTGGCTTCCCCCCATCATACCTACGTCAGAAAGGACTTTTACTACGGGCACGCCACATCTTGTGCATATTCTGTCATACGCTTCACACATGGAAGGATAGTAGTCCCTAAGGTCACTTTCGTCTGCATGGAAACTGTACGCGTCTTTCATGATAAACTCCCGTGCCCTAACAAGGCCTCCCCTTGATCTCGGTTCGTCCCTGAATTTCGTCTGAATGTGATATACAACAGATGGCAGTTGTCTGTATGAATCAATGAAATGACGGGCAAGATCGGTCACCGGTTCTTCGTGAGTCATAGCCAGACACATATCTCTTCCCGATCTGTCTTTGAATCTTGCCATTTCAGGTCCGATCTCGTACCATCTACCAGATTCAATCCAAATATCTGCCGGATTAACGACCGGCATACATAGTTCCTGACCACCAATGGCATCCATTTCTTCTCGCATAATGTTTTCAATTTTTCGCACGCTCCGCCACGCAAGCGGCATATAAGTATATATGCCGGCAGCAAGCTTTGAAATAAGGCCACTTTTGAGCATCAAACCATGCGAGGGCATTTCAATTTCAGATGGTTTTTCACGTAACGTTCTCCCAAAAGATTTACTTAACCGCATATCCTTTTACCCCCAGTGTAAGTATACGAAACAAAAGAGAAAAACACACCATGACACGGAAAGTCATTCGTGTCTTTCTACGAATCTCCAAACTACCTTGACGGTTTTTCCAGATAGTTAAGCAATAAAAAGGTTAGGCTGCTTGCTAAGCGTAGGGCGGCGCATATGATAAACGCCCAAAAGAACCCAAACTTGTCGCCTAAACCCACCCCTACCATAGGTGCAAAAATAGCAGATACGTTTATGACAGTCGTGTAGTAAGCAATATAGGTTGCCTTATTCTCGGTTGGAGTAACGTCAAGCAGCGTGCTAAAGAGCGACAGATTTACTCCAGCGAAAATAGCGCCTGTCAGAAAATTGAACACCCCTATGGTAGCGAGACTTTTTGAAAAGGCATAGACTGTAGGGACTACGAAGATCCATACCCCCGAAGCAAAAAGAGTCTTCAAGTTGCCATGCTTGGTGAGAATCTTAGGCCAGAAACTGTAACCTAGAATAGAGCCCAACGTGTTTGAAAGGCTCAAGATGCTTATCCATGTGTTCGTAGCCCCAAGTTCTTTGACTTGATATAGGGTAAACAATGGCCATGGAATCTGCCAAGCAAAGTGAAAAACGAGGGATGCAAGCACAAACCATACAAATTCCGTATGTTGAAAGACATCGCGAACCTCAGACATTAGGGACCGAAACAGACTTTCAGTCCGTGGGTGCTTCTGCTCGTCTAGGTGTTTGCCCGAGCCCGCATCTTCCGCTACGGTTTCATCCAAGTGATTGAACAGATACATTTCTACTATGGCCATAGCAAATGCCGCTACAAAAACGACCTGGTAGCCGACAGGAAATCTTATGGCATCTATTACCATTCCCGTAACAAGCACAGTGATAGTTCCAAACAAGCTAATAAGTTTGTTTCTCAGTGCGAAAGCATCTGCACGCCTCGAGACAGGGATCACCTTGGATATGTACGCCTGCCACCCAACGTTAAATATTGACCCTGGCATGTTCATCAGAGCAACTAGTATTACCAGTATTGATGCTCGTTTGTCTTCCGTAAAGAAGGGTATAAACGAAATCAACAGATAAAAAAGCCTGTGAAAGAGGATTAATCTAGAGAGTATCTGCTTCTGATTTGACCTTTTGTCGAGATACCTAGCGCCTGGTATCATAGATAACAGACTTATAAGGGCAGGACCCGAGGATAAGAGCCCCACCTGAAAATTCGAAGCGCCAATCTTTATAGCAAAGATGCCTATAAACGGAGAGGCGAGATTGAGTGAAATACTATCTGCTATCCCATGATAGACATTTATCCTAACGTTACGTTCGATTCGTGAGAATTCGGAATCGTTAGGGTCGCTGGTATGGTGCAAATCCTGCGATAGTGTTGAAAACGTCTTTCTTAAGCCTCGCATTGCCTACCGTCTCGCCTCCATTCAGTGTATGATATCCCCTAAATTCCTCGCTTAAACCAGTCTTATAGCGAACTCAGGACAAACCGGCGCACAATACCCACACAATATGCACTTTCCGGGGTCATTGTGGGCTTTGCCATTAACCAAAGACATTGCCATATTAGGACAAATATCCACACAAGTACCGCACCCTTTGCAGAAAGACTGGACGATCAGTCTTTTTGCATGCATGGTCCGGTCTGAAAGATCTTGAGGAATCTCTTTACCTTCGAATATGCGTAGATTCATCTCAAGTTCGTCGCCATTAACCATGCCAACTGCTACCGAACTAACGCCTTCTAGACTTCGAACATAGTTAAAAGCATGTTCTCTATTCGATAAGAGATTTCCTCCTCCGAGTGCTTTCATCGCATAAATCCCTTTACCTGCGGAAGAGGCCTGGGCAATAGCTTCTACCATTTCTTCCCTAGTTCCATGCAAAATTCCCAACCCTTCGATGTTGATAATTGGGAATATCACATCGATGTCATCCACTTCTTTTGCCGCCCTAACTACTTCTACGGAATGCGTGGATATACCTACGGCTCTGATGATGCCCTTAGCCTTGCAGTCTATAAGGCACTCTAGAGCGCCCTTTCGCTCCTCGAATACTTTCGAATCTACTCTGGCTGCATGCAAGTGAAATATATCTATCGTATCTCTGCCAAGAGATTCTCTCGCTTCGAGAACGGCTGCCTTCATATCAGAATATGTTGGGGCGGCGGACTTGGTCGCAATCACCACGTCGTATTTTTTATCCCCTAGGCCGTCCAAGGCGTTTTTGATATGTGGGTAAGTGCTATAGCTTTGGGCAGTATCTAGGAAGTTAATTCCGCGCAACACGCCTTCTCGAATAAGCTCACCACCCCTTTCGGGTGATAGACCGAATTGATTAGGACCCATAGGCAAAACTCCAAAACACAGTTCGGTTACAACTATGTCAGTCTTTCCAAGGCGATTCTTTTTCACAATCTGTCCCTCCAATGTGCAAGCCCTTTTATAATCCCTCCCGTCTATTATAATGAATACATGGATGTTTGTATTCTAGGCGCGAAGGAATGATACAGATGTGCCCTGGTAGTCCAAACCTGGCAGAGCGGACCATAATCCACGTAGACGCAGATGCCTTTTTTGCGTCGGTCGAACAAAGAGATCATCCCGAACTCAGAGGCAAACCGGTGATCGTAGGAAGCGATCCTCAAAGCCGCGGCGTAGTTGCTACCTGCTCATATGAGGCCAGAGCTTTTGGGGTTCGTTCGGCCATGCCCTCTTTTCAAGCATATAGGCTGTGTCCTCAAGCGGTTTTTGTGAAGCCGCGGATGAAAAAGTACCAGGAAGCCTCTAGTGCTATGTTTGAGATCTTTGATAGACACTCGCCCATTGTAGAGAAGTTGTCAATTGATGAGGCTTTTCTTGATGTAACAGGCTCTGACGGAAGGAAAGTGGCCGACGCTATCCGTGATGAGGTGAGAAGCGATATTGGAATCACCGTTACAGTTGGGATATCATACTGCAAGTACCTGGCAAAAATCGCTTCAGACCTTGCCAAACCTGATGGGCTGATGATAATAAGTCTGGAGAATGCCCATGACTTTCTCTCTGATTTGCCTGTGTCCCGCCTCCCGGGAATAGGTCCCAAGACACAGTCCAAATTGAGCTCTATGGGTATATCGCGAGTAGGGATTATGCGTGAAATGCCCCAAGATTGGTTTGTCCAGGTGTTCGGTAAAAGAGGAACTCGAATCTTTGAACTCTGCAATGGCTTAGACAACGATCCCGTAGTACCACATGAAGACGCAAAGTCAATAAGTGAAGAGACCACCTTCCCCCAAGACGTTTTAGACAAGGGAGACCTAAAGCCATATTTGGCTGACCTATGTCAGAACGTGTCTTTCCGGCTAAGGGAGTCTGGAATGAAGTGCAAAACAATTGGGATCAAAGTAAGGTTTAGTGAGTTTTCAACCATAACTAGAGAGAAGAGCGTCCAAGTGCCTGTTTCGTCAGACGCAGATCTGTTTAGTGTCGCGATGACCCTACTTGACTCGGTATCCATGTCGAAAGCAGTGAGGTTATTGGGAGTATGCGCAAAAGGGTTGATCCGTGAGGAAGAACTTAACCCGACCTTGTTTCCCAGACAAACGTCCGCATGGGACGATGTGTGCAAATCCCAGGATGAACTGCGCATCAAATACGGCAAACCGGTCTTGTTTCTAGGAGCTTCTCTAAAGGCTAAAGATCCTAATGCCCGGCCAGAGAAAAAACACCCCTCGTAGTAAACCAGGGGTGTTTTTTGATGCAACAGCAAATCCAGAGTTGGTCCTATCTTTCGACGATGAGAGCTATCCCCATACCTCCGCCTATGCACATGGTAGCCAAACCTTTCTTGCAGTCCCTTTTCATCATTTCGTACAAGAGGGTAACTAGAATTCTCGTTCCGCTCGCTCCTATGGGATGCCCCAATGCTATAGCGCCACCGTTTACGTTCATTTTCTCAACGTCTATCCCCAGTTCCTGTATGCCAGCCAACGTGGTAGAAGCAAATGCCTCGTTGAGCTCGATTAGGTCAATGTCATCAAGAGAGAGACCCGCTTTCTCTAAAGCCTTTCTGGTCGCAGGTACCGGACCAGTTCCCATTATCGCAGGGTCTACTCCTGCCGATGCATAGCTCCGGATAGAAGCGATCGGTTCGAGGCCAAGCTCCTGTGCTCTTTTAAGTGACATCAGCAAAACCGCACCCGCTCCATCGTTTATGCCTGAAGCGTTTCCCGCAGTCACGGTACCATTTTCCTTAAATGCTGGGCGGAGCTTAGCAAGTTTCTCTATGGTAGTGCCGAATCTCGGGTGTTCATCTTGCTCGAAAATCAAGGGCTCACCTTTTCTTTGCGGTATTTCCACAGGAACTATCTCATCTTTAAACCTGCCTGACTTTATGGCCTCTTCGGCGCGGTTCTGACTCAATACTCCATATTGGTCTTGAGCCTCCCTAGTGATACCCCACCTTTCTGCTACGTTTTCTGCAGTCACACCCATGTGAGTACCGCCGAAAATGCACATAAGCCCGTCATTTATCATAGAGTCGATCAATTCTCCGTTACCCATTCGGTAACCGTATCTTGCATTAGGCAGAAGAAACGGAGCCATGTCCATGTTTTCTGTGCCGCCTGCCAGTACTATCTCTGCGTCGCCGGCCTTGATCGACTGAGCTCCAAGGATCACTGACTTTAAGCCTGACCCACACACTTTGTTAACGCTGATACATGGAATCTCTACAGGTAGTCCTGCGTAAATCGATGCCTGGCGGGCAATATTCTGGCCCTGACCAGCCCCAAGTACATTTCCCATGATCACTTCATCGATGAGGCTAGAATCTATACCTGCCCGTTTTATTGTTTCTTTAATCACAACTGCGCCGAGCTTGCTTGCAGGTACTTGGGACAATGTGCCGCCGAAAGTGCCAATGGCGGTTCTTAAAGCGCTGACGATCACAACTTCGTTCAATTTTACTCCTCCCTCAGATCGCTTCTTTGCCGATTATATATCTCAAAGGGTCTACTTCTTCCCTTAGTATCCTCAATTCCTGCTCTTCGGGTTCCAAAGATACTTTTACCTGATCCGCCCACATGAGCTCAAAACTTGTGTTCTCTACAATTTGCTCTCTTGTCACCCCAGGATGAACTGACTCTACCTTCATCCTTTTCGTCTTTTCATCAAACCCCATGACGCAAAGATTGGTGATCACTTTGTATGGACCTGTTCCTGGTGGTAACCCCGCAGCTTCTCTGGCATTTTCCCCAGTCAGATATCCAGGTGTAGTAAGAAAATCAAGTTTATCTACAAAACGTCTTTGATCGTGTGGAGTTATCATAAGAGTTCTCCAACACAAAGATGCAAGATCGTTGGCCCCTCCCGATCCAGGAAACCGAACTTTGGGTTTCTCGAAACTTCCAATAACGGTGGAGTTAATGTTGCCATATTGGTCTATTTGAGCTCCGCCCAAGAAACAGTAGTCTATTAAACCTCTTTGACAGCTCTCCATAACGTCAGACATGCTGCTAGCCATTATTGCCCTTGCAAAAGTGCGGGAATCTCCCACTGAAATAGGCATGGTCGGCAGGATTGGACCTACGCCACCTGCCTCAAAAAGGATTGTAAGGTTGGGGCTGTGTGTCTTCTGGGCAAGCATTGTTGCGGCACAAGGTGCTCCAGTGCCCACAACCACTGTTGAACCATCTTCAAGAATTCTTGAAGCAAGGCATATCATGAGTTCCATTTCATTGTATTTCATACGTTTGACCTCCTAACTAACCCCGCAAGCGGGCCTATTTTATTCTAGGAACTCGAGCTTCCTCAATTCCTGTAGTTTCTGCTCGCCTCCACACAACTCAAGATATTCTGCGAAATCCTTGGTGCCGTATATATAACGATTTAGGAAAGGCTCCAGCGTTTCTTTCTTTCCATCCACAGACAACCACTCATTTAAGTGATCCTCATCAGAAAAGTATTTGTATGGCATATTACCAGGATAACTCCCAAATGGTACGTGACATACTGCGTCAACACAATAGTAAGGGATGATCGTCCTGCTTGGGTCGTTCCTTATATCATCGTTATCTATGATCTCCTCAGCGGACAGTATCACGCGTTTGGAGGCTCGCGCAACATCGCTGTCAGAAACTGTGATCCCGTCTATTTGGGCATTGCCATATTTGTCTGCTCGATGCACATGAATAACCGCAATATCAGGATACAGAGCAGGCAGAGCGACGAGATCCATTCCCGTAAATGGGCATTTTATGATCTTGGCACCGCTATATGTGAAAGTATCCGTACCCAGCATGATTCGAGCCGGTATGAACGGTACACCCATCGCAGCAGCTCTGTACCTCCACGCCAATGCTGCATTAGTCCATTCCGATACCTCTATCCTGCCTTGTTCAAACAGTTTTCTAGCCGCCCTAGATAGCCCTCTTGCCTCCAACCCGACTACATAGGCTACGTCCACAGCTGCTATGCAATCGCCGGCGGCCAAAATCTGAAAGTCGTGGGTTGCGGTGTGCCCTGAGATACGAAGATTTTTTCTGTGTTGTCTCACGATTTCGTGGAGCAAAGCCGTAGGAATTCGATTCGTGCCGAAACCTCCAATAGCCAGGTAGTCCCCATCCTTCACGAACTTGTCCACTGCTTCGCTTACGCCAATAAGCTTGTCTTTCATGATTTTTGATTTTGCTCGGAAATGTTCTCTAGCTTTATCCGGATCGGGATCAGTAAAGAGCTTCCCAATACCATGATCTGCTGTATTGCGCTGATCCATCTTCGACATACCTCCTTTCACATTATAAA
>JAPXKJ010000001.1:48612-68788 GCA_033810155.1 Bacillota bacterium | reverse complement strand
AGGAAATACTTGGCTAGGACCGAAATGTCTTCTTTTCTTTCTCTCAAGGGTGGGATTGTCACTGGTATCACCGCAAGCCTAAAGTAAAGATCTTGGCGAAAAGTACCTTTTTGTACTTCTGACGGGAGGTTCTTGTTTGAAGCAGACACCACCCTAACATCTATAGGTATGCTCTTGGTCCCTCCAAGCCTGTCGACTTCTTTTTCCTCCAAAACTCTCAGGATTTTTGGCTGCATTGAAAGCGGCAGTTCCCCCACTTCGTCTAGGAATATTGTGCCGCCTTGAGCAAGCTCAAACTTGCCTAGTTTTCTACGACGAGCACCAGAAAACGCTCCTTCTTCGTAGCCAAAAAGTTCGCTTTCTAGAAGGTTCTCAGGTAGAGCTGCACAATTAATAGGGATAAAGGGCCTGTCTTTTCTTTGGGACCCGTAGTGGACTGATTTTGCTATTATCTCCTTTCCTGTCCCACTTTCTCCTTGTATTAGGACTGGGACGTCGCTCGGAGACACTTTCTCAATAACAGAGAATACCTCCATCATCTTTGGAGACACAGTAATCATGTTCTTCACGTGGTACTTATCCTCAAGTTCATGTCTGAGCCTTATAACCTCTGTAGACAATCTACAGTACCGAAGAGCGCCTTCGACAAGCATCTTCAATTCCTCTATGTCAAACGGCTTGGTTATATAGTCATGAGCACCTGCTTTCATGGCTCTTACTGCGGTCTTGACTTCCCCATAGGCGGTCATAATAATGATCGGGCAGCGGCAACCTTGTGCGATAAGGCTATCTAGAACATCCAGACCGCCTACGTCAGGAAGCCGCAGATCCAGCATAATCAAGTCAAAATCGTGGTTTCTCGCCTGATCAAGACCGTCTCTCCCTGTCTCGGCGCTGTGCACCTCGTATACGTTTCCGAAAACCTCCCGGAACAACCAGGCTATATTGATCTCATCGTCAATCACCAGTATTCTTTCGCCCATGGCTGCCTCCTATCTTTCAGAAATCAGACGGATGTAGTTTCAAGCACAGGGAGCTTGATTAAGAAACGCGTGCCTTCTCCCGGTGTCGATTCCACTTCCAAGAAACCTTGATGCTCATATATTATGCGTTGTACGAGCGGCAATCCCAGCCCTGTACCACCTTTTCGCGTAGTGAAGAACATGTCGAATATCTGGTCTTGGTTTTCAGGTGGGATGCCTATGCCTGAATCCTCGACTGTGACTGTACAATAACGGGCTCCTGCTGTATAGTTTGCACTCACCAAAATGGTCCCACCATCAGGCATCGCTTGTATGGCATTTAACATTAAGTTCATGAAAGCTTGAACCAAATGGTCGCGGTCACCCGATACTCGGAGGGATTCTAAGCCTTGGCAGAAAGAGATATCAACTTCGTTCATATTGGCATAAGGGAGTATTAAATCACATGCGTGCTTTAGAACTTGTATCATGTCGATATCAAACTTCTGCGGCTGAGAAAATCTGGAGAAACTCAACAAAGATTCAATCGTCGAATCAATCCTATCAATTTCGTATGATACCACATCAGAAAACTTAGATAAGAACTCAGTATCGTATAGACGTTGAGGGACCAAAGAAACCGCTCCCTTGACTACTGTCAGCGGGTTCTTCACCTCATGAGCTATGGCTGCCGCCAGTTCACCGGCGGCAGCCAGTCTCTCTATTCGCTCGATACGTTCTTCCTCTGCTCGTGCTTCTTTCAAGTCTTCAAGCAAGATTATGTATCCGGTACCGCTTTTGCCACCATGTGCATTCGAACTTTCCGCAAGATCTACGGCAGTTGTGACCATAGTGACAAGCTTGTCGCCATCTACTGTTGGTATGGCAATATTCGCAAATCGGTTTTTGGCTCCGCATTCTGAGTCTTCCAGCGCAAAGTAAGGATCTATTCCGATTTCTTCCAGCGCTTCTTCTATCAATTTACCATTAAACTCTTCTCTCGGGACTCCCAAAATATCGCTCATACCAGATGATACAAAACTTATGTGACCATCTGTCTCGACGAGGATTACGCCGAGACTCAAACTATCGAGAAAGAGTTTGATATATCTTTGAAGTCTCTCTAGCCCTGATACGATTGAGGAAGAGCTCTTTTGGCCAGTATCGTCAAAGAGCAGAATACGAGACGTGAACATGAGTAGACCCGTCAAACCAAGGAGAGGTTCTACGTTCTGAGAGAAAAAAACATCTTTTGCGCCCATCCTGATTTGGGCATAGATGTCTTCAACGGTTTCGTTGGCCCATACAAATCCGATGGTTTCACCCTTTCTCACTAGCGGCCTCATACAGTTCATGATCTCGCCACGTACCATAGAGCCTACTCCTACTATCTCTTTGCCGCTTTCCATTGCTTGCCACCCAAGATGATCCGGCCCGAGATCCAGACCTACCTTCGACCCGAAGCGCTCACTCGGTCCATAGGCCACAATTGCTCTTAGTTCTTTGGAATAGTACCCCGCCCCTACTCCTTTGTACGAGGCAGTAACCATATCTACGAATGATCGTAAAGCCTCATTCACTAGAGATACTTCAGAAGATCTACGGCAAGTCCCCGGTAGTACCCCTTGAAGGTCTATCAAGTCCGAGAAACCACCTTCTAGGTATGAATCGAGCAATCTGGTTATGCCGAAGAGTTTTTCAGCCTTCTCGTCAATCAAGGCTGCTTCGGCCTTTTGAAAGAGCAGATATCTCGATTTCAAGTGAAAGTCACACCCATCCTTTTAAGTCAAATTTGACGGTCCAAACTGATCGAACACAGGCTGGTGGTCTTTGGGCATAGCACATTTATAAACTTGGCCCTTAGAGACTTCCTTGAAGCACTTCTTGGCATCAGATAAGATCTTTTCGTCGGTTAAAAGCTCAAATCCTGCTTCAGCAAGAACCTTGGCTGCCATCAACATACCTTCGTGCCCTATTCCCATACCTGCTTGCGCCACATATTGCCAGGAATGTCCGGGAGTGCCTATAACATTACACGCTGTGTTAAACTGCGCCGTAGGGCAACACCAGCTCACGTCACCTACGTCAGTAGAACCGGTGGAATCCTGGGGAACTTCAGGCGTAGGTAGTATCCAATCGTTCAATAATGAGTGCCACATCTCCTCAGGTATGCCTGCTTTCTCTAATGCTTTACGTCGCTGTTCTTCTGGTATGCTAGTAGAGATCTCTTTGGCGAACGATTGCTCCTGAGGTCCGAACTTAGGAGGTCCAACTCGTTCCATGCATTCTTTCAGCAGCAACTCAAGTGAAGGATTAGGCAAAACATTCCATATAGCTTTAATAAGCTGAATTTCATGAGTTGTGTCCGTCATAAGCGCCGCACCTTCTGCACAGCGAATTACCCTCTTGTAGAGATCGTCTACTTCCTCCCGTCTCGGGGCTCTTACCAAATACCACGCTTTTGCGTATGCAGGAACCACGTTTGGCTGCCCACCTCCCTGTGTGATTACGTAATGCACCCTCGCTTCGGGAGGCATATGCTCTCTAAGAAATTCTACTCCTAAATTCATCAATTGAAGGGCATCCAACGCGCTTCGCCCGTTATAGGGGTCGCCGGCAGCGTGAGCAGATTGGCCTCGAAAAATCACATTCATGGCGTTGTTGGCTAGTGAAGATCCTGTAGATACTCTATTCATGGAACCCGGGTGCCATGTAAGACAAACATCGCAGTCATCAAAGAGACCTTCTCTGGCCATAAATGCCTTACCACTGAAATTCTCTTCCGCTGGGCATCCGAAATACTTGAGTGTACCAGAAATTCCTTGTTCTAGCATTGCTTGTTTGAGACCTATGGCAGCTCCAAATGCGCCAGCTCCTAGAAGGTTATGCCCACACCCATGACCAGGCTTACCTTTTTCGAGTTCCTCTCTATATGGCACTGCCTTTTGGGAAAGACCCGGCAAAGCGTCGTACTCGCCCAAGAAACCAATAACCGGCTTGCCCGAGCCCCAGGTAGCAACAAACGCGGTAGGCAAGCCTGCAACACCTAATTCAACACTGAACCCCTCTTTTTCCAGCGCTTGTGCAAGGCATTTGGAAGATCGGTGTTCTTGGAGGCCTACTTCTGCGAAGTGCCATACTGCATCAGAGACTCCAACGATATCCGCGCGTTTTTCTTCAATGTACTCCATAGCTTTTGTTGCTTTGATGACCATAGCAAACTGCGCCCCCTTCATATTACAGTCGTATACGTGATCTTTCGTCATTTCGTTCGTATTATCCTTTCTTGGCACTATATCTGCTTAATGAGGTACAATAGTCTGGAGGTGAGGGGATTTGGTATCGCGCGAGAAGAAAATAATAGCACTTTACAATCTGACTTTGATGGTCATACAGAATCCCTTTTTGACTTACCTATCTGGGTATTTGACCGGCCAGGTCGATAGGGTCAACTTTGTAGAGGATATCTCAGGTGCTGATATCGCAATAGAAATTAACTTGCGTAGACTCACTCTGTGGCCCCGCGAACCGCTCCAATCTAGCGTAAAAGGGGTATCTATGCCGAACTCCTTAGCATTGGTACAGGCCATCATGGAACAAGACTTGCCAATATGCATCTCCTTGGATTTTGATAATGTGCGAGAAGCATACTGGTACCAAGAAGTGTTGCTTCCCAATGTATCCTATGTTAGGGGCGTTAAAGAAGCTGCCAAAGAAGAATCATCGCTGCTACGCCAAGAAATGGACAGAATTTTGGACATCTACAGGGAATGTCAAACTCTTTACAACTCAACTTCAGGAAAACGGCAAGAAGAAATGACATATTATATGAAACTCGCAGAGCAAGAATTGAAAGCTCTTAGCGATAGGTTAGAGGAAGTCAATAACAGAATGAAGCAACTGACAGACGTTTAAAAAAGGTGCCGCGGGTTCTTCTGGCCGCGGCACCTTTTTCCCTTTTTCACTTATTCAATATATAGGCAACAGCCAGTCTCGCGGTTGCCAAGATACCCTCTTTATGTGTCCTTTCGTGAGCGTGCGATGCATCTACCCCGGTTCCTATCAACCCGGCTCTGATATTTGCACCTGCTCTCAGCGCAGCACTTGCATCAGAACCATAGTATGGGAATATATCAACGGCATAGGGTATCTTGTTGTCAATACAAAGTCTTTCTAAGCGTCTGCGCAAATCCAAATCGTAAGGGCCTGATGAGTCCTTTGCACAGATCGAAACAGTATACTCGCTTCCCAAGAGCCCGTCTCCTACACATCCCATATCAACTGCCACCATTTCTCGGACGGTTTCTGGTATGCCGTAGGAAGCACCGTGACCGACTTCTTCATAGTTCGTGATAAATATATAAGTGGTGTAAACAGGTTTGAGTTTGTTATCAGCCAGATACTTGGCTGTGCCAAGCAAAATCGCACAGGAAGCTTTGTCATCCAAATGCCTAGACCTTACGAATCCGCAACTCGTAATATCTGCACGAGGATCGAACGAGACGAAATCGCCTGGCTTTATGCCTAGACCCAAAGTGTCTTCTTTGGATCTCACCTTCTCATCAAGCCTTACTTCCATATTGTCCTGATTTCTCTCGATCCTAGAGGACTCTGAACCGTAAACGTGAGACGCAGCTTTTGTCGTCAGGACAGTACCCGTGTATATCTGTCCTGAGCTGGTCTCTACAAATACCCTTTCACCCTCGATGCTGTGCCAATCGCCGCCTATCAAAGAGAGTTTGAGTCTTCCGCTAGGTTTCACTTCGAACACCATAGCTCCCAAAGTATCAACGTGGGCCGATAATAGCCTCTCATCTCCAAGATTCTCACCTGGTATTTGAATCAAAAGGCCACCTTTGTTCGTTTTAGATGCCTTGTATCCAATGCTTTCAAATTCGTCTTTCAACCAGTCTACCGCTTTATGAGTGTTACCGGTTACGCTAGGTATGTTCAGAAGGTCTATAAGTCTTTTTGTAATATAGTCTATGTCTGGAACATAACTGAGTGTCGTTTCTGCTTCCATAAATCCATCTCCTCTCATTGTTCAAATGTGCCCATGCACCTAGATTTCAACTGACCTTCTGACCGTTCCGGCTCTGACAGATGTTACGATAACCTCTACTGTGATACCTGATTTACCCCTCACAACCCAGGTTGCTTTTTTCTTGCGATCATCTCCAAGTAGGTATCCATCAAGGTGCCCTAGTTCTTGTTCCATTTTTCCTGATACTATCTCAAGACTTCTTTGAGGGGCATCTTTCGATATCTCTAGTCTCGCTTTCACCGGACCTAGTGGGTTCGTCTTCAAGGTCTCGAAGACTCCGTGTGTAGGAAGGTACCCTTCATTTTTCACATAGATCTCGATTTTGTGTAGGTCGTCTTGAAGATGCTCTACGTCGACTTTATCAATAAGTATTCTAGGTGCAGATTTGGCGATCTCTACCGCAAACAGGCCATTCTTTCGACATTCTTCTTCTAAGAAACGTATGGGCGGGTTTTGCCTGCCGAACTTCGGTTCCCAACCCCCAATTTCCACTTTACCAAGCTGAGGGTGGTCGAATTCTTGCCAATTCGCAAACAATTGTCCCCCCATGACCTCGTCGTTCCAACGCAAAAGAGCAAGCCCTTCTTCCTCGATTTGTCTGCGAGACATGGTGCGATATTCGTAGGACGGACGCTTTGGTAATCCTGCTCGACCGCTTAGGTCCCATAGTTCAGTGGCAAGAGACAAGATCCCTAGGGTTTCGTAAAACCATTCTAGAGCACTTCCCACCGATGGCCTTGATTGGTCTTGCGTGAACCATTCAAATATTGACTTGCAGGGATAACCGGTAATCTCTTCTCCAATCTCGCCCAGAGTTCGGTAGATCTGCAGGTCCCGGGGATCCATAGTTCCGTCTCTTTTGGTACAGAACGGACGCAGAATGTACCCCCCAGCCGTATGATATGACATAGATACTACGATATTAGGGTGTGCTCGAAAGAAATCGGCAACGCACTGCATCTCGGGTTCTGAAAAAGGGTAATCGCCCGAGCCCGGCTGTCTAGTTCTCACAGCCCAATTAGTCGGGAAATTTCTGTTGAAGTCTATACCATACTTTGTAGGTGCGTCTTTGATTGGAAGATCCCTATCGTATTCTCTAATCAGTCCCTCGCGATATACGTCATAGTACGAGACGTCTTGTGAGGGCATATCGTTGGGATCGCGCCTTATCATCAATCTTGGGTCTTTCGATGATATCTTCCATGCACCATCTGGATTCTTAACCCGCATGGTAAGTATCTTCCCGTTCCCGTCTATATCCTCAGGGTAAAGGCCTGGCTTCTCATCGGCATCTTCTTCAGGCCATTGCCGCACACTAGATCTAACAGTGTAAGGGGTGCAAAGATAGTACTCAGCTCCATCTACAGCGATTCTTGGTACGAAGAAGAACGCTTGAACATCCAAAAGGTAAGTTATCTCTCCATGAGTGCCGTAAGAACTAAGGAGATGGTCTATTGTCCAAAGAACCGTTTCGCACGCAGTAACTTCTCCCGCATGGATGTTACCGTCTATATATACGCCAGGTTTATCCTTTGCTGAGCCTGTTTCCTTGTTAGTAACCTCAAGCATCCAAATGTCTCGCCCTTGAAATGACTTTCCTAACGACTCAAGAGTACAAAGATTAGGATATTTTGAAACAAAAAGCCTGAGGCAATTCTCCACTTCCTCGTATGTGTGATATTTGTCGAACGTTATAGTCAATAGCCATCATCTCCCTTAGTGATCTAGGACAATACGAGAAATGCCAGTACCCGCCCTTTTAGACTTTGCCGTTATTTCGACTACTGTTCCTTCCTTTGCCCTTATTACCCACTCCAAGGTTCTCTTTCGATCTTTGGAATTGGTCATTGAGTATCTGCCCAAAGACGAGGCCAAGCCCTCTAGGTGACCTATCTCTTGGGTCTGTCTGCCTGTGATGAACTCCATGTCGTTTCCACTAACTACCACTTTTACTGGATCTGCACGAGCGATTTCGATGGCTTTTTGGCAGGTATATGTCGGTTTGTATCCCTTATTCCTAACAGTTGCTTTTAACTTCCAGAGTGAAGGCCCAATGTTTTCTGCAAGCACAGATTCTATGCATAGTTCAGGGAAGGTGGCTGCATGGTACAAGGTGAAAAGACAGTTCTTGTGGCACTCACCTTCTAGGAATTGCGGCGGCGGGTTAGTGAGAGTGAATTTGGAGTTCCATCCTCCTAGTTCGACCCGACCTAGCTGAGGATGGTCAAATTCGTACCAAGGGATAAACCCTTTTCCGGCAAGTTCTCTATCGTTCCACTTCAAAAGGTTAAGTTGAGCTTCTTCTGACATGCGTGATTCACCGAACAATTTGTTACCAGCCCGCACAGATGCATCCCACAGTTCTGTTGAGAAGGTGATTATTCCCATGTGTTCGTAGAGCCAGTCCATTAGAACCCCTTTGAGAGCTCTACTTTTGTCGGTGGTGTAGTCTTCATAAGTTGAGATATGTGGATAACCAGTAAGTTCCGTTCCCTTCTGCCCTATAGTCTTGTATATGTTAACATCAAGGGGCGGCATTTTGTCGTCGGGAACGGTACAAGAAGGTCTAAGTATGGCACCCATAGTGGTGTGATATGCCATTGCGCCCGATATATTTGGATGGCTAGACACAAACGCTGCAATAGCTCTGGTTTCGGGTTCAGAGAGAGGATAGGGTCCCGCCCCACGTTGTTTTACCTCAGGTTCCCAATTGGCGGGATAGTTTCTATTGATGTCTAGTCCCCATATCGGAGGTGCCATTTTGATGTCAGAATCATCCCAATTCTCAAGTATCCCTTCTGTATAGACGCTGTAAAAAGGCCCTTCTTCGTCCCATGGGTCACGCCTTAGCATGAGTCTCGCATCTTTAGAGGAGACCTTCCATTCGCCGTTGGGATCTTCGATCCTCATCTGCAGGATAAGTCCATTGCCGTCTATATCCTCCTGGACCAATCCTTCTCGTCTATCCACCTCAGGATATTGTCTTGTGCTAGATCGCAGCGTATAAGGTGTATGAAGAAATACGTCTGCGCCGTCAACGGAGATCCTTGGTATGATGTAAAAAGTCTTCTTGTCCAGCAGTTTCGTTACAAATGGATCTTTTCCGTACTCCGATAAAAGGTACCATACGGTGTAAAGGCAGACCGCTGAACCGGTCACCTCCCCAGCGTGGATGTTCCCATCGATATACATTGCTGGTTTGTCCTCAGGAGGTCCAGTGTCTGAATTTGTTATCTCTACTAGCCATATGTCCTTCCCTTCATAGGACTTTCCCAAAGAGCTCATCTTCGCTAGATGAGCGTTCTCCGAAACCATGTCCTCGAGTGCTTGCGTCAACTCAGCGTAGTCCAGGTACCGTGAAAAATCTGGTTTCTTCAATTATGCTCTCCCTCCCTATACTTCATGATCCTAGAATCTTCTCCTAATACTCAATGCCCTTCCTCGCCTTTATGCCTCTTGTGAAATGGTGCTTGATCTCCTTAACCTCTGAGACCATATCCGCAATGTCAATTATGCTTTGGGGACAATATCTCCCAGTAAGCACAATATCTACGTGAGAAGGTCTTGATTCTATGAGTTCAATAACTTCTTGCGTAGGCAAAAGTCCACACGCCATAGCTATACATGCTTCGTCGAGCACAACGAGCCCATACTCGCCTGAATTGATCGCCTCTTTGGCACGTTCAAAGCCTTTTTCGGCAAGAGTTCTATCAATTTGATCAGGATCATTGAGGTCAACGAAGGAATCGCGGCCACATTGCTCTATTTCCAGATCTGGAAGATACTTTTCGGCAGCGATTCTCTCCCCATACACATTGCCCTTTCCTTTCATGAATTGGAGAAAAAACGTTCTGCGGCCCCACCCTATCTGCCTTAGAGCCAAACCTAGTGCGGCGGTCGTTTTCCCTTTTCCATCCCCTGTGTAGACCATAACCAATCCTTTGACATCTTCGGACACTTTGCGCCACCTCCACCCATAGCAGTTTCTGCATCTTTCAAGATATTCCCTTCAACAGTCGGAACTTCGGGGACTTTTCCGCAATCTATCTATTATGAGCAGGTAGGCAGGAATTACGTCACTATACTAGAAATAATACTCAGACAGGGTGTAACATAATCCTGGTGTGTTTTTGGAGTGTAATTGGGGGCTGTGATTTGTGAGTTCTGATAGGGCAAAAACTTCGAAGCGAAAAACCAAAGAAGCCAAGAAGGACAAATGGCCATGGATCGCATTATGCCTCTTTGGCGTTCTACTGGTTATAGCCTTAGGCATATCTACTTCAAAACCAACTGGTCATGGTTTGGCACTTACATTTACGATGTGGGTAGCTAGGACCACCGCCCAAGTTGCAGGCGATCTAGCGATGTACCTTTGCTTCCTTATCGTTCTTACATCACTTGTGAAGATAGTAAACACTGATGCTCCGCTGCCTAGACCCGTATGGGGATTGTGGATGCTTCTTTTGTGCGGAGCAGCATTCTGGCACGACATAAGGATCCCCTGGGAGAGCAGTTTTTCCATGGGAAAGATGGGCTCCGGCGGAGGTATTTTAGGCGCTTCAATAGCGTGGTTTCTCAGAGTGCTTCTAGGTCGATTCGGCGCCATCTTAGTCGTCGTACTAGGAGCATGGGTTGGTTTGTCGCTCCTCGTCAACAAGTCCCCATACACACCGTTTTCGGTAATCTGGATGATTTGTCTTACTGTGTGGCAAGAGATATGCAAGTTGTTTGCGAACTTTTTTAGGCCTGAGGGCCCCAAAGTAGAGCTCAGCGAAACGGAACAATCTATAGAGATGCCCACCGAGAAAGAACCCAAGCGGTCCTCAAAGAGGGAACACAGGGACGAAAGCGTTGAGTCGGTCGAGGATACCTCATACGCGACCGCGGTTGCCCAAATACGTGAACAACTGACTAGATCCGAAAACCCCAAGCGAACTGAGATGTGGCGCTCGGAGCAAGAGAAAAAGTCGGTAGAAGCAACACTTGCTCCTCCCATGCAGCAACTTTCTTTTGGCGAAGAGATATTTTACGATCTTCCTCCAGCTAACATCCTTGACGAAAGCGAGGGCACCCGAGCAAAAACTAATCCCAAGCAAATTGACGAAACCGCTAAGAGGATAGAAAAGACGTTATTGTCTTTTGGGGTGGCCGCCAAAGTGGTAAACGTAACCCAAGGTCCCAGCGTCACGCGATTCGAGCTCCAGCCCGGACCAGGCGTTAAGGTCTCTAATATTGTTAACTTGTCTCAAGATTTGGCTTTGGCTTTAGCCACTCAAGATATCCGAATAGAAGCGCCAATCCCCGGGAAGTCTGCGATAGGAGTTGAGGTGCCAAACAAGAGCATCTCAGTGGTACATCTTAGAGAACTTATTGAGTCCAAGGAGTTCAGAAACAATCCTTCAACGCTCACTATAGCGCTGGGCAAAGATATTTCGGGACGACCTGTAATAACGAGCCTCGATAAATGTGTTCATCTTCTAATCGCAGGAGCTACAGGTTCCGGGAAGAGCGTATGCATTAACTCTATTATCGCAAGTATACTGTTCAAAGCACGCCCGGACCAGGTCAAACTACTTCTTATCGACCCAAAAAGAGTTGAGTTATCCGCCTGGTCGCGTATACCTCATCTTATTACTCCGGTGGTAACAGATCCCAAGAAATCCGCCGCAGCACTAAGATGGGCAGTCAAAGAAATGGAGTCACGATACGAGCGATTCACGAAGGTAGGTAGCAGGGACGTTGAGCGGTATAATGAGATATCTACTATCTCCGGAAGTAGCAAACCAGCCCTACCCTATATTGTAATCATAATCGACGAACTTTCCGATTTGATGATAGCAGCCCCTGCTGAAGTAGAAGACTGCATATTTAGACTCGCCCAGATGGCAAGAGCTTCAGGCATATACCTCGTGGTCGCTACGCAGCGCCCTTCTGTTGATGTAATTACCGGCACCATAAAGGTTAACATCCCATCACGAATTGCTTTTGCCGTGACTTCCCAAGTCGACTCTAGGACAATACTAGACGTAGGAGGGGCAGAGAAACTGTTGGGTCGAGGAGACATGCTCTTTTTCCCTGTTGGAGCTCCAAAACCCATACGCGCCCAAGGTGCCTATCTTTCAGAACCTGAGATAGAAAGGATCGTATCTTTTGCTTCGAAGCAGGCACAACCGCAATATGCCACAGGTGTACTTACTGTACCCGAATCTCCTACTCAGGAAATAGAAATGCAGGAGGACCCATTGTTTCCACAGGCAGTGCGAATAGTTGTGGAAGCAAAACAGGCGTCAGTATCTTTGCTTCAAAGGAGACTTCCCATTGGGTATTCAAGGGCGGCGCGTCTCATCGACGCCATGGAACTTAAGGGTTTCATTGGCCCTTACGAGGGTTCAAAACCTAGGGAGGTCAAACTATCCATGAACGAATACCTACGTCTATTCGAAAGTCCAGATGTTGTCGATGAACCGGGAACGAACGGCACAACCGAAGGGTCTGGGACTCTTTAATGCGGCGAAAACTCGCGTCACGCGTAACAAACAAAAAGCGTGGTTCTCTTCGAGGATCAAACGAAGAGTAGGCTCAATATAACGCCAAGCGTCCCTACTATCCAACAGTAATAAGAAAACTTGTGCAGTTCACCTTTCTCTACGGTCCTAAACACAATTCGGAGCGCTGCTAGTCCCACTATGAATGATATGCATGCGCCCACAAGCGACATTGGCTCGACTACCGGCCCCTGAAGCTCCATAGCCTTTACAACATCAAGAAAAACTGCCCCCAACACTGCAGGTAGTGAAAGCAGAAATGAGAATTCCGCCGCGTCTTTATGTGCCATTCCTGACAAAAGTCCGGTGGTGATGGTTGTCCCAGACCTTGATATGCCGGGGACTATCGCAACCGCCTGGGAAACCCCTACGGCCATAGCTTTTTGCAGCGTAACAGTAGAAAAAAGAGGATCTTCACCGACCGTGGCCTTGGATACAACAGTATTTCTTAGTGTACCTAACGATTTGGATAGATATAAGATACAACCTGTAACTATCAGTCCTGCTGAAGCAGCTATAGTAGACGAAAAACAAGCCTCTATCTTTTCGTCGAATGCGAGGCCAACTATGCCGGCGGGTACAGAAGCCGCTACAACATACGCGACGAGCGATAGGCTACGCTTTCTTTCTGCTCCCGACTCTGGGAAAAACAGTCCTCTCAGAATCGAGTAGATCTTGGCTCTCAACATTACGATAGTTGCAAATGCCGTTCCTACATGCACCCATATACTAAAAGTAAGTCCCGGGCTCGGTAGTCCAAAAAGTCTAGCGCCTAAAACAAGGTGTCCCGAACTCGATACAGGTAGAAATTCCGTTAGGCCTTGAATAACACTTAGTACGACTGCTTGATACAAATTCATCCATAATCACACCCATGTTTTTTTCGACTCCTCGTGCCCCGTAATGATCTCAAAAAGGGCACTTACATATCAAGCACTTCTTCAGCGATGTTTACAGCATGATCTCCTATTCTTTCAAGATGACCTAATACGTCCAGATATATCACTCCAGATGCTGGATAACATATTCCTTGGTTCAACCTCCGTATATGCTTTGCTCTTAGGTCCCTTTCCATTTGATCCAGGGCATCATCGAGGGTTACGATTGAGGACGCTTTTGTTTTGTCTTTTGTCTTGAGGGCTTCAATTGCGGTTTCTACAGACTCCACAACTTTGGAGATCATCTCATCTAGTTCTCTCAATGCTTCATCTGAAAAAGGAAGATTATTTTGAAATCTATAATCGGCTAATTCAACCAAACTGGTGGCATGATCGCCGATGCGTTCAAGATCCGCACAAATGCTTATGACCGATGTCAAGACTTGCGCTTGAGACTCACTCACTTCTTGTTGGGAAAGCTTGGCTACGTAATAGTTGATCGCTTCTTCGACTTCATCGATGATTTCTTCTATGTCATCAAAACGTCTTCTGTCTTTTCCTTGATCCCCTTGAAAAATGGCAACCGCTGTCTTTAAGTTCTCTAAGCACAGCTCGGCCATTCTTGCTACTTCCTTTTCTGTTTGCATGACCGCCATAAACGGAGTTGAAATCAGTCTTGGATCCAAGTATTTGGGCCCATGGTCCATTGCTAGGTCTTCGCCCTTAAGAACCTTGCATACAAGCGAAGCAAATTGATTGATGAAAGGCAACAACACCAAGGTGGTTACTATGTTAAACATAGTATGAGCGTTGGCGATTTGACGAGATGCTTCACTACTCGATACCGCTACGATACTCTCAAATGGGTGCATAAGCGGCAGCAGTATTAGTGTACCAATCACATTGAACAAGAGATGGGCCATAGCAGTTCGGCGTGCGGTCAATGATGTTCCGATAGAAGAAATAAGCGCTGTTGATGTAGTGCCAATATTGGAGCCAAGCAGAATCGGCACCGCTGCGCTCAAGGTAACGATTCCTCTAGAAGCCATCGTAACTAGAAGCCCTGTAAGAGCTGATGATGATTGCAGAATAACGGTGGCTACAATGCCTACAAGTATTCCAATTAAAGGATGTTCTTCTCCCAAAAGCATTAGGTTAAGGAAAGGTTCATATTCTTTGAGCGGTTCTAACACATTTCCCACTATGCTTATTCCTAGAAAAAGCATGCCAAAACCTACCAGGAAATCTGCAAACCCCCTAACGCTCCTCTTCTTCCCCAGTAGCGTAAAAATCATCCCTACGGCTATTGCCGGCAGAGCTAGTTGTTCCAGGTTAAAGGCCACTAATTGAGCGGTAACAGTAGTCCCAATATTGGCACCCATTATTACCCCAATTGCTTGCTCCAATTTCATAAGTCCAGCATTCACAAAACTTACACACATTACGGTCGTTGCGGCTGACGATTGAATCACCGCTGTAACCACCAAACCAGCGGTTACGCTGGCCAAGGGGTTGACCGTCAACACCTCAAGAATGTGACGCATCCTGTCGCCTGCTGCCTTTTGCAGACCTTCGCCCATCTTGTTCATACCGTAAAGGAACAGGCCGACTCCACCAAATGCGCTAAGAATCATCTCTATGTCCAACAAACTCACCCCCGACGCGTGAACTACACTAACTCTACAGGCAAAACCATGATAACATAAGGAGTATGGATTGCGCATCAAGTCACAAGATGGAGGGATACAAATTGTCGAATTTGAGTGCTTTGCCACGTAATTGGATCGAGTTTGAAGAATACACTAGGGCGCTAATGGAAGAAACCCACATACCCGGAGCCGCCGTTGCCGTCTCCCATGAGGGCGAACCTATATATGCAAAGGGGTTCGGTGTAAGTGACTTGGCGACCAAAAAACCTGTCGATCCCAATACAATATTTGGCATTGCGTCAGTAAGCAAATCTTTTGCAGCCCTAGCTATCATGAGGCTCCAAGACAAAGGACTTTTATCTTTGGACGATCCTGTCATAAAGTACATACCGGAGTGGACGATTTCGGGTGTTTCGGATATGTCCGCGATAAAGATTAAGCATCTTCTTTCACACACGACAGGCGTACCGCCTCTTAGAAGGCGGGAGGATCTGTTTAAGTTTGACGAACATCTAGAGTTTTTCGCCAGTGAACCGATTGTTCCTCTAGGCAAACCAGGTGAGTACTTGAGTTACTGCAATGATACCTTCCTTCTATTGGGTGCAATCATTCAAAGACTCACCCGGAAACTTTTTACCAGACATATGACCGTAGAAATTCTTGACAATCTCGATATGAACCGTTCTGCCTACGGTCTTGATGATCTCCGCAAGTTTGATAATGTAACCGTTCCTTATATCTACAACGAAAAAGAAGGGCGCCTTGAAAGTGTGCCGTGGCCGCAGCTGGGGAACTATGAAGTAGGAGGCGGCGTTCGTTCAACCGTGCTCGATCTCATGAAGTACTCTCAAGTGTATCTAAACTCAGGGGTCTATGAGGGAAAGACCATAGTATCCGCTAAGGCGATACAGGAAATGCAACAGAGAGTTCATCAAATAGGAAGAAACACGTATTATGGCTATGCTTTGGAAGTTACCCCTGACTATGAAGGAGTAACCTTGGTTGAACACGGCGGCGGGCAGCCTGGAGTATCTTCCAACTTCGGTTTTGTGCCCGAAGAAAAGATCTCAGTGGCTGTGCTTACCAATGTATCAGATGTGCCAGCGTCACGAATCTGGCTCGCTGCTGTGAACTCATATCTCGGATTACCCATAGACAGAGAGCGAAGTTATGAGCCACAGTACGAAACCGATCTTGAAGATATGTTGAAATTCTGCGGAACCTATGAATGCGACGAAGGTAGTAAGTTCACCATTTCTCCAACAGATAATTGGGTCAAAATAACGGTTGGAGGTCATGACTATGAGCTCAGAGCTAGTTCCAAAGACACGCTTGTCTTCCAAAGGAATAAAATGGAGCAGGTCATAAAGTTTTACTTCGACGATTCCGGAAAGCCCTGGGCCGCATTCTTCCATCTTAGGATGCTCAGAAGAACCTCAAAGTAACGTGACTTCGTGTTTACTATTAGGCCAGGCAATTTGCCTGGCCCTTTTCAATGCTTCGTACCAAAGGCCCATATGAGCTACGAATTGCGCCCGAGTATCCTCAAACCGTTGAATGTGACGAGGACCGCGGCTCCGGAATCAACCATCACTGCCAACCAAAGTGGCAATTTCCCTGCGAAAACCATTGCAAGAGCCAATACCTTCACGATTACGGAAAAAGAGATGTTTTGACTGATTAACCTATTTGATTCTTTAGCCAGTTGTATCCCGTTAGGAATTGCGAGTAGATTTGGTCGCATCAGAACCACATCGGCAGCTTCAAGCGCAATATCAGTTCCGTTGCCCAGAGCTATCCCTACGCTCGCTTCCGCCAACGAAGGCGCATCGTTTATTCCATCCCCTACCATGGCTACTTTGCCGAATTTTGCCTTCATCTCTCTTATGAGTTCGAGTTTTCTCTGAGGCGAAAGGTTTGCATACACCGATTGTATTCCTACTTCACGTGCAACAGCCTCTGCTGTTCTTACGTCGTCGCCGCTTATCATCACACTCTCTATTCCCTGCTTACTAAGATCAGAAATGGCTTGCCTTGCTTCAGGGCGAAGCGCATCTGAAAGCGCTAACATGCCAATTACCTCTTTATCAACACCTACGAAAACCACTGTCTTCCCCACACTTCTAAAACTAACAGCCTGAGAACTGAGTTCTTCAGGTATCTTTACGTTTTGGGATAAGAACAGGTTTTCATTTCCCACATGAACCTTCTGCTCTGAAACTACAGCAATTGCTCCTTGTCCAGGGATCGCTCTAAACTCCTGAGGAAAACCAAAATCTATTTCCTGCTCAATTGCTTTTTCCACAACGGCCCTAGCCAAAGGATGTTCCGATGCAGACTCACAAGAAGCGGCATACCAAAGTAGACGGTCAGAATCTGCGCCACCGATAGCCACCACTTTGTCCACTACCACTTTGTTCTGGGTAATAGTTCCTGTTTTATCAAAAGCGACAGCTTTTACTCTTCCAAGTTCCTCAAGATGGATCCCGCCTTTGATCAAGACACCCTCTCTTGCAGCTCTCGTAATAGCGCCAACTATCGTAACTGGCGTAGAAATAACAAGAGAACACGGACATGAGACTATCAACACCGTAAGGCCCTTATATATCCATAGCCTCATTTCCTGCTTCAGAAGAAGAGGGGCGCCAATCCCTAGGACCAAGGAAAGACCCAGCATAAGAGGAGTCCATATCTTGGCAAATCGATCGACTGTCTTTTGAGTTTGAGCTTTTTTTGACTGAGATTCCTCGATCATCTCAATGATTTGTGAAAGGGTTGTGTCTTCTGCCCTACTCGTTACAACCACTTCCAGAGAACCGTCAGCGTTCATACTTCCTGCAAGTACCGGGCTTCCCGGCTCCTTCTCGACAGGCATAGATTCCCCGCTAATAATGGACTCATCTACTGAAGAACGTCCCATAATCACCTTGCCATCTACAGGTATTTTCTCGCCAGGTAAAATCATGACGATATCTCCTAGGTCAACGTTTTCAGCTGGGATGTCGGTCAATCCTTCCTCGGTCTTCACGTGGGCAGTCAGTGGCGCAAGTTCCATCATTGCTCTTATTGATCGTCTGCTTTTCTCTCCCGCACTTTCCTCTAAATACTCGCCAACGCTAAAAAGAGTAAGAACCGCTGCTGCTTCCGCGTACTCGCCGAGCAATATAGCCCCTAAGCCGGCTATGGTTGTAAGCAAGTTTATGTCGAGTCCTCTGCCAGAGTAAAGTGCCTTGAACCCTTCTTTGGCTACAGGATACCCGGCAATGATAGCTGCCAAAAGAAGCGGAATCGGGTAAGATTGATGCCCTATATTCTGTAAAACCAAACCTGCAATAATTCCTATGGCGCCAAAGATCGTCGGTAAAAGATGAGCAAGGTTTGGACCCGCGTTAATCTCGGCGGTAAGGCTAATATCGTGAGAATGTGAGCAACCATGCCCACATTCGTGGGAATGAGCTTCGTGTTCTGTTGTGTGATCCAATTTGAGTCCCCTTCCTTCGTCAAAAGAGTTCACTAGTTATGTTTCGAATGCTTAAAAGCTTCATCTAGCAACCTAGTCACATGCTCATCATCAAGACTGTAAAACACTCTTTGCCCTTCTTTGCGGCTCCTAACCAGTCTAGAAGCTCTAAGAAGCCTCAGATGGTGTGATGTATTCGATACAGAAGTCTTCACCGCCGCAGCCAGATCATGAACACACCACTCATCTACGGATAACAACCAAAGAATGGAAAGCCTAGTTTCATCAGCCATTACTTTGAATATGGACACAACGTACTCCATCTCGGGCATCATTTCTTGAGCTTTGCGAATCTTATCTTCGTCTAATGCATGTGGCAAACAGGTATCCAAATCATCTGACACTGCACTCACCTCTTGAACATATTATTGATCATATGTTCAACTATCGCAAGATACCAGCGCTGGATGTGTCTCTAGAAGTACGTGTCTGTTATTCTATGGAGATAATGTTGACATCGTAGGAATCAGACAAATTGTCTGAAAGATTGTCTTTTTGCTCTTCGGGGAAAGTAATTATATCTGGATTGCCGTCAGATATGTAATTGGTTTTCGAATCAGCGAGGTATTTCAGCCATTTCGATATCTCTTCCTCGTCTCCTCTGATTCTGGGAATTGCCCTAGGATTGAAAGCCCTGTGATACGGTGAAAGTGCTGCTTCGGCGCCGACTAACAATATACCCTCGTTTCGATATGTGACCCCCTCAAATTCACCTTCTGATAGGTACTTCTTCGCTTCTTCATCTTCTGGGTAAGCTCCGTAGGGCAGCGCAAGGGAAAGAGGTTTCACACCAGTAATCTCAAAAACCGAGTTTGACTGTCTTCCAATCTCCATCTTGATCGTATCCGAGGAAACTTGTCTTAAGTTCTTGTGGTTATAAGTGTGGTTCCCTATCTCCATACCGCAGGCCACAAGGAAATTAAGCTTCTGCTCCACCTCTTGTGGCACATCGAAAGGAGCCGGAAAATCAGCAAAAAAGGTAGCTGCATGCCCGAAATCCGGATACTTTCGGGAGAACTCAAGCAAAATCCCTACAGCACAATCCGGGTCGGGCCTTTTGCCCTCGGGCAGATATTCCTTTCCCAGACTCCCGGGGTAGTCCCCATCCACCAGACGAAATTGTCCCACTGTGCTATCGTCAAAAGTCAGAACCAATGGGGCAGTTCCTTCAGGAACATCTATGGTCCCCGAAAGGTAAGCCTGTAATGGAACAAGAGAATAACCCAACCTATAGAACCTCTCCAGGTCGGCTCTGAAATTCTGAGGTGTTCTTACCCATTCGGATTCTGGCTCTCCGATGACGTGATACATGATTATGGGTACTTTCCCAAGTTCATTGGGTCTCTTGGCAAGCTCGGATATCCTATCGGCACGTTCTTGTTCTATGGGTGAAAGCACCTCTTCCTCCACTGAAGGCACAGCATCCTGTGGTGGAACGCTCACAGACGGAATGTTCGGTTTCAGAAACGAAAACTCCCCTAGAACAGACGGACTTATCCACACCGCAACTAGACATATGGGGAGAGCGATTGCGAGTGCAATGCCAAGCCTCTTACGGTTACGCCTCCTACTTTCCAA
>JAPXKJ010000001.1:0-48512 GCA_033810155.1 Bacillota bacterium | reverse complement strand
GTTTTGGTTGGATTCAGAATATCTGAGATGCCTGCCGATGAACAGCATCCATTTGGACATGGGCGAGTCGAGTTTCTAAGTACTCTGGCTGTAGCAGGATTGCTGACCTACGCAGGTATACGGTTTGGTATATCCTCTTACTCACGCTTCTTAGACAAAGTACCGGTAGAAGGAAGTATTGCCGTGGCTACGGTGATGCTCGCAGGAGCTTTATTCAAGGAATGGATGACGCGATTTGCGCTATACCTAGGAGAAAAAGCCGATGCCGATGCGCTTATAGCAGATGCCTGGCATCATCGCACCGACGCCATAGCTTCATCACTGGTAGCGGTAGCGATGGTAGCTTCTATGTACGGCTATCACTGGGTCGATGCAGTTTTGGGTATTGCGGTATCAGCGCTCATAGTTTATACCGGAATTGAACTAGCTGTTTCTTCTTGTTCAAAACTGATAGGAGAGGGCCCCTCAAAAGAATTTGAGTCAAAGATAGCTGATGTCATTCAAGCCTATCCGCAAGTAAGAGGTTTTCACGATGTCATGGTCCACGATTATGGCGACCGAAAGTCAGTATCTCTTCATATATTAATGGATGACGACTTGTCGCTGGTAGAATCACATGACCTTGCCACCAAAGTAGAAAATGCCCTGCAAGATGCGATCCGCGCAGATGTCGTGGTACACTTTGAACCAAAGATGACCGCAGAGGCTCAACAAGAAGAAAGCGGCAGGTCTCGGAGATAATAATCCTCTGCCGCTAATTAGATTACTAGATGAGTTCCTCAAGGCTGCAAACATACAGACCATGGTATTCGTCGCTCGAACCCTCGTCGCAGGAGAATTTTCTTCGAACAAGAATGGGTCGCATACCCATAAAAGAAGGGCCAACAGCATCCTCTAAGACCCTATCACCAATGAAAACCACTTCCTGGGGTTCGGCATGTGCAATGCGAAGAGCCTCTTTGTAGATTCTTCTATGAGGTTTTCTCCACCCTACTTCTGAACTCAGCACCCGAAAATCAATGTGGTTTATAATGCCCGAAGCAGCAAGATACTTGTCTATAACGCTCGGAGGCATAGCAGTGTTCGAAACAATCCCCATGTTGTACCCGCGGCGCTTGAGAGTCGAAAGCACGGTCAAGGTCTCAGGGTATAGTAAGTAGTATTTGGACAAAGAATCTGCGAATCTGTCTGTAAGGTCACACACCTTCTTTTCTGAAAGGCAAATGCGCCGGGAAGACAGAAACTGTCGAATTACACCATATAGTTCTACCTCTTGGAGAGCCGCATCTTCTAATGACGGTTCATGTTCTTTGCAGTTTTTTCTACCCAAACCGGATAACCAGTTCACTATCCCAAGCTCAACTTCCTCACGTGAAACATCTCTTCCTGTGATAACCTTCAAATCCTCGATTAGGCCCGCGATCGCAGACTCCAGCACCTCGTCGCGGGTCTTCGTCCCGAAAGGTGACCACAAAGTACCACCGAGGTCAAAGAATATCGTGCTAACCCCGGAAAGTGAAGCCAAAATGTTCGTATTACAAGGTACCACGGTTTTGTCCATGGTGAGAACTATGCACTCCTTTTTCCGCAAAAACCCAAATGACATGGGTTACACACAATGTAGCAAAATCCAAGGCTGCTTGCAAACAGGTGAGATCCACATGAAGGTTTTTCAAATCCAGGAGACGAATTACTAACAGGTAGCATTTTGCTCAAAAAGGAGGTATACGATTTGGGATATACAGCTATAGTCAACGGTACGATTTATTCTGCAAGTAGCCGTCCTGATGTGCCCTTT
Organism: Bacillota bacterium; assembly: GCA_033810155.1. Taxonomy (GTDB): domain Bacteria; phylum Bacillota; class Sulfobacillia; order Fermentithermobacillales; family Fermentithermobacillaceae; genus UBA3907. The sequence goes on along the minus strand of JAPXKJ010000001.1, from coordinate 46,714 downwards.
AGGATTAGAAAGGGCACAATTGTCATTGAAGACGGGACAATAAAGGCAGTTGGAGAACACGTAGACATACCGGAAGGTTCCCACGTAATCAACGCTGAAGGATGTATTGTTACTCCCGGGCTCTTTGACGCTCATTGCCACATTGGAATTTACGAAGATGGAGCCACAGAAGCGGGAAACGATACAAATGAATCGTCAGATCCTGTTACTGCCGAGGTTCGGGCACTTGATGCTATCAATCCTAGAGATGTAGCTTTCAAGGACGCTATCGCAGCAGGAGTCACTTGTGTTCAAACGGATCCTGGCAGTGCAAACATCATTGGCGGACAAACAGTCGTTATGAAAACATGGGGTTCTTCCGTAGCTGACGATCTCATCGTCAAGTTTCCCAGTGGAATGAAAGCCGCTCTTGGAGAAAACCCTAAGCGAGTGTACAGCGGACAGAATAAGATGCCGAAAACCAGAATGGGAAATGCGGCGGTTATGAGAAGGGCCTTGGTGCAGACAAAAGACTATCTTCGCAAGAAAGAACTGGCGGCTGATAAGCCTGACAAGCAGCCAGATTATGATTTATCGAAAGAAGCACTTGCTTGTGTTATAAGGAAGGAAATCCCCCTAAGAGTGCACTGCCATAGAGCAGATGACATCCTCACTGCGATCCGCATAGCCAAGGAATTTGACATAGATATCTCCTTGGAGCACTGCACAGAGGGAGATAAAGTGTTGGAATCTGTTAAAGCAAGTGGATTCCCTGCGACTATGGGGCCTAGTCTGACAGACAAAAGCAAATTGGAGGTAAAGGACATAGGATTTGCCGCTCCAGTAGCTTTGTCGAAAGCGGGCGTGAAACTCGCGCTCATAACAGACCATCCTGTCTTCCCTATTCAATACTTGCGACTATCAGCCGGATTGGCAATTCGCGAAGGTATGGATGAAGATTATGCCCTTCTTTCGATCACCCGCTACCCAGCAGAAATCGCAGGCGTGTCGGACAGGCTTGGATCGATAGAGCCAGGTAAAGATGCCGATCTGGTAATCTGGACCAAAGACCCTTTCGAATATGACTCAAAAGTCCTTTATACCCTTATTGAAGGCAAGTGTGTCTATGAAGCGACCGATGACAGTAAAATCGGAGGTGAGAACTCATGAATGAAACGCTAGCCATCATCAACGCAACGATATATCCGATATCCAGCCCTCCTATACAAAATGGAGTGTTAATCGTTAAAAGTGGCAAGATCCAGCAAGTGGGCAAAGAACTGCCCATTCCAGAAGGCGCATGTGTAATTGATGCAAAAGGCAAGGCACTTCTTCCAGGCTTTGTTGATGCTCACACACATATAGGTATATGGGGCGAATGGTACGGTCAACCCGAATACGACGGAAATGAAAGTTCTAACCCAGTAACGCCGAGTGTTCGCGCTATAGACTCAATATGGCCCGCCCACTTTGCTTTTGAGGATGCCCGTTCTGGAGGGGTTACATGCGTGCAGATTACTCCTGGTTCCGGCAATGTCATAGGCGGTGAGACTGTTGTTGTAAAGACAGCGGGCACCGTCTGCGATGACATGGTTGTTAAGAACCCTGCAGGCATGAAAGCAGCCCTTGGAGAAAACCCTAAAGGTTCCTATGGCTCTCGCGGTAAGGCGCCGAAAACTCGAATGGGTATTGCCTCAATACTTAGAAACGCGCTCTTTAAGGCGAAAGACTATTCCCGGAAACTCGAAGTCGGCAGAGAAGACCCTTCAAAAATGCCGGATACAGACCTAGATATGCTAAGCCTCATTAAGGTGTTGAAGAAGGAAATACCTTTAAGAATACATGCACACCGAGCCGATGACATTGTCACGGCGATCAGAATTGCAGAGGAATTTGACATTGATTATTCGATTGAACACTGTACTGACGGCATAGAAATCGCTGATTTTCTGGGCAAGAAAAAGGCTAGGGTTAACGTAGGACCAAGTATGTGGGCAAGAGCCAAGATCGAGACTCTGAACATAACACCCAAGACTCCCGGAGTGCTGTCAAAAGCCGGGTGCCATGTTAGCATAATCAGTGACCATCCGTTCCACCCTATTCAATACCTATCGACTGCGGCGGCCGTAGCATGGGCTAACGGAATGACAGAAGAAGAAGCTCTCCGAGCGATTACGCTTACCCCTGCGGAAACTCTGGGCGTACAAGATAGAGTCGGAAGTCTAGAGGTCGGAAAGGATGCAGATTTTGTAATATGGACAGGTCATCCATTTAGAATCCGTTCAAAGGTTGAAACAGTTTTCATAGAAGGAAACAAGGTATTCGGATAGAATCCAACGCAGTAGAGTAATCTAACAACACGAATCTATGATGCACAACTAAGGGGAGGGGTATCTTACCCCTCCCCTTAGTTTAGGTTCCCTTCGAGTACACAAAACTCTCGAAAACGGGCTAACTTTTTGGCCAGGTTATTCGATCTTATCTGATAGTGAACACAAAGTGTGTTCGATAAGTAAGATCTTTTGACGCATGTTGTCACAGTACATATAGCAAGGAGATGATTTCGATTAGTAGATTTCGCAAAATCGGAACCAAACTGTTGATAATCGGTTTGCTGCTATCGCTCGCGCCCGTAGCGTTTCTTGGCGCATTCCTTTACACCAACACAAAAAAGACTCTTGAGGAAGAGGCAACCGCCAATCTTGGCACCTTTGCGGTGGTCAAGGCAAGTGAGCTAATAAACTATACAGACCATCTCCAAGATATCGGCCACTATTCTTCCAGTAACGTTGACCTGGTAAGAGGCCTTGTGTCGCTTTCTAAGAACAAGTACAGCTTGAGCTCCTTGGAGTGGCTAAACAAAGGAAAGCCGAAAATGGAGGAAATAGGTCAAGATATCATCGATACGACCGATTTCAATATATTTCTCGTCCTTTCCCCTTCGGGCACCCTTATCTATTCCACAAATCCCAATGATATTCCAGGCACAGATTTCTCTGATAAAGATTACATCTCGGGAGCAATGGAAGGCGAGATGGCCCTCTCGAGTTTGTTCTATTCTGACATCACAAAAAACTACTGCCTGGCTTTAGGCGTACCTGTATTCGATCCTGACAAACCCGAAGATATAGTCGGAACTATAGGTCTGGTAGTCACAGGTGGTTCTCTCAAATCCATTGTGCAATCTGGGGTTGAACAAATAGGTTCTACTGCAGTGTCCTACTTGATCGATACAAACGGTACTGTGATAACTGATGTCGTGACAAAAGATGGCAAAGGATTACAGATGGCAGATACTGTAAAAGGGTGGCCTCTCGAGTTCATTAAAAGGGCATCATCTAGCGAAGGAGAGTCGGCGCACTCAACCGGATCTTATCAAAACTATGCAGACAAAAGGGTGTTTGGCTCAGGTACGGTCCTAACATTAGGAAACCAAGTATATGGTTTGATCATAGAGGTGGACGAATCTGAGGCCTTAGCCCGGGCAGCCGTGCTTCAGAAATCTACATTGATTATGTGTTCTATAATGGTAGTTGCTGCGATTGCAGTGACGGTAGGATTTTCTCGAACTTTAGTGAATCCGATTCTAGACGTGGTCTCTACCGTGAAGAATGTAGCACAAGGTGAAGGAGATCTCACAAAGAGGCTTGATGTAAAGTCCAAAGACGAAATGGCAGAACTAGCCCAATGGTTCAACAAATTTCTAGATTACATAGCCGGAATCATAAAGAACATTACTCTGACGTCAGACCAACTTGCTGCTACAAGCCAGGAATTGTCTGCGACTTCGGAGGAATCTACCAGCATAGCAGCCCAAATAGCTGAGACTGCCCAACAACTAGCAAGCGGTGCCGCAGAGCAAAGCTCAATAGCAGCCAACACAGCGGTATCTGCCGAAAAACTCTCTTCCACTGTAGAAGTTGTGGCTCAGGGTACGCAGTCTCAATATGGAGCGGTCGATACGATCGCAGTGGTGATCTCCGAGAGCAACAGGATCTTTGGAGAAGTAGTCCAGGTTTTGGAGAGCGTTAGCAAAGTAGCTCAAGAAAACACTCTAGCAGCAAAGAAAGCTACAGAATCAATACAAGTCTTGTCTACCAGCATGGCGAATATTCAGGGAGCTAACGAAAGCGCTGCAATTCAAGTTTCGGAACTAAGCAATCTTTCACAGAGTATACGCCAGATAGTCGGGGTGATAGACGATATTGCGTCCCAAACCAATCTCTTAGCGCTAAACGCGGCTATAGAAGCTGCAAGAGCAGGTGAGCACGGTCGAGGTTTTGCGGTAGTCGCTGACGAAGTACGAAAACTTGCAGAGAGATCTCTTGCGGAAACGAAGAATATAAGCGAGCTCATCAACAAAGTAGCAACCTCAATTGACCGCACTGTAAGTAGTATTGAGCAGAGTACGCAAGAAATCGACGTAGGCAGTATGGTAGCTCAAGATGCAGGCAATGTGTTGTCTGAGATCGAAAGGGCGGCAACTGGAACGCAAGAAGAAATAGTCCGGCTCACCGATTCTTTTGAACGGCTAAAGACTGCATCAGCCCAAACTGAAACAGCGGTAAATGACATCGCAGTATATGCTAACGAAAACCTTGCCGGCGTTGAGGAAATGGCTATGACCGCAGAAGAGGTAAAACGTCTGGTTGAAAACGTCGCTGCAGTTTCCGAGGAAAGCGCTGCGGCGATAGAAGAGGTAGCCGCCTCAATCAAAGAGATGGCTGCCGCAGCGGATCAAGTATCGGCATCGGCACAAGACTTGGCAGCTCAAGCCGAGTTGTTACAAAACATAGTTAGGAAGTTCACCGTATAACGGTGTCGCTAGTCGTGACTGAGGCAGAAAGGGCTAAGTCCTTTCTGCCTCAGTTTGATTCTCTACATGCCAGGAAATCACGGTTTGTCTTCGTATATGCTTTTCTTTTCCATGAGCCTTTCCCATGCGATATACAGTTCGTCTAGTCTGGACCTAACCAACCCCCACTCCTTAAGAGGTATGTTCTGAAACTCTTCATATGTATGAGGGTCAGCAAGAATGATTGACAGTTCTTTCTCCTTAGACTCCAATTCGGAAATCTGTTGTTCTAATGCCTCAAGTTCAATAGCCACCTCGATCTCTTTACTCTCCGGTCGTGCTGTCGACTCACTCTTTTCTTTCGCGGGAGCTCCATTCTTTTGACGTTTCGGTTCTTCAAGCATTTCTGACTCAAGACAGGTTCTCAAATATGAGTAATTGCCTTCAAAGACCCGTATAGTACCTTTTTCAAACAGAAACACTTTCGTCGCAAGCGAGTCTATGAAGTATCTGTCATGAGACGCGAAAATTATCGTACCGCCAAAGTCGCTTAGAGCGCTTTCAAGAGCTTGTCTCGAGGGTAGATCAAGGTGATTGGTGGGCTCATCCAGGAGAAATACGTTTGCATCCGAAAGAAAGAGTTTTACAAGGCTCAGCCTTGATTTTTCGCCCTCTGAAAGGTCTTTGATGTGCTTTTTTGAGTCATCTCCGGAAAACAAGAACATTCCGAGTACGTCTCTTGCTTCTTTTTGAGGTACTCCCAATGACTTTATCTCGTCTAGGATCGTGTGCTCTCGAGATGAAAATTCGAGATTCTGCGCTAAATAACCTTTCCGAACTCCTGTCCCCCACTTTATCGAGCCATCATGAGATTCGGTTCCCATGAGGCACCTAAGAAAAGTGGTTTTGCCACATCCGTTAGGACCAACCAATGCTATTCGTTCACCTCTTCCTATCAAGTACGTGAAATCTCTAAAAAGCGGCCGCGCAAATGACTTGCCAAAATCCTCTATGCGGAGGACTTCTCGCCCCGTCGTGTCAGAGGGTACAAACTGAAGGCTTAGGTTTCTGCGCTTTCGAGGTCTTTCTATTATCTCGAGCTTGTCCAGCATTTTTTGACGGCCCCTAGCCTGTCCAGCTTTCTTCGCATTGGCCTTCCACCTGTCTATGAAAGCGCTTGTCTTTTCGATAAGTTCCTGCTGTTTAGCATATTGTTCTTCAATTCTTTTCAGTGCTTCTTCTTTCTGACTTAAGTATGACGAGTAGTTGCCCCGGTAGCAGGATACCTTTCCTTCTTCTACTTCCCAGATTTTGTCTACAATATTGTCAAGAAAACGCCGGTCATGAGAAACCAATAGAACTGCTCCTGGGTAGTTAGCAACATATGACTCGAGCCATTCAGTACCCGCAATATCCAAATGATTCGTGGGCTCGTCAAGAAGCAGTACATCTGGCTTCGAAACCAACAGTTTAGCGAGGTTAAGTCGTACCTTCTGTCCACCGCTCAGCGTTTCAGTAGGGACATTCCATGATTCCTTGCCAAAGCCTAACCCGGCCAGAACAACTGCAGCTTCATTTTCAAGGTCATAGCCTCCTAGTGCGTCAAACCTGTTCTGCAGTTGGGAATATTCACCAAGAAGGGCGTGAATATCGTCTCTCGGCGACGACATCTGTCTTTCTACCACCCTCATCTTATCTGCGATTTCTGCAACCTGGGGCTTTCCTCCCATCGCCGCCTCAAGCACTGTAGAGTTGAAGGTAGGCAGTTCCTGAGACAAGTAACCTACGCTGGTTCTAGAAGATATGTGCACTGTACCAGAATCAGGATGTAAATCACCGGCTATGATACGAAGGAGCGTTGTTTTGCCTTCCCCGTTTCGGCCTACAATTCCGATCCGATCGGTGCTTGCAACTGAAAGACTGACAGAAGAGAATATGCAGCGTGTTCCGACAAATCTTGAGATATCTGATAGTTCTATTGATGGCATAAAAAAACCTCCCTGACGAACACATGTTTGCAACCGAGGGTACACTGAAACTGAGCAAAGTGCTAAATCGCCATCATGTGCCCATGCAAACTCGCCATTCAGGTAGGCTCCCTTCCAAAAGCAATTCCAAGACAACTCTCATTCTTTGACTATTAGGAACAATACCATCGATTAGTCTTGCCAGTCAACCGGTTCACCGATGATGAGCAAACTGCGGTATAATTTCACTGCAGTTTCCGTGTGAAAGGACGTCTGATAGCCCTTGAGCGAACGAACACCTAGCCGAAGAAATCTAGTGCGTTATACGCTACAAAAGGACGATTTTCGAAACGTGTATTCGATCTTGGACGTGAGCCCCCTCGAATTCAACTGCGGAACTCTCTGTGGCTCCTTGTGTTGCCAGGAATTCGAACCCGGGGTGGGTATATACTTATTGCCCGGAGAAGAGCAAATGTTCACTCAACAAGAGACATGGCTCATGTGGACGTATCCCAAGGCAAGATACAGCGGTTTTCCTTCTTCTTGGAAAGGTAGGGTGGCCTTTGTAATGTGTAAGGGCCAATGCCCGAGAGAAAAACGACCTATACAATGTAGGACTTTTCCGCTGATGCCATACCTTAATTTGGACAAACAACTCGAAACTCGAATGGATTTTCTTTCAGGCATTCTCATATGCCCAATACTCAGAAACCCCTGCAAGTATCCTTTGCGTTCGCAGTTCATAGAAGCGGTTGAACACGGTTGGTCAGTACTGTTAAGAGATCCGCTGATTTGGGACCTTGTCTGGGAACGCTCACGACAATTCGATGAACAGAACGACTCCCCTTGGCTCAAACTCTTCCGAGAATGAAGGCAAAGTCACTTTGCTAAGGTTAAGACAGTATTCAGAAGGGTATTAGCCCCATTTATGCAATCCAATGGATCAGTCCACTCGTCAGGACTATGGCTTATTCCATCTCTGCTAGGAACAAATATCATTCCTGTCGGCACGTATTTTGCAAATATAGCGGCATCATGCCCAGCTCCGGACGGCATCGCCTTAGCTCTTAATCCCAGATCTTCTGAGACCGCTTTAATTATCTCTTGGATTTTGGCATCCATAATAGCAGGCCGGGATATGGAAACGGGATCCACCTCTGATCTTAGCCCGTAGGCATCTGCCAGTGAGGTAGCTTCCTCTTTCAAATGCCCTACTACCCGCTCAGCAACTTCCCTTTGCAGATCCCTCACCTCAACGCCTAAGTGAACCCGCCCTGGAATGACATTACGAGCACCTGGATAAACCGCAACCTGACCACACGTTCCGACCGTAGTCCCCGAACCGTAATCAGATACAGTCTTGGGGATTGACGCAATGAGGTTTGCCGCTCCTAAAAGAGCGTCTTTTCTCTGGCTCATAGGGGTAGTGCCGGCGTGGTTCGACACGCCTATGAATCGAAAATCATACGTATGAATACCCACAATACCTTGGACAATTCCTATTTGGTATCCTTGATCGTCAAGCACTCCGCCTTGTTCTACATGTAGTTCCATGTAGAATTCATAGACTGACCTGTTGAATGCCTTGCAGCCTTCGCACTCTGAAATACCCGAAAGGCCCGCACCTCGAAGGATTGGCTCCAACATTTCCTTTTCCTTTTTATCAATGCCCTCTACAAAGTACCGGCTGCCTAGCAACCCCGACCCTACGGTAGCTCCTTCCTCGTTAGAAAATCCAACAATTTCTATGCCATACCTCGTGTCTACGTGATTTTCGACAAGGGTTTGAACGCACTCAAGAGCGGATATAACGCCAAGAGAGCCGTCAAACATTCCCCCCTCTGGCACCGTATCGAGATGTGAACCAATCAGTATCTTCTTTTCATGTGCTCCGGGCATTTCGCCGAATACATTTCCTACACCATCAATTCTTGTATTCAACCCTGCTTGTCTCATCTTATCGAGAAACCACATCCTCGCTTCAATATCTGCCTTGCTAAATGCAACTCGTGAGATGCCTTTCTCATTACGTCCAATGTTTCCAAGTTCCACTAAATTCCGCCAAAGCCTATCCCCGTTAACCGTCATGATATTCATGAATAACACCCCTATTTACGCATACGCTTAGTTCTATCGATACCTTAAGTATAACCGCAAGTAACGTCCGATCGTGAAAAAGTTGAGCTAGTCCTAGCAATTTTGCACCAAGTACGGTTATTATAATGTAAACGGACCTAGTTGCTAAGGCGATGAAATAAGTTAGGGTCCGTTCACATGAAGACAAATATAGAAGAGGTGATGCAGATTGGAACTCAAAGGAAGCCAGACTGAAAAGAACTTGCTTGCCGCGTTTGCCGGAGAATCTCAGGCTCGGAACAAGTACAATTATTTCGCGTCAACCGCCAAAACTGAAGGGTTTGAGCAGATTGCCGCCATCTTTGCAGAAACAGCTGATAATGAAAAAGAACATGCGAAACTATGGGCAAAATTCCTAGGCCTCATAGGAGACACCAAGAAGAACCTTGAAGAAGCAATCAAAGGTGAGCACTGGGAATGGACCGAGATGTACAAAGAATTTGCAGAGACCGCAGAGAAAGAAGGTTTCCACGAAATAGCTAGGGCCTTCCAGGAAGTCGCAGAAGTTGAAGAAGCCCACGAAAATAGATACAGGAAACTATTGGAACGGATCCTATCTGACACGGTATTTACCAGACCTGAGCCGATCAAGTGGCATTGTAGAAACTGCGGGTACATTCATGAAGGACCTGAGGCCCCTGAAGTTTGCCCGGCATGCGCTCATCCTAGGAGCTTCTATGAGCCGCTTTGCGAAAACTACTAGAAATGTATCGTCAATTTGCCAAATCTGTGTTAACGAACCGGAGGGTTATATCTGCCCTCCGGTTCTCTCACTAGAGTCAGCGTCTCTTATTCCTTGATATTGATGCCGTTTACGAGCACCATCCAAGGTTTTGATGATATTTCGAAAGGATGTCCCTCGAATATAGCTATATCTGCATCTTTGCCGGGTGTGATGCTACCGACTCTATCCTGAATTCCGATTATTTCAGCCGCGTTCAAAGTTATTGCTCGCAAAGCTTCGCATTCGTCCATGCCTGCCGCAACTGCCATACCTGCCATCAGCGGAAGAGAATGCAACGGTGTCACCGGTGAGTCAGTCGTTATCGCAACTTTCACACCTGCTTTTGCCAAAATACCAGCTGTGACGAAACTCTTGTTTGTAAGTTCAAACTTCGTTCTGTGTCCAAAAGACGGGCCAACAATCGCCGGAACCCCTTCTTTCGCAAGCGTATCTGCAATAAGTGCTCCATCAGTGCAATGGTCCAAAGTGATCTTTATGTTGAATTCCTTTGCTATGCGAATAGCAGTGAAGATATCATCTGCTCTGTGGGCATGAGCTTTTATCGGAATCTCCCTTCTTATCACAGGGAGCATGGCTTCGAGTTTGGCATCGTATTGAGGTAACTTGGTAGGGTCATCCCCTGCAGCTTCAATCTGCTTATTGTATCTGACTGTTTTTGCCAAGATTTCTCTCAACACAGCAGCCGTACCCATTCGAGTAGATGGTGTCTTGCCCTTTCCGCTGTACACCCTCTTCGGATTTTCCCCAAATGCAACCTTCATGGCTACCGGCTCTTTTATTATCATGTCATCAACACGAGTGCCGAATGTCTTTATCGCCATGAAGGTCCCTCCGACAACGTTGGCGCTTCCAGGACCTGCAGCGCAGGCAGTAACACCGTTTTCACGTGCTTCCTTCACGGTGATGTCTAAAGGATTGAAACCATCTATTGCCCTCATATTCGGAGTTACCGGATCCGTAGCCTCATTGACATCGCTTCCCTCAAAACCGATGCAACTTTCGTCAAGTCCCAAGTGAGAGTGAGCATCGATGAAACCCGGAAAAACCATTCTACCACCTGCGTCGATAACTTGAGCATCCTCGGGGACAGAAACATTAGAACCAACCTCTACGATCTTGCCTTTATCCACCAAGATGGTTCCCTTTTTTATAACTTCCTTGTCCACAGGATAAATCGTTGCGTTAACAATGGCTAACAAAACACATCCTCCTTACCGTCAGTGTGATATTGAGTTCTCACGCGCTTTTTGCCGAAGAACTTGACTCTGACTAAATGGATCATTTCGACAACCGTGTTACTTTATCCTGCACAAGATATTGAAGTCAGTACCGAATCTTAGAAACCCAAAAGCGCTCGCTACCATTGTGTCCTTTCTACTACCGAGGATTCTGAGTAGACATGGATGGTTATTCCGTTCCGATAGCGTGGCAACCATCTAAGAAAGATGGTGTCCACCGTAAAATTCGCTTCTAAAGCGATTTTGGGTTCGACGCCTAGTTCGTTTGTAACTCGAGCTTTCAAACGCAAGTCCTTTAGAAAACCCATTGAGCCTTCTAGATTAGCTTTTGCAATGTCAATCGCAGCCGCCGAACCTGCCTGTCGTTTAATAGCAACAATTCCTTCTGCCAATAAGTCCCAGTCTAATTCCTGACATCCGGCAAGCGTACCTAGATCGCAGGCATCTTGCACAGCCTTGCGTGCAATGAAGACTAAACCAATGTCGCTAACCATTCCAACACTCAACATAGCAATTGGCATGAACAAAGCCACCATGAGCACTATACCGCCGGGTCTATTAGTAGGTCTTAAGTCACTCGTCTGCCTGGTCACACTACCGCGGAACAAACTCACTTCTAGTCACCGCCTTAGCCCTGAGGAAAACACTAGAATCTGATATAGCTGATATAATTGGAGACTTGACTCGGTATCTGTAAGATAGTCTAACGTTTATCGTTGTTCCATAGATCGCCTGCTTGGGCGTTATATTCACCTCTATCGCGTTCTTGTCCAAAGAAGTAGACTCAAGGATCTCATCTACCATTTGTGGAGCTCTCCCTTTATAGCCTCCTTCAACCGCGCAGATTCTCCCGATTTCCCGTGCTGCAGATGTAAGGACCAACTTAGCGTTGAGAACCAGGCCGAGTTCTAGAATTGCAAACAACACAAGGATCAACATGGAGAACACTAAAGCGAACTCGGCTATTGCCTCTCCATCCTGATTGCGAAGGGGTTCGACTATGGTCTCGCGGTCAAGATGTTTTACCCTGTACACTCTAACCCTCCTTTCATTACCTGCTGCTATTTATCTGATTGATTATCGTCTCTATCTTCCCTTTCAAGGCATCACTCAGATTGGTTAGGACGCCGATGAGCGCAATAACCACCAACGCCAATAGCAATGCGTATTCGGCTATTGTAGCTCCTTCCTCTGAAGTCAACGGTCTTTTCAAAAACTCTATCACCGTCTGTTTGTATTGATGAATTCGAATAAATACCTGCCTCATGATAACGATCATCTCCTCATTTCAGCATTATTGTGTTTGACGCCCAAATCGTCTCTACCTACCAGGTTGCGTCAAAGAAAGCAAGAATGTGCGGCGCAATGGATATCACGAGTATCGGAGGGAGAAGGAACAACACGGTCACTATCGACAGTTTGAGTGGTAAAGCGTTGAGCCTAGATTCAAACCGCTGCTGCTGCAATATGTAGTATTCCTGAGATAGGGAGTTGAGCGCATCAGCTACAGGTGTTCCTAGAGATTCGGCTTGGACTAGAGTGGCTCTTAATCTTGTTGCCGGTTCAACACCCTCCTTCTCCATTGATTCCAAGGCAACCGCTAAAGATGCCCCGCTCTGAAGTTTGAGTACCGTCCTATCCGATATTTGCTTGAGGTGGCCGTGTGTCTTGAGAGAACATATTTCAAAGGCACTGCGGACATCTATTCCAGCCATTACCGTTACAGATAATTCCTCAAGAAATGTAGGCCATTGAGAGATAATGTCTTGACAACGCCGTCTGCGCCAAACCAAACTCCACATCTGATCAACCAGCCGTTGTAAAATCTCAGGAAACAAATCAGGCTTTCCAAACAACCGGATATCTCGACGGTACAGTAACCTCATTAGGGGAATGGTTACTAGTAGGCTAAAAGACATGGAGACCAAAAACGCCTGGGTTGCAAGACTCATAAAGATCTTCCTCCCTTCTTACCCTCTTTATCCCTACGCGAATGGCGGTAAATGAGATGGGTAGAAGATATAGAGCGTATAGAGAGTATTATGAAGATATTACCTATCGCCCAAAGCCCAACGCAGGAAGCAAGCAGCAGTTTCCCTTCAGCACGAGAAGAAAGAACCCTAAAATTCCTAGGATCTGCTCTAAAAGTGAGGAAGCCAATAAGCCACGGAAGACAGGAAAGAAGGACAGCCGTCATTTTGGATTCGGACAATTTCGCGTTGATGTCTCCTTGAGTAAGTCTTCTCCTTCTGAATATCTCGGAGACTCGCCACAGAAGAGCTCCCAAATCCCCCCCTGTAACCGAACCTATTTCCAACACGTTTGCAATCATCGCAAGTTCTCCTTCCCCACCTGATACCGCATCTAGAGCTTTGAAAATCGGAACCCCAGTTTCATACAGTTGGTATGCGCGTTGAAGCATTTTATGCCCTTGAGAACTCCCTTCTTCTGATGCTCCTTTAATTGCATTTACCAGCGATGCCCCTCCTCTAACCTGGAAGCAAAGGCTTGACGCTATTTCGTCCCAAGGCACGTCGCTCCGTCTGAAACGGCCCAAGCAAGATCTCAGCCACATTCCCATGCGCTTCATCTGCCGCTTCAGCCTAGGATCTTCGCCAGGAAGAAGCGCATTAGGCAATCGTGAGTCGTCCATAATTCGAAAGAAATAGACTCCTGTGAGCGCTGCAGTCAGCCCAAATGTCACTGATATTAGAACTGTCACAATCCTAACCTCCGCACTCACATATGGTAGCCAAATCAGCAACGCACTGCTTTCCTACCTTGTCTACAAACCACTCGGGAAATTCCAATGTCAACCCTTCTTGCAAAGAATATATGGGGTGGCTACAAAGTCCTCGTGCCATGTCAGATCCTACAACGGAAATCTCTGACACCATCCTTCTGCCGCCAAGCGTCTTCATTGTGTGCACCACAACGTCTACCCCTATTGCAATCCAGCTTTGGAGGACCTCGACAGGGATTCCTTCCTCGGCGGTCAAGGCCATTCCGAGAATCCTCTCCAGACAATCCCGAGACGAATTCGCGTGCACTGTTGACAAACATCCGTCGTGCCCCGTATTCATAGCTGATATGAGATCAAAAGTCTCTTTTCCCCTGCATTCTCCGATGATCAGTCTATCCGGTCTCATTCTAAGCGCGTTTCTGAGGAGATCTCTTATGGTTACCTCGCCTTTGCCCTCCATATTTCTTGGGCGAGACTCAAGATAGACAACGTGATGATTGTCAATGCTTATCTCAGACGAATCCTCGATCACTATTATTCGTTCAGCTGGAGCCATTGAATTGGATAGTACGTTTAGAATTGTAGTCTTTCCGCTTCCGGAGCCACCCGAAACCACAATGTCGAGTTTTAGCCGGATACATCGCTCAAGGAATTCAGCAGCTTCCTTGGAAATCGTTCCATTGTCTACCAGTTCGGAAAAAGACCCGAACCGCTTAGGAAATCGTCTTATCGTCAAGACAGGCCCATTGAGTGCAAGCGGTGGTATTATGGCGTTCACTCTTGATCCGTCAGGAAGTCTCGCATCCACATAGGGTATTGAACTGTCTACCCTACGACCAACGCTTTGAACAATTCGGTTGATAACTTCGTGGAGATGTATGTCATCTGAAAAGGCGATATCAGTTCTTTCCAACACGCCTTCTTTTTCGATATATACTTCATGCGCTCCGTTAACCATTATCTCAGTGATCGCAGGGTCGTCTAGCAGCTCATCTAATGGGCCTAGCCCGCATATTTCCTGCACAATCCTTTCTGCCAAATCTTGCCTAGTAAGTTTCGGTACGTACAGTTCAGAAGATACGATCACACTTGAGATGAGCGCCAGCACTTGTTGTCTCTTTTGCCGAGAAACCCGAGCTTCTATCACAAGCGTGGGAAAGTCTTCAAGGATTTTCTCTCTTACCGTCTCTACCACCTCATCTATGGAGAACTCAGCACCCTGCTCGCCAGAAGACTTCACTTTGTACGGTTCTCGCTCCAACTTTTTGAGTATGCTCACCATAGCCGCCTCCTTTTTACTTTGTTTTGATTCCTGTCTTTTTCTTTCTCAGGGATTGGCAAACCCGGTGAGATTTGTGACAATAAGTGCCACAGTGATGCCGAGAGTTCGGTTTTGCCGAACAAGACCGCCGGCTTGCCTTGGAATACTGACTTGTCAACAGTCTTTCTGTCGTCTGGAATCACTGCTGCAAGCGGCTTTTCTAGGTACTCTTCAACCTTTCTTTGTGGAATCGGCGAGTCTTCGACTCCACGGTTTAGCACGACAAATAGAGAGTTATCGTTGAAACCAATCTTCTTTAGAACATCCAGTGCGGTCTTAGATTGCCTGAGGGCACACACGTCTTGGGTGGTCACCAATATTAAAGATGAGGCAACTTCTATGCATTCGCCAACTACATCGCTTGCTATGTCCGGCGGAGTGTCTAAGTACACGAGACCCCATTTCTTCTCGGCAAGAGAAATAAGGCTCTTTATGTGCTCAAGTGTCACTAGACTAGATAACTCCAAGCGCTGGGGACTGCACATAACGTTAAGCCCGGAAGGTCCATGTCTTTGTACATATCTGTCTAGACCGTCTGGTCTTAAGCTAGTAAGCGCCGGCACTACTTGCGACAGTGTAGGCTCGTCTGCTAAGTCAAGATAGGTAGCTACATCACCTGAATATATGTCTAGGTCCAATAGGGCTGCGTTCCCTTTAGTAGTCAGTGCTGCAGCGCAAGCTAGGTTCGTTGCAATGAAGGTCTTCCCTACACCACCTTTTGGACTCCAGACTGCGATTGTCTGTGAAGTTACGATTCTTGTAGGGATAGGTTCTATTTCTGGCATGGAGGTTACTGGTCCAGCAATTGTAATTTGAACACTTGGGTAGGTTTTGTTGAATCTCGAAATCCACTGCTCCAAGTTCTCGCCTCTTGGCGAAACGTTGGGATCCACAACCAACTCGTCAATTGGTATCTCTGTCGCGACATATTCTACAAGCGCAAGGTCTTGTAGAACCCCTACTACCCGGGCCCCTGGTCTATCTTTTACGACAGCGTCTTGGGTACGATTGTTCCCTGCAATAAGGATGGAAGGTTTTTCTTTCATCTGTTAGGCCAGACCTCCGCATCAGTTGGTAAACCATCTCCGTCTGTAGACCAAGGAACCAGGCAAAGATAGATTGACCCCGACTCAATGCATTGAGCGAGTTTTTCACACGTAATCGGCAGACACGCAATAACTACTCCTCTAAACTCCCCCGAAGATTCGTCAGTCACTGTTTCAATAACCCTAGCGTTACTAAGCACTGTCAACGCATGTATAGACCCATAGTCCTCAGAATGCGCTGCGCTCTTTCTCACCCAGACTAGATCAACTAGGTCTCCAGGGTTAATGTTCCCACCTACAGCCCGCTGGTATTCGGCAGGAACGAAGATGCATCTTTCCTCCGACCCAATTTCCATAGAGATGCCCGGACGGCGTTCTCCGGAGATAAGATGAGCATCAAGCAACATCTCCCCTTGGAAAACCCGTGATACTGTGTATTTGCCTACGGCATCCTCTACCGTGTGGAGGCACCTCTCATGAACCGCACCTGCGGGAATCTCGATGATCCTTACATCTGAACGAGATATGTTGTGGTACGGTTCCAAGTTCCGCGCAGGTACAACCACTTTTTCTGTCTTGATGCAAACACGGAACGCGTTGTATGACAGAAGGAAAGCCGATAGCCCCAAAATCAGCGCTAACAGCAAAAGTCTGTGTTTCTTTAGAAGCGTCATCAGCAATTTGTCCATCTCCTTGGGCGTGGCCGCATCCGGCAACGAAATGGCTGCGAAGGGCGCCGGTGGCGACGTTATTTATTGTCGGTACAACCGAAAGTACCTCAAAACCTAAGATTCTATCCCCCCTTTCCCTCGGTTATAGGATTTTGAAAAACCGGATACGGCCACTTACAGTAATTGCCAGGCGTAACCATATTACAATCCTATTCCTATAATGTCAATAGCTGCCAAATAATTCACATTAACTAGAGTTCATTTATAAAATATGGTATCTTTTGTATTGCCGGTGGTAACGGTTGGGGGTTGTTTTGTAGTGTATAGTTCGCCTAGCGCAAATAAGCAGTGTGCTGCGAGAATCTATTTGTTGGTGGCACTTATAATGACCATGATCCTAAAGCCTAGCGAAGGTCAGTGTGCGATGGATCCGTGGTACCGAGATCTTTGTAATCATTGGGCCTCTGACTTTGTCTATGTCTTGTGGTCCGAAGGAGTAACTGATGGTCTGATCGGATACACGGATGGAGCTGTGTACTCACAGTTTCGCCCTGATCTAAAGTGCTCTAGAGCACAATTCACTGTGCTTATGGCAAAGACGTTTGATTTGAAACCGCTAAAGCCTAATTCTCCTACCTATCCTGACGTAACAGAATCCTACGAATTCCTGCCCGGCAAGTTAGCCTGGGAATGGATTGAAGCTGCGAAATCCGCCGGGATAACCTCTACTCCTGTCGGCCACAATTTCTATCCCGACCAAGAGATTACCAGACAGGATGCGGTAGATCTCCTAGTTCGCTCACTTGGTCTTTACGACTATGCATCATCGATGGCAGAAGAGGAAGTAGATCTTCTACTCAACCGCTTCAAAGATGGAATGAGTACGTCATCGCATAGGCGGCACTCCATGGCTTGCGCGATAAAATTCGGGATCATCGAAGGATATGAAGACAGGACTATCCGACCAAAAGTTACCCTCTTGAGGTGCCACGCCGCCACCATATTGTATCGCTCATGCATGGTCAGGGTCTATGCTAAACCCTATGAGGTTTCGCCTGACGGAGACGGATTAGATGATTCAGTAACCTTCAATCTTTCTTACCTCAAAAACAGAGGAATATCCGCATGGGATATGGCCATCGAAGATTCTTCGGGTAAGGTGATGTATACATTCAATCCACACGAAATACCAGGCAATCCGCCGGACACCATCACGTGGAATTGCATGGACAGAAATGGGCTTTTCGTACCACCTGGCATCTATTACTACCAGGCTTGGGTCAAAGATAGAGGTAATCGAACATTCTTCTCCGTGAGAAAACCCATTGAGATCGTGTACTACTCCCTATCAGCATATCTGTTTCCTACTACAATTTTAACTGGACAGACTCTGACTATAGTCGCAATGCCTGAACCTTCGGCAAACGCAGTAGACGGTTTATTCTCAGATGGAAAGTCCAGACCATTGCAGTGGTCTGACACTCAAGGCAGATGGATATCCCAGTTGTCTGTAGGCGATTTCCTACCCTTAGGCACTCAGGTAGTTGTAGTAACAGCACAATTCGGCGATAGAACTAGAAGTATGACTCTTACGTTCGAGAGGTTGGACGACTTATGGATTTCGCCCTTTGTGTTTCCAAATCCAATAGAGCCTGGACAAATTCTTCATCTCTGCTGTGAATCATCTACCAATATCGACCGCGTTGAGGCCCAGTTTCTGGACCATACGATCGGGTTGAGGAAATCCGCAGGCATCTGGCAAAACAGTATCACCGTACCGCCTAACACACCTGAGGGATGCTATCCTATCGCGTTCACTGGACATTCGAGGAACCGCTATGTCACGGCAGTATGCCATTTAACAATAGGTACCGGCCCATTGAGGGAACTCGTCTTTACTCTGACGAGATGACTCTAGAAAACGAAGAGGTCTTGAGGCGTCTTCTGCATCGTTTCAATGCTTTCTCAGAGGCGCCTCACAGTTTCCTTAGCCATTAAGGCCAGGTTTCTCAAGGGATATTCGACCGAGATTGCCCATTCGGAATTGTTGGATCAGCGCCGTGCAAGCCCGATTAATGTCAACTACCCCTCCGGAAGCCAACATGCCTCTTGAGAGGCCGAACTCAGTCAAATACTCTAGGGGAGCTTCTGCACGGAAGACTTCTTTGGCAAGCCAAAGGGCAACCTCGCCAGGGTCGTACTGGTTCTCGTTCACAGCCCAAGTAGCCGCAAGTTTGTATAAGGTTTCACCTTTAACTTGGGACGTGTCTATGACGCCCGGAGTATCGAGAATCTCAACTGAGTGATTAGCCCGAAGCCAGTAGCTTGACCTTGTAAGACCAGGTTTCGCGCCAAATGAAGCCTTCGAGGTCCCTAAGAGCCTATTGGCAAGCGACGATTTACCGACGTTGGGTAGCCCAAACAGCATCACTCTCAAAGGCTTTTTTTCGAGCCCCCCACCCGATCTCCTGTTCATCTCTTCCTTGCTCCTTTTCAAGAAACTTGTCAACTCAGATACACCTAGTCCAGTATTTGCGTTAACGGTAAAGCAAGGGAAGCCGTTTTTGCGGAAGTAGTCTACCCACTTTTCCGTGATCTGTGGATCGGCCAAATCGGATTTAGACAGCACATAGACTCTTCTTCTCTTACGAAGGTAGGGCTCCGACAAATCAAGAGACGTCCTTGGAATTCTTGAATCTAATAGGAAAATAAACAGATCTACCAGGTCCAAGGTCTTTGGGCCTGGTAGTCCTGGATACAACCTTTTCGACCCTACCTTACGCGACCGATCCTTTGTAGAGGCCATATGATATAAACTGCCTTTCCTTTCAAAAATTCCTCCTTGACACAACCAAAATATCTCGAGTCTTCGCTATTAGTCCTATGATCACCCATAACAAATACACTGTCGTTTGGTACTGTGACAGCCGCCATGTTGTAGATACCTGGATATTCTATGTAAGATTCTTGTTGAAGCTGCCCGTTAATGTACAAGCGGCCTAATCGGATTTCTACGGTATCGCCGCCTACAGCTACCACCCTTTTTATATAGTCCTTTGAGGGATCCAAAGGATATCGAAGCACTACAACATCGCCGCGACTCGGCTCACCTATCTTGTATGCAATCTTGGAAACGAGAAGTCTATTTCCGTCAACAAGAGTCGGCTCCATAGAAGGACCCTGAACCACAAAAACCTCTACTAGCAGGGTTCTTACTAGTATCGCGATAACTAGCGCGACAACGGCTACTTCAACAATATCCTTAAGGGTCTGCATCATTTCCTCTTCTCGGGAATCCTAGCCGCCTTACCAGATCTTTCTCTTAGGTAGTAGAGTTTAGCTCTCCTTACTTTTCCTCTGCGGAGGACCTCTATTTTATCAATTCTGGGCGAATGAACCGGGAATGTCCTTTCAATCCCAACCCCATACGATACACGCCGAACTGTAAATGTCTCTCGAAGTCCGCCGCTTTGGCGCCTTATCACAACCCCCTCGAAGGGCTGAATACGCTCGCGCCCCCCTTCTACTACCTTGAAGTACACTCTAACGGTATCCCCTGGACCAAAATCAGGCAGATCAGTCCTTATCTGCTTATTCTCTATAGTCTTTATGATATCCACATGAATCACTCCTCGCCTCACTACGACTCTTTCACATTTGTTTGTTCTTCGTTGATTTCCTCCAAAACTCGCCTATCCTCAAAAGTAAGGCGAGCACTTCTAAGCAACTCAGGTCTTCTTTGCATCGTACGTCTCAAAGATTCCTTGCGCCGCCACCTGTGGACGGCTTCATGGTCTCCGCTGAGCAAAACCTCAGGTACGCTAAGACCTCTATAAGTGCTAGGCCTCGTATATTGAGGTCCCTCCAAAAGGCCATCGGAAAAGGAGTCAGCTAACGCTGATGTTTCATCTCCCAAGACGCCAGGTACAAACCTGATAGAAGCATCCAAAACAACCATAGCAGCAAGTTCTCCGCCTGTTAGAACATAATCGCCAATGGAGATTTCTATATCAGCCAGTCTCCGTATTCTCTCGTCAAACCCTTCATAGTGCCCGGCAATCAGTATTATGGCTTCCTTTTCGGCAATCTCTCGAGCACAGGTTGAATCGAATCGTCTGCCTTGAGGGCTAAGCAACACAACATAGGGTTCCACATCGGTCTGCTCTCTGATCCATTCGATAGCTTCATACACAGGTTCGGGCTTCATGACCATGCCTGGACCGCCACCGTACGGGTAATCATCTACGGTTCCATGACGATCCCCTGCAAACTCTCTGATGTTCACCAGGTGGACTTCTAACAATCCCTGTTCTTGTGCCCGTTTCATGATGCTCGCATTTAGCACCCCTGCAAACATTTCAGGGAATAACGTGAGAATGTACGCCTTCAATGCTCATCCTCCTGGGATTTACCAAGGCTCCCACTACTTGCAGGAGGCTTGACGCTGTATTCACGAGACACGCTGATAGCATCATTATCTCTTATGGCCACAACTCTGCCATCTTCAACGACAATTTCGCAAGCCATGGCCTCAGGCCACCTATCCCCAACCTTGAGGTCATAAAAACCTTCAATCTGCCCACGTACAATCTCCTGCCCATCTTGGAGGCCGGCAATATCCTTTAGGTTCTGAAGCAGGGTTTCCTTGCGCGCAATTAGTTTCTTCTTTGTGTCAAACAACGAAGAAACATCGATTTCTTTTGGAGAGGCGCTCAATAGGGTCTCTTCAATTCTTGCAATTTCGTTCTCTATGTCTTTTAGGACCTTCTGCGTTTCCATACCAAGCTCAGACCGCAGACGCGGAGTAACCCTTGCCTTCACCGTGACCGATCTGGAAACTATCATCATCACACCGTCCCCCAAAACACCTTTCGCGAAACCCTTACCTAATTCATTCTAAGATTTCAACCGTAGCACGTTTCCCTTCTTTTGCTGCGGCTGCTTGAACAAGAGCCCTTACTGCGTGAATAACGCGTCCCTTTTTCCCTATAACTTTTCCCATGTCTTCCGGCGCAACCCTGAGTTCGAACACTACTGCTCTTTCGCCCTCCACCTCGTTAACCTCTACCTGGTCTGGATAATCCACTATCGACTTGGCAATATACGTTACTAGATCCTTCAACATATGCGCCCTCCTTGAGACTAGTTGTCTGCGTCAGTTCTCTTCGTGCGAGCGGCCTGCCATTTTTCCATAACGCCTGCTCGATCCAAAATCGTCTTTGCAGTAGGGGTAGGAATTGCGCCTCTTTCCAACCATAACATAGCCTTATCTTCGTGTACTTTGTACGTCGCCGGATCGGTAGTAGGATCATAGTACCCGATCTCTTCGATGGGTTTGCCATCGCGCCCGCTTTTTGAGTCTGCAACTACTATCCTGTATGATGGATTCTTCTTGGCACCCATCCTCTTCAAACGAATCTTTACTGCCAATTTACCACTGCTCCTTTCTCATGAAGTACGAATCCTAAATCTGCGCTTAAGGCAGACGTAGTTTTCCTATTTTATCAGGCTTGTTCATCTTAAACAGCATTTTCCTTGCTTGAAAAAATTGTTTAAGAAGCCTGTTTACTTCCTGTACCGATGTCCCGCTTCCCTTAGCTATCCTACGCTTCCTAGAACCGTCGATGATGTCAGGCTTGCGTCTCTCAATCGGTGTCATGGAGCCTATGATCGCTTCTACCCTTGCGATCTCTTTTGGATCAACTTCCACATCTGCTGCAGCCTTCGGAAAGCCTGGTATCATACGCATTATGTCTCCGAGAGAACCCATCTTTTTGACCTCTGTCATCTGATCCATGAAGTCTTCAAGCGTGAACTCCCGACGCTTCAGTTTCGCCTCCATTTCAGCCGCTTTTTTCTCGTCAAAAGCTGACTCGGCCCTTTCTATTAGCGTGAGGATATCGCCCATTCCCAGAATCCGAGAAGCCATTCTATCAGGATGGAAGACTTCGAAGTCTTCTATTTTCTCCCCAACAGATACGAATTTTATAGGTTTACCCGTTACTTTGGCAATAGATAGCGCAGCTCCTCCTCTAGCATCTGAATCCATCTTGCTGAGAACTACCCCTGTAATATCAACCACTTGATCGAAAACCTCTGCAACTTTGCACGCTTCTTGCCCACTCATAGCATCTACTACCAGCAATCTTTCTTTCGGCGAAGTAGCCTCGCTGATCCTCCTAGCCTCTTCCATCATATCGGCATCTACCTGTAACCTACCGGCCGTATCGAGAATAACAACATCGAAAGAAGATTCTATTGCCTTATCGACACCCCTTTTGGCAATCACTTCTGGAGGAGTGCCGTCGCTAAGAGTAAAAAATGCCACACCGGCACCTTCCGCTAAGAGTTCAAGCTGTTTCTGAGCCGCAGGTCTGTAAATATCGCAAGAAACAAGTAACGCCCTTCTTCCTTGCTTCTTCAAGTGAACACCAAGTTTACCTGCAGTCGATGTCTTACCTGAACCTTGCAGGCCATAAAGAGCTATTACACAAGGAGGGGGACCCGAAATATTTAGCGTGTGGGTCTTGCCACCTAGTAATTCTATAAGCTCCTCATTCACTATTTTGATTACTTGTTGGGCAGGCGTTAGACTCTCTAAGACATCAGAACTAAGGCAACGGTCCTTTACTACAGCCGCAAACTCCTTGACTACCTTGAAGTTTACATCAGCTTCTAGCAAAGCGAGGCGCACTTCTCTCAACGTTTCATCAATGTCTTTTTCGGATATCTTCCCTTTTCCCCGCAATTTCTTGAAAGTATCTGCAAGGCGCGACGCAAGATTCTCAAATGCCATTTTTATATTCACCCCGAGAATCATTTTCATCAATAACCATCAGCGCTAGTTTCCGATGCTCGTCCCAGTTATCCTCGTTCATCGTCTCCAAAAGTTCCCTTATCTTCATTAGTCGTTCTTCGAACTCTTCCGTTTTGTGTTTCATACCTATTTTCTCTTCGTAAAAGAACAGAGCATTTACGCAGCGTTTTATAGCGTCATCGCAACCTTGCCTCGATATCCCAATTCTTTGGGCGATCTCCGATAGAGAGAGATCTTCGTCAAATTTGAGCTCGGCGACTTGTCTCTGCCTAGGAGGAAGCAATCCTTCGTACATATCCCTAAGAACCGCAATCTTATGGATGTCTTCGGGTGACGAATATGACATCTTCTTCATCAGATCCCTCGCTGTCATGGTTAGTACCTTTACACACGTATAGATTCTACACAAAAGCCTAGGTACGGTCAACAGTCGATCCAACTGAATCTAGCCCAAAAATCCCGTAGGCGAAGTCGCGAGGGTTGAAATCCCTTAGATCCTCCGGTTTTTCTCCAATGCCAACAAGTTTTACGGGGATTCCAAGTTCGCTCGCGATGGCCACTGCAATGCCTCCCTTTGAGGAACCGTCCAGTTTGGTTATGCACACTCCTGTTACACCCACGTTTTCCGCGAAGACTTTTGCCTGAACAAGACCGTTCTGACCTGTAGTCCCATCAATAACGAGAAGCACTTCATGTGGTGCGCCAGGGATCTCTCTCGAGACCACGCGAATTATCTTCTTTAGCTCTTCCATCAAGTTCTTCTTGGTATGAAGACGCCCCGCAGTATCAACTAAAAGAAGATCTGCATTCCTAGCAATCGATGCTCTAGCAGCGTCAAAGGCGACTGCGCCAGGATCTGCACCATGCTGATGGCTGACCAGATCTGCCCCCACGCGTTTGGCCCAAACCGCCAGCTGATCGCCAGCAGCTGCCCGAAAAGTATCGGCTGCGGCAAGAACTACCTTCTTCCCCTCATCGGTCCATCTTTTTGCCAATTTCGCGATGGTGGTAGTCTTACCTGACCCGTTAACACCCACCATAACGTAAACTGTAGGCCCGGAGTCCACGACTTTGAGCGGCTCATCAACGGAAAGAAAGATCTCGGCCACTCTTTCTGCCATAAACCTGTAGAGATCATCTTGTGAGCCAACGGGTTGCTTTTTGGTCTCTTCTCGGAGGCTCGAGATGAGGCTAGAAGTCGCTTTCACGCCGACATCTGCCTGAATAAGTATGCCTTCGAGTTCCTCCAGGAATTCGTCAGTGAGTACCCCTGGTCTGAATATAGTTTCTATCTTACTTCGCAGATTGCTTGATGTCTTTGAAAGTCCTTGTTTGAGTCGTTCGAATATACCCATCTGAGATTCCCTCCATAACTGCCATGTTTCTTAGAGTGCTCAACGTTGGAGCCTCATGCTGAAAACCTTCGATACGCCAGGCTCTTCCATTGTAACCCCGTAAATTACATCAGCTACCTCCATCGTGGATTCTTGATGAGTAATCACCACGAATTGAGTCCGGGCCGAATATCGCTTCAGGAACTGAGCAAATCGTACCACATTCGCCTCATCTAGCGAAGAATCTACCTCGTCGAGAACCATGAGAGGGGAAGGACTCGTAGACAGTATTGCAAAGATCAGCGCAATCCCACACAATGATCTTTCTCCGCCTGATAGCAGGTTGAATTGCTTGTGTCTTCGGCCGGGAGGCTCGGCAATGACTTCGATCCCCATGTCTTCATCTACGATATTGAGTTTGCCCCGCCCTCCACCGAAAAGTTCGCCGAATATCCTTTGAAAGTTCTGATCAACTTGTTCAAAGGTCGCGATGAATCGCTTCTGGATTTCCGTGTCTATTAGATCTCGTGCGCGTTCGAGCTCGCTGATCGCTGCCTGGACATCTGCCTTCTCGTTTCCAATGTTCTCAATGCGATCCGATAGTTCTAGATAGTCCTCCTCAGCCTTGAGATTGACTGTTCCCAAGGCAGTGACCTGCGATTCAATGGCTTGGAGTTTATCTAGCGCTTCCTGACGGTTCATTGTAGGATGGTCAGAATCGTCAGCATTCTCAATGCCGTATCTAGAAAAGAGCATCCGCCTTGTTTCAGTCAAAGACTTTTCTATACTATCTCGCTCGGTCTTCGTATCGAGTATTCTGGATTCCAGATACGCATATTCTTTCCTATTTGACTCTAGCTGCTCAAGAGTCTTGTTCAATCTCTTAGTATGAGAAGCAATTTCGTTTTCTAGCGTAGATATTTCCTGTTGCATATTACGCCTCTCTTCCTCAGCGGCATCGATTGACTCCTCCAAGGACGCGATCTCGGGGATGAGACCTGACTTCAATTGAGTTAGTCGCAACATTTCCTTGTTTTCGTCTAACAGGGCATTGTTGGTCGAAATCTGCTGCCCCTTCAGACTTTCGATTTGCCGTACTAGCAATGCATACTGTTCTTCTATGCTCTCCTTTTCGCCTTCAATCTGGAGAAGATTGTCCGTGTAACTCTCAGCTGAATTCAGGAATCCACTAATCTGGCTTTCATACTTCACGAGTTCCTGCTCCAGTGATAGGATTCGGCTACGCAGTCCCTCACGTTCACCATCAGTTCTTTGAAGCTCAGCGATTAGATCTTTTTCGGTGTGTCTGAGAGAGTCGATATCCACCTCTTGGCGTTGGATTTCATTGGCAGATGTTTCGATCTCTTGAGTTAAGTCAGATATTGCGGTTTTAAGACTTGAAATCGTAGACGCAAGCAACATGCCTCTCGCCCTTGCTTCCTCGAATTGCTTTTCAGAACTTGACAGTTCTTGCGCCAAAGGAATTGCTTCCGCCTTCTTCCTTTTAACCGCAGATTCTTTCTCGTCGATTTCGCGCGAAAGCGACTCCAACTCTTGCTTTCGTAGGAAGAGTGTTGCATGCCTGGGAGGTTCACCTCCTGTAATAGCTCCTCCAGAATCGATGATTTCTCCGTCTAGCGTTACGACCCGTGTTGTCCACGAGGATTCTTCCATGAAGGCCAAACCGCTCTCTATTGTCTCAGCCAAAACTACATTTCCAAACAAATATTGCGCACACACCCGCAAATCTTGAGAATAGTTGACGATAGAAAGAAGAGGCTTGACACCGCTTACCTTGTCCAGGGCTGATAGTGCTTTCTTGTGAAGGGTCCGAGGTTTCAACACGCTCAGTGGCAAGAAAGTACATCTTCCACCCTTCTGCTCCTTTAGGTATATGATTGACGATTTGGCGGCCTCTTCGTCAGTTACTACGATGTTTTCCGTAGTACCTCCGGCAGCAGAGGAAAGAGCCTTTATATATCTTGCCTCACATGAAACGATCTCTCCTACAGCCCCTATTACGCCCTTGAGAACACCCCGTTTCTGCCCCAAAAGAATTGTGCGAGGTCCTTTCCCATAACCCTCAAAACTCGATTCCAATTCCTGAAGCACTTTTCTTCTAGCCTTGCCCGACGACAATTGAGACTCCAAGGAAGTAATACAAGAAGTGATGCTTTCCAAAGACTCTCTTAAGACTTTAATCTGTTCTTCGTATGAGGCGCACAAAGCCCTGGTTCCCCGTTCTTCTTCTATGGCTTTAGACAATTCCCGTTCCGCTTTGTCCCGCTTCTTCAAAAGGTCATCCACGCCTTCATTAAGA
Source organism: Bacillota bacterium (assembly GCA_033810155.1). Taxonomy (GTDB): domain Bacteria; phylum Bacillota; class Sulfobacillia; order Fermentithermobacillales; family Fermentithermobacillaceae; genus UBA3907. Next base: position 19,602 of record JAPXKJ010000001.1, on the reverse strand, counting down.
GCCAGAACCCTGCTACTTGCTTCCTTCAGTTCTGCTTTAAGGAGCAGAATCTGCCCTTCTTGTTCACTTTTCTTCTTGTCAAGAACCGCCAGGTTCTCATTTAATAAGTTAAGCTGCGAACGCAGATCGATGACTCTGGTTCCTAGCGATTTCCACAGTCGCTCAAAATCGTCTTTTTCTCCTTGGACAGTTTTGAGGTTGGCTAAAACTTCCATCCGCTTTGCGGATATTTCATCATGCCTGGATCTTAGCGATTCTTCGCGCGAGGACATGTCTTTTATCTCGGACTCCAAGGAACCTATGCGCACTTGTCGTGCTTCTATTTCCCTAGAGATCAAACTCAGTTTGCCACGGAGTTCGTCTCTACTTTTCTTCAATGCAAAAGACCGTTCCTCAAGCTCTTCTTTTTGCTTTATGCGAAGGGTACAGTCATTTTCTTTGACTTTCAGCTCAGTCCGAAGCGAATCAAGATCGTTTTGTAGTCGGGACGTAAGGTTTACAATCTCGTCGAGCTCTTTTGAATACTTGGTCAAACGCCTGTCTGCATTCTGAAACTGTCGATACTCCTCTTTCTCCTGGTATAGCCACATAGACAACTCCAAATCGTTTTTCTCTTTCAATAGAACATGATATTTCCTAGCCACCTCCCAGTCCGAATAAAGAGATGACTTACGGGATTCAAGTTCTGTCAACAAATCCTCAAGCCTAACCAGATCCCTGCCTGCAAGGGACAATTTCTCCTCGATGTCTTTCCGATTGAGTCTGAACCTCGATACCCCCGATGCTTCTTCTATCCAAAGACGTCTATCTTCTGGCTTTCCACCTGCGAGTTCTTGAATGGTCCCCTGGCCTATAACCACATAGCCTGTATGTGACAGCCCGGTACCCAGCAATAGGTCGTTTACATCTTTATACCGACAAGTCTTGCTATTGATCTTGTATTCACTAGAACCGTCCCTTGTAAAACGTCTAGTAAGCTCTATCTCTCTTTCGTCTTTGACCCCGTCGATAAGCAGCTTGACTTCGGCCATGCCCATAGCCTTTTTCTTGTGCGTGCCACCGAATATGAGATCTTGTAACCTATTGCACCGTAGGAGCCTCGGGTTTTGCTCGCCCAGGACCCACCTCAATGCGTCCGCTATGTTGGATTTCCCACACCCGTTAGGGCCCACGATTGCAGTAATTCCTGTCCCGAAACTCAAGTCTGTGCGGTCACAAAACGACTTGAATCCATGAAGCGAGATCCTTTTTAGCAAGAAATCAGTGCCTCCTGACAAAGGTTATGTATGTAAATTTATATATGTTATGTAAAGGATTATTCATCCACTGATATAAGGTAACTATGTTATCCAAATATCTAGGAGTGGAAGCCTTTTGTCTAAAATCGACCAAATGGCTTATTTCATACTAGCCAATCCAAATATAACAGCTAAAGAGCTTGCTGCAAAGTTAGGCTATTCCGAACCAAAGTCCATTTACTACTGGCTCGAAAAGGCAGGATACAGCGGCCTCAAAGATTTCAAGAAAATGGTGTTATCTAGATCTTTCCCTATCCCAAGTCAGACCTTAGAAACTACACGGGACTCAAAAAGATGGGCGACCATGCCCCTTTATTTTGAAAACGACAGCCTGAGGCAACTTGATCTGAAAGAATACGTCAATGCACATCTAGGTCCAAGGAGTTTCGCAGTCCTCATCTCCGAAGACAGATACGGAGAGATAGCGAGTCCAGGAGATTTGCTCATAATCGATCCCGAAGGTAAGTGTGGCCAAGGCGACCTAATACTCATAAATCAACAGGGTCATCCAGCCATCGCGAGGGTTTACTATTTGCCCGATAAGGCTCCGATCTACATAGACGTAAAGGATGTCACTCAACTGCTATCCCCTGACTTCATAAATGGCAAGATAATCTTCATTCTCAACCACTCAGTCTAAGAGCCCCTGTTTCTGAAGATATTCTCGGGCGGAATTCTCCTCAGCTTCTTTCTTCGTGCTACCTCGTCCTGTTGAAACCTGTTTGCCATTAATCAAACAAGCTATGTTGTAATGAGGACTGTGATCTGGTCCCTCTACGCTTATGACTCGGTACTCAAGTTTTGCACCAGGGGTCTTTTGCACAAACTCCTGCAGAAGACTCTTGGGATCTATCGGCAGCTCCGTTGGATCCCCATTTATCAAAAGAGCGGTTACCAATTCTCGGGTCCGTTCCCAACCATATTGTATAAAGTACGCCCCTATGACCGCCTCAAATGCACCCGCAAGTATGCTAGGTCTCGCTCTCCCACCAGTTAGTTCTTCGCCTCTGCCCAATTTCAGGTAAGACCCGAGATCCACCATCTGTGCTGTTTGAGCAAGCGATGCCCCTGAGACTAATGCAGCCCTCATCCTCGTAAGTTCGCCTTCAGAAAGGTCAGGCAACCGTTCATACAAGTTCAGTACCACCGCCAGAGATATGACCGCATCTCCCAAAAACTCCAACCTCTCGTTGGACGGAAACCCTTCCCCTTTTTCATTTGAATACGAAACATGAGTAAATGCCTGGCTCTTCAGCTGCTCGTCAAGGCCGTCTATTGCCTTATGAAAGACACCCTTTAGTCGTTCAATCTTCTTATGACAAGGCAAGCGTTTTGCCCCCCAAAACCAAAAGAGTTCTTTAGTGCAACCTGAATTTCGCATTCTCTTGCTTTGTTAGGTACATAATCGAGGTCACATTCTGGGTCCGGTTCCTCGTAGTTTATCGTAGGCGGAACGATCCCGTTTTCCATGGCCAAAACCGTCGCAATTGTCTCAACCGCCCCGGCTGCGCCAAGCAAGTGACCAATCATAGATTTCGTTGACGATATCATCGTGTCATACGCTTTTGGACCCATAAGATTCTTGATCGCTTGAGTCTCGCTAGCATCGTTGTATGGAGTTGAGGTTCCATGAGCATTGATATAGTCTATGTCAGAAGCCGTCAACCCTGCGTCTCGTATTGCAGCGTCCATCGCCCTTCTAGCGCCATCACCCTCGGGCGCGGGAGCTGTAATATGGTATGCATCGGAACTCATACCATATCCCACTACTTCAGCATATATCCTAGCATTGCGCCTTCGGGCATGCTCTAATTCCTCGAGCACAAGGACTCCGGCCCCTTCGCCTATCACAAAACCATCGCGGTTCTTATCAAAAGGAGAAGACGCTTTAGAAACGAGTTCATTTCTCGTAGACAAGGCTTTCATGCTGCAAAACCCCGCTACGCACAAAGGAACAAGCGGAGCTTCGGTACCGCCAGTAACCATAATATCGGCGTACCCATGCTTGATGATTCTGAAGCTTTCGCCAATTGCATTCGTGCCCGACGCACATGCGGTGACGATAGTGTTTATGGGACCCTTGAGTCCCAAATCGATAGATATATGGCCTGCTGCCATGTTAGGTATCATCATAGGCACAAAAAAGGGTGAAACTCTTCCCGGGCCCTTGGTCATGTAGTTTTGGTATTCATTGGACAGAGTCTCAATACCGCCTATTCCCGTTCCAATAATAACCCCTGCTCTTTCAGGTTCAAGGCCATCATTCATGTCCGCATGTTCCGCAGCCATGCGCGCACACGCAACGGCCATCTGGGTGAACCTATCCATTTTCCGAGCCTCACGTCGGTCCAGGTAATCCAAAGGGTCAAAATCAACCTCGCCGGCGATCCTAGAAGGAAAGTCTGATGCGTCAAACCGAGTGATCTCTCGTATACCAGACTTACCTTCGACAAGGCTATTCCAAAACGATGGTAATCCAGTACCTATAGGGCTTATGACCCCCATACCAGTAACAACAACGCGTCTGTTTGCCTCCACCTTCAGGCACATCCTCTCCATAGACTACGGCCCCGCTGGCCACGAAGGTCGCAGGGCCTCGCTCTAACCGTTATTCTCTGACATGTTCCTTAAGATATTCTACGGCATTTTGGACCGTTGTAAGATTCTCCGCATCTTCGTCAGGTATTGTAATGCCGAAATCGCTCTCAAATGCCATAATAAGGTCCACAATCTCCAGGGAATCAGCCCCTAGATCCTCGATAAAAGAAGACTCCATATTAACCAATGACTCTTCGACACCTAGTTGATCAACTATTATCTTTTTTATCGCTTCGAACAACTTATCTTCTGTCAAGCTATTCACCTCCTCACAGTAACGCTATATGTTAAACGCCGCTGGTGAACATGCCACCATCGACAAATAAAACCTGGCCCGTGATGTAATCTGCCTCATCTGACGCCAAGAATGCAACTGCATGCGCGACATCTTCCGGTGTCCCCGGTCTGCCCAAGGGAACCTGGCTAACAAGTTTTTCCTGGATCTCCTGAGGCAGTCCGTCGGTCATATCTGAACTTATATACCCGGGTGCTACCACATTAGCAGTGATCGTATACCTGGCAAGTTCCTTTGAAAGTGTTCTGGTTAACCCTACGACCCCTGCTTTGGACGCAGAGTAATTGGCTTGTCCAGGGTTACCAGTAAAGGCTACGACCGACGATATACTAATGATTCTTCCTTTTTTTCGCCGAGCCATGGGCCTTGCAACCCACTTAGTGACGTTAAACACGCCTTTGAGATTCGTGTCGATAACCAGATCCCACTCTTCTTCGGTCATGCGCACGAATAGAGAATCCTTTGTGACTCCTGCATTGCATACCAAAACCTCAATAGGTCCCATGTTCTTCTCAATTAGGTCTATGAGTTTTTGAGTATCTTTATATGAGGAGACGTCGCACTGAAAAACCTCTGCTCTTCTCCCAAGAGTCTCTACCATTCTCTTCGTTTCATGTGCGCCTTCTACGTCTCTCACATAGTTCACCGCAATATCAAATCCACTCTTGGCGAGTTGTAGGGCACATGCCCTTCCTATCCCCCGTGACGCACCAGTTATGAGCGCTACTGGGTAGTCACTATTCATAATATCGAAGCCTCCTTATAAAAATCAATAACAGCATTGAGATCGTAAGGAGATGAGAATTGCACAAATCGGACAGCTGGGTTAATTCGTTTTCCAAAGCCTGTAAGAGACTTGCCAGGCCCTACTTCGATAAAGCCAGATGCACCGTCGAGGATCATGTTCTCCATGTCGACTTGCCACAGAACCGGCTGGGTCATCTGTTGAATCAAAATATCCTTCACACCTCGAGGATCGCTCAGACGTCTACCCGTGACATTCGAATAAACTGCAACGGTAGGTTCTTTAAATTCAATCTTTTCAAGGTCGGCGCTCAGCCTCTTGGCTGCTGGTTCCATCAATGCACAATGAAAAGGCGCACTTACCGCAAGAGGAACTCCCTTGGCACCTCGTTCTTGCGCCCTACGGCAAGCATCATCCACTGCCTTTTTGTGCCCGGAGATTACCACTTGTCCAGGACAATTGTAATTGGCACCAGTGACCACGCCCAGTTTTGAGGATTCGTAACAGATAGCCTCGACTTCAGCACAAGGTAGACCGATTATTGCAGCCATGCTCCCTTGGCCAGGTGGGCAAGCTTCCTGCATATATCTACCACGTTTTCTGGTGATCACCACTCCATCCTCCAAACTCAATGACCCTGCCACTACAAGCGCAGTGTATTCGCCAAGGCTCAGCCCTGCAACCATGTCTGGCCGCAGGCCCTGACCTTCTAAGACCATAGCCGCAGCAACGCTCACAGTAAGTAGCGCGGGTTGCGCATTGTATGTCAAAGTTAGCTCGTCCGACGGGCCCCCAAAGATCAAATCCGACAACTTAAAGCCCAATGCGGCATCGGCCCTCTCAAACACATCCTTTGCAACATCGTATTGGTCGTATAGTTCTTTTCCCATGCCTGGAAACTGTGCTCCTTGCCCTGGGAACACCCATGCTATTTTTCCCAATCGAAACACCTCCCAATAATAACTGCCTAAACCGCTCTGCAGGGAATGGCCAGTAAAGCGAGAGTACCAGGGCCTGTATGGGTACCTATTATCGCACCAATTTCGGTCTCAAAGAGTCTTCGGATATTGAGTCGTTCTTGAGCTTGCTCTTTGAGTTTTGCTGCTTCGGCAGGAGAATTAGCATCCGAAACGCATACATATAGTTCTTCTTCCCCCAAATGTTCGAGCACAATGTCTACCATCCTAGGGATGACCTTGTTTCTGCCTCTAATCCGTTCCTTTGCCACAACATATCCCTCATCATCAAGAGACAGGATAGGTTTCATGTTAAGCATGCTCCCAAGCAAGTGCTGAGCCTTGCCTATTCTGCCATTTCTAGCCAAATAATCAAGAGTGTCTACTGAGAAAACTGTGATACCTGCTTGAATCATACGCTTGACAGCAGCTACTATTTCATCAAAAGTACTGCCCGTACCTGCCATTTCTTGTGCTAAAATAGCCATCATTCCATACATTCCAGATGCGCTCTTTGAGTCGATGACCTCGATCTGTTGGTCGGGCAAGGCCTCCTTTGCCATCACTGCGGATTGGTAGGTACCGCTAAGCGCCGACGAAAGGAGTATGGCGACTACCGATGAACCGTCTTCAGTAAGTTTCTGGAACACCTGTTGGAATTCCCATGGTGATGGCTGTGAGGTTCGTGTTATAACCGATGAACTGGTCAGTCGCTCGTAGAATTCTTTGCCTCGGATCTCATAACCGTCCCTATACGATTCCTCGCCAAAGTGAACGGTTAGAGGTACAACCGTGATCCCCATTTTCTCCAAAAGTGAAGGCTCAAAATCCTGCGCACTGTCAGTCACGATCTTTACCGTGGCCACTTCAAAACCTCCCTTGGTTTCGCATGTTTTTCGGGTCTCGACCCTAGATTACCAGTTTATCGCGATCGAACCCCAGCTCAGACCAGCGCCAAATCCCACTAATACTACAAGATCCCCTTTGTTGATTCGGCCCTGTTCATAAGCTTCGTGCAGCGCGATTGGAATCGACGCCGAAGATGTGTTACCGTATTTCTCTATGTTAATCATCACTTTTTCTCTAGGAATCTTGAACCGCTGAATTGCAGACTCAATTATTCTTATGTTTGCCTGATGGGGGATCAATAGGTCAATGTCATCGGGTGTTTTCCCAATCTCCTCGAGCAATCTGGTAACGGCACTGTCCATGGTTTTCACGGCAAACTTGAATACGGCTTTTCCCTCCATATGTACATAATGCAAACCTTGTCTAACTGTATCGCAGCTAGCCGGGAGCTTGGCCATACCTGCCGGAAGATAAAGAAGATCCCCTTGCGAACCATCAACCCCCAGATGAAATCCTAATATCCCCTCTCCTGGATTCCCCCTGGTCAACATCGCTGCACCGGCACCGTCGCCAAAAAGCACGCAGGTATTACGGTCTTCCCAGTTAATTAGACGTGACAGCGTTTCTGCTCCTATTACCAGTACGTTTTTGTATACTCCAGATAAGATGAACTGAGAACCTATGGCAAGCGCATATATGAACCCAGTACAACCAATTTCCACATCGAATGCCGCGGCCCGCTTGGCCCCAATGGCCTCTTGTACAATGCAGGCAGTTGCCGGGAACGCATAGTCAGGGCTTGCGGTCGCAACTATGATGAGATCTATCTCTTCTGCTGAGACTTTCGAAGATGACAGACAAGACAGTGCCGCACGCGCCGCTAGATCGGACGTGCTTATGTCCTTGCTTGCAATACGTCTTTCCCTAATTCCAGTTCTTTCAACAATCCATTCATTTGAGGTCTCTACCATCTTCTCTAGATCTGCATTTGTGAGTACGTCAGGAGGCACGTAGACTCCCAAAGACTCTATAACTGCTGAAACGGAATTCTTCATTGTTCACTCTCCTCAAGACCCATTTCGGATATCGTTTCAGATATCAAAGAGGCTACGTTGCCTTCTGCGAATCTAGTAGCTTGTTCAATACCCTTGGCGATAGCCAATCCTTTCGAAGAACCATGGCATTTGACCAAAGACCCCTGCAGACCAAGCATGGGAGCCCCACCATAGATTGAATAATCAAAGGAACGCGCCAACTCGTCGAACACAGGGCGAAGCAGTAGTGCCCCAATTTTAGATATAGTGCCTCTATTGATTGAATCTTTAAGACATTTCATCTGAAAAAGCAAAGCTCCCTCAGACGCCTTCAATAGTACGTTACCGACAAATCCGTCGGCAACTATGATATCTGCTTTGTCAAATAATACATCGCGGGCTTCAACGTTACCCACAAACTCGATTGGGGCGCTGTGCATCAATTCGTAAGCCTTTTTTATTGTAGTAGTACCTTTGCTAGATTCGGTTCCGATGTTCAATAGCCCCACCCGGGGGTTTTTCCAACCTAAAACCATGTCTGCGTATATACTTCCCATAAGGGCAAAATCAACCAGGTTGCTCGGACGAACATCATACGATGCCCCCAAATCCATCAGCAAGACACCATGATCATTGCAAGAGGGAAAAACCATGCCTAAGCAAGGTCTTTCTACGCCCTTAGCACGACCCAAAATCAGAACTCCGCCCGCCAACAGTGCACCCGTCGAACCTGCTGAGACAAAACCCGAGGCCTGACCGTTCCTGACAGCCACAAGACCCTTAACAATCGATGACTCACTTTTGGTTTTTACCGCCCTGACAGGCGACTCTTCAGATGTTATCACTTGATCGCACACGAGTGTGGTCAGATTTGGATGTTCAATCCTGCTCTTTAGAAGTTCAACAGCCTCACTGTTCCCTAGCGCCAAGATCGATGCTCCTTGCTCCAGTGCCAATACACAACCGTCGATTGCCTGATAAGGCGCATCGTCGCCACCCATCAGATCAACAGCTATTGGCTTTTTGTTATCAATGCCCGTTTCGTTCAATTCTCGCTCCCTCTTTCATCAAGGGAAAAGACTAAAAACTTACCTCTGAACACTAGCTCACCCTTGGAACGTGTTTCTACAAGCACCGAAAACTTGTCTCCCCTGTCGCTTATGACCTGTCCCTTTGCCACAAGTCTTTCTCCTACTTTAACTTGGCGTTTGAACTTGAGATTTGCAATTCCCGTTACCACATTCTCTGCATCGACTATGCAGATTGCAAGGGAGTCTGCCTGCGCGAATATGTACTGGCTCCTTGTTATACCAGACCTTTCAAATGCCATTTCCGGAGTAGTTTCAAGTATAGATATCGCGGATTTGCCTAGATCTAGATCAACTAGTTCTCCTACTATCTCTTCGCCACCCATCGCGCGAACAATTCCGTAAGCTCTTTCAGCGAGTTCTTTGGTCCTGGTTCTCTGGTCCGGAATGCCCAAAGCCAACCTGTCAAGACGTATGGTCTGGGGACTCACGTCAAAATGGCGTGCCAACCGCCTATCCGGAAGGAAGGGGTTAGCCAACAAGATATCTTTTAGTTGTTCACGTCGTTCTTTCGGGCTCAGCGCCATCTACACCCGCCTCAGAGTTCTATATAACTTATATATAACCTAACCTTATGGGTAGATATTAACACCTACCATATAAGCTATGTCAAGTATTTATCTTTTCTTTGATAATAAAAAACTCCGAGATTTCGGAGTCTTTTATCGTGTTATTGCCAAGTGTGAGAACAGCCTACTTCTCCTTCACTTTTATAACTTGACGGCCCTTGTAATATCCGCATTCCGGACATACCCTGTGGGGTAGCGTTAACGAATGGCACCTTGGGCATTCTATGAGATTGGGAGACTTGAGCCTGTTCCTCCACGCAGAGGCTCTGCGCATATCTCTTTTAGATGCCGAGGTCCTTCTTTTTGGTACTGCCATGTTCCTTGCTCCTTTCCTCCACCGCGTCCAGCAGTTTCCTGCCAAATAGCGTAGGTTCTTCGCCAAGTTCTTCCTCTGTGTCTTTCTCACGGGTATCGTATCCGGGAACTCCTTCACAGTCCGGGGTGCATAGAGGTTTCATCGGAAGACTAAGTAAGAGCTCATGCTTTATCATGTCGTCTAGCACACAGGATGCGCCCTCAAGGGCAAACATCTCCACATCGTCATCCTCATTCGCCGCCACAGATCCAAGAAAAGCTTTTTGGAACTTACCCTCACAACTGATTTCAAACTGCTGGTCGTACTCTTTGAGGCATCTTGAACAAGTAAGACGGACGGCACCCTTAGCATTAACCTGGACATATATTCCATCCCCGGTTGATGTCGCAACCCCTTGCACCGAAATCGGACAAGACAAACAAACCTTATCCTCCCCTTCCAAGAATAGGTCAGAAGGACCTTCCTGGAAAAAGGAGAAACTTGAACCAGGTTCTTTAATTATGCTCGATACATCAATTTTCAAATTATCGCTTACCTCCATTGACAAGACGGATTATACAAGGACGCGGACAGGGATGTCAAGGATTCACATCGAAGGTTAGAACGGCGATAGCCTCTTGGAATGTGCTAACGCCTACTACCATGAGATCGTTGGCTAATCTAGCCGCCTCGTCATAATTTTCCTTGGGCACGAGGAAAATGTCTATACCCATTCTCTCGCAAGCGATCGTCTTTTGGGCAATACCACCTACTGCAGATACTTTCCCATCACTATCCAAAACTCCGGTGCAGGCTATCTTTCTGCCTTGTATCATATCATCCCCTAGACGGTTCAAGACTTCAAGGGCAAAGGCAAGCCCCGCTGAAGGACCTGCGACGTCACGAGTATAGCAGGAAACCCGGATAGGTAAGTCATATTCATCAGAAACTTCTATTCCGCTGGCCCTCAAAGCTACATAGGTGGCTATCCTCTGACTTTCTTCCATAGCCTCAAGGCTCTTCTTTGCATAATCTTCCGGTTGCATTCCACCAAACACTTGACTCTTTGTCCAAAGTCCGGTTTCCGAATCCGCCGCCGCGATAATGCATTCAAGCACGCTCGCATCTTGAGCCAAGACTGAAACCATATAGAAGGAATGATCCTTGGGAGGATATTCAGACACTTCCAGAACATCGCAAAGATCCATAACGGGTCCCGGGTAAACTACAAGACAGCCTGATGGCACAATTCCAAGGCAACATATGAAACACCCGAAGAGAATAATCTTGGCAACAATCCCAAACTTCTTTCGCTTTTTGCCGCAAGACAAGTCACCGAACATTCTTATGCAAGGGAGTCAGAATCCCACGGGTCATCATCAAACCCTGCGTCTGAGATCCTTCGTATCTCTGGTACTTCAGAGTCTGTGGCACCGGGTCCCTCTTCTGCACTTACACCTAGTTCTTGGCGATTTGTCCTTACTTCTTCAAGCATAGATAAGAGCAGATTCTCCACTTTCCCCATGAGTTCATCCGCATATTCTCTAGCGCCCATGTGTATTTCGGTCGCCACCTCCTGAGTCCTATCGAGAAGCTCCTCTGCCTGCTTTCTTGCTTCCCTAGCGACAATGGATTCAGAAGCTAGTATGCCGATTTGACCCTTAGCGTCGCTAATGATCTCGTCAGCTTCTTTCCGGGCTTCTTGTAGTATGCGATCCCTTTCTTTTAGAAGCCACTTAGCTTGCTCTAGTTCTTGAGGAATTGCTGCCCTTATTTCGTCGATCAGGTCAAAAACTTCATCTTCATCTACGACAAGTTTTCCTACCAGTGGCAAGCGCGAGCACTCAGAAAGGTATGTATCCAACCTGTCAATCATCGAAAGTACATCCATCACCTTTAGCCTCCTGTGTTTTACTGCGTAGATTGATCCGATACGCTTACTTCCCTCATCTTCCTCATCAGCTTAGTTTCGACGCGAGGCGGTACTAAATCCTTTATGCACCCGCCATATTGAGCGACCTCTTTGACTAGGCTTGAGCTAAGGTAAAGATAGTCAATAGACGTCATCATGAACACGGTTTCTATGCCCGGGTCCAATTTCTTGTTCATCAACGCCATTTTGAATTCATAGTCGAAATCCGAAACCGCTCTTAATCCTTTAACCATTATACTAATGCCGTTTCGCCGGGCAAAATCAACCAGAAGCCCGCTAGCTCCTACTACTTCAACATTTGGCATATCTTCGCATTCGTCTCTAATCATTTCTAACCTCTCACTAACAGAAAACAGGGGGGTTTTTGACGGATTGTTGAATACTGCTACATATAGTTTCTCGAAACATCTCGCGCTTCGTTTTATGATATCAAGATGTCCATTAGTGATAGGGTCAAAACTTCCTGGATATACTGCAGATTGCAAGAGACCAACCTCCGTTCGCCTGGCTTTCAATAAAATGTCCCATCTCTGTTTCTACGTTATGATGATACCATTTAATGTGACTTCAATAAACCTGCGTCACCTAGATCTTGCGTGTTGCGTCAAATCGCCGAATCGACTTTCGATCTCGTGTACAAGCGTAGAGTATTCTTGAGGAACATGGCCGCTGTCATTAAACGCATCCATGGTACGCCTAGCTTCTTCCCTAGCTTTCTCTATTATCTCGGTAGTAATGCCCAGATCCTCTACATTAGTTCCAGAAAGCCCATGCTGCTTAACTCCAAAGAACTGCCCAGGCCCCCTCTGCAAGAGATCTATCTCGGCTAGCTCAAATCCGTCAAACACAGTTTCGAATACTTTTAGCCTGTCCAAAGAATTAGTCTCGCCATGAGATGGGATTAGAAAACAAAATGCGTCCTGTCCGGCGCGCCCTATCCGCCCCCTTAGCTGGTGCAAAGTAGCAAGGCCAAACGCCTCGGCTCCTTCTATCACCATACAGGTTGCATTAGGGACGTCTATCCCAACCTCCACTACTGTAGTGGCTACAAGCACCTGAATCAGCCCTTGAGAAAAATCTGACATCTGTTGTGACAAGAAATCGCGAGGCATGCCTCCATGCGCCAATCCAACTTTGATACCCTGTAGATACCCCTGACTTAACTCTTCAAAAACGCGTTCAACAGATTTTCGCTCCGATTTACCATCGCTAATCTGAGGACATACCACATACGCTTGATGTCCTCTTGCGATTTCTTCACGCACCCTGTCATAAGCTGTCTTTCGTTGACTGTATTCCAATAGCCGCGTCTGAATCCTGTTTGCACCATAAGGCAGCTCATCGATAACAGATACATCGAGATCCCCATAGATCGTCAGAGCCAACGACCTAGGGATCGGCGTCGCGCTCATGATAAGCACATGAGGCACCGAAGTTTGGGCAGATAGATTCATACGCTGTTTTACACCAAATCTATGCTGTTCATCGGTGACAACCAGTCCAAGGTTGGCCCATTTCACGCTTGGCTCCAACATAGCGTGAGTACCGACTAGGATATCTGTGTACCCCTCGAAAATGCCCTTGAGAACTTCCTCTTTTTCAGAAGCTGTAAGGCTCCCAGAAAGGAAACCAACCCTGGCGAATTTGCCGGCAAGTTGTTGGATCGTTTCGAGGTGCTGTCTAGCCAGGATTTCTGTGGGGGCCAGAAACGCACCTTGATAGCCGTTGCCCACAGCAGCTAACAGCGCCCAAATAGCAACAACCGTCTTCCCGCTTCCAACATCTCCTTGGATAAGTCGATTCATGATTCTACCAGAGGAGAGGTCTTGCTCAATGTGTTTTATCGTCCTCTCTTGAGCCATGGTCAAGCGAAATGGCAACGAAGCCACAAATTCCCTAGGTAGACAGAACTCTTCAAAACCAGGCACAACGCCTTTGGTGGTGTTTTCCTTTTTCATCATTAAGAGGGCCATCTGTTGCAGAAATACCTCTCTAAAAGCAAAGGTTCTGCGAGCCTTGTACCACATCTGGGCATCTTTAGGCAAGTGAATGTCTCGGTACGCCTGTCTTTGGCTCACAAGATCATGCCTGGCGATTGCGTGAGCGGTAAACAGTTCCGGAACCAAGCCAAGATAGACCTCAAGGTTCTCGCCTATAATCCTAGATATGGTTGAAGAAGGCAGCTCTGCCTTACAATGATATATTGGGATGATTGGCCCATGGGTGTCTGTCTTTATTCCCTCTTTCACCAGAGGGTGAGCAATCTCCCAACTCTCACGGCGCCATTCTGCCTTGCCAGATGCGACAACTTTCATTCCCCTACGGAGCCTGTTTGTCATATATGGCATATTGTACCACACCAGATAGCAAAGACCGGTTCCGTCTGATATGCCTACGCGCGCAACAAGGCCTCTCAGACCTGGAATCGTGGCAGTTGTTGTGACCCTCCCTGCCACAGTCACCTCATCTCCAGGCCTCAAATCTGCGATCCTCTTGGTACGGGAAAAATCATCTATCCTAAACGGAAAATAATCGAAAAGATCCTTGACAGTATGAATTCCTAGAGAATTGAACTCCTTGGCTCTCTTAGGCCCGACACCTTTCAAGTACCTAATATCTTGAGTTAGAGATATCCCTTTATCCATTATTCCACCGATGCAATATAGTAATACAAAGGCTGCCCTCCAAAATGAACCTCTACATCACATGTATCACCAAGATCGTCCATTAACATCTCATAGACTCTCCTCGACATGGCTTCATCAATATCTTGCCCGTAGTAAACAGTTACTACTGAATCATCTTCTCTAACCATCTTGGCCATGATTGCCATAAGCACTTCCTGAGGATCGTGCCCTACTATTTCGACCTTGCCGTCTATCAATCCAATGATATCGCCTTGTTTAAATACGTGCCTGCCAAATTTCCCATTTCGGGCTGCAAATGTAACCTCGCCAGTCTTTACGCTTCGGATTGCTTTCCCAGCTTTCCGCAAGTTGTACTCCATATCTTCGTCTAGATTGAGCGATAGAAGAGCGGATATTCCCTGAGGCACAGTTCTAGAGGGGACGATGTACATCCTCCGACCAGTGATCCTCTTGGCCTGTTTCGCCGCTAGGAATATGTTTGAATTGTTGGGCAAGAATATGACTTTGTTCGTATCCAACGAGTTTACTGCAGCGGCCACATCGCTTGTCGATGGATTCATCGTAATGCCACCGTCCATCACCAAGTCACACCCAAGGTTCTTCATTATGGCTTTGAGTCCTTCCCCGGTGGCCACAGAAATCACACCTATGTTCTTAGTAGCGCTCACAGGCAGGCTAATCTCTCTATCATGTGTGATTACAGTCTTTGCAGCATCTCTAAGTTTAAGAGCTGCTTTAGATTGTTCAATCATGTTATCGATGGTGACTTCAGATATCTGCCCATATTCCCTGCATATACCTATTACTTCTTCAGGCACCGCCGTATGGATGTGAACTCTTACGACATCGCCTGAGCCCACCACAAGCATCGAATCTCCTATGGGATCAAGCACTTGCCTTATGTCTTCAACTGATAGGTCCTTTCCAAGAATAAGGAGCTGAGTATCGTAGGGGTTCTCAATACTGATTATGTCCTGTTCATGAACAACTGGGGCAGCTGCGCTTCCGATAGTCCCTCTTTCCCCATATTGTTTCACAAACTGGTCTTGCTCATACCACTTAAGCGCACCCTCAACGACATACACAAGCCCCTGGCCCCCTGCATCCACAACCCCAGCTTCTTTAAGTACAGGAAGCATTTCCGGAGTCGTTTGCAAAACCTCATTTCCCTTACAAACACATTCTCTTAGAAGTTGCTCAATGGTGACATCAGCATCCGTTGCCTGGCCTAGAACCGCATCTCTCATTCCCCGTAATACAGTAAGGATCGTTCCTTCAACAGGTTTCATAACTGCTTTGTACGCAGTTACGACAGCATTCTCGATGGCGAAAGCGATATCTTCCGGGCGAGCACATTCCTTGTCTGCAAATCCTTTGGCAATACCTCTCAAGATCTGCGATAAAATAACTCCCGAATTGCCTCGAGCGCCCATGAGCGCTCCCATGCTTGCGATTTCAGCAGCCTCAGATAATGAAATCGCAGATTTTCCATTGAGACTTTCAACAGCCGAACACAGAGTAAGGTACATATTTGTTCCTGTATCTCCGTCTGGGACGGGAAAAACGTTTAGAGCATCCACTTCATCTTTTCGTTGACACAAATAGTCCTTCGCGTGAGCAAGTATGCCTATAAATGAATCGCCACTCATACATAGTTCGGTCATCGTCTAATTCTCCGCATCTTGAAACCTCAGGCTTTCTACATTAACTGTTACTCGCTTTACCTTTAGACCTGTGTAGTTTTCTACAGTATAGCGAACCTTTTCCGCGACCATCCGAGCGACTTCCGGAATCTTTACACCGTAGGCAAGTATTACCGAAACATTGATGTATACATCGTCACCGTCAATAGACACGGTCACGCCCTTTGACAGGTTCTCCCTGCCTAAAAGCTCAGATAGCCCGTCTGTCATCTTACGACCCGCCATACCAACTACTCCGTAACACTCGGTAGCAGCTGCCCCTGCAATTGTGGCAATGGCTTCTTCTGACAGGGCCATCTTCCCAATATCTGTTCTTATTTCTTTTCCTACCACAACTTACACTCCACTTCTATCTTTGACGGTACAAAGTGTATACTACAATAGTACGTACACAATAGAATTTGTAAAGATTGAAA
Source organism: Bacillota bacterium (assembly GCA_033810155.1). GTDB lineage: Bacteria > Bacillota > Sulfobacillia > Fermentithermobacillales > Fermentithermobacillaceae > UBA3907. Next base: position 3,175 of record JAPXKJ010000001.1, on the reverse strand, counting down.
GTCTGCCAATGGAGCGTTCGGTCTTCGCAGAAAGCATTCAACAGCGAATAGCGCTTCTCCTGCCTTGAGTTGTGTGCTAAAATAAGCAGGCTATTAGGTCTGAGGAGGTTAGAGTCATATGCCCAAATGTGAGATCTGCGGTAAAACGAGAGCGGTTGGCCACCGAGTCAGCCATTCCAACATAAAGAACAAAAGGGATTGGTCTCCGAATGTCCAGCGAGTCCGCATAGTAGTCGGCAATACCCAGAAAAGGATGTGGGTGTGCACTAGGTGTCTCCGCAGTGGAAAAGTGCAGCGCGCTGTCAAGTAAAGTTAGGTTATGTTTCCTGATCCGAATAACACCTCTCGCATATCAAAAAGCGAGGGGTGTTATTGGTTTCTTCCTCGTGCAAAAACACATTACTTTCATCGTTCACTTGGGCCAGGCGTTTTTAGATTCCTTATAGCACCAGACACGTCGTCGCTCGAGAAAACATAACTTCCAGAAACCAGGATATCAGCCCCTTTTTCCACAACTAACCTCGAATTATCCGCGGTTATCCCACCATCCACTTGGATTTCTACGGGCAGACCTGCTTCATCAACAAGACGTCGGATCTCCTGTATCTTCGGAAGCATGGCTGGGATAAAAGACTGTCCGCCTAGTCCGGGATTTACGGTCATAACGAGCACCAGATCAACTTGATCGATCACATAGGGCAGAAAATCAGGAGGGGTTGAAGGATTTAGCGCCACACCACTTCTACAACCTCTATCTCGAATCTCCTTTAGCAACCTGTGCAGATGAGCAGTAGCTTCTACATGGATTGTCACGTAGTCCGCATACTCGCAGAACCAACGCAGCGCGGAATCTGGATTAGACACCATAAGGTGAACATCGAGAGGTAATCCCATGGTACGCAAATCCTTAGCAATGTCTGGCCCGAAAGTCAGATTGGGTACAAAATGTCCATCCATTATGTCAAGATGCAAAAGATCGGCTCCACCATCTCTCACTCGAGCCACGTCCCGTCCTATGTCCAACATATTCGCTGACAAGAGTGAAGGAGCTACCTTAACGGTCGTTCCTTTGTTCTGGATACTTGAATAGGCGCTCATGAATATCTCCTTCTCTCGGTTGCTTCTTCCAATAGTTTCAGATAACTCTCATAGCGTCTGGCAGAAATCTCGCCCTGGGAAAGTGCATGTTTTACCCCACATCGGTCTTCGGTCTTGTGAAGACATTTGGGAAAATGGCATAGTCCCGCGTATTTCCTAATTTCGGGAAACAAAAGGCCTAGTTCATGCGGCTCGACTGGTACAAGATCTATCCGCGAAAACCCTGGCGTATCTGCAACGTAACCGTGCCCACCTATAGGGAAGAGTCTCACCCATTTTGTAGTATGCCTGCCACGCCCGCCTTGGGATAGGTTACCTATCAACAAATCTGTTCCTACTAGCGAGGCAACAAGTTTCGACTTACCGACGCCACTTTGTCCAGCAAAAACCGATACTTTGCCTTGGAGAATCCTTCCTAATTCGTCCAAACCGTAGCCTGTAAGCGCTGAAGTGACAACACATTCATATCCTGCCTGCGAATAAACATCTGTGATCTCTTCTATCTTTTCAGGCTCTTCTATGTCTTGCTTGTTAACACAGATCACCCCGTGAACACCCTCATACTCCATTTGAACCAATACTCTATCAGTGTAAAGATAACTCACAGGAGGCTTGGTAACAGCGGTTACCAGAATTCCTTGGTTCACATTGGCCACAGGCGGCCTCACCAACAGATTATGACGTTCATGTACTTCCTCTATCACATAGACATCGTCACTGTAAGATACCGTCACAATGTCCCCGGCATAGATTTGCGCCTCTGAGATCTTCAACCGGCCTCTCAGTACGCATGACACCAACCTATCCCCAAGATCTACTTCGCATAAAGCCGAATGCACGCTTAGCACTCTACCAATCAAAGATTGCTTAGCACCTCTTTCTACGGTTTGATTACCTCCTCGTAGGAGAACTTATCGTCAAAGTACACTTTGACAAGAGCTGCACTGCCCTTGTACTCGAATGTAACGCTTATGGTCTGATCCGGGGTCTCATCTTCTTCATAGCAGACAGCTTCGCCCCGCATGTCCATGACCACAACTTTCACATGTACAGGCCCATCTTTCTCGGGAACTTTGATCTGTATCGTGTAGGACCGTACCGGCTCTTCTGGCCCTATGGAGATCGTAACATTAACCTTGCTTTGAGCCAAAACCTCGGTTCCTTCGGTTGGATCTTGAGTGATGACAGTGCCAGCTGTGAGATTCGTGTGAACCTTAGACACTTCGCCCAGTTCCAAGGAATTCTCTTTGAGGGTGCTCTCAGCCTTGTCCAATATTAGTCCTATCAGACGCGGAACAATGGTCTTTTCTTCTTGAGGACCTTTCGACACCGAAAGGTCGACTCGCGTCCCTATAGATACAGACGTATTTGCCCGCGGGTTTTGGGTAATTACATGGTCCTCGGGTACCGTGTCATGGAATACATGATCCACATTCCCAAGTTCTAGGTCGTTATTCTCAAGCTCTAGTTGTGCCTCTCTAAGAGTGAGCTCCCGTACATCGGGAACGTTTACTAATGACTCCCCTTTGGATAAAACGTAGTACACTTCTCGACCTTTTTTTACCTTTTCACCACCCAAAGGACTCTGGGATATAACAGTGTTCGCCGGTACATCCGGATCATACTTCTCTGCCGAAAGCCGTGGCACAAGGCCATGCTCGACCAGCAACTCCTGAGCTTCCACCTGATTCTTTCCGACGATGTTTGGGACTTCGACCACAGGTACCGACATCCAATTGTTGAAAGCATAGATCGCATAGCCCCCCAGAGCTAGACCGACTAGCACCACTACTCCAAAAAGTTTCAAAGCCCTGTTCGACGACCTCTTTTTTTGCCGCGACATCTTTTGATCACCTTCTGGCATCAAATCGGCATGCGTGTCCGAAATGGCACGTGAGCTCACTCGCCGCATTGCTGCTAACATCTCTTGAGCTGACTGGAACCGGTCCTTCGGATCTTTTGCAAGTGCCTTTGTAATCAACATCTCTAGTTCTACGGGAACGTCCGGGCGTTTCTCGCGAATAGAGGGAATTCTACCTTCCACGTGCTGAAGCGCGACCGCTACTGCAGTGTCGCC